>CANRSX010000017.1 GCA_947642555.1 uncultured Roseburia sp. | reverse complement strand
CACGCTCCCCGCACTCCCGCCATTCCTTACCGCCCGGTCCAGCGCCATAACCGCCACCGCACCGTCAACAGTATCATCTGGCAGCAGGTGTATAGATTCATCCTCTTTTGCATAAAATTTTTTGTGTATCGTTGTGTACTTTTCTTGACATATTGTGTATTGTTGTGTGTAATATTCTTATAAGTAGGGCGGCAATGAACCCACGGAACACAGCGATCAAAGACCTGAACAATAGCGGCTATCAGTTCAGGCGAAGCGGAGGGAGATAAATCCTCCCTGCCGCCAGCAAAGGAGGCTGAACCATGAAATATATCTATACCGCAACATTCGTGCCTAATGAGGACGGAACTAAATACTACTGCAGAGTGCCTGATCTTTCCGGATGCATTACAACCGGCAGCAGTATTGATGATGCCATTGAAATGATTACCGATGCCGCCAGCGGATGGCTCGTTGTGGCAGAGGATGAAGGGAACGAAATCCCGGCTCCCACTCCCCAGCATAAGTTGGATATTCCAAAAAATGCCATCTGCTCCATCATCCGCATAGATACGTTCGCATACCGGGCGGCAACCGACACCAGGGCAGTCCGTAAAAATGTCTCACTTCCTGCGTGGATGGCCACCCTGGTAGAAAAGCGTGGAGTAAACTGCTCCCAGGTTCTCCAGGATGGACTTATGCAGCTGTTTAACGCCGGCCATGCAGGATAAGGCTGATTCAGCCAATCCACAGGAGGGCATAACCATGCTGATCTGTTCGTGTCATAGTCAAAAGAAATAGCGTATGCGTTGTGCATATGCCCTTTATACTACTTATATAGTTTTATGTCCTTTGTTACGCAGCAGGGGTAGAAAAAAGGATTATCTTATGTCTCCCCTCCCACACGCGCGAGCAGCATGGAACGCGCCTTGCGCGAAACCAGGCACTCCCGGCCCGCAATGCGCAGCGTCCCATGTCTGAAATCGATCTCCTTAATCTTGTCCGCCGCCACCAGATAGGCCCGGTGAACGCGCAGGAACCGGTCTCCCAGCTGAGCCCCGATCTCCCCCAGGCTCCCCACAAATTCGATCCTGCTGTGCGCGGTATGCAGATAAAGATGATGCGCCGCGGGCGCGGTCTCAAAAAACAGGATCTCCGCCACCGGTATATGCCGCAGCCGCTCGCCCGTGCGCACGGTAAAGATCTGATCCGGGTCGGCCCTCTCCTCCAGGAGGTGCTCCGCGACGGCCGCAAGGCACCGGGACACATCCGCTTCCAGCCGCGCCGGATCCTTAATCATGTAATCAAAGGCCTCCAGATGATACCGGAAGGTGCGGTAGGCGAGATCCCCGAAGCTGGTGATATAGATCAGCGTCGCGTGGGGATCTGACCTGCGGATCTCTCTGCCGAGAAGAAAACCGTCCCACTCCCCGTCCTTTAGTTCCACGTCGAGGAAATAGATCCCCCGCTTTCCCTTTTCCCGGCGCACCGCCTCCAGAAGCTCTTCCGCGGCGGGCACGCTTGCCACAATGCGCATGTCGTATTCCCCGATGAGGATGCTGCGTTCCAGTATATTCTGAATCTGATGGCGCACAGCGTCGTCATCGTCGCAGAGATATATGCCGATCATCCCTCTCCCTCCCACAGCCTATTTCAGCAGAAAAAAGTAGAACAGCACCACGATCCCCAGCGCGATCCGGTACCAGCCAAACACCTTAAAATCGTGCTTCCGGATATACCCGAGCAGAAACCGGATCACCAGCACGGACACCAGGAACGCGGAGGCCATCCCGAAGCCAAGAAGCATCCACTCCTCCCCCGTCAGCGCAAACCCGAAGTCCAGAAGCTCTAAAAGGCTCGCCCCCAGCATCACCGGGATCGCCAGGATAAACGTAAATTCACTCGCCGCCCGCCTGGAAATACCGATTAACAGCGCCCCGATGATCGTCGCCCCGGAGCGAGAGGTCCCCGGAAACGCGGCGGCCAGCAGCTGAAATACGCCGATTAACGCCGCCATCCCAAAGGTAATCTGCCCCATCTCCTCCACCTTCATCCGACGCCCTGCGTTTCTGCTCTCCACCACGAGAAAGGCAACGCCGAACACGATCAGCGCCGCCGCCACACAGACCGGGTTATAAAAGAGCTCGTCGCAGAGATCGTCAAGCCCCAGCAGGACAAACACGATCGCCGGGAGGCATGAAACTACGATTTTAAACCAATTCATCATCACATCCATCCGCACCGCCACCGGGCCGAGACGCAGATCCGCCATATGAGTCATACCGGCCCCGGTCTCTGCCCGCCTTCTGCCCGTCTTTGTCCTGCCGGACGCATCCGCCGCGCTCCCGGCCAGCGCAAAGGGCCAGATCTTCCCCCAGAAGAGCACCACCACCGCAAAGATCGCCCCCAGCTGGATCACAACGAGAAACATACTCCAGAATTCCTCACTCACATTCAGCGTCAGGAACTCGTTTAACAGGATCATATGTCCCGTACTGCTGACCGGCAGCCACTCCGTGATGCCCTCCACAATGCCAAATACAATTGCCTTCCATAATTCCGTCAAATCAGAACCTCCATTCCCATCTTATCCGTTTCTTTCACGTTTTACTCTACCGCAACATGGTTTGTGTGTCAACAGATCGATGTGTGAGAAAAAAGAATGGACGAACCGGCCGGGAACCGATTGACAGAGGAAAAGGGCTGGATTATAGTAGAACAGAACAAAAGAAAATCAGGAGGAGTGAACATGTTAAAAAATATGAAGGACACCCTGCGGGGAGAAGAGGGCCTTTCACTGGTGGAGCTGATCGTACTGCTCTATATGCTTGCGGTGGTCGTACTGGTCGTGCTGGCTTTCATGAAGATCGTTTCCTGGATCGCACCGGCGGTCATGATCGGAATCGTGGTGGTATTTTTCATCGTCGGCGCCATTGCCACCAGGCTGTAGGCCGGAATCAGTATGAATGGCAGGATGGAATTATGGATTCGTGAGGGAAACGGCGCTGCGCTGCTGCTTTCGCATGCATTTGTAGTAATATTAGCAGCCGCCGCGGTTCATGATATCCGGACAAAAAAGATCCCGGACCGGTACAGCATGGCAGTCGCCCTGCTGGCGCTGGGATCTTTTTTCTGTGTCCCTGAAATCAGTATCGCTTCCCGGTGTGCCGGCGCCCTGTGCATCAGCGTGCCGATGCTCCTTCTGGCCGGCGTGCGCCCCGGCGCCTTCGGCGGCGGAGATATAAAGCTGATGGCAGCCGGAGGTCTGTTCCTGGGGATAAAAGCAGCGGTTCTCTCCGCATTCCTGGCATTCTTCTTTGGCGGCGTCTTGTGCATGGCGCTTCTTTTTACCAAACAGAAAAACAGAGCGGAGGCAATTGTCTTCGGTCCCTTCCTGTGTCTCGGGATGACGATTGCACTGCTTTTCGGCGGGCGGATATGGGGCTGGATTCTCCTCTGAGCAGACTTATTTTTTTATAATATGCAGCCTGCTTTTGCGCACAAAGTGATAGCGATCTTTTTTGTCTCTGAAATAATCATCCACTGCCTTTCTGCACCCGGACCAGTGGTCATAATCATCGATCACAAGCATCCCGCCCTGCACCAGCCGCGGCACGATCCGCTCCAGGCAGACCGTCACCGAATCGTACCAGTCGCAGTCAATATGCGCCAGGGACACCGGCAGATCCCCGGTCAGGGTATCCTCAAACAGTCCTTTTACAAGCGTAATATCCTTTTCCCGGATACTTTGCAGCCCGAGAAGCTCACAAAAGCTGTGCTCCACCTCCTGCATCAGATTGTCCTTATAGCCGTAATACGTATCTCCCCCGATCCCCCGGGATTTTCCCTCCTTTATCACGTCGTAGCGCTCTATGACGTCCGCGCCGTCCTTCTCCCCGGGCGCCGGAATCATCCCGAACACATCATACACAAAGAGGCTCCTGCTCTCCTTCTTCTCGTGCGCCATACAGATGCCGGAACCGCCCAGGGCGCAGCCGGTCTCGATCATGCAGCCGGGAAGGTCATTGGTCTGCGCCACGGCTTCCATCAGGTCGTACAGCGCCACGGCCTCCAGGTAGGTCAGCTTTTTCCACTGCACCACCCGGATCATCATCCGCCTCTCATTGATCAGCTTCCATATCATGGTACTTCCGGCACGGTCCGCCCTCTGCACCGCCAGGCCGCAGAGACGGAAGCGCCGCATCAGCTCCTTTGGCGTCATATTGTTTTTCCTGCCGCAAAGCGCACCGGCGGACTCCGTCTCCCCGGAATTTACGCCGGTGTAAGAAAGAATGATTTCTTTCCTGGCAGCCATGCACATTTTTCTTAAAAATGCGTCGGGATCCTCTATATACTCCAGGCAGCCCGCACAGAGCACCGTGTCGGCCTCCACCTCCGGAAATTCCCCGCTGTTGTACTGATCCATGACCGCATCGTTTCCCTCGCCCGCATAATCGACGCCCCAGTATTCCGGCGTTGCACGCAGCAGAATCTCTTTTGACTCAGCCGTCCCGCGGCCGAGATCCAGAAGCGATTTGCTGTCCTCCCCGATATAGCCGGTCAGCATCCCGGCCAGGCCGGCCGCATCGTTTATGCAAATATGTTCTGTCTCCATCTCACTCTCCTCCATTTTCCTCACAGATTCTTCCGCTCCATCCGGTCCAGGATCCCGTCAATGTCCACCCCCGGATGCGTCACATAGATCCGGCAGATGTCCGCCACCAGCTCCTCCGGCGCACGGGTGCGTGCCGCGATCTGCGCCACCGTCCGCCCGGCGTTTACCTGGCGGACTACGCTTCGGATCAGACGGTCGAGCTCCCGGTCCGTGGGCAGATTTCCAGGATCCGGTTCCTGCCGCTCTTTGCCGGAGAGCAGGTCAATCCTCTGCAACGTAAAAATATGTCCGTCTTCATGCAGCGTCAGCACCATCATCGTCACCGGCAGCCGGAAACGGCGGGGCCCGCAGCTGCCCGGATTCAGACGCCGGACCGGCCCCTCCGCCTCCTCATACCGGTGAGAATGGCCGCATATCACGACATCTGTCTCCTTTGGCTCCGACGGAATCTCTTTTTTATCGTGCACCAGGTAAAACCGGATCCCGCCCAGCGTGACATGACATTCCTGCGGCAGTTCTTTTATAAGCGCAGCGTCACGGTCCACATTTCCTCGCACCGCAAAGACCGGCGCCAGCCCGCGAAGGGTGTGCAGCACCTGCGGCGTCCCCACATCCCCCGCGTGGAGCACAGCCCCGCAGGTTTTTACCACCCGGATCACCTCAGGGCGCAGCAGGCCGTGGGTATCCGAGAGCACGGCGATCCGGTGTATGTTCTCAAGATGATTCTGATCGTTTCTGTGATCCTGCATGATGGTTTCACCTCTTTATAACACATAACGGATGTCCGGCACTTCAACCTTTCCGCTTCCTGACTTTTGCCTGCTTTTGAAAGAAAGAAATCCCATAACAGCAGATCTGTGTATATCCATAAAGTCCCTCTGCATATTTTTTCGCCACAATCTGATCAATCGCTTCCTCACAGTCCTTCTCCATGTCGGTTTCCTTTTGGGATCGTTTGGCTTCGATGATGATCGCCCGGCGGTTTCTTTTATCCTTGAGCAGTATATCCGGCCTGCCGGATCCTTTCTCTTTATTTGACTCGACATGATATCCGCGTCCAACGAAAATTCCCACGAGAAACGCATGATAGTAGTCCTCATGATAGTCATGATAGCTGATCGTATACCACAAAAGGTCTGATATCAGCCTGGAGGCTTCTTCTTCGTCACTTTCCCACAACGCGTTGATCAGGCTGTTAACCTCCGCTGTATCTGCAATATTCTTAAAATACGCCACTACTGTATCCTCAAAAACAGATGCAATCTCCCTGTTCGGAATCCCCAAAGAAACGGTTTCTCCCTCTTCTCCAGGATCAGCCTTTGTGAGATACCCTGTCATAAGCAGCACGCTCCACAGATTATCCTCTGAGGCATGAAGCGTATCATAGGTAAGCTCATCGGAAACCGACTGCACTACCGTTCCGCCATTCAGAAGCGTCTCAAATTTTTCTGTCACATCAAAATCAGTCCGCTCGACAAAAGTGCGCAGGATCCCATTATGACTTGTATTCTTCCAGTAATTTTTCGGCTTTGCATCCTTTCTCTTTGTCAGCGCTGACATATAATTCATTACATCCCACGGACAGTATACATGGCAGTTTCCGAACACATAACCGTCATACCATTCTTTTATGATGTCTGCCTGATCCTTTCGGTCTGCAGCAACCAGAATCTCCTTTACTTCTTTTTCTGAAAAACCGAAATAACCGGCAAAATCCTCATCCAGCACAGAATATGACGCAAAATTATTCGTACCTGTAAATATACTTTCCTTTGCAATCCGAAGACATCCGGTTACCACTGCAAATTCCAAAAATTCATTATCTTTTACCGCAGTACTCATGATTCCTTTGATGACATCCAGCATGGCATCATAATAATGATTCGTCTTCGTATCCTTCTCACCCGCCTTCGCCAGGGGAACATCATATTCATCAATCAGCAGAATCACTTTTTTATCATAAACGGCATGCATCATTCGCATAATCGTTTTCAGAGAGCCCTGTACCTCCGCATCAGAGGCCCTGTTAAACATCAATCTCTCAAAAATCTGCACGTCAGCGCGGTTGACAACAGGTTTTTCCGTCAGGTCGGATATCATTTTACAAACATCGGCAATACTGTTTTTCAGTTTATCGTATGCAATGCCAAATTCATCAGCTTCGGCGTCCTTAAACGAAATCAAAAGAACAGGATACCGATTCATCCACTTTTCGCAGAATTCTTTATGCGTTGTAATGTTAAGGCCCTCAAATATATCTCTGCTGTCTTTTCTTATACTGAAAAAATTTGACATCATACTCATCATCAGTGTCTTGCCAAATCTTCGCGGTCTGGTAAACAGCGTAACCTGATTGGCGGTCTCTTCTGCAAGTTCATACAGAATATCTGTTTTGTCAACATAATAATTATCGGCTTTCCGCAAAGCTTCAAAATCCGATTTACCTACACCAGCCTTAAATGACATGTCAGGCCTCCTCTCTGTCAGGGTTATGCATCCTCGTGACCATCTTTTTTTGTGTAAACTAAGCTTGTATTCTTCCGCAATCTCTATCTGCCGCTGTACCTGTTCTACAGCCGGCAGATATTCCTGAATCTCCTGGATTTTCACATTATCATATGTCGCAACACCCATCGGAGTTGTATTGCCCTGAAACTCCAGCATCATCGCAGGAAAATATGGTAAAATGGCAATAGCCGTTTCCAGGATTTCCTTATCATATTCCTTCGAAAGTATTACGCTGCCAGGATCAAACTTATCCTTCAAAATCTCCTGCGCAAGCCTGTCGTGCGGAACAGAAAGCTTATCACAAAATTTGTTACTGCAGAACCGGATGTGTGATAAAAGTTGTCTGTATCCGATATATTTATTGTAAACCATCTGCTTACTTTGCACAACAAAAAAACGCACGTGACTCCGAAAAGGGAGACACGGGCATTTACTTTATTTATTTTTCATCTTCATAAAACCCGAACTTCTGGCATATCTCATGAATAACCATAGCAAAAACAGCCCTCGAATGAACATCCGGATTATTGTTTTTATTTTTCTTCTCAATGTATAAGTTCCGCATCTGAACATCCCACAAGTCATTTTTCTTAATCCAGTCAATCTTTTCTGGCAGCATATAATATCCATCCGGCTGTTCACACCATGTATAGTTCCCATGCTGTTTGTCAAAGTGGATATATTCCTGGCGCTCATATCCTTTACCATCAATATAATTATTTACGATTGCAAAATCGCAGCTATGGAGAATGCGGGATTTCCGCCTGTTTTTCATCCTGATTGTCAATACGCGCGTGGAATCTTCTGGGTAATCATATCCGTATTTCACACAGACAGCACCTATCGCCTTTTGAAGCATATTTTTTAGCTGTTTCGGCTTGTATGTTTCATCATCATTTATCTCGATATTAAAGTCAAAGTCATAACCCGCATTTAATTTGCTGTCATAGGTGATCATGTTTCTTTTGTAACTGCCAACAACGTCAAACCTGAATGTGAATTTGGGTCTTAATAAATCCTGCGCCTCTCTGAGAATATTCTGGATGTCTTTGTAGGCTTCCCGTACCTTTGGGTCATGTTTGGAAATGTAATGAAAATCATGCATAGTTTTGCTCTCCTTCTCATTTATTCCCAGTCCTCCCACCCATTTAACAATAATTTGCCAAATCATTGTAGTGTATACCATTTGCAGATGAAAAATCAAGTATAATTTATGAAAATGTCAACATATGAAAATGTCAACATATTATTTTGCCGTTTATCGCAAATTCACTACCGTATACAGTCGAAACATAGATTTTGAAAATATTTATGGTATAATTGGGATTCAGACAGGAGGTGGCATTTTGAAAGTAGGGATAAATATAGACCATTCCGTAAAGGAAATTGAAGTTCTGATTACGGCGCAAGAACATAGCGGAACGGTCAATGCTCTATATGGGCATATTACAGATTTTGATAGAAAGAGCCTTGAAACACTAACAGCATATAAAGACGATATGGCGAAAATTGTATATGTGACAGATATTTTCCGAATATATACAGGAAACCAAAAAGTCTATATTCAAACACTTCAGGGTGAGTATGCTATACGGTACAGATTGTATGAATTGGAAGAGGCTCTTGATAAAAAACAGTTTCTCCGTATTTCCAATTCAGAAATTGTAAATGTCAAAAAAATTCGGGATATTGATTTAAGCATAATAGGAAGAATTTGTATTCGCTTTTCGAATGATACGCAAACCTATGTTTCAAGAAGATATATCCCAAAAATCAAAAAATCTTTAGGAATATGAGGTGATACTTTGAAGAAGAAAGCATTGAAGTTTGGAACAGCAGGTTTCCTGTTTGGGTGTTTTGCATATTTGTTGTTTTCAATCATAGTTTCACTGCGTATGAATACAGGCGATTTCTATTTTGTTCTTCCTGCCTTAAAAAACGAATACAGCAACGAACTACTTGCAACTATTGTTCAGATTGCTACATTTACCTGGCTTGGAACAGCTTGTGGTGTTGCTTATATGTTTAGCGAGAATGTTGAATATGAGCCAGTGAAGCAGGGCGTAGGCTATTTGGTTTCATTAACTTTGGGAATATTGCCATTAGCATGGACAGGACAATGGTATAAACACATTTTCATAGGTATATTCAGCTATATCATTATTGTTGCTATTATTTCACTTTTTTTATTTGTAATTGGATTAGTGAAATTGAAATGTGATGTTGATGAAATCAGACATGCTATTGGGATAGGCGAGGAGGTTAATAATGAAAAAATTTAAGCTGTCATCAAAACAAATAATTATTTGGATCTGTGTAAATTATGGTCTGTTTATAATGGTTTTTTTCACTTTAGGATTCATGGACAGCAACAAAAGTATTGTCATTGCCAATTTTATTTTGGATATAGTGCTATGTACAGTTTCTCTTGTCCTTAATGTTATACTATTGTCTACAAAATACAAAACACCTGTTGTCGGGAAAACAGGCCTGCTGTTTACCACTTTATGTTTTGCAGCATTCACCTGTTTTGTGTTCTTAATACCAGAAAACGGGCTGCCCCCTGTTCTATTCAGTCGATTATGACAAATCACGAACTAAAAAACATATTTTAAATTTAGCGAAAAAGTTCAGCCTGCGCCATTCGCAAAATCGGGCTTACAGCGCTCTTCGCTGCTAACGCAGCTGATTAGCGCAAATGCCACAGGCATATGCGCTGTTCATCTACGGGTGTTCCGCTCATCCTCTGCAAAACGTACTCATTCATGCGAGCATGATTCGCCCGTTTCACAGAGGATGGCTGAACTTTGAAGGAGAAAAGTTTTGTCATGATATCATCTCCTCAGTTTTGGAATTTGTAAGTTCCGAATTGCCAGATACAATTTCCGCAGTTTCACCAATTTGTCCGGCGTAATCCAGAATTTTCCATTCTTCATAAAACGTCCGCATATACCGAAGATTTCGAGACGTAAATCCTCGAAGCCCGGGAAGCTCTTTATCCAATTGCCCGCTGATAGTGTCAATCGCTCCTTTGCCCCAAAATCCGTTCCGGGAATTTAAGGATATGTATTTTCCAATTCAGCAGAACTTACAGGAAAAAATCATAAGGGAACAGGAGCAGCGGATCCGGGAAATGGAACAGCTCATGGAACTTCTGAAAAAAACACCGCACACAAGGAGCTGATCCGCTGCCTGAAAAGGGAGAATGAACTGATGCGGAATTACACGGATGCCGTCCGTGACATCATGGAGACATTACCGGGACAGGAAGGATCGGAAACATGATCCGGGCAGACTTTGAGGAATACACCGCCCTGCAGTACCGGTACCGTGCCGTCAGAAGAGAACCGGAAGCATTCCGTTCCGGTGAAACATACAGAAGCATGCAGAAGGAATACCCAGCTCCTGCTTCATTTCACGGTTATGGAACTGCTGCAGTTCAAAACGGGAAAAGTGCGCAGGTACTGGTACCGGCATCCCCGTCCGCAGGTGCTGCCCTTTATACAGGAAGGGAAAAGAAAGGGCATGCGGGAATAAAAGGAACACCGCTGGAGAATTACGCGGGAACCGTTGTCCATGACCATGACATCACGTTTTACAGCTACGGAACCGGCCATCAGGAATGCACACAGCATGATATCCGGTATCTGACCGGAAGCATACAGAACGAGCCGGAGCTGACCTGGACAGCCGGATGCTTACGCTCTTCCGTGAAATGCTGCATTACCGGGAGGGATATAACCTATTTCTGCGCCTGCAGAAGTATAAGGAAAACGAACTTCTGTTTCTGCATGACAGGCAGGTACCTGCGGACAATTCACTCTGTGAGCGTCTGGCGCGGGTATATAAACGGAAACAGAGGCAGGCCGTGACGCTGCGGAGTCAGGAAAACCTCTGCTGCATCTGCGACGGGATGAGTGTGGTTCATCTGCTGCGTTCGGAAGGAGGGAATGTATACCGGGAAATATCGGATATTTACAACCGCAGACGTCCGCCCGAAAAAAAGGAGCAGACAACCGGTACCACGGCATAGTGTCGTGATACCGGTTGTCCGGCGTGCCCTGCACTGGCGTGAGTGTGAAAAGTAACCTTATCATTCTTATTGGCAGAACCGGAATTAAGTCTCTGTATCCAGCAGTCTGAAATACACCTGCATAGCCTCATACTCACCCAGCTCCATGGGGATCGGCACACCGGCACACATCAGGGAAGCTCCGTCACAGATTCTTCCCTCCAGCTGTTTTCTGTCCCTGCGCGGCGCACCGCTGTGATATTCCCTGACGACTCTCTTTTCCTCTATGCAGCGATAGCGGGCTTTTGGCCGCAATCCTTTGCAGCGGATAAAATTGATCGGTGCATTGCCATGGGCATCCAGCCTCACCACATTTAACAGCATTTCCGTCCCATCCCCGGAGACGAATTCCCATGCCGCCGCTTCCCTGTCCCGTTCAGGATCATGCAGTCTGTAATATCTGCCATTATGGATCAGATTCCAGTACTTTTTATAATCCTGAATCTGCTCCTTCACCTCATCCTTTTCCTCTTCGCTGACCAGATTTAAATCCAGTTCATAGCCGAAACTGCCAGCCATGGCAACCACACTTCTGGTAAACAGCTTCGTCTGCCGTCCCGTCTGGTGGTTCGGCGAAGCGGACACATGAGAACCCACCGCTGAGATCGGATAAACAAAAGAGGTTCCATGCTGGATACGGATTCGCTCTATGGCGTCCGTGTCATCACTGCACCAGATCTGCGGCGTATAATACAGCATCCCTGCGTCAAACCTGCCGCCGCCCCCGCTGCATCCCTCGAACAATATATGTGGATAACGTGCGGTCATCCGCTCAAGGAAATCATATACGCCCAGCACATAGCAATGCATGGTCTTTGCATAATTCTGGTAGGACTCCGTCGTCAGCGTGCAGATATCAGACAGGCTGCGATTCATATCCATCTTGATATATGATACACTGACTTTGTCCAGTACGCCAGCAATCTGCTCAAATACATGATCCACCACTTCTTTTCTGGAAAAATCAAGCACAAGCTGATTGCGGCATCTGCAGGGCTGTCGCCCTGGAATCGTAAAGGCCCAGTCCGGATGCTGCCTGTAAAGATCACTGTCCTCGTTAACCATTTCCGGCTCGATCCAAAGGCCGAACTGCATTCCCATATCATTTATTTTGTCTGCAAGTCTGGCAAGCGGCATCCCCAGCTTCTTCTCATTGACATACCAGTCTCCGAGGCCGCTGTTATCGTCATCCCGTTTTCCAAACCAGCCGTCGTCCAGCACCAGCATTTCCACGCCCAGCTTTGCCGCCTGTTCGGCCATTTTTAAAATTTTTTCTCCCGTAAAATGGAAATAAGCTGCCTCCCAGCTGTTGATCAGCACAGGCCTTCTCGCCGTCTTATACCGGCCGCGGCATACATGCTCCCGGATTACCTTATGGAAAATATGGGACAGCGCGGCAAGGCCGTCCGCTGTATACGCCATTGCCACTTCCGGCACACAGAGGCATTCGTCTGCGGATAAGGGATAATCCATCATCTCGTCTGACATCCCCAGCTGCATTCGTACCTGATGATACTGATCCTGTTCTGCCTCAAAGCTGAAATTGCCGCTGTACAAAAAAGCCATCCCGTAACAGCCGCCATAATCCTCCGTGGTTTCCCGCTCCGCCAGTATGGCAAAGGGATTGTGCTGATGGCTGGATGTTCCTCTTCGACTGCCAAAACTCTGCTTCCCGTGCATCACCGGAATCCGTTCTGCATTCCGCTCCATTGCATGGCGTCCATGGAAATGCAGCAGGTCGTAGTCTCCCCGCAGAAAATCCAAAGTACAGCTGAACACTTTACAAAGGAAAAGTTCTTTTTCTCCCACATTACGTACAACCGCACTGCGGGTAATCACGTCCAGGTCAGGCAGCACACCGTAGAGCAGAATGACTTTGATTCCCACATTCTGGTCGGCAAGGGTTACTTCCAGCGTGTATGCCCCCTGTGTACCAGAACAGATCTCCTGTTCTTCTTCACTGTGAGGTTCTGTCCCCTGTACCGGCCGCTCCATCTTTCCTGTCAGAAACCGCTGTTCTCTCTTAAGGGCATCCTCGCTTTCATAAACCACAGGCAGTCCCGGCAGCGCATACTTTCCTCGTCTCACCCGGTGTTTCTGATAACGCAGATCCACGCCGTGTACCCCTTCCAGGCTGCGTACGTTAAAGGCCGCGCTGCGGAAATCTCCCGTTCCGTAACAGGGAAACTCCTGCGGCAGGACATCCAGTGACAACGTCCTGTCACCTGCAGCATCGTGCGGGTTCCCTGAAAAGCCACGGTCGTAAGCCTGCAGAAGATAACTCATATCGCATTCCGTCCTGCTGCCATAATATAAATGCAGCAGAAATCCCAATCGGTGAATCCCGATCTGGTAGGTTGTATTCTTCGTATGTAAAGTGATTCGTCTCATGGTCTGTCTCCTATACTATTTTCCGCCGGTCATAGCCACGCCCTCAATGAACTGTTTTTGGAACAGCAGATACAGCACGATCATGGGCAGCATGGCAAGTAACGAACCAGCCATCAGCACCGGATAATTTGTGCTGAACTGACCGTTTAAGCTGGACAGGCCTGCCGACAATGTAGTCGCATTGATATCTGTATTGACGATCATAGGCCACATCAGGTCTGTGTAGGCGAACACTGCCGTGAAAACGGCCAGCGCCGCAACCGATGCCTTTGTCAGAGGCGCCATGACCTTAATAAACGTCTGCCACCGGTTACAGCCGTCCAGATAAGCGGCCTCTCCTATCTCGTCCGGAATGCCCAGATACGCCTGACGCAGAAAAAATGTGCCGAAAGCGCTGACGATTCCCGGAAAAATCAGGGCAAACAGTGTATTGCCGGCACCCAGTTTCGCGATCATCTGATACTGAGGAATAATGAATATCTGTCCCGGTATCATCTGCTGTATAATGATCAGCGTAAAGAGAATATTTTTCCCTCTGAAATTTAATTTGGCAAAAGCATACCCTGCCATGGAACAGAATACAACGGCACAGACCACCCGTCCGACGATCAGCAGGATCGTGTTGAGATAAAGATTGCCGAAGGGCAGAAGGTCCGTTACCTTTGCAAAAGAATCCAGATTCCAGTTCTCCGGCAATATAGTCGGCGGAATCTGCATGACTTCCGCGTTTGTCTTAAATGCAGTCAGCAGCATCCATACAAACGGAAAGATCATAACAACAGAACCGATTATCAATGCCGCGTATGTCAGTCCTGTGGACATTCCTCTATTCTTCTTCATTTTAAATACCTATTCCCTTTCTTTCCGTCTGCATTAAACTTCGTAATTGACCCATTTCTTCTGCCCCAGGAATTGCAGCAGCGTCACAATGCCGATCAGCAATACCGTCCAGATGACGATTGCGGACGCATAACCGCGGTTGCCGGAAACAAAGGACTCACGGTAGAACAGATAGATCAGCGACTGCGATTTTCCCAGCGCCGGGTTGCCTTCTCCTACCATCATATAAAGCAGATCGTACACTTTCAGCGAAGCCATCAGACGCATGATCAGGACAACAAAGAGCGTCGGGGATACCATCGGCAGCGTGATATACCAGAACTGCTGTATTTTATTGCATCCGTCCAGTCCTGCCGCCTCATAATAGCTTTTGGACACATTCTGGATTCCCGAGAGCAGCAGCACGGCATCATAGCCGATGGCACTCCAGACGGCCACGATGGCAACCGTGACAATGACCACATTCGGATCGGTGATCCAGTCGATATGAGTGTGGAAAACAGTGTTGATAATACCATATTCCGCATTAAACATCCACTTCCACACCATGGCAACCGCTGCTGGCGCCACCACCATAGGCAGGAAAAAAATGGCCCGGAACGCCGTCTTGCCTTTAATCTTTGCATTGAGCAGCACTGCCACTACCAGAGCCAGCAACACCCCCAACGGCACGGTCAGAATACAGAAAAGGATTGTATTCCAGGTTGCCCGCAAAAATTCCTCATTTGTTATCATTTTGACATAATTGCTCAGACCTACAAACCTGTATTTCCCGAATACCTTTGCATTGGTAAAGCTTAAGTAAATTGTCTGTAAAAAAGGATATACGTTCAGCACAAGCAGCCCGATTATGGTCGGCGCTACCATCAGATATCCCCAGAAATGATCCTGGTCTGTTCTTACTTTTTTCTTCATACTAACCTCCTTGATTCCACTGTGCAGAGTCTCTCCTGTTTTCCGAATTCCAGCTTTCTGAAACACAGATCAGTATTCCGCAATCGCTTCCATCACGGAATCCTGCATCTTCTGGATTCCCTCGTCCACTGTCACGGTACCTGCATAGATATCAAGCATAATCTGCTCCACTTTCGGTTCCCATGACGGACGGGACGGATTATTCACATATTTTACACTGTAATCGAACGCTTCAGTCAGGCATTCCACATTGAGCTGATAATCATTGTCCGCAAACGTTTTCACCCAGGTATCTTCCAGACCGTTATAAGCCGGGATTGCCACACCGGATTCTCCCTGAATCCTCTGTCCCTCTTCCGAACCGAGAAATGCCAGGAAATCCATTGCCAGTTCTTTGTTCTTACCGTCTGCTGCGGTAGCGTAGGATACACTGTTGGAAATCACCGCGCGGCCGTCTCCGTTTGCCGGATTCGGACATTTTGGCAGCACAGATACATCCCATCTGCCGTTCATTTCAGGGTATGTCCTGCACAGGTTTACCAGATCCCAGTTACCCGCATAGTACATGGCCCCTTCGCCGGAGAAAAACAGTTCCGAAGCACCCGTATTCGCAAACTGTGCCTGTGTAGGACACCATGCGTTGTCCTGAATGCCGATATAATATCTGATTGCGTCCGCTGTTGAGGGATCCGTAAATTTCGCCTCTGTTCCCTCCTCATTCAGAATCTGTCCGCCGTTCTGATAGACGAAGTTCCAGTAACCGATCTGATCATGAGAAAAGGCCATATAACCATATTTACCGGTCTTCCCGTTGATCTGCACAGAAGCATCCTCCAGATCGTCCCAGGTCCAGTCCGGCGTAGGATATGCCACGCCCGCCGCGTCAAAAAGATCCTTATTGTAGAGCAGCGCGATAGTGTCCTTATCTTTCGGTACGCCGTATATCTTACCGTCGCTGCCCTTTGCGTTATCCACTGCAATCTCCGAATAATTCGCTTCATCAATGATTTCAGAGCAGTCCGCCAGATAGCCATTGTCCGCATACTTGAACATCTGATTCGAATGCATCCAAAAGATATCCGGCATGGTATTGCTGGTAGCTGCACCCTCCAGCTTCGTCCAATACTCATCCCAGCCGGTTGCCTGCACTTCAATGGTTACCTCCGGGTGCTGATCCATATAGGCTTCTGCGATTGCCTCCATGCCGGCTTTCTGTCCCGGATCCCATATCAGAAAGATCAGACTGCCGCCCGTAGCGCCTGATCTGCCGCCGCAGCCCGTCAGACACCCGGCCACCATGATCATTGCGCATAATACAGAAATCCCCTTTTTTATCCATCTGCTCATCATTATCTTCCTCCATTCACAAAAGGCGTTAATAAATATACCCAAATCTCACATCTGTAACATTTGAGCTTTCATCGTTTATAAAACTGTTACCTTCTTTGAATTTCAAAAAGAATCGGCCGAACTTTCTGAATTTGCGTCTATATGCATCAGACTGGAATTATTATATTGAAGAGAACTGCTTTTGGAAATACCTGTCATACACTACTTATATGCTGTGGTGCAACATTTTATTTCATAGTTGCATATCAGTGTGCATTCTGGTATATTTAAGACAGATAAGGATACAACAGGAGGCTGCCATGGAAGAGCACTATAACACTTTACAAAATCAAAGTTTTATCGATCTGTGTATGTATCAGTACGGCTATGCGCAGACAGGCCCCCTGCATTTTTATGGGCCGCATATCCGTACGCACTATCTGTTTCACTATGTCATATCCGGCTGCGGAACGCTTGTGGCCACAGATTCGAATGGTATTGAGCGGACTTATCATATCCACAGCGGACAGGGTTTTCTGATCGTTCCCGGGCAGGTGACCACCTATACGGCTGACGAACAGCATCCCTGGGAGTACACCTGGGTCGAATTCAACGGTTTGCATGTAAGGGAGGCACTGATGACCGCTGGTCTCTCCATTGACAATCCCGTTTACCGCTCCTCCGATCCATACTATACAGATAAAATGAAGGATACTATGCTTTATATGGCTCAGCATGCCGAAGAGACCACATTTAACCTGATATCCAGTCTCTACCTGTTCCTTGACTGCCTGACGCGTTCTTCCGCCTCACGCAGGGTTCCTTTCACTGACAATATGCACAGCAACTATCTGGCACAGGCATTTACTTTTATCCATCAGAATTTTCAGAACGATATTACCGTCTCCGATATCGCCGCGTTCTGCAAAATCCACCGCAATTATCTGGGTAAGTTATTCCGCGACCAGCTCGGCATAGGCCCGCAGGAATTTCTGATCACCTACCGCATGAACAAGGCCGAACGTCTTCTGCGCACGACCAGACTGTCCGTCAAGGATATCAGCAACGCGGTAGGCTATCCGGATCAGCTCCACTTTTCCCGGGCATTTAAGAATGTATACGGGATGTCGCCAAGTCAGTGGCGAAAAAATGAGCTGGTTGTAAAGTAACGATACTGCTGTCTTCCTCTCCCGTCAGTATTTTACAGATGTAATCTCCGGAATACTCTCCATAAATTCGATGGTATTTTTTAAGGAGAAATCATTGGCATGACTGGCATATATTTTTACCTTTATATGCCGGTCACTCTGACGTGTGATGGACATGTTTGTGATCATGCATTTCCGGTTCCCGGATATTTTCTCCAGAATGGGCGGCAGATCGCGGTACTCCTCCACCGTCAGCTCCACACACTCCATCACGTGCGGTTTGTACAGGCTGTGTCTCCAGTGCGCCACTGCCTGCATGAGCAGCACCACCGCCGTGCACAAAATCCCCGCCGCATACATCCCGCTCCCCATCGCAGCGCCGATCCCCACGGTCATCCAGAGGCCCGCGGCGGTGGTCAGGCCGCTGATATTCATCTTCCGGTTAAAAATGACGCCGGCCCCCAGAAAGCTGATGGCTGTCACCACGCCGGCGGCAATCCGGGAGGGATCCAGCTGTACGCTGTCAAACCCGATCACATCGAAAAATCCGTATTTCGATACGATCATCATCAGGGCCGAGGCGCCCGCCACCATCGCGTGCGTCGTCACCCCCGCGGTCTTCATCTGACGCTTGCGCTCATACCCCAGCGCGATGCCGCAGGCAAGCGCGAGGAAGATGCGCGGCATATAGATAAGCTGAGAAACCAGATATTCCATGTTCATCCCTGCCTCCGTATTGTCACATCACCATTCGTTCCATTCCCATTGTATCTCACGCATCCAGATACGACGTGAGCCGTCCGGCTGCCTTCGAATAACAGTCGTACTGCCGCGTCTTAAGGCACTCCGCCAGCCCGTGGACGTCCTCTATGTCGCGCCGCGTCTCGATCCACCCGCACCCCAGGTAATGCGGCTTGTGATAGTCGCTGCCCGCCGTCACCAGCTTCTCTGGGTGCTCCTTTATCCAGTCGAGCACCTTCTCATTATTGTTGCCGTGATCCGGGCTCTGGTTTAACTCGACGCCGTCCAGATACTCCGCGGGCTGCAGACGGCATTCCCGTGAAAAACCCGGGTATCCGTCACGGCAGGGATGCGCCTGAATCAGCACGATCCCCTCCCTGCGGCAGATATCCGCGACCTTTGCTAACGTCATCCTGTAAATGTCCGGGTAGTTCAGGACAAAATCTTCCTCTATGCCATAGAGCAGATAATCCTCCACCCCCTCCGTCAGGGTCAGCTCCATGCCGTAAAAGACCTTCAGACCGCAGCTTTTAGCCTCTGCGCGCGCCAGCTCATATGCCAGCCTGTACCGCTCTGACCGCTCCTTTGGCGATTCCCCGAAGCTCTCCCATTTCCCGATCGCCTCGTGCTCAAATCCCTCCACGATCATGGCGCCGTAATGATTTGTCAGCACAATCGCGTCAAAGCCCGCTCCGGCATACTGCCGGACGACATCCCTGGCAGGCACCTTCCCGCAAAAGCTTCCCTCGCCCGTATGTACATGCATCTCTATTTTCATATCCTTTTACCCCTTCACCGCTCCTATGGTGATCCCTTTCACAAAATATTTCTGAAAAAACGGATAGACCGCCAGCTCCGGCAGCGCGCCCACAACGGCCACCGCCATCTTGATCCCGGTTGCCGGAATCGCGCTGTCCATGGAATCCATCCCCGCAGCGCCTGAACTGCTCATGAGGTACTGCACGTCCTGCAGCATCCGGTTTAACAGAACCTGAATGCTGTAATATTTATACTTACTGATGTAGTACAGTCCGTTGACCCAGTCGTTCCAGTAGTGCAGCCCCACCAGAAGCGTTAAGGTCGCAATGATGGGCAGGGACATGGGGAGCACGATCTGTGAGAGAATCCGCCACTCGCCGGCTCCGTCGATCCGTGCCGCCTCGATCACCGCATCCGGGATATTGGACGAAAAATTTGTCCGCATCATGATCACGTAAAAAGCGCCCATCATCAGGTTTGGGACAATCAGAGCCGCATACGTATTTTTGATGTGAAAAAACTGCGTCCACATCATATAGGACGGCACCACGCCCCCGTTAAAGAGCATGGTAAAAAAGACGAAAAAGGAAAAGAAGCTGCGGTGAGGCAGATCCTTTCTGGACAGCGGATACGCCAGAAGCGTCGTAAACGTCAGATTGACAAGCGTCCCGATCACCGTGACAAAGACCGTGATCTTATACCCGCGCGCAATCGCCTTTGAACTCACAAACAGATATTTGTAAGCGTCAAAACTGACGACCTTTGGTATAACCGAATACCCCTCCCGGATCAGGGTCATCTCATCCGTGATCGAGGATGAGATCAGCAGAACAAACGGAAACAGGCAGAATACACACAACAGGATCATAACCACATGCGCCGCTCTCTGAAAACCTTTCCCATTGGATACCATACTACGCCACCGCCTTTCTAAAAGAGTGCATCATCTTTGCTGATTTTAGACACCACCAGGTTTGCCGTCAGCACCAGAATAAATCCTACAAATGACTGATAAAGTCCGGCAGCCGAGGACATGCCCACATTGTTCAGCTTCATCAGTCCCCGGTACACATAGGTGTCGATGGTGTTCGTCACGTCATACAGCGCTCCGGAATCCATGGGCACCTGGTAAAACAGGCCGAAATCAGAATAAAACATTTTTCCGATGGACATCAGCGTCAGTGTGATGATCGTGGATTTTAACCCCGGCAGGGTGATGTGGAGGATCTGCTGCCAGCGGGTGGCCCCGTCGATGGCCGCCGCCTCATAACAGGTCCGGTCGATCCCCACCAGCGCGGCATAATAGATGATGGAGCTGTACCCGAACCCTTTCCAGATATGAACCAGCACCAGGATCACGGGCCAGTATTTCGCCTCGGAATACCAGCTTACCGGCTCCGCCCCGAAGGCCCCCAGCACACTGTTGTTGACAAAGCCGGCCTCTGTCGCAAGCAGTGCGTAGACGAGATAGCTCACCACCACAATGGAGATCAGGTACGGCACCAGGATTACGGTCTGATACACCTTTTTCGCCATTTTGCTCTTTAATTCGTTTAACAGTATGGCCACCGTGATCGCAAGCAAAGGCCCTAAGATCAGAAACACCAGGTTATAGCCGATGGTATTCCGGGTGATGGTCAGCGCGTCCTTTGTCTTAAAAAGAAACTCAAAATTTTTAAATCCCACCCATGGGCTTTTTAAGATGCCCGCCTTATAATTCACCTGCTTAAACGCGATCACGATTCCGGCCATGGGGATATAATTATTGATCACCAGATAGAGCAGCCCCGGGACCATCATGGCATACAGGGGCCGGTAGCGTCTGTTTTTTGCGCGCAGGCATACCGCCGGCCGCGCATTGTTCTGTTTCTCATTCTTCATACTGCTCACTCCCAGGAAATCGGAATCCGTTAATTGTTCTGCGCCCAGGCATCCAGCTGCGCCTGTTTCTCGTCGATAATCGCCTGTAATCCCGCGTCATAGAGCTCGGCGTTGAACTTATCGATCGCCTCCGCCGGATCCAGGGAACCGCACAGCAGCGCATTGTTATATTTTCCGACGATGTTCGAGCATGCCGTGATCTCATTGAGCACAGCGGTATTGTCAAAGATAAATCCCTTGGCCGGAGACTGGACCGCCGACTCGTTATATTCGCGATACCGTTCCCACATATCCGCGCTGTAACCGTTCCAGATCATACTTAACTGCTGGTTCGGCCATCCATAGGGATAGCGCGAATAACCCACACTGGACATATCCTGGCCGTCCACATAATCGATGATGCCGTTTTCCTCGTCGATCACCTGATAGTGCATCCCCTCAATGCCGTTGATCACAAGGTTGGCCACCTCGGGATCCGTGTACATCAGCTCGATCAGCGCCATGGTCCGCTCCGGATCGCCGGAGTTTTCACTGATACACATGCCGTATGCCGCGTCACTGGTCATGGATACGGGCTGTCTGTATTCCCAGTAGACCATTTCTGTCCCGCAGGCAACGGAGCGCTCCGTCTCTGTCACCGGATTCTCGTTGATAAACTGTCCGAAGCCCTTTCCCGCCTGGATCAGCTGCTTCGCGCCCTCCGAATTGGTGGAGGCGTCCGGCATGATCAGGCCTTCCTTACTCCACCGGAACATCCGCTCACAGATCTCCCTGTAAAAATCGGATTCATAAAAATTTTCCACTGTGAGATCGCTGCTCGTGTACGGATCCTGCAGGACGCCCAGATAGTTCGAATCTCCCAGCGGATCCACCGGCAGAGAGTAGAACAGGCTGCCATAATTCGTCACCACCGGATACAACTCCGGATGCTTTTCTTTCACGATCACAAGGACGTCGTGCAGGTCGTCCAGATCTTTGATATCCTCCACCTTCACGCCGGTCTCGTCCAAAATATCCTTCCGCATCACAAAGCCGATCCCATGGGCCTTTTCCTTGTTGGAGGGCACGGTATAGATCGATCCGTTTACCGATGCGCATTTCCAGTCTTCCTCAGAGATCTCCTCCTTTAACCGCTTCCCGTAGTTGTCCAGCAGCCCGTCCAGCTCCATGACCTGCCCGTTGTTTACAAGTGTCGTCAGACCCATGGCATGGGGGTTGAATAAATCCAGCTCCTCCCCGGAGGACAGCGCCAGATTCAGCTGTGTCTCAAAAGAGCCGAACCCCACGCGCGTCAGTTCCACGTCCGCATTTAACTTTTCCTCCGTAATCTCGCTGAGCTTTGCCGCCACCGCATCGCAGTCCTCGGAATTCGCATCGCCGAACATCATGATCTTAATCGTATAGTGGGGCCGGTCCGAAAAATCATAGTCCCAGCCGTCGCTTTCGCCTTCTTCTCCCGCCGACTCTCCGCCTTCCTCTCCCACCGTCTGTCCGGCATTCTCCGCCGTCTCGCTGCCCTCCGCGGCAGAACCGGCGGCATCCTGTTCCTTTCCGGGATCCTGCTTTTCTCCGGGATCCTCCCCGCTCCCGCCGCAGCCGGCGAATACCGTCATCACCATACACAAACCGATCGCAAGTGCCAGAAATCTCCTCATCTCATTTTCCTCCTGCTGTTTTTTAAGATGGCTCCATTATAAGTCTTTCGCTTCTGAAACGCTGTAATTCTCCTGACCCTGTCATGTCATTTTCTGACCATATCGCAGAAAAATACCAGGCAGAAGCGTCCTGCCTGGCAAAATCCGACTTTTTCTATTCATTTTCTGACAATTCTCCCTTTCGTTCCTCCGTGGGCGAAATCCCCGTCACCTTTTTGTAGGTTTTGGAAAAATTGGAATAATTGCTGTAGCCGATCTTTAGCGCGATAAAGCTGATGGGCAGCATCGTGGTGCGGATCATCTGCCGGGCCACGGATATTTTTTCGGAAATAATATATTCCTTCAGGGAGATGCCCATCTTCTTTTTGAAGATACGGGAAAGGTAATCCTCGTTTAAATGCACCTGCCTGGCGATGTCCTCCCTGTGGATGTCCTTATCGAGATTCTCGTGAATATAACGCTTTACCAGCTCGATATGGTTCTCCTGCCCCGCTCCGGCCGCCTGGTTTTCCTTCAGATAATCCAGTACCCGGTCAATATACTCCTTCATATGACCCACCGATGTATAGGCCTGGCTGTATGCCACTGATCCTTCCGTCCCGGAAAAATGTCGTACAGGCGGATGGCCGCGTCATCTGTCACCGTGTCAAACATCCGGTTAAATTCCAGATAAAATTTCCACAGAAACGCGTCGTCGAGCTTTCCGCTGCCCGCATAAAAATCCAGATACTCCTTCAGGTCCCTGCGCGCGGCCTCCACCATCCCGCCCGAGAGCATGGCCGACCACTTGTCAAAGCCCGGCTTTACCTGCGTACCCTCCGCCGGTGCGCAGAACTCCTCCAGGCCGAACACTCCGGCTTTCTGTGTGACGTTCCGGTCCATAGCCCGGATCAGGGCTTTTCTCGTCTCACACATTTCGGAAATCAGCTCCGCCGTCTTCACATAAAAAGCCGCCCGAAGCTTTAACACCTCCTCAAATTTGCCCAGCGTCTTCATAAGCTGCCGCCGGATGGCCCCGTCGTCCATCACATACGATTCCTGCCCGTAAGACACAAACAGAAACCGGTCTCCCGAAAGCCCGTAGAGGACGATTTTCTGCGCAAACGGTGCAAACAGTTCCCCGATTACATTTTCCAGGATCCCCTCGAGAAAGGCCTGACGGAATGACGTCACATCCTTTTTTGAGACCACACGCCCGTATTCAAACACCGAGGCCTCCTCGCGCTTTTTGCGGATCTTTTCCGCGGCGCGGATCACCGCCGTTTCAATCTCCCGGTAGGGCGCCGGCTGTATGATATAGTCAAAGCTCTGCATCGCGAGCGCCTGCCTGGCATATTCAAACTCCGCGTGCGCCGTGAGGAAAATACATTCCAGCCCGATCTTCATGTCTCTGACCCAGGAGAGCAGTTCCAGGCCGCTCTGGGCCGGCATCTCGATATCGCACAGCAGGATATCCACCGTCTCCCGGGCAAGCACCTCTTTTGCCTCAGACGCGTTGTACGCCTCAAAGACCCTGGTTATGCCGATGGCATTCCAGTCGATCCCGCACAATAGCCCCTGCACCACGCTCGTCTGATCATCCACGATGAGAAGCTGCATCTGTTTTTCCTCCAAGATCCTGACCCTCCCGTATCAAAATATCCACTTTTGCCCCATAGTCGCTGGAAAAGGCAAACACCACACGTTCCTCTCCGTAAAACAGATTAAACCGCTGGATCACATTATAGATTCCGATGTGCTCCTCGAAGAACGGAGAGCTCTTTAAGGAATTGAGCTCCTTTAACTCCTCTGCGGAAAAACCCGCCCCGTTGTCGTAAACGGAAATATTTACCATGGATTCCGTGCCATCGGAAAAACGGCAGATCCTGATCCTTATGTTCAGGCCGCTGTCATTTCCCCGGTAATACCGGACGGAGTTTTCTACAAATGTCAGTATCGATATGGGCGGTATCTGAAAGGCGGCAAGCCCCGGATCACTCTCTATCTCACATTCCGGCGGGTATTTCGCGTTCATCTGCTGAAGCCGGACATAATTTCTGACATACGCCAGCTCATCGGACAGATCCACTGCCGGGTGATCGTTGCGCAGCATATACCTCAGATGATCGGAGAGGCTTAAGATGTTCTCCTGTATTGCCGCAAAATCCCGTTTCTGCGCCAGCCCGAACAGGCTTTTCAGGCAGTTCAGATAGAAATGAGGCCGGATCTGCTTCTGATAATAGTGCAGGATCACATTTTTTGTCTCCAGCTCCCGTTCGTAGGTCTCGATGCGCAGTTCCTTAATCTGTTCTAACATGCCGGTAAAGGTGTCGTTGATCTGTATAAATTCCCGGTCCTTATACTCCGCCTGCAGCGGCGCATCCATATTTCCGGCTTTGATCGCCTCCATGGTGTCCTCCAGCATGCTCATGGGCGTAAAAAACAGCCGTTTCATATAAAAATACGCGACCGGCAGGACAGACATGATCATCACGGAAATCACCAGCAGGACAATCTGCGTCTGGCTTAACTGGCCGACCAGTCCGTTATATTCCATCAGATAGGCCATGGAGATATCCGTTCCCTCCAGCTTTGCGGGGATCACAAGGTATTTGCTGCGCTTCCCGGTGACATATTCCCCCTCTCCCCCTTTCAGCTCTATCCCGTTCTCATCGATAAAATCCGCGCCTGTCAGCGCCGCAGGAGCCGCATCCTCCCCGCTGTAAAAAAGGATGCGCTCCGACGAACCTGTTTTCATATCCTGTAACAGCGGCGCATCCGCAAGCCGGATCACACAGATCTCATATGTATCCTGATAGCCCGCCACACGGTATAAAAAAGCCTGTCCGTCCTGTATATGGCAGGTCCAGGAATTCTTTATCACGGACTTTCCCTCTGCCAGAAGATCCTTAAAATAGTTCTCCAGCGACTCCTTTAATTCCACGCCGGTGAGACCTGCGCCGTAAATGCTGCGCAGCAGATCATTCTTTCCGCTGTAGATCATGCAGGCGGATATCGTGTTCATGCGGCTGATCCGGCTCTTATATTTCTGACACAGGTCATAGGTGAGAAAATGGGCTTCTTCCGGCGTCGGCGCAGCCGTATAGGCCAGGGTTTTGAAATTGTTGTCGCTGACCAGCGTGTCCGTCATCTCATTTTCGATCTGCTCAAGCTGCATCCCAAACTCCCGGCAGTACAGATTCAGGGTCGCCGCGCCGGACTGCGCCACTTTGTCCTTCACAAAATTCAGCATGTAAATGTTGTAACACAGGATAAAAACCGCCATGGGCACCAGGGTACCCGTCAGCATGGCAAGCATTTTATATTTCACGGAATGAAGGGGTCTGGGTATTGTCTTGTGCATGATGGATTCACCTCTTTACACCATATTCTGTCTTGTTATTATTTCCTGCCAATGCTTCCGTCATTTTTAAATCCAGCAGTCATAATATCCCAATACCACACTGGAAAGATTCGCAGATACGTCTGTAAAATTATATCACAGATACGCGGCATCTTCAATCATTTCAGGACCTGTTGCCCGCACGCAAAAAAAGACCATCCCCCGCGCATCACTGCCCGAAGGATGGCCCTCCCGTTATTTAATTACAACCGTCTCAATCTTCTGATATTTCTCATACCCCTCATGGAGCATCTTCGTCTCCACATTTCCGCTGCCGTCGTTCACAAACTCATAGAGGTTGTACGCGCCGTCGCGGTATGCGAAATCCATCCCGTTATCCTGGTAGTGCACATAGCGGCCCTCCCCCGGGAAGACGAGAAGCTTTAAGGTGTCATAGGGCTTCTCGCCGACGTACTGCATCACCTCATAGGTCGGGATCACGCTGCCCGCCTTCGCGAAGACCGGGCACACGTCAAGCGGCGCGTCCACGAGATAGTATTGTCCGCCCTCGTATTTTTTCCCGGTGAAGAAATCGTACCAGGTGCCCGCCGGCAGCCAGACCTTCTTCACCGTGGCGCCCTGCTCCACCACCGGGGCCACCAGCAGGTTTTCACCCACCAGGAATTCGTCGTTTAAATTCCAGACCGCGGGATCTTTCTCATAATGCAGCACCAGCGGGCGCATCACCGGAAGGCCGGTCCTCTCGCCCTCGTAAAACAGGTCGTAGAAGTAGGGCAGCAGGCGGTAGCGCAGCTCGATAAACTTCCGGTTGATGGCCAGGGTCTGCTCGTCAAACCGCCAGGGCTCCTGATTCCTGGACCCTTTCGCGGCGTGGTTGCGGAACAGCGGGGAAAATGCCCCGACCTCTACCCAGCGGCACAGAAGCTCCGGCGTCGTGTCCGCGCCGAATCCGCCCACATCCGTCCCGGCAAAGGCGAAACCGCTTAAGCCCAGGTTGCACAGCTGGGGCACCGCCATCTGAATGTGCGCCCACAGGCTCTGGTTGTCGCCGGTCCAGACGGTGGAATACTTCTGCGTTCCCGCATAGCAGGCTCTCGTAATGACAAACGGGCGCTTCCCATTCGCACGCGTCAGTCCTTCGTAGGTCGCCTTTGACATCAGATGCCCGTAGCAGTTGTGCATGGCGGCGTGGGTGGAGGGGTGATCCTCGTCCGTAAATACTACATCTTTCGGGAGTTCGCCGTGGAAGCTCGCCGGCTCGTTCATGTCGTTCCACACGCCGTCAAAGCCGAGATCCGTCAGGTATTTCTGCTTTCCGCTCCACCATGCCCGCACCTCTTTCTTTCCGAAATCCGGGTACACCGCATCCCCGGGCCAGACGGCGTTGACATAGGTCTCTCCCTCCGGGGTTTTTGCAAAATATCCGTGCTCCATTCCCTCGTCGTACATGGCATAGCCGGGATCCAGCTTGACGCCCGGGTCGATGATGGACACCTTCTTAAAGCCCTTCTCCGCCATCTCGCCCAGGAGCTCTTTGGCCGGTCCGTAATCCTCCTCGTTCCAGGTGAACACGCGGTAGCCGTCCATATAATCGATGTCAAAATGGATCGTATCGCAGGGGATCGCAAGGCCGCGGAATTTCTCCATCAGCTCGCGGACATCCTCCTTATTCTCATAGCCCCATCTGGACTGGTGATAGCCCAGGGTCCAAAGCTGCGGCAGCGGTGTTCTCCCGGTCAGCTCCGTATAATTCGTAATGACGTCCGCCATCGTCTCACCGCCGATAAAATAATAATTCAGGCTGCCGTCCTCCGCGCCGTAGTAAAAATAATCGCTCTTCTCTTTCCCGAGATTGATGTGGGACCGGTAGGTATTGTCAAAAAACAGGCCGTACACCCCCTGCTCCTTTAAGGTGATCAGAAGCGGGATCGATTTATAGAGCGCCTTAAACGCCTCGGTGTGCGCATCGGGGTTATCCGTATTCCAGTTTTCAAATTCGTAACCGTTTTTATTTAAGAAACCGGTCTTATCTCCCAGCCCGTAAAATTTCTCGTCGCCGTCCAGCGCCTTTACCACCTGCACTGGATAATTTTTTTTCAGAAGACCGGAGATATCGTGGCCCTCCGCCTCCAGCATGGCCTTGATCCGCGGGCTGATCTTATTGACAATCTCACGCTCCCCGCGGTAATCCGCGCACAAAAGCGCCTCGCCGCACTCTGTCCCTGCAGTGCGGTAAAAGTCCACGTAAAAATCGTCGTACACCTTCGCCGCAAGCGCAGCCGTGCGGATCACAAGGGCCTCCGCCTCCTCCGTCACCGCAAACTCACCCGCCGCCGGCGTGCCCGTCACCTGCTTCATCGGGCAGCGCTCCTTCTCCACCGCCTTGGAGTGGAACATCTCTCCCTCCAGCGGCCGCACCACCTGGATGACGTCATCCTTCCAGACGGTCATCTTTCCGCAGCCCTGTTCAAACGTGAGCGAAATCACGCCGTCCGCCACATCATAGGAAATCCGTTTTCCCAGCATTTCTTTGTCCTCCTCTTCCTTAATATGCTCCCACAATCTCAGACACCGCATGCTGCAAAGCCTCCGATGTTTCCATCGCCTGCAGCTCTCCAAGGAACGCCGGCACGTCGTCCGCCAGTCTCTGATACGCGCCGAAAATCATCTGCTTCTGCATAAAATTAATCTCCGCCTGATTTAAGAAATCATAGAGAGTTTCCTTCACCGGGTTTTCCGCAACCGCTGTGTCCGCCGGAAGTGCGATCTCCACCGCATCCGCCGCCGTGATGCCGGTGAGGGTGACGAGAAGTCCTCTGCCGTGCTTCTCAAAACATCCGCTTCTCTCCGCACCGTTTACAGACACCTTTGCATCCTTCGCCGTGATATTGTGCAGCTCCAGCTTTATCACGCGCTCCGCCGGGATCAGGGAGACATCCCCCTGCACCGGAGCGATGGTGACGCGTTTCTTCTCCCAGTCAAGGGCGATCTCTGTCTTCGCGCAGACCCCGTCCTGGTACGCGTCGGAGATATTATCGTCCTCATAGAGCGTAAAGCGGTTGTCCGCGCCCGGATAAATGCGGATGGTCAGCTCATCGGGATTTTTCTCCGTCCGATCCGCCTGATACTGCTCTGTCATCGGGATGATAGCCCCCGCCTTCGCAAGCACCGGAATCGTGTCGATCCCGCGGCAGAGGATCAGGCTTCTCCCGCCGCGATACGCCGTGCCGGTAAAGAAATCGAACCACAGCCCCTGCGGCAGCCAGGCTTTTACCTCCGCCACATTGACGCCCGCCTCGCGCGGCGCCGTAATCGGCGCGACCATCAGCTCGCTTCCGAAGAAATACTGGTTCTTATACCGGTAGGTCTCCCACTTTGCCGGGTACTGGTAGTAAATCGGCTGGCAGACCGGCTCTCCGTCCGCCCACGCGCGGTAATTCATGGTGTACAGATACGGCAGCATCCGATGGCGCAGGCGCAGGAAACGGTTCATCGCGTCATGCGCTTCTTTCTTAAACCGCCACGGCTCCTTGCCGTTGAACTCGCTGCTGGTGCTGTGCAGACGGTTGATCGGGGAGAATACGCCGTACTGGTACCATCTGGTCTCCAGCTCGTCGTCCTTTCCGCCCATCATGTGGCCGCCGATGTCATGGCTCCACCAGCCATAGCCGATGTTTGACGCCGTGTTCGTAAAATACGGCTGAAAATCAAGCGACTCCCAGGTGATGACCGTATCCCCGGAAAAGCCCACCGGGTAGCGGTGCGATCCCGGCCCCGCGTAGCGGGAGAAGGTCATGGGGCGCTTCCCGTCCCTTGCGCTGTCCAGGAAATGATAGTGGTTTAACATCCAGAGCGGATCCAGTCCCGCGACCTTCGTGTGCGTGCCCTGCTGCCAGTCGATCCACCAGAAGTCCACCCCCTGCTCCTCTAACGGATGGTGCACCTTCTCAAAATACACCTCCAAAAACTTCGGGTCCGCGATGTCAAAATTCACCGGCTCTTCCTTTGCGGCGTCGACGCCCATGGCCTTTGCCACCTGCGGATAGCAGTCCTCAAAGGCCCGGATCCCGTCCGCCGGATGGACGTTTAACGTGGTCTTCATCCCCCGCGCGTGAAGCCCGGCGAGAAACCGCTCCGGATCCGGGAAGCACTCGGGATCCCAGGTATAGCCGGTCCAGCCGGTGCCGTACTTCGGGTCGATCCTGGTCAGATGCCAGTCCATATCGATGACCGCCACGGAAAACGGCAGATCCTCCTCGTCAAACCGGCGCATCAGCTCCATATAGCTCTCTTCCGTATAGCGGTAATACCGGCTCCACCAGTTGCCCAGCGCAAACCGCGGCAGCATCGGCGTCCTTCCACAGAGATGGTAAAAATCCTTCAGCGCCTCCAGATAGCGGTGGCCGTAGGCAAACAGATACAGATCCTGATTCCCCTGCTCTCTCGGCGATACCCAGCCGTCCGCCCCGATCAGAAGCGTATGGGAATCGTCAAGCGGCGCGCAGCCGCTCCAGAAGGACATCAGCCCCTCCTCGAGCTCACAGGCGCCGTTTACCTGGTCGAGGGTGCGCGCCGTCCCCTTTAACGTCCGCGGCGCATCGCCGTAATGCCAGACCATGCGGTTGCCGCCCGGCATCCCTTCCATCTCCATGCCCATGCAGGCGCAGGAAAGCCCCGCTCCCGAAAACGCCTGCCGGTTATAATTTAACTGAAAATACTCTGTGCGGATCTCAAGGCCGTCCTCCGTCTCCTTTAAGTCAAATTCCACCGGAGCAAAATCGCGGTTTAACACCACCTGCGTCGCCTCGTCCGTGAAATGACCCGCCGGGCTGTACTCCAGTCTCACCAGGCTTTTTGTGAGCACCGTGATCCGGTAGTGTTCCCCTTTTATGATATTCGCCTCATTCGCCAGCGGATGCATTTCGATTTTCATGTGATCTCTCATCGCTCTTCCTGTCCCCTTTCTCTTTTCACCGGTCGGGCCGGCTGCCGCAACGCGCTTTTGCGCCGGCCCGTACCGCATCTTCTGACCCGGCCGCTTACCGCCGGATCACCACCGCGCCGTACGCGCCGATCGTCATCTCATGCTGCACGCCCGCATTTTCCTGATTCGTGATCAGCACGCTCCCTTCCGCAAAATCCTCCGGAAGCGCGACCGTCTGCTCCTGATCCGTAAAATTACAGACGACGAAGAGCTTTGCATCTTCCAGTCTGCGGATATACATGTACAGACTTTCGTTCTCCTGCTGATACGGCTCATAGGATCCGTACACGATCACCGGCTCCTCTTTCCGCAGCGCAATCAGCTTTTTGTAATAATGGAACACCGAATCCGGATCCGCGGTCTGCTGCTTCGCATTGATCCTGGTGTAATTCGGATTCACCATGATCCACGGCGTGCCCTCCGTAAATCCGGCATTCTTCCCGTCATCCCACTGCATCGGGGTGCGCGCGTTGTCCCTGCCGCGCAGACGGATGTAGCGGATCATGTCCTCCGGCGTGATCTTCCCTGACTCCGTCATCTCTTTATACGCGTTGATGCTCTCGATATCCCGCACATCGTCAATGGAGGGGAACGGGCAGTTCGTCATGCCAAGCTCCTCGCCCTGGTACACATACGGGGTTCCCTGCATCATATGCAGGCAGGTCGCCAGCATCTTTGCGGAGACCACGCGGTATTCCTCCCGGTCGTCGCCGAACCTCGAGAGCGATCTCGGCTGGTCGTGATTGGAAAAATACAGGCTGTTCCACGCCTGCCCGGCAAGTCCCGTCTGCCAGCCGTCGAGCACTTTTTTTAACTCCACCAGATCCACACGGCGGTCCGTCCACTTGCCATGCTCCGCATCCCCGATCCCGACATGGTCGAACTGGAACACCATATTTAACTCCGACCCGTCTAAGGAAGCGTATTTTTTCGCCTCCTCAATCGTCACGCCGGCGCATTCCCCGACCGTGATCAGATCGTACTTTGAGAGCACCTCACGGTTCATCTCCCGCAGATACTCGTGCACATGCGGGCCGTTCGCACAGGGAATCGGCGAATACTCCATGCCCGGGAACATCTGTCCGTCCGGCAGCCCCTCCGGCTTTGAGATCAGGCTGATCACGTCCATACGGAACCCGTCGATCCCCTTCTCACACCACCAGTTCATCATGGAAAAGACCTCGTCGCGCACCTTCGGATTGTCCCAGTTTAAATCCGGCTGCTTCTTCGAAAACAGGTGCAGATAATACATCTGCGTCGCGTCGTCATACTGCCACGCCGAACCGGAAAACGCGCTGCCCCAGTTGTTCGGCTCCTTTCCGTCCTTTCCCTCTCTCCATATGTAGTAATCCCGGTACGGATTGTCCTTCGCGCTTCTGCTCTCCACAAACCATCTGTGTTCATCGGAGGTGTGATTGACCACGAGATCCATCACCAGCTTCATGCCCCTCTCGTGGATACCGGCGAGCATCCGGTCAAAATCCTCCATGGTCCCGAACTCCTTCATGATCGCCTGATAATCGCTGATATCGTAGCCGTTGTCATCGTTCGGCGACTGATACACCGGCGAGAGCCAGATCACGTCCACACCGAGCTCCTTTAAATAATCCAGCCTCGACGTGATACCGTTTAAATCCCCGACCCCGTCGCCGTTTAAGTCCATAAAGCTTCTCGGATAAATCTGATACACCACCGCTTCCTTCCACCATGCTCTCTCCATCTTCGTCTCCATCCTTTCTTTGTTTTCCTGTTAAAGCGATCGTAACATACCTGAATCCGGTTTTCAATAGTTTTGCGCAAAACTATTAGATATGCACAAATTTCACCCCTGTATTTTTGTGCATAAAAGACAAACACACCGGCCATTCCTGACCGATGCGTCTGTTCTTTTCCCTTTCTTTCTGTTCCTGTTTTTCCGCTTCAGAAAACCCGGCGCACCGACTTTCGCTCCACGAGGGATACCGTGGTGCGGTATTCTCCCGCTACCGGCTTTCCCTCCAGCAGGCCCGTCACCGCCTCCACCGCATAGCGCGCCTTCTGGTCCACATTCTGTCGGACCGTCGTCAGCCCCGGCCTGGCCATTTTCGCATAGCTGACGTCGTCAAAGCCCGCGATCGACAGCTGATCCGGCACCAGAATCCCGCGGTTCTGAAAAAAGTTGGACGCCTCCACCGCATAAAAATCCGAGGCAAAAAACAGGGCGCTCCTCTGGGTCAGAAACGCAAACTGCTCCTCATACTGCTGCTCCCTTAACGCCGGATCCCGCTGGATCAGGAAGTGGCTCTCATCGGCGTCGCGGATGCCCGCTTCAAGAAGCGCATCCCTCACGCCGAGCCACCGCTCATGATCCAGATAGGCGTCATTGTCCGAGAGGAAAAGGATCTTCCGGTGCCCCATCCGCGTCAGGTGCCTTCCCATCTGGTAGCCGCCGTCCCGGTCGTCCGTCCCGATCTTGACGACCCCGTCCGGCAGCCTGTCGTAATAGTCAATCGCAACCATCGGCTTTCGGAACATCTCATGGATCTGGCGAAGCTCCTCCGGCATCAGCCCGAGCATAATCAGCCCGTCAAAATTCCATCCCATCACCTGGCTGATCATCTCCTCCCTGTCATGGCGCGTCAGCAGCATCATATAGTATCCGTGCGCCCTGATCTGATATTCCAGGTTGCCGGCGAGCGCCGAGACAAACGGATCCTCGAGCGCGAAGGCATCCCCTTTTTTCAGATAACCGATCACAACGCCGATCAGCCCGGAGTGCTCGCGCGCAAGCATCTGCGCGCTGATACTCGGGATATAGTGCATCTCGTCCATGATGTCCTGGATCTTTTTTATATTTTCCTTTGATACGCGCCCGGACCTCCCGTGAAGAACGTTAGAGACCGTTGTCGGGCTGACTCCGGCGCGCTCCGCGATATCTTTAATTCTTATCATGCTTCCCCGTTTCTGTCATCACAGTCTGTTTGCCGCCAGATATGCCTGCTCCGTCGCGTCCAGGATCTTTCCCGGCTCCAGCGCATCGCCGGCCACATGTACCGGATACTCTGCTTCCAGTATCTCCTTCAGATGACGTTCTGATCTGTATCCCGCCGCGATCACCACAGTATCGCAGGCGATCGTCTGATCCTGCAGCGCCACGCCGTCATCCGTGATCTCCTTTATCGTCGCGCCGGTGATCACCTTCACACCGTATTCCCCGAGCTTTGCAAACATGTGTCCGACATATGTCGCGCCTATGTCGTCCGCAATGCTCTTTTTTTTCTCCACAAGCGTCAGCTTCACGCCCCGCTCTCCCAGATATTTACAGGTCTCCGTTCCCACAAGGCCGCCTCCGATCACGACCGCCGTCCCCTTCGGCTCCGCTTTTCCGCTTAAGATCTCCTCCGCGCAGACGACGTGTTCTTTGTCCGTTCCCGGTATCGGCGGAATGATCTGAGATGATCCGGTCGCAAGGATGACCTCGTCGCATTCGATATCGTCGCACGAGCGGACCTCTTTTTCGATCACCCGGATCCCGCTTTTTTCGATCTGCGCGGTAAGGTAATCCAAAAATATCTGAAACGTTTCCTTCTCCGGCGGCGCGGACACCATCTTCATCTTTCCGCCCAGCCCGTCCTTCGCATACAGATTCACCCGGTATCCTCTCTCCGCCGCCGTCAGCGCCGCCTGCATCCCCGCCGGTCCGCCTCCGATCACCGCGATCGTCTTATCGTCTGTTTTCGGCCGCAGCGCACGGCTTCCCTCCTCGCCCGCCACCGGATTTACCATACAGTGCGCGGGCAGCCCGCCGAGCACACGGTCAATACACCCCTGATTACATGCGATACAGTACCGGATATTTTCGTAATCATGGCGCTCGATCTTTCGGATCAGCTGCGGGTCCGCAATCAGGCCGCGCCCGATCGCCACGATATCCGCCCTGCCGCACTCCACGGCTTCCTCGATCAGCTGCGCACTGTTCAGACGCGCGGCCACAATCACCGGTACACTGACCTTTGCCTTCAGCCGCTCCGCAAACGGCAGGATAAAGCCCTGCGGTATGTACATCGGCTGGATCGCATACTCCACCGCGTCATAGCAGCCGGCGGACAGCGACACCGCGCTCACACCCGCCTCCACTGCCATCAGGCAGACCTTTTCCACCTCGTCAGAATGCATCCCGTCTTCGACGTACTCGTCGACGCTAACGCGGATCTGTACCGGCACCTCTCCTCCGACCTCCCGGATGACAGCCTCTAACACCTCCATCGGGTATTTCACCCTGTTTTCAAAGCTTCCCCCGTACGCGTCCGTCCTGTGGTTCGTATGCGTGGACAGGAACGAATGCAGCAGATACCCGTGCGCAAAATGCACCTCGACCAGATCGTACCCTGCTTCCACCGCATACCGGGCGGAGCGGACAAATTTTTCCCTGATCTCCTCCATCTGCTCCGTCGTGATCTCCTTCGGATGATTACTCAGGATCGCGCAGGGCATCGCGGTCGGCGCCAGCGGATCAAGGCCCGTAATCGCCTCGCTCGCCTGTCTTCCCGCGTGATAGATCTGCGCGCCCGCGAGACATCCCTCCTCATGGATCGCGCCGACCAGCCTTTTGTGCTCCGCGACATGCCTCTCCTCCCACAGCGACAGCTGCGTCGGCAGGCCCCTTCCCTCCGGTGACACCCCGATCGATCCGGGCATGATCATCGACACCCCGTTCTTTGCCCTCTCCCTGAAAAAGCAGAGCAGACGCTCCGTCACATTCCCCGTGCCCGGCTCCGCCATCCCGTTCTCCATCGGCGCCATGATGAAACGGTTTTTCAACTCCAGGTTTCCGATCCGCACCGGACTGAATAATTTTTCCATCCTTCTCCCGCTCCTTTCGCGTGATATGCCTGTTATCTGTAAGTTCCGCATCGTTCGTCAGCGATATTCGTTAGCGATATTCGTCAACGATATTCGTTAGCGAACGTTATACTGATTATATCATATCCCGCCATAACGTCAAGAAAAATCTGCCGCGTCCCCGGCGCTGCTTCCCGGTGCGCACACTCATTCTTTTTTCAGCAGATTTGCGCTGAATTCCTCGATAAACCGCTTAAAATCCGGGTTTTTATCCTTACTCACCTCATCGTAAATGCGCTGCAGAAAGGAAATCATTTCTATCACTTCTGTTTCCTCCCGGTTCTGAAACAGCCCCATAAACCCGATGCACGCGTCCGTCTGAATACTCTCGTCAATCTTTTTTCTGCCTTCTCTGGTGAGATAGATCCGGATCACATTCGTGCCCTTCTGCCTCCGTTTTTCCACCAGCTTTTTTTTCTGCAGCCTGCTCACCAGCGCCGAGGTCGTGCTCTTATTCCACACCGCAATATTTCCAAGCTCCGTCAGCGTCAGCCCGTCCTGCACGTGCAGCAGCCACAGACAGTGCTGCTGGGCGTAGGAAATGCCGCACACCTGCGCCTCCTGATCCCAGTCCTTTTCCAGATTCATGTACGTGGCTCTCACAAGATTCAGGAAAATCGTAAAATAATATTCGTTCTTTTTCTGATCGAGCATGTCGTTCTCTTATCTGCCTTTCCTTCCTGTATCTGCAAAATGAGGCTTCCGCAGAAGCCTCATTTCATCCACAAACCGGTATGCCGCAGGCACGCCGGTCGTCTATTCACTCTTTACGGGCGAAGTCCCATACCGCCCTCAAGCGTTAAGGTCTCGCCGGTCAGATACTTAAAGTCCGGTGACGCGAGCTGTACGCAGACACGCCCGATCTCAAGCTCCGAATCGCCGTAATGGCCTGCCGGCGGCATCTTGACATTTGCCTGAAACGCATCCGGATACGCCTGCTGAAACTGCTCGAGCTGAGCCGTCCACGCCAGCGGGCAGATGATATTGACATTGATCCCGTCCTTCGCCCACTCGGTCGCCGCCACACGCGTCAGCCCGCGGATCCCCTCCTTTGCCGCCGCGTACGCGCACTGGCCGAAGTTGCCGAAAAGTCCCGCGCCGGAAGCAAAGTTGATCACCGTCCCCTTCGACTCCGCCAGATGCGGATAGCACGCCTTCATATAATAAAACGCCGCGTACAGCCCGGAATACAGCGCCAGGTTAAACTGATCCGTGGTGTGCTCCGCAAGCGGTACGCCGGAAGCCGACGCCTGGGCGTTGTTGATCAGGACGTCGATGCTGCCGAACGTGTCGATCGTCTGCTTTACCACGCTTTCGACCACCGCCTCATTGTCCGCGCCTGCGTTCACATCCGCCTGCACCGTCAGCACTTTAATGCCGTAAAGGCGCTCTAACTCTTCCTTCGCGTCGTCGAGCTTTTTTGTGTTGCGCCCGGTGATCACCAGATTCGCGCCCTCCTTCGCATATGCGGTCGCAATACCATAGCCGATGGACCCGCATCTGCCGTCGCTTAAGACCGCCCGTCCGGCTCCGGTGATGATCGCCGTCTTACCCTGTAAAAATCCCATGATTCTGATTCCTCCTTCTGAATGAAACCGCGTTTGCTTTTCCCTGTCTCAAACCTTATCATATCCCGCCTTAAAATGCAAGGTTTACCGCACAATCACCTCTCCCTTCGCCTCCGCGTCGTCCATGATGATCTCCCCGGCCGACGGCAGATAAATGCGGCCGGCGCGCGGATTTTTTACGCTTATGACATCTGTCGTTATCGTGGCTTCCACTTCTGATTTTTCAAAGCACAAATCCGTGTCCGCCATCTCGCAGTCGATCAGCTTTAATCCTTTACAGTAGCACAGCGGCTGCGTGCCGGTGATCTTACAGTGATCAAACGTCACATTCTCGCAGTACCACGCGAGATATTCGCCCTGCACGACGCTGTTTTTTACCACGACGTTTTTTGCGTGCCAGAAGGCGTCCTTCGTGCGGAACACACAGCCGTCAAACACGGAATCCTCTATGTACTGAAACGAATACTTCCCGTCGAGCGTGACCCCGGAAAAATCCAGGTGATCCGAGCGCATCATAAAGTATTCGCCCTGCACCTTCGTATCCCGCATCCGGACGCGGTGCGTAAACCATCCGAACTCCGGCGAGACGACGTCGCATCCGGCGATCGTCACGTCGCTGCACTCCCGCAGCGCCTTGATCCCGTGCAGCTTCGTATCCAGAAGCTCAATGCGGTCGGAATACCAGAGCGCCGCCCTGCACAGCTCCGTCAGCTCGCTGTCCCTCACCGCAAGGCCGTGGTCGTGCCAGAACGGATAGCGCAGGTTAAAAAAGCAGCGCTCCGCCGCGATATCCGCGCACTCCTTAAACGCGCTCTCCCCATCCGCCGGGCCGTCAAATCTGCATTCACGCGCCAGAATCCCCGTGCTGCCGTAGAGCGCGCGCTCCATATCAAATGTCTCGTGTTCTATTGTTCTCATATCCCATTCCTCGTTTTCACTTTTGTCGCGGGTCGGCGGTCACTTCGCCCCTTTCCCTGCGCCCATTATAGCCTACACGCCCCGCAAAAGCAAATCTTTTTGCCGCCGGTGGCTTTTTTCCGGCGCCTGTGATAAAATGGATACAGATCACAGACAGACAGGGGGGAATTTTATGCAGAACGAAATCACAAAACCGATGCGCCTTCTGGACGCAGACGGACACATCACAGAGCCCGGCTGGGCGAGACAGCTTTACTGGACCTACGACCGCGCGGACATCCGTGCGCCGAAATGGCGGATCAAGGAGTGGGATTACTATCTCGTCGCCAACGATTCCTACGGGGTCGCCTTCACGATCTCGGATCTGGGATACATCGGATTGATCGGCGCCTCCTTCCTGAATTTTAAAGAGGGCTGGGAGCAGACGAGAAATGTGCTGACCGCATTTCCGATGGGAAAGTATCACCTCGGCGCGCACTCCGACGACGGGGACGCCGTGTACCGCAGCAGAACCTTTGGCTTAAAATATCATGTCACACCGGGGAAACGGCGGATCCGCTGCTTTTTTAAACATTTTTATCAGGGGGAGGATCTCGACGTAACGCTCACGTTAGAGCAGCCGCAGATGGACACGATGTGCATCGCCACGCCGTGGAAGGAGAAGCCCACCGCATTTTATTACAATCAGAAGATCAACTGTCTGCCCGCGTACGGGACGGCGAAGCTCGGCTCACGCACCGTTACGTTTGTCAGAGGGAAGGATTACGGCGTGCTCGACTGGGGAAGGGGCGTCTGGACCTATGACAACACCTGGTACTGGGGCACCGGGAGCGGGCAGATCGACGGCGTTCCCTTTGGCCTGAATCTGGGCTACGGCTTTTCCGACCGGAGCGCCGCCACGGAAAACGTCATCTTTTATGACAACCGCGCGCACAAGTTAAACGAGGTGGAGTTCGGGATTCCGAAGAAGCCGGACGGATCGTATGATTTTATGAAAGAGTGGCGGATCACCTCGGACGACGGCAGGCTCACCGGAACCTTCACGCCGGTTCTGGACCGCGCCGCAACGACAGACTTAAAACTGATTGCCACCATCCAGCATCAGGTGTTCGGTCATTTTAACGGGACTGCCGTCTTAGATGACGGGACCGCGATTGCCGTGAAGGACTTCTTCTGCGCCGTCGAGGTGGTGCACAATAAGTACTGAATAAATCTTCGGGGAGCCGGTTACGGCTCCCTCATATCCATGTGTCTCAGGGATCGCCTTCATCGCCTTTTTCATACAGAATTTTTCCTTCCCTGCGACCGCTTCTGCACGCCTCCCGTCGAAACTGCATAACGCCTCCTCTCCCCCTGCTGTGGTAAAATACAGATGATGTGATGCCACAGAGAAAGGAGAGATTATATATGCAACTGAAAGAACGAAGAGACCGGTTATCCTCTAAGCTGTCCGGTCAGACCGCAGTCGTCACCAGCGAGGCGAATATTTTTTACCTCACCGGCTTTCGCACCACGGCAAGGAGGCCCAAGCAGATCGGCCCTACAGCCGTCGTGCCCGGGGCGGACTGCGCGCTGATTGCGCCCGCGAAATGGGAGGCGCAGATCGCCGCCAGTGCAGGCGTGTGCTATGACAGGCTGGTGCTCTACGACAATACGACGGAGGGCTTCTTAACGACGCTCGCGGCTCTGATCCGCACCCGGGATACGTCCGCGCTCTGGCTGGAGCAGGATTCCATTGACCTTAGCACCTGGCTTTTTCTGCGCGAAACGTTTGCCGATGCGGATTTCTGTAATCTGGCCCCCCATCTTGCGGCGATGCGCCTCATAAAGGACGCGGACGAAATCGACCTGCTGCGCCGCTCCGCGGATGTGGCCGTGTCCGCCATGGAGCACGCAAAAACGATTCTGAAGCCCGGCATCACCGAGCTGGACGCGGTGGCGGAGCTGGAATACCACATGCGAAAACGGGGCTCCGACGGCGTTCCCTTCACGATGAAGCTGTTATCCGGCATGAAATCCGCCGTGATCACGGAGGTCCCGGGGAACAAAATCATGGAGAAGGGCGACCTGGTGCTCACGGATTTCGGCGCGATCGTAAACGGGTATTCCTCCGACTGGACGCGCACCTTCTGCCTGGGAGACAGCAGCCCGGAGCAGAAAGCGCTCTGGCAGCTGGCCTGGGAGATCGAAAACGCCTGCATCCGCCTCGTAAAGCCGCATGTCCCGATGAGCGATCTCATCGACTGCGCCAGGGCAGTCGCCGCGGAAAGCCCTTACGGCCGGTACGCTGGCACGCATCTGGGCCACAGCATCGGCATCTCCTGCCACGAATGGCCTGTTCTGGAGCCGGGCGTGACGGAGACGATCGAAGAAAACATGGTATTCACGATTGAGCCGGGCGTCTACGTGCCGGGCATCGGCGGCGTCCGCATTGAAAACGAGATCCTGGTCACCGCGGACGGCTGTGAAATTCTGACCGGTTTAAAGGAGGAAACGTTGTAAAACACCTTGCAAAATTGTCGTTTTTCATGTAAAGTTCTTGTATACACAGATGCCGGCTGCTCCTCTCCGACACACGAAACCGCAGCCGCGCGAAACAGCTTATACGAGGAGTATAACCATGGAAAAGATTTTAATTGTAGACGACAGCCCGCTGCAGACCGCTCAGCTTACCTCGATCCTTTGCGAGGAGTACGACGTTACCACCACACAGACGGCGGAAGACGGCTTTGCCCGTGCGCTTACCGGCGATTTTTCGCTGATCCTCTTAGACGTCGTCCTGCCCGGCATGGACGGTTTTACCATGTTAAAAAAGCTGCAGGAGGAGATCATCACGCAGCATGTTCCCGTGATTCTGATCACCAGCCTCTCGGACATCGAGAATGAACAGCGCGGTCTTACCTTAGGCGCGGTTGACTATATTTCCAAACCGTTTCACCCGCTGATCGTACACGCGAGAGTCCGCACCCATATCAGGCTGCATCAGTACAGCAAGCAGCTCGAGCAGCTCTCCATGATCGACCAGCTGACCGGGATCGCAAACAGACGGCGCTATGAGCGCTACAGCATTATAAAATGGCAGGAGGCGATCCGCCTGAAGGTGCCGTTTTCCATCTGTATGTTCGACATCGATCACTTCAAAGCGTACAATGACACCTTCGGTCATCCCGCCGGGGACAAAGTCATCGCCGCGGTCGCGACGGTTCTCTCGCAGAATCTGCGGCGCACCACGGATTTTGTCGCGCGCTACGGCGGCGAGGAATTTATCGCGATCGTGCTCGGCGGCGACGCCAGACCTGTTTTTGAACTTGTAAAGAAGATCCTGCGGGAAATCGAGGAGCGCCATATCCCGCATCCGTCCAATCCCTCCGGCTGGGTTACCGTCAGTTCCGGAGGCGTTACGGTCGTACCGCAGCTGGAGAATGAATACAATTCTTATCTGAAGGTTGCGGATGCCATGCTCTATGACGCGAAGAATTTCGGGCGCAATCAGGTTGTGTGGTATGGAGACGACTTAAAGCAGTGGCGCGAATAGCATTTATGTACCAGAACGGCCGCCGCACTCCCGATCAGCGCGCCTGCAATTACATCCGTCGGGTAGTGCGCGCCCACATAGAGCCTTGAGAGCGAGATCAGCGCTGCCAGCGCAAGCGCCGGTATGCCGATCCGCTTCGGGCAGGTGAGAAAAACAGCGACGGCCGCCGCGAACGAGCTTCCCGCATGCCCCGATGGAAACGACAGATCCACCTGCGCCTCAATGATTCTTGACAGTCCCTCCACCGCCTCATACGGCCGGGTCCGCGCCACAAGATTTTTTAACAGCAGATTGTTGACAAGAAGCGAACACAGCAGGGAGAAGGTCATGCAGATCCCGGTTCCCCGCCGTTCCCTCCACAGAAGGAACAGGATCGTGCAGACAATCCACAGGAATCCCGCATCGCCCAGATGCGTCAGAAACCGCATCACAGGCGTCAGCAGATCATTTCTTATGTATTCCTGAATCCACAGCAGAAGATTTCCGTCCAGTGTCAGAAACGTTTCCCACATTACACTTTCCTCCAAAGTCTGCGCCTGGTCCTCCGTACGCCGGACCGCGGGCGCGTTTTCCAGTCCGTCCCCATTGTAACATGGCCATCGTAAAATTTCCAGCCCCGGATCCCTACTGCGCCCCGGTCAGCACCTTATTGAGCAGATCCGCCAAAGGAACCATCGCGTTTTTCGCCTCCTCAAACGTATTGGTCTGCGCGCCGACCTCGATCAGCAGCGTGTGCGGGCAGTAATGCATATTATACCGGTAGCCCTTCAGATAGATCCGCCTGGTAAAGCCCGGATAATACTCCGCCGCCTTAAGCTGCATCTGAAAGGACATCGCCAGATTATCCGCGATATATGGATTATACAGATAATCGATATCCCCCATCCGCGTAGTCCGGCTCAGCCCGTTAAAAAACATGATCTGCGCCATCGGTACCCCGTTCTGGGTCGTGACCAGCCTGGTGTTCTCCCCCACCCCGTCCCGGTGCAGGTCGATCACAACCTCAATCCCCGGATTTTCCGCCAGAATCTGTTCCAGTGCCGGGCCCGCATTCGAGTAGGCGTGATCCCGGTCCCCGACATCGTAGGCGCCCTTATGGTGAATGACGGAAAACCCGTACTGCTCGGTCAGAAGCTGCGTCAGGTAGTCGCCCACTCCAACCACACTCGTAGAGGAATCTCCGGGGACAGAGTCCGCATATCCCTCCTGGGAATGCGTGTGGTAAATCAGAATCTGCGGCGTGGACGCATCGTGCGAGAGACGCACATCCTTTCCGAGAAGCGCATCCTTATTCAGCTGGGAAGACGTTATCGTGGTCGTGCGGTCCACCTGGTAAAAATTCTGAAGCAGATAATCGAAATCATTTAATTTTTCCCTGGAATACGTGACGAGCGGCTGGCTGCCTGCCGGTACGGAGGCGGCAGCTCCCGCAGCGGCAGACGCTGCTGCCGTATCCTGTCCTTCCGGGACGCTTCCGCCCTCCGCCGCACTGCCGTCCGAAGCAGGATCCTGTGTTCCCGCCTGACCCGCCTCACCCGCGGCGGATGTGCCGGACGATCCCCGGGGGGCTGATGCTTCCGCAGACAGATCCGCCGTTCCTCCTGATGTCTGACCCATCGGATCCGCCGTTCCTCCTGACGCCTGATCCATCAGATCGGGCGCCAGCCCGTTTACCACGACTGTCCCCGTCTCCTCGTCCACATAATTTTCGTCCGCCGCCTCCCTGGCCAGGATCGCCTCGTAGGAAAGGTCGCTTTCCACCTGGGTCGGATATGCCTCCATACGCTTCGTCCCACTCTCCAGCATAAAAAAATGGGACAGCACGCGCTCCGCCGCCGTCTGCTCCTCCCCGGCCGCAACATAGATCACCCCCGGATAATAGAGCTCCTGAATGTCCTGGTACAGACATGCCTTAAGCTCCCGCTCAAATCCGGCGAACAGCCTGCTCTGCCCGTGAAAAAACAGGACGGCCGCCGCTGTCCCGATCACAGCCATCAGCATCGGTACGTTTCTTTTCTTTTTTGTCCCGCTTTTATATCCGTATCGGAACGGATTCCTGAAATTACGCATAGTAAAATCTATGCGCGCACCGCGTCTGTTATGCCGTCGTCAGACATCCGTCCGCAAATGCCAGATTCAGCCCCTCCGAGATCGTAAAGCTTAAGCGTTTCACCGACTCGTCGATATCCTTCGGCGTCACAAACATCGCGTTGAGATTCGGGGAGAGCAGCTCCCGGATCAGCTCGTATTTCTCCGCGTCGTTTAACTCCTCTAAGGAGCTGCCCACCGCGGAAAACGCCTCGCTCTGCGTCAGCGCCGTCACCAGATTGTACATCGTGTCATTTACAATTGTCGCAGCGTCCACCACAGTCGGGATCCCGATGGAAATCACCGGCACGCCCAGGCTCTTTTCGTTTAATCCGTGCCTGTGATTACCGACGCCGCTGCCCGGATTGATGCCGGTATCCGTCACCTGGATCGTCCGGTTTAACCGCTTTGTGCTCCGGGCCGCCAGCGCATCGACCGCAATGATCAGATCCGGCTTCGTCTCCTTTATGATTCCCCGGATAATCTCAAGGCTCTCCATGCCGGTCTGCGCCATCACCCCCGGCACAATGCTACTGATCCGGTTGACGTTTTCCTCGCCAAACGCGTATTTTCCGTATTCCCTGATAATGTGCCGCGTGATAAAGAGGTTGTCGACCACGCGCGGTCCCAGCGCGTCCGGCGTGACCTCCCGGTTGCCAAGCCCGACGATCAGCACGGAGATGTCCTCCTTTTTTATTCTGGCAAGCTTCCGAATCACCTTCGCCAGCTGCACGGAAATCTCTCTGTGGTAGTCCTCATCCTCCTCGTCCATGTTTCCCGCCTCGATCGTGATGTAGGTTCCCTTTGGCTTTCCCATCGTCCTCGCGCCGTTTTCCGTCTCGATCGAAACCGTGCTGATCGTCAGATTTTTGTCGATCTTTTCCTCGAGAAACCGGACGCCCTTTAGCTCGATGTGGTCCTCCTGCATCTTCTCCTGCGTCTCCAGCGCCAGGTCGGTACGTATCTGATACATAACTCCCTCCATTTTCTGTCGTTCTTTCTTACCTTTATTTTCCCATACCGGAGAGAAATTATCCGCGCTTTTTCTATTTTCCTCTTGACAGAACAGACAGAATATCCTACAATACACTAGTGTGTTTACATCGAACTGTCCGTGTCCGGCTTAGATGTGGATATCTATCAGAATACCATACAGAGTGGGAGGTGTACGAGTTGGCTAATATTAAATCTGCAAAGAAGCGTATTTTAGTGGCAGAGACGAGAGCTGCGAGAAATAAAGCGATCAGAAGCAAAGTGAAGACCATGACCAAGAAGGTGGAGGCCGCAGTTGCTGCGAATGACAAAGATGCAGCGAAGGCAGCGCTTACCGTTGCGACCGCTACGATCGAGAGCGCCGCGAGCAAGGGCGTTTATCACAGGAACAATTCCGCCAGAAAGGTTTCCCGTTTGGCAAAGCTTGTGAATTCCATGGCTTAAGATATCGTTGCGAATAGATACCATACACGGCCTGACCCAGCCGTGAAAAAAACACCAGTACCGTCATACTGGTGTTTTTCTTTTTACTTTTTTATCACCGGGATCCACACCTCATACCGCGCATTCTGCGGGTCGGGATTCAGATACACCTCCACGTCGGGCGCGCTCCCGTACTCATATCCGGAATCCGGCAGCCACTCCGTCACGATGCGCCGCTCCAGCTCCTGGATCGACTGGTTCGCGCCCTCTCCCGGAAATACCGCCCAGGTCGCCGCTGGCACCACGTATTCCGCAAGTCCCTCCGCCTCCTTCGTGGACGCCGCTGCGATAAAATACTTCCAGGGCTCCAGGTCATTGCAGACGCTGACGCCGAGCACTCCCATGGGCTCTGTGTCCATCAGGCCGGCCAGCCGCTGCAGGGTTCCGTTCTCCGCCGTCTCCTGCCATTTTGACGGGATGACGGCAAAATTTTTCTCGATATCCCGGTCCAGCGGCACGGACACGCCCACGATGCGGAACGCCTCTTTTTTCTCAATCCGGTAATTCATTTCCTCCACTCCTTTTACAGTGATTTTAAACGTGACCGGCGGAAAGGATTTTACGGATACGCCCCCGTTTTTTACCGCGGAGGGCGCGATCCCGTGCACCGACTGAAACGCCCTGTTAAAGGCCGTGGGCGAGCTGTAGCCGTACTTTGCCGCGACATCCACGATTTTCATATCACGCCCCAGAAGATCCGCGGCGGCAAGCGACATCCTCCGCCTGCGGATATATTCGGACAGCGGCACGCCCGCCATGTAGGCAAACATCCTCTGAAAATGATACGAGGAACAGCAGGCGATGCGTCCCAGCGCCTTATAGTCCGTCTCCTCCGTCAGATGGTCCTCCAGGTAGCGGACTGCCTCATTGAACCGGTCGATCCATTCCATTTCTTTTCTCCTCCTTCACGTTTATATGGATTCTATCACATCGGGGCGCATTCTTCCTCTCATTTTCTGCACGAAAAAGAGAGGTCTGTGAGCCCGTCCGTGCGGGCCTTCACCTTTTCCTCTGGGTCGGTCGTCAGGAGCTTTTGGCACAGCGGCAGGATTTCCGGATGACCGGATGTTTCCTCTTCAAAATAAATGCGGATGCTGCGTATCGTCTCATAGTCTTCCGGCTCCAGGGCCATCTCTCCCGCGGTTCTTAGGAATGTCAGAATCACGTCATCCCGGTTTTTCACCCGGGATATGCCCGGCACCGGGCCCTCGTCAAGCATCCCTGCGATGATATCCCTGATTCCCGCAAATTCCTCTTTTGACGGATGATTCCGCAGTACCGCCTCGGCGTCTGCCTTCTGCCAGCAGGTGAAGGCGGAATAGGCCGGTATCACATCATTGCTGACCGCCTCTAAAAGGAACCATCTCTTTATCTCATCCGTTTCGGGCTCAATGCGCTCCACCGCGTGAACGCGCCCCCAGCCGCGGATTTTCTTTGCCAGCTGCCAGACCTCCTGGTTCCCGTCTTTCCACCGCAGCATAACAAAGATTGCAAAGAGCGCGAACTCGTCGCTTAAGCCGATGATCCTGACGGCCTCCTTTATCTCGTCATACGGATCCGTATCAAAAAGCTCCAGCAGCGAAAGCCCGTATTTCACGCATTCCCGGTCCTCCGAATCCACCAGCGCATGGAAACCGTATTCAAATATGTTCTTTACGCCGAGCTCCTCCTTCCGATCGACGATATAGGTCTGAAGGGGATCGATCCCGGCGATGGCGGATCTGTTTTTTCCGAGCCGGACAAACAATTCATCGGCTCTGTCAAACTCATGAGCGGACGCCGCGTGAACCGCCTCTTCCATGAGGGCCTGGTCTTCTGCGCTCATTTCCGAAACACCCATATGATAGATGGCGACCCCGTCCTTTGCCCCGTCCGCCCAGGGGATGGGGTTTTCGTCATCTTTCGGCTTTGGAAGGGAAAAATGTTCCGGCAGTTTCCCGTCGGTTGCCGCTGCGGATATATACCGGAAAAGTGACATGGGTTTATTGTTTTTCATCTGTAGTACCTCCCGTAATTCTCTGTTTCTGCAGGATCAGAACATGATGTTTCCATGGAACACATGAAAAAATGCCGGAAACTCTGCTCCGTCACCGCATCCCTCTCACACCGCCTGCCACAAATTTAACAATCGTCTCCATCTGTTCTTCTGCCAGCTCTGGCGAGGCGTTTCGCAGCCCCATCAGGCCGTTTACAATAAAAATCAGCAGTGCGCCGATATTTTCATACTGTTTTGGGGCATAACCGTCCGCCTCAACCTTGCGCAGAATCGCCTCTTTCAGGTGTCCGGCAAACTGGGGCATGGCAAAGGAGAACATCTGTTCAAAATCCTCCCCGTATGTAAAAATATTTTCCGCCAGTGCATGCACGAATGCCGCCGGATCGGTAACCAGCTCCTGTGCCGCTCCCATCCGCTCTACAATCGTCTCGATCATCTCCTGCTCCAGCTGATCCACCAGATCATATATGGTGTCATAATGGGCATAAAAGGTTGTCTTATTAATTTCAGCCAGCTCCGAGAGCTCCCGCACTGTAATTTTCTCCACAGGTTTCTGCCGGATCAGTTCAAAAAAAGCCCGGCGTATTGCCTTTTTTGTTTTCTTTACCCGCAGATCCATCGACAGTCCTCCGTTTCTAAACCGTTGCACAACCTTTACTCCCGTAAGCGTTGTTTTTCCACCAGTTCCGGCCAGTATTGCAGGTTGTGTCAGCTTCCGCTTTCTGCTATTATATCACCAGTCCGGATGATATGCAACCATTGTTGGTTATCTCTCATCCGTTGTTTATCCAAATCTGAAAAGGAGGCGTATACTATGAAATTACTTTATCTCATCACAGGTGCAGCCGGCTATCTGGGCGAGGAGGTCTGCCGTCAGGTCATTGCGCGCGGGGAAGCGGCGCGGGCCCTTGTTCTGCCCGGCGATCAAACTGCCGTTTACATTCCGGAAGAAATTGAACGGTACGAGGGCGACCTGACGGACAAAAAGTCTCTGGAACGTTTTTTTGACGTGCCGCCGCAGACCGAAACCATCGTGCTCCATTGTGCCAGCATGGTGGCGCTGGGCAATGAGCGGCAGGATCTTGTCATGCGCGTTAATGTCGACGGGACCAAAAACATCATCGACTGCTGTCTCGCCCACAGGGAATGCCGGAAACTTGTCTACGTGGGCAGTACCGGCGCCATCCCGGAGCTGCCGCACGGACAGCGTATGGCTGAACCTGATTTCTTTGATGCAAAGGGAATCGTAGGCGTATATGGCCAGTCCAAGGCTCTCGCCAGCCAGCTGGTCCTTGACGCTGTGAAAAATGAGGGCCTGAACGCCTGCATTGTGATGCCGAGCGGGATCCTCGGCCCGGGAGATGTCGCCTGCGGTCCGGTAACCTCCGGGTTAAAGCTTCAGATGCAGGGGGAAGTTCCCGTCGCGGTTGCAGGTACCTTTAACCTCTGTGATGTGCGCGACCTTGCAAACGGCCTGTTTCTCGCCGCGGAAAAAGGAAAGGCCGGCGAAAGCTACATCCTTGCCAATGAGGTGGTGACCTATCAGGAATTTACAAAATTAGTTTCCCAGGAGGGCCACTGCAAAAAACCGTTTTTCTTCCTGCCGCAGCGCGTCGCAAACATTGTCGCAGATTTCTTAGAAGCCCGTGCCAGAAAAAAGGGAGAGAAGCCGGCCTTAAGCCGCTACGAGATCTATAATCTCTCGCGCAACAATCACTTTGATTCGTCCAAAGCCAGGCGGGAACTCGGCTATACGTCCCGGCCTTACCGCGAAACGATCCATGATGAGATCGAATGGCTGAAAGCGGCCGGTGTGGTTTAAAACAGCATCCGCGCCCTCTCCCCCCAGGTATGCCGTTTCCTCGCCGCCCGATACCCTTCCATCGCGATCCGCTCCAGCCGCTCTTCATCGCGCAGGAGGTCATATACCAGCCCGGGCAGCGGCGCGACGGAGGACAGTGCGTAAAAGACGAGCTCTTTTCCGTCCGTAAATTCTTCCCGCAGATACCGGCTGTCGTCCGTGAGCGCCGCCGTGCCCTGCAGCATCGCGGTAAACACGCGGTCATGCGCGCCGTCCTTAAACCAGGGCATGACGTTTAAGGAAAGCCTCGCCTCCCGCACCGCCTGCACGCAGGCCGCAGAATCCACCTGTCCGCCGTTTGCGATCAGATTCCAGGGCTTTTTGCAGGGCATGCGTTCCCAGTCCGCGCCGAACACGTGCACCGCAAGATCCGCGTCCAGAAGCTCCTGTATGATCCGTTCCCTGAAATACGCGCGCACACACAGATCGATCACCGCCATTCCGGCCATCGCGGATCGTTTGTCCGCATCGGAGCACTCCCCCAGCTCCTCCGCGATATGGCGCTCCATCACCGCGTCCACAGACTGATCCGGCCCTGCGATCAGGTCGTCTAAGATCCCCCGGTAAAAAACCTCGTACTCCGGCCCCTGCATGACCAGGCGCGCCGCCAGTTCGTCGAAGCAGACGTAGTTTGCCGTGAAGACGAGATCATACCGCCGCTTCTCAAACGGCAGAGGAGGCATATCCGGCAGCAGCTCATTCCCCGCAACCGGCAGAAATTCCGCCCGGATCCCCGGGTAAAACCGCCTCACATAGCGCACGTGCTCCCGGTCGATGCAGAACAGCCGCATCCCCGCCGGCGCGCGCAGAAGCTTCGTGTGAAAGTACATCGGATGGTCCACGAGGATATTCACATACCGCATCCCGTACCGTTCCCAGACCGTGCGCGGCGCACCGGCGGCTTCGACGGCCACTCTCCCGCCGGCTCCGGGCTCCGCGGAAAAAATCTCCTCCCCGCTAAGCCCGATAAAATTAAAGGTGAGAAGGGCCGCACCCTCTCCGTTCACGAAGCGGTCCAGCCCTTCCAGACTCTCATACATCCGTCCAAAATCAATCCAGTAAATCTCAGCGCCCATACGCTTTAACTCCCGCCCGATCTGCGTGGAAAAATAGCCGAGGGTCTCCACCGCATTCCGGATGAGCACAATCTTCCCCGGCCCCATCAGTTCTTAAAGCTGTGGATCGGCGCGGGAATCCTGCCTTTGCGGTTGATAAAATCGTCGCAGGAGAACCGGTTCACCGGCATGATCGGCGCATAGCCGAACAGCCCGCCGAACTCCACCGTGTCCCCGACGCCCTTGCCGATCACCGGGATCAGCCTGGCCGCCGTGGTCTTCTGATTTACCATGCCAAGCGCCATCTCGTCCGCGATGATCCCGGAGATCGTCGTCGCCTTCGTGTCGCCCGGGATCGCGATCATATCCAGACCGACCGAGCAGACGCAGGTCATCGCCTCGAGCTTCTCGAGCGTAATGGCCCCTGCCTGCACCGCGTCGATCATCCCCTGGTCCTCGCTGACCGGAATAAACGCGCCGCTTAAGCCGCCGACGTAGGAGGACGCCATGACGCCGCCCTTTTTCACCTGGTCGTTGAGCAGGGCGAGCGCTGCGGTCGTGCCCGGCGCGCCGGCGTATTCCAGCCCGATCTCGCAGAGGATATCCGCCACGGAATCCCCGATGGCCGGTGTCGGCGCCAGCGAGAGATCCACAATGCCAAACGGGATCCCCAGCAGCTTTGACGCCTCCTGCGCCACGAGCTGTCCCACCCTGGTCACCTTAAAGGCTGTCTTTTTGATCGTCTCGCAGAGCACCTCAAAGCTCTCCCCGCGCACCGCGCCAAGCGCCGTCTTGACCACGCCCGGGCCGCTGACTCCTACGTTTATAATCGCATCCGCCTCCGTCACGCCGTGGAAGGCCCCCGCCATAAAGGGGTTGTCATCCGGCGCGTTGCAGAAGACCACGAGCTTCATGCAGTCCACGGAATCCCGGTCCTTTGACCGCTCCGCCACCTCTAAGAGGATCTCCCCCATCAGGCGCACCGCATCCATATTGATCCCGGTTTTCGTCGAGGCGAGGTTGACGGAGCTGCACACGCGCCGCGTACCCGTCAGAGCGGTCGGAATCGAGCGGATCAAAAGCTCGTCCGCCCTTGTCATTCCCTTTGACACCAGCGCGGAATAACCGCCGATCAGGTTTGCCCCGACCGCCTCCGCCGCGCGGTCCAACGTCTCTGCGATCGTCACAAAATCCTCTTCCGACCGGCAGGCCGCACCGCCGATCAGCGCGATCGGCGTGACCGAGATCCGCTTGTTTACAATCGGGATCCCGTATTCGTTCTCGATCTTTTCCGCGGTCTTCGCGAGATCCTTCGCCACCGTCGTGATCCTGCGGTAAATATTGTCATTCAGCTTCTTTAAATCGGAATCGATGCATTCGAACAGGCTGATCCCGATTGTGATCGTGCGGACGTCAAGATTCTCCTGCTCCACCATCTTATTGGTCTCGTTTACTTCCCAGATATTAATCATCGGTAACCTCCGCTCAGATTCTGTGCATTTTTTCAAAAATCTCTTCCCGCTGGCATTTGATGGCGACGCCGATCTCCTCCCCCAGCGCGTTCAGATCCTTCTGGCACTCCATAAAGGATTTCGCCGCCTGCTTCATATCCACAATCATCATCATGTTAAAATAGCCGGAGACAATGGTCTGCGAGATATCGAGCACATTGATCCGCGTTCCGGAGAGATACGTGCACACCTTTGCGATAATGCCGACCGCATCTTTTCCTACAACCGTAATAATTGCCTTGTCCACCGTGTTTTCCATATGTTCCCTTCCTCCTTTTAAAATGGTATCCGCTCTTTTAAAATGTAATCCGCTCCGACGGCTCGTCGCGCTTTGCCACATAGATCGGAAAATCATCCCCGCGGTAGGGATTATCCCCCATCGTCACTTCCAGCCGCACCGTCTCGTAGGCCAGCTCCGCCAGATTATTCTCCTTTGACAAATGTCCCAGCACCACGGTGCCGAAATGATCGTGCAGCACCTTCCCCAGAAGCTTTCCGCTCAGTTCATTTGACAGGTGTCCGCGCGCCCCTAAGATCCGCTGCTTGAGCGGGTAGGGGTAGCTGCCCGCCTGAAGCATATGTACGTCGTGGTTCGCCTCCAGAAAGAGGGCGTCAAGCCCGGTCAGCTTCTCCACGATATGGTCGTCAAACATCCCAAGATCCGTCATGACCGCCACCGCTTTGTCTGACTGCGTGAGCCGGTACGCCACCGGATCCGCCGCATCGTGCGACACCGCGACCGGCTCCACCGTCAGATCCCCGATCACAAAATCCACCCCGGGCGTGACCTCGTGGTAAAGGCTCTCATCGATCGCGCCCACCGACTTCACGCGCCGGATCGCCGCGATCGTCCCCGCCGTGGCGTAAAGCGGCAGCCCGTAGCGTCTTGCGAGCACGCCTAAGCCCGCAATGTGGTCAATGTGCTCATGCGTGATCAGAATCCCCTGCATTTCCTGCGCCTTCAGATCAAGCGCCGCAAGGCCCTGTTCAATCCGCTTTCCGCTGATGCCCGCGTCAATCAGAAGATGACAGGTATCCGATCCGACGCAGATACAATTTCCGCTGCTGCCGCTTGCTATACTGCATAACTCCATGTTCTTACTCTCCTATTACTGCCAGCCGGGCTCAATCCCGTCTCCTTCATTTTACTGCCAGCCGGGCTCAATCCCGTCTCCTTCATTTTACTGCCAGCCGAGCTCAATCTCGTCTCCTTCATTCAAAAACGCGGAAAAATGCGCGTTCTTTCCGTTCAGCTTTGTGATGACGCCCCGCCCCGCGGAGGCTTTCAGGTCAAACTCATAAAATTCAAACAGATCCACAAAGATATAATTTTTCTTTCCGGTCAGGCGCACCTGCTGCCCGTTGATGGTAACCGTTATCTCCGATGTCGCAGGCTCTGCCGCAGGCGCCTCCTCCTGCTGCCCCGGACGCTTCATCGGCCGGAACGGCGGCAGCTGCCCGGAACGCCAGAGCGGCTTTTGTTCCGCTGCTTCGGACGGCGGCGCCTCCCTTTCCTCTGCCGCATTCTTCCCGGCGGGCTCCACAAACGGCTGCCCCGGCTCAGGCTCCACGGCTCCCGCGGCCGGACTCTCATCCACAACCGGCGGGCTGACGGACGGCACCGACGGCACGGCTTCTGTCTCTGCGGGTAGCCGGACATCTTCGCTCGGACGGTCGGGCACAGCCTCTGCGGACAACGTGTCTTCTGCCGCTTCCGGCACGGCTGGCACGGTCTCCTCCCCGAAATCCGCATCTCCCGCCGGCTCAGGCTCCTCTTCCCTTGTGATAAACCGCACAGGACCCTCCGCCCCGTCATAGGAGAGCACCGTCCACTCAATCGTGAAATTCTCATAGATCAGCGTCTCCAGATCCGCGAGCCGGTTATTGACAAAAATTTCACGGTCCGCATCCAGCTCCACATCCATAAACGCCGCGAGCTGGCCGACGGTATAAAAGCTTCGCGTATCGATCTTATCGCCCTCCTGAATCAGATAAAACGGCGGCTCTAAGCTCCCGTTTACCTCCAGAAACTTCGGGCAGCGGACGATTTTATCATTTACCAGAAACGTCACGTCCGAGGTCGTGTACTCCTCTAACTGCTCTAACCGGAGCTCCGCCGGCCCTCCCATGGTGGACGGCTGGATATAAATCTCGCAGTTCGGCTCTAACGGCGTATTGATATTCGCCGGACGGCCGTTCATATAGACCTGCGCCGATTCCCCGGCCTCGCCGCGCACGATCCGCGGGATCCCGTTCACCAGAAATTCCAGCGCCTTCCCGCGCTTCGGAAACAGCTCCTCGTTCGGGAATCCGGCCTGCAGTGCAACATCTACAATTGTAAGCTTATTGTTGTCATACAGCTTGACGCGCTCCCCGTTAAACCGCACCATGATAAAATTATTGCGCTGGTCGTAATAATTTAAGCAGATGCCGATCGGGGTTACCAGCAGAGGATCCTTCTTAATCTCCGCCTGGAGGAACGTCACCTCCTGCAGTACTTCCTCCCCGCGCAGCGCCACACGCTCCGGCGGAAGCCCCAGCTTTTCCGCCAGAAGCTCCGTGTAACCGTGGATCTTTCCGCCGCCGCCCACGATAAAGGCCGCGCTGACGCTTTTATCCCCGTTTAACTCCATGATCTTTGCGGCCACCTCGCCCGTCATCCGGTCGACCACCGGCGCCGCCAGCTCCCAGATTTCCTGCGCGGACACCGTGTGCTCGATCAGCATGATATCCTTGTAGGCGATCTCCTCCATCACGCCGCTCGCAAGCTTGATCATCTCCGCCGTGTTAAAATCCACGAGATAATGCTGCACGATCAGCTCCGTGATCTCATCCCCGGCCAGCGGGATCATGCCGTACGCGATGATACTCCCGTCGCGCGTCACCGAGATATCGGAGGTTCCCGCCCCAATGTCCACAAGCGCAATGTTAAGCAGCCGGAAATTCTCCGGGATCGCGACATTGATCGCCGCGATCGGCTCTAAGGTCATATTCGCCACGATCAGCCCGGCCTGTTCCACCGCCGCGTACAGCCCGTCCACGACGTCCTCCGGCAGGAAGGTCACGATCACATCCTCGCCGATCCGCTCCGCCTTGTGTCCCTCCAGATTGGAAATCACATCGTCGTTTAAATAATATTTCACCACGGAATAACCCACGCAGTAAAATTTGTACCGCGTGTCGTTCTTCTCTTTTAAAATATCCTGCGCGCGCTCGATTCCCAGGAGATTTAAGGTGTGAATATCCTCCCCGTCTACAATTGTCTCCTCCGCAAAATCATAGGAAATATGCGTCGTCACCGTTTTTAACACACGTCCCGCAGCTGCGATGCACACATCGGTAAGCGGACGCTCAATCTGCGACTCCAGCTCCTCTTTTACCCTGCGGATCGTCTTTGCCACGCGCCCGATGTCGTGAATCTGCCCGTCGACCATCGCCCTGGTCTGATGCTCGGTCACATGCTGGGCCACAACGATAAACTCTTCCTCTTCCGTCCGGTATCCCACCGTTCCCACCACATTGCGCGTTCCGATATCAAGCCCGAACACCAGTGGCTGTTCCATTATGCTCCTGCTCATTTCCGGTACTCCGTTTTCAACCAATTCCAAAATCCTCTCCTTCGAGTATCTGATCGATCTGCCGCCTCGTCTCTTCCACGCTCCCGTTGTTGTCGATCACGCGTTTACAATACCTGCGGTACGTCTCCTCCGGCAGCTGGCTCGCAAAAATCCCGCTGATTTTTTCCGGGGAATACCCGCGGCTTTTCATCAGCCGCTCTCTGCGGTGCGCTTCGTCCGTGTAAATATACCAGAGCTCGTCGCAGACCGCGTCATAATGCTCTTCTATCAGAAGCGCCGCCTCGAGCACCAGCATCCGGGTCTCTCCCCGCCGCTCCTCTTCCTCCCGCACGCGCAGCACATATTCCTTCACCGCCGGATGTACGATCGCATTCAGCCGCTCCCGTTTTCCGGGATCAGAAAAAATCACCTCCGCCAGCTTCCCGCGGTCAAACCCGCCCTGCGGCAGAAAAATATCCTCGCCCGCAAACGCTTCCGCGAGACATCTGTAGCAATCCGTGCCGGGCTCCATCCGATCATGCGCGATCTCATCCGCCAGCATCACCTTTATCCCGGTCTTTTTCGCGAGATGGGAAAGGATCTCGGATTTTCCCGCTCCCACGCCCCCGGTAATCCCGATAAATTTCATAGCTTCCTCACCATAGTCTATTTTGCCTCATACCAGTCATGCCCGCTGTGGATATCGATCTCTAAGATCACCGCAAGGTCGGCCGCGCCGCGCATTTCCTCTTTTAAAATCCGCCGCACCGCTTCCTCTTCCTTTGCCTTCGTCTCCACGAGAAGCTCGTCGTGCACGGTTAAAATCAGGCGCGACTCCATCCGCTCCTCCATCAGGCGGTCATGCACGCGGATCATCGCGATCTTGATAATGTCCGCCGCGGTTCCCTGGATCGGCGAATTCATCGCGATCCGCTCCCCGAAGGAGCGCTGCATAAAATTGCTGCTGGAAAGCTCCGGGACCGGGCGTCTTCTGCCGAACATTGTGGTGACAAAGCCGTTTTTCTTTGCCTCCGCCACCAGCCCGTCCAGGTATCCCTTTATCTTCGGATAGGTCTCAAAATACCGCTCGATGTAGTCCGCGGCTTCCTTCCGGCTGATGCTTAAGTCCTGGCTTAACCCGAACGAGCTGATGCCGTAGACGATCCCGAAATTGACCGCCTTCGCGTTCCGCCGCTGCAGGTCCGTCACCTCGTCAAACGGGATGTGGAACACCTGGGCGGCCGTCGTCCGGTGGATGTCCTGCGCCTCCCGGTACGCCTCGATCAGCTTCTCGTCCCCGGAGAGATGCGCCAGCACCCGAAGCTCGATCTGGGAATAATCGGCGTCCACAAACACACAGCCCTCCTTTGGCAGAAACGCCTTGCGGATCAGCCTGCCCAGCTCGATGCGCATCGGGATATTCTGAAGGTTCGGCTCCGTGCTGCTGAGCCGCCCCGTTGCGGTGATCATCTGGTTAAAGGACGTGTGAATCCTCCCGTCCGGCGCGATATAATTCACCAGCCCGTCCGCGTACGTGGACTTTAACTTCGTCAGCTGCCGGTACTCCAGGATATCGGCCACCACCGGGTGATCCGGCGCAAGCGGCTCTAAGACGTCCGCTGCCGTCGAATAGCCGGTCTTCGTCTTCTTTCCGTTCGGGAGCTTTAATTTTTCAAAGAGGATCACGCCGAGCTGCTTCGGGGAATTGATGTTGAACTTCTCCCCCGCCGCCCCGCAGATCGCTTCCTCAAGCTCCGTGATCCGTCCGGTCAGCCGGTCGCCGTATTCCTTCAGCGCCGTGCCGGACGCGATGATCCCCTCGTATTCCATATCCGCAAGCGTAAAGACGAGCGGCATCTCGATCGAGGAAAACAGCTCCTCCATCCCGGTCTTTTTCAATTCTTCTACAAGTGTCTTCTTTGAAGCATAAGCGGTATACGCCGTGTAGCAGACGCAGGTTAAAAACTCCTCCGGCTTCTCCTGCGCCGCGGCGTCATACGTGAGCTTTCCCAAAAGATCCCGGCGCGAGGGAATCATCAGCCCCGCATAATCCTTCGCGATATCCTCATACGGATATTCGTTTTTCACCGGATTGAGCAGGTAGGCCGCAATCGCGCCGTCGAAAAGCGTTTCGCGACGGATCTCCCCCACGCTCTTTTGATAGAGCATGCCAAACTGTTTCAACTGCGGCTTTACATCCAGCGTCGCATAAGAGGCTGCGCCGCTTTTTACAAACAGCGCGGCGATCTCCCCGCAGGAGAGGTCCACCCCCGCCCCGATGTAGTAAATGTCTTCGGGGCCGTACGCCAGCGCCAGCCCCAGGAAGGTGTGATCATCCACGCCAGGCAGAGCAGCTTCCTCCGAACCCGGCTCCCCGACTCCCGGCCCGGACGACAGCTCCCCCGGCTCCCCGGCTCCCGGCCCGGACGCCGCAAACAGGCTCATCTGCCCGTCCGCTTCCATCTGCGCGTCATGCGCCTCCTCGCACGGCACAAAATAAAACGCACACTCCTTCCCGCGGACCGCCTCAAATACGCGCAGGGCCCCCTCACGGTTTTCTACGCGTGTAAAATGTTCCTCCGCGTGGTTCTTCGGCGCTTCCACCTCAAACCTGCCCAGCAGATGTTTAAACTCCAGCCGCTTACAGAGCAGATACGCCTCCTCGGTGTAAAGGTCTGAAATCTGTGCAAGCCGCGCCGCGGAAAGGTCGTAGTCGATGTCCGCGTGCACCTCGATCGTGGCGAGCGTCTTTGATAGCTGCGCCTGCTCATAATATTCCTTCAGATTCGTCGAGGCGCGCTTTGGCTTTAACTCGTCCACGTGCGCGTAGGCATTCTCGATACTGCCATAGGCCGCGATGATGGCGGTCGCCGTCTTCTCCCCGATGCCCGGCACCCCGGGAATATTGTCGGAGGCGTCGCCCATCAGCGCCTTCACGTCGATAAACTCCTCCGGCGTCACCAGGTAGCGCTCCTTCACCTCTTTCGTATTGTAATCCTCAATCTCCGTCCCGGTTTTTTTTGTCTTCGGGATGCGGATGCGGATATGGTCGGAAGCCAGCTGCAGCAGGTCGCGGTCGCCGGAGACAATGGAGACCTCCACGCCCTCCCGCTCGCTTTTCTTTGCGATCGTGCCCAGAAGGTCGTCCGCCTCGTAGCCGCCCTTCTCGACGATGGTCACGCCCATCGCCTGTAACATCTCTTTGATCAGCGGCACCTGCTGCCGTAATTCCTCCGCCATCGGCTTTCTCGTGCCCTTATATTCCGCGTACATCTCGTGGCGGAAGGTCGGCTGGTGTACGTCAAAGGCCACCGTCAGATAATCGGGGCGCTCCTCCTCTAAGATCCTGAACATGATGTTCAGAAAACCGTATACCGCATTTGTGTGGAGTCCCTCGGAATTCGTCAGATCCGGAAGCCCGAAAAACGCCCTGTTTAAAATACTGTGTCCGTCAATCAATACCAGCTTCTCGCCCATATCCGTCTCCCGTCTCTATACTGCGCGCGTGTATCTGCGCAGCCACTCGTTCTCCTCCTCTGTCATATAAGGAGAAAGCGTCTCATACACCATCGCGTGATACTCATTTAACAGCTGCCGCTCGCGCCCGCTCATCTGCTCCGGGTCGATCGCATCCAGGTCAATCGGCGCGTAGGTGATGTTCTCAAAATACATAAACTGCCCGTACTCGTTTTTCTCTCCCTTGTGGCAGATCAGCTCATTCTCCGTGCGGATGCCGTATTTCCCCTCAAAATAGACGCCCGGCTCGTCCGTGGTGATCATGCCCGCCTCAAGCGGCGCGCTGTCATTACGCTCCGGCACAATCTTCCAGCGGAAGCCGTTCGGGCTCTCGTGCACGTTTAAAATATGTCCCACGCCATGCCCGGTTCCGCATTTGTAGTCAACTCCCGTATCCCACAGCGGCCCGCGCGCCAGAATGTCCAGATTGTAGCCCGTGCAGCCGTATAAAAACTTCGCGGCGGCAAGGTTTAAGTTCGACCGGCAGACCGCGGTAAAATACTGCCGCATCTCATCCGTCACCGGCCCAAGCGCCATCGTGCGGGTGATGTCCGTCGTCCCCTCGAGATAATGTCCGCCGGAATCCACCAGCAGAAATCCTTCCGGCTCTAACGCAGCGTCCGTCTCCGGCGTCGCGGAATAATGCATCATCGCGGCATTCGGCCCGTAAGCGCTGATCGTCCCAAAGCTTAAATCCAGAAAATGCTCCTGCTCCCTTCTTCGCTCCTCCAAATAATCGGAGGCGGAGATCTCCGTCATCGGAATCTTCCCGATGTTCGTCTTCAGCCAGTACATAAACTTCGTGAACGCCACGCCGTCCTTCACGTGTGCCCTGCGCGTGTTGTCGATCTCCACCGGATTTTTGACCGCCTTCATCAGCAGGGTCGGATTCTGTTTGTCTACAACCGTAATATTCTGATCCAGGCTTCCGCAGATACGGTAATTCACCGTCTTTTTATCCATCAGCACGCAGGCGTCCCCCGGGAGCGCCTTCACATACTCATAAACCGAATCGTACGGCCGTATCGTGATCTGATTATCCGCCAGATACGCAGCGGTCTTCTCATCCACGACCTCCTCCTGCAAAAACCAGACGCACTCCGACGCGGTCAGAACCAGGTAGGACAACACGACCGGCACATGCTCGATATCGCCGCCGCGGATATTGAGCAGCCAGGCGATATCGTAGAGCGAGGTCAGGATGTGGTATCCGGCGCCCTCCTTCTCCATCGCCTCGCGCAGTTCCTTTAATTTCTCTTTCGTGCTCTTTCCGGAATACTCCTCCGCAAGCAAAAACACCGGCTCCTTTGAGAGCGCGGGGCGATCCTCCCAGATCAGGTCGACAAGATCCTCGTCCATGTGGAGCGAACCGCTCTTTTTCTCCGCGATCCCGACAAGCTTTTCGCCCCAGTCGCCGTTTACGACGCGGCCGTCAAAGCCCAGCTTCCCGTTCTCCGGAAGCTTCTCCTCCACAAACTCGTCCACCTTCGGCACGCCCTCCTCGCCCATGCGGTAAAGCGTCACGCCGCTGCCCGAAAGCTGCGCTTCCGCCTGCACGAAATAGCGCCCGTCGGTCCAAAGCCCGGCCTCCTCCCTCGTGATCACCGCGGTCCCTGCGGAACCGGTAAATCCCGTGATATATTTCCGCGCCATAAAATGCGCGCCGACGTACTCCGACTCGTGAAAATCCGCGGTGGGCACCACATACACGTCGATCCCGCGCTTCTCCATCTCCCCGCGCAGCGCGACTAATCTCTCCTGTACCGTACTCATCTGATTCTTCCTCTCTCTATTTATAATATCGGGGCAAACATTCGTCCCCATGATGCCGGACATGTCTCCTGTCCGTCAGGCGTCCGTAAATTCAAAAAACTTCGTATCCAGCTCAGGGTACGACCGTTTTAAGGAAATCGGCCTGCCGGAACGATTTAAAAAGCAGTGCGAGCTCCTGCCGGTCGTGCGCAGCTCCCCTGTCTTTTTGTCCGTCATCCGGTACTCCACTTCCATCTTAATCCCGTTGTACTTTACAATCCTCGTCTCGATGACAACCACGTCGTCAAAATGCACCATGCTGTGATATTCACAGGACACGGACAGCACGGGGCTTATGATCTCGACCGCCTCCATCTCCTTGTAGGAAAGCCCGATCTGATCCATCAGATCCATCCTGGCCTCCTCCATCCAGCGGATATAGTTCGAGTGATGGATGATCCCCATCTGATCCGTCTCATAATACTTCGCATGATGCTCGTAGGGCCGTATCGGAATCCCCTCCAGATGCTTCCCGTAAACCTCAACTTCCTTTTCCAACATCTGTTTCCCTTCTTTCTCTGCCATAACTTCCAGCTCTCCCCTTCGCAGCTTTGCAGCAGACGCCGCCACGCTTTGCGGATCGGCCTGCCGTAAACAGGGGGCGGCATTCCGGTTTTCGGAATACCACCCCCTATTATCACATATTCGTTCCGAAATTTCAATGACAGCCGCCATTATCTCTCCGAAAAATATTCGAGATAATCCTCCTCGTTTGCAAAAAGCATATATCTGCCATCCACGTATCCCATATAACCGGTATCCACTACATATCCTTTCATGCGTATTCACTCCTTTTTCTCTGCAATTGATTTGATAACAGGAGTGTAACGTATGTTCTGTCCGTTTTTTCGGACAGGTATGTTTTTTGTGTACGGTTTATTGGACACTTCTCTTTTTCCGGATCACTATGGCGGATACGGCAAGCAGCAGACAGCCCGCCGAGATCTTCGCACCGGCCTCAAAACCGGGCGTCACATAGCACAGCTCCACCCGGTGCTCTCCCGGTTCGACGTGAACGCTTAAAAATGCCTCGCCGAACGCTTCCGTCTCCGCCGGCTCCCCGTCAAGAAGCAGCGTCCAGCCCTCCTCCTTCGCGATGGAAAAGACCAGCCGCCCCGGTTCCCTCACCTGGATTACGCCGGTGATCCGGTCGTCGGAAAAGACTTCTGTCTCCATCGTCTGCGCGCTTAAGGTCCGGTAAACCTGTTCGACAGCGGGAAGGGAAAGGCGGTAAAACGTCATGGACACCGTCTCCTCCGAGGAATTTTTCACATCGACGGTGCTGCCCGCCTCACAGTACCCCAGATCCAGCGTATAGCCGTGGGACACCTTGCCGTAGGAGCGGCTTCTCCCGTCCGTGCTCTCCATCGTCAGGTTGTCGACGTCCGTCTTGTCGTAGGTGGCGTAATAATACCCGGTCTCTGTCACCTCGAGCGTGGAACGGCCCGGATTTGACACCGCGGGCACCGGGACTAACATCTGTTCCTCCGCCCCGAGCATCCAGGCGAGCTCGTTCTGATTCCCGATGTCGCCGAGCTCCATGTCCGCCCAAACATCCGCCACCGGCTCCTCCACCACGAACCCCGGTGGCAGAACATAGGTATTTTCGTACAGATATGTCTCCCCGGACGCCGCCACGCACGTTAAGAGCGGCCCTTCCTCCAGCTCGTTATCCGCCAGCACATAGCGGATGGAGAGCATCGCGGAGAGCATTGGCGTCGCGCCGCTGATACTGTAAAAATTCTTCCCGCCCTCCATGCCGAGATTCTGATAAAAGTGGCTGACATTCAGATTCATCAGGGACGAAAACTGGGTCGCGGAGCGGTAGCCGAAAAAGGCCGCGTCATTTTTTGTCCGACGCTCCAGCTCCTCGGTCCGGAAAAATAAAACTCCCTTTTCCTCTGCCAGCTCCTCCCCCTGCGCGAGCACGGCGCGGTAATCCGCAAGATCCGCAAGGTAGGACGTACGGTTCACCGTCTCAAGCCCTGTGGCGTTATAATTGATCGTAAGCTCCGCGAGCATTGCAAAACAGCCCACGGCAAGCATCAGACGGCCCGTCCGCTCCCGCCCCGCCATAAAAATGCCGGCCAGCGTCAGATAGCAGCCCAGAAATACGGCGCTCACCAGCACCGGAAGCGCGTCCCGATCCTCCGACGGCTGCGACAGATAGGCGGCGGCCAGAAACACCGCCAGAACCGCCGCCGCGACAGGCAGATGCCACAGCCTCTGCTCCCGCAGGTGTAGCAGGCACTCAGACGCGGCAAATAACAGCACAAAGCTGTACAGAAACGCCTGGCGTCCCGGCAGGGAGGTCGGGAAATGCAGGCCGTGCCAGAGAAAGTCCAGATAATTATTCGCAAAGCTCACCGCAAACAGCGCCGAAAGAAGCAGGATCTTCCACTTCCGTTTCCAGGAAATCCCGGTATTGAGCAGATACAGCACAAACAGCATCAGCACAGACAGCCCGCAGTAGATGTTCGGCCAGTGCTCATCCCCGGTGTAGACCTCCGTCAGGATCAGGTGCCTCGAGAGCTCCGGGATCAGCCCGAAATACCATTCCAACTTCTCCGGAAACGAGACGCCGGAAGCGCCGCTCTGCCCAAGCACAACAGCTGTAGGAATCATCAGCACCGCCCCTGTGCCGCCCGCGAGAAGCGAATAGCCCGCAAACCGGAACCACGCCGCCGCGCCGCTCTCCCGATGCCCGAACCAGTATCCCAGAAACCACAGGATCAGAAACAGGCAGAGCATGATCGAGATATAATAATTGCTCAGAATACACAGGGAAAGCACGCTGTAGTACAAAAGGGGCCTGCCCTCCTTTATCATGCGCTCCAGCCCCGCCACCGCAAGCGGAGCAAACGCCACGACGTCCAGCCACATGATATTCCAGGCATACGCCGCCATAAAAGCCGACAGCGCGTACGCCGTCCCGAAGATCGCCGTCCCGTAATCCATGACCGCCCCGTAGTCCCGGTCGCGGCGCGTCTGTCCCGACTCCCAGTCCGCGGTGTGAAAATGCGCCCGCAGAAAATACGCAAATGAAAATCCGGCAATCGACGTCTTTATGAGCACGAGAACCGTCATAAATTCAATGACAGCCCCCCTCGGGCAGAGCAGTAAAAACCAGTTGAACGGGCTCGCCAGATAATACGCGTACAGCGAGACAAAATCCGCGCCCAGCCCGATCTTCCAGGAATAAAACGGGCTTCCTCCCGTCCTTAGCTTCTCCGCCAGCTCCGCAAAAAACGGGCAGTACTGGTGATACATATCGATGTGGAGCATACACCGGTCCCCGAACGGCCAGATCCCGTGGCCGATACAGATGATGACCATGATCACAAACGGCACAAGCGCTGCCGCAATCAGCGGAATCTTTTTTTGCATCGGCTACTGCTCTCCTTTCTGGTCAAACATCCGGTAATACTGCAGGATCCGGTAGCGCGCGAGCGCCTCCGCGGCCTCCTCTTCGCCCGCTCCCTGCACCGTCGCCTGCTTTACCGGCGTCAGCACCGGAAGGATCCCGCTCTCCTCCAGAAGAAACCTCTGATACCCGCTTAACGGGATCCCCGCGCGGGCGCACACCTGCGCTCCCAGATAATTCGCGCTCGTATCCGCATTCTGTTCCTCCGCGATCTCATAATTCGCCCAGATCACGTACGGCACCTCGTAGCGCAGCGGCAGCTCCTCCTCCGTCAGCGCATTCCAGCGCATGCCGTTTTTCGCGAGCACCGGCGCGGCCACGGTATCGCCGGGCTGATGATCCCCGAAAAACACGATCACGGTCTTCTCCTCTGCCTGTGAAAAATAATCGATCAGATACGAGAGCGACAGATCCGAGAGCTCTGTCAGCGACAGATACTGCTCCAGGGAGAGATTGTCGATCCCGTCCGCCGTGATATCCGGCGTAAAATTCGGATACAGATCCTGATAGCCCCCGTGATTCTGCATCGTCACCTGAAAGACAAACAGCGGCTGTCCCTCTTTTTTCTGTTCATACAGCGAGATAATCTTCTCCGCACAGCCCAGATCGCTCACGTAGTTGCGGACGCGCGGCGCGTCCTGGTACGCGTCGAGAAACAGGCTCTCCGAAAAGCCGAGCCAGGGATAGACCGCGTCGCGCTCCCAGCCGTTCGCATAATAGGGGTGCGTCGCCACCGTCTGATAGCCAAGCGACGCGAGATGGGACGCGAGCGACGGCTGCTCCCCGGTCAGATACTGCTGGTAGGGAATGCTCCCCTGCGGCAGAAAGGTCATCGTATTTCCGGTCAGAAATTCGTACTCCGTATTCGCCGTATTGCCGCCGCACACCGACACATGCAGGGTTCCGGTCACCGTATTTTCAGCGCCTGCCTGTAAGCGGTGCAGGGTGGGAAGCGGATCCCGGTTCGTCCCCATCTCCCCCAGCGCCGTCAGATCCGCGAACGATTCGTTCATCACGACGATCAGATTCGGAAGCTCCCCGTCGGGGGAATCCTCCCACGCCGCCTGCGTCTGATCCTCCTTTACGCTCCCCTCATATGCGCCCAGCAGCTCCATGGCGCGCTTCTCACTGTAGCCTTCCGGCCGCTCGATCGACATGTAGGCCAGGTTCATCACAAAGGTCACGGCAATGCCATCTACATTTGTCATATACACCGGTGTAAACAGTTTATTATAGAGCATATGGCGGTTCTGAAAGCTCTCCTGCTGCAGCGTGTCCGCAAATCCGATCAGCGCCAGCACGAGAAGGCCCGCGACGATCCACCGTTTCCAGAAGATCAGCCGCCACGGACGGATACGTACAAACAAAAGCACTGTCATGACGGCGAGAAACAGAAGCGTCACCGCAATCATTCTGCGATCCGGCGTAAAATCGTACGTCCCGGCCACGTTCGCAGCCGTCCTCCATGAAAAAAGATCCCACGGCACCAGCGGATTCGTGCGGAACCGCACCACATACGCGTTTGCAATCCCAAACAGCATGGCCGCGCACGCCTCGGCCAGCAGCGCTGCCTTTATGCGCCCTGTCAGACTAAACAGAATCCCCGCCGCAAGCTCAAACAGCAGGATATTAAACAGATGCGCCCACGGGCGCACCTCCTCAAACGGATTGTGCGTATAGCTCTCCAGAAGCCAGAAAAAAAGAATCGGCAGAAACAGCGCCGCCGCGCCTTTTGTCCCACCGGTTATATATCGCTTTACCGTCCTCATTCTTCCTTCCGTCAACGGTTCCCTCCTACACATTTTGTCGAATCCGACGCTGTTTTTGACACATCCTGTTAATAGTACGGGCTTTTCCCCGCAATCTGACCGGTCATTCTTGACATCCTGTCCCGGATTTACTAAGATCGGAATCAGAACAACAATAAAAGGATGGTCAGAATGAACGATGAAATGAAACTGCTTCGTTTAACCAAGGAGAATGATAATTTCAGAAAAATCATCAAAACACAGCAGAATACCATCAACCGTCTGATTGATTACTTTATACTCGGGATAAGAAACAGTGAAACACAAAAGTAACATACTCCCTGAAACCGCCGGAATGCATGGATACGAAAGCGTCCCGGCGGTCTCTTACTGATCCGGATAATGGATCACATAGTATTCGTAGGCATTGACTACAGTTGTCTTTCCAAGGACATCTTCTCTTTTAAACCCGCGGCTGTAATTCGCGTGCACATGCCCGTGCAGGAAAAAGCGCGGCTCATACTTCTCGATCAGATCCCGCAGCGCCTGAAATCCCTTATGCGGCAGGTCGTCCAGATCATTTACCCCCGCTGCCGGCGCATGCGCCACCAGAATGTCAAATCCCTTCTGACGGCGAAGCTTGCGCCTTAACTTTCGGATCCTGCGGGTCATCTGCTGCTCCGTATACTGATTTCTGGCGCCCGGAATATACTCCCGCGAGCCGCCGAGCCCTAAGATCCGTACCCCGTTGTGCACATAGATCTCATCCTCGATGCAGATACAGCCCTCCGGCGGTTTTTTATCGTAGCGGGTATCGTGATTCCCCATGACATACAAAACCGGCACCGGGCAGAGCGTCGCGAAAAAGCTTAAATACTCCGCCTTTAAATCTCCGCAGGAAATGATCAGATCGATCCCTTCCATCCGTTTCGGGTCATAAAAATCATAGAGTGCCTTTGACTCACTGTCAGCCAGTACCATAATGTTCATCGCATCATTTCTCCGTATCGGTCTCATCTATCCTGACGCCCTGCAGCTGCACCAGCTCCCTGGCCTCCTCTGTCAGTTCGTCATACTCCGGGATTCTTCCCACGACGTTTTCCGCCAGCCAGTCCATCGTGATAATCTCCTCCGGACTTAAGGTCTTCCCTTCCTCGCAGCGCACCACGCCGTTCTGGGAATAAATGACGCCGTCAAACGGATGGAAGCTTCCGGCACGAATCGAATTTTTCAAAAACTCGATCAGCCGGTGCGTGCCGTGCGGCATTGTCTTCGAACAGATCACGTCGATCACGTCCGCGGACATGCCCCACCAGTAATTGAGCGCCTTTTTGCCCTTCTGCGCGCTCGTATCGCTGTCGCCGTGAAGGATGCCGCTTACGATCTGCTCATAGAACTTACCCCAGTGCCAGATCGGAGTCGCGATATTTTCCAGCTCCCCGTCCTCTGTGCGCGCGTACAGGCCGTACTCTCTCGACGCGCGCTGCGGCGTGATCATATCGTCATCCGAGATGCAGACGATCCCGTCGCGCTTTAAGTTCTCTCTGGCGTCCTGGTCTTTCACGCGCGACCATTCCAGATATACTTTTACATACGGGTTGATCATCCTGGCGCCCAGCGCAAAGGCGTTGATATTCGCCATCGTCCCGTAGATCGGATAGTCGGCCACATAGCCGAGCTGATCCGTATTGGAAAGCGCCGCGGCGATGGCCCCCATCAGGAACTTTGATTCATACATTCTCGCATAATAGGTACAGATCGAGGAGTAGGACATTTTGACCGAACAGTTAAAGATCCTCACCTTCGGGTGCCGGATCGCGGAGCGGACGCTCTCGTTGACCATCTGCACCGCTGTCGTAAAGATCAGCGTGCAGCCCGCGGCAACCGCCTGCTCGATCGCGCTCTCCACCTCCTCCTCGGAATTTGCCTTATCGATCACCATCGTCTCGACCTTCCCCGCAAACGCCTGCTCCATATAAAGCCTTCCGAGCTCATGCGCATAGGTCCAGCTGGAGGTCTCCGCTGTCTTCGGATAGATAAAGGCGATCTTTAACCGGTCGGATGCAAGCGTCACCTCCGGGATCAGACGGTTTAAAAGCGACGGCTTCTGCAGCTCCTTCGCCTCCTCGGGGCTCTGCACCAGCGCGACCTGGCCGCCCTTGTCAGCCAGCATGATCTCCTCCCACATATCCTGCAGGCCGTGCAGAATCTCGCGCTCGCTCTGATCCTTCATCTGGTCGTAGCCGTACACCTCCACATAGATCAGGAACGCGTCCGAGACGTTTAACACCAGCTTATCCCCGTGCGCCATCAGAAACGCCTTCTCAAATTTTCCTTTTACCGCGCGGAAAAACTGCGCATCGTCCTCCGACCACACCGCGCCGTCATCCTTCCCCATCAGCTTTAACAGCTTCCGGTAACTGCCCTCCTTCGTAAACCAGATGTCGCAGTAATGGGACACCTCGTAAAACTCAAGAAATTCGTAATACAGACGGTTTTCCTTATCGTCCGTCTTCTTCGGCACAAGCCGCGTCACGGTGCCCGGAATGCTGTAGGTCCCGAGATACTTCATGACGCTCACCCGTTTATTTCCCTCCTGGACATAAAAACGGTTCATGAACTCATACGCCACGATCGGGTCGCGGATCCCCTCGTCGATCTGGCTGTCGTAAAGATGCGCCCACTTTGAGGCAAACTCGGACTTCTCCGAGAGAAGAGGCATAAAATCACAGGCAAACGCGTTCGTCCGCCCCTGCGTCTTCGTCCCCACAATCTTCGAGAGCGGGATATTCATAAGCCCGAGCGGGATTGTCGCCACCACCTCCGTGTAGGACAAAATATCGTCGAGCACCGGAAGATACGGGTACGCCCCTCTGGAGAGCGCTGTCGTATAGCTCCGTTTTCCCTGTTTTAATGCTGCTGTATAATCACTGAATGGCACGTTACATCCTCCCAAAAATAAAAACGTTTTTCTGATTCCGTTCCATTTTACCACTTCGCATGAAAAATGCAATCTTATTTTTCCCTTGCAATCTTTCTGAAATTATGATAGTATCTTTTTGTTCGGACAGCGCTGGCTGCGCTGTCCGGTCAGCCGGTGTGTCGGAATGGCAGACGATGCGGACTCAAAATCCGTTGGTGGCAACACCGTGTGGGTTCAAGTCCCACCACCGGCATTTGATGCAGAAAGCCCGTAATCCCGGATGGAGAGGGATTACGGGCTTTTTTGTGTGTGGTCAGGCTGTGGCAATTGTCCTCCGGGACTTTTCAGGATAATGACTGCTTCTTGTTCATAGGTACGATCTGCAACGTATACCCCAGGGGCGTTAATATCTTTAAAAGGCTGTCAATCTGTGGAGAATGAACCGCTGATTCCATCCGTGCAATGACAGACTGTGCAACATTGCATTTTTCAGCCAACTGGGTCTGTGTAAGCCCCTTTTCCTCACGAATCGCTACCATTGTACGGATCAGGTCTTTTTCCAGTGCAATCGCATTCTGATCCTCCTGGCTGATCGTCAGATCATGTTTCAAATCTTTCCATGTAGTCATTTTACTCATTCCTTTCCAAATAATCTTTCAAATTTCTTTTCGCCTGCTGTATTTCATGCTTTGGTGTTTTTTGAGTCTTTTTGATAAAATGGTGAAGCATGATGAACTTATTATCTTTATAATACGCATACAGGAACCTGTTTTTTAAAGGTCTCAGCTCCCAGATTTCACCGTCCAGATGTTTTGTCACCGGCTCACCAACCCTCGTTCCCAATTCTTCAAGCATATCCATATATGCTACGATTTTATTGAAATTAATTCGACATTCTTTACTTGAAGCAGCTTTATCATTTAATTCTTTTATATAGTCAGCTATATCAGACTTTCCATTTTTATCTTCATAAAACTCAATTTCATACATAGTTATTCCTCTTTTCAAAAAAATTATAGCAAATTTGCTATAAAAAATCAATAACAAATCTGCTTTATTTTTTCCTGTGCTTTACACCTCCGAAGATCCTGCTATAATGAAAAACAGCAATATCTGACTGACCCGAAAGGAGCCTCCCGCATGACAAAAGACACCATCTACCGGCCGCTCACAGCGACGCCCTTCCGCCACAGCGGCTCCTACCGCGAGATATCGCCCGCCCCGCCGCTGGCCCCCTATATCCGCTGCTTCTGGTGCGGGACGTATCCGGTATCCTCCGCCGGTGCGGACCCCGTTTCTGCAATCGTCGTTCCCGACACCTGCGCCGACATCATTTATCAGCTCGACCGCACGGATCACACGGTAAACGGCGGCTTCTGCGGGGTCAGCGATCAGTGTATGTTTTCCTGTGGCGGCAGGGACGGGCACGAAATCTCTGTATTTGCGATCCGCTTTTACGCCTGGAGCGCCTGTCTCTTTTCTGAGGATTCCCTGAAGGGGACCTTAAACGGCTATTCGGATGTCAGGGAACGGTTCGGCTGGCTGGATACCGCGCTGCGCGGCCGTCTGACAGAGCCCCTGCCGCTCACGGACCTCGTCCGCTACACAGAGGGTCTGCTTTTAAGGCGGCTGGAGGACACGCGGCACAATGCGGTGACGGAGGGCGCCGTCTCCCGCCTGCTTTTGCACCACGGTGCATGCGATGTCAGCCGCCTGGCAAAGGAATGCTTTGTCAGCACCAGACAGTTAGAGCGCCTGTTTCACGAATACATCGGCGTCACGCCCGGAAAGCTCGCCCGGCTGATCCGCTATCAGTGTTTATGGCAGGATATCGTATACCAGCCGGATTTTGACATTCAGGACGCGGTGTACCGGTACGGCTATACCGATCAGGCGCATCTGATGCGGGAATTTAAGCGATGTCACTCGATGAGCATCCGCTGTGCAAAACAGCTGGCCAGATCCTGCCGGTGATCTGCGCGCGGATGGGCCATACGCGGCGTCAGCCTTCCCCGGTCCATCTCATACACCTCATCGCACAGGATCTCAATATCCTCTTTGCTGTGGCTCGCGAGCAGGATCGTTTTTCCCTCCTCCCGCAGCCCCGCCAGAAGCTCCCTGACGTCCTCCACTCCCTGATTGTCCAGGCTGTTCATGGGCTCGTCGAGGATCAGAATCTCCGGGTTTTCCATGATCGCCTGGGCGATGCCCAGCCGCTGCTTCATCCCAAGGGAATATTTCCCCACCTTTTTCCTGCTGTCCGGGTCGAGGCCCACTTTTATCATGCTCTCCCGGATCTCCTCTTTTCCGATCACATTGCGGATGCCTGCCAGATACGCCAGGTTCTGAAAACCGGTATAACCCTTCAGGAATCCGGGATTTTCGATGATGATCCCGGTATGTTCCGCAAAATCCACATCCCGCCCGATCACCTTTCCGTTTACCATAACCCGCCCGGCATCAGGCTTTAAATAGCCTGTGACAAGCTTAAATAAAACCGTCTTTCCGGAACCGTTCCGCCCGACAAACCCGTAGATTTTTCCGCTCTCCATACTCAGATTCACCTGAAAAAGAACGGTGACGCTGCCAAATTTTTTCGTCAGATTTTCAACGCGGATCACATCGCTCATTCGAATATCCCCTTTCTTTTCCACAAAGCCCTTCCAGCCAGATAAGCGGACACTGCAAGCGCCGCCTCCGGCACCAGGGACGATAACACGGGGATCCCCGTCTCCCCCAGGCGCCACCGGCTCTGCGTATACATCCCCCACATTCCGAACATCAGCCGCGCCCTCCTCAGATCGGAAAAGCCCAGCAGAAAGGTAACACCCTCCAGCAGCAGCAGAATTGCCGGCGCACATCCCCGCAGTCTGGTCTGGTCCAGGACAAGGAACATGGACAGGATTGTGAGCATATGAAAAAGCCATAAAAGAAATATGTTCCATCCTCTTTTTGCAAAACCCACTCCTCCCGCAAGGTCGACCGCCATGGCAGCCGCAAACAGAGCCGCCGCCGTGACAGCGCCGTTTTGCAGACTCTTTACAAATTTCCGCCTCCACCACAGCTTCACCGACCCATACCGGTAACAGGCCAGCGCCTCGATTTTTCTCTGTTTTTCCAGCCATACCCCTTCCGCCAGCAGGCAGACGGCAATGGGGATCAGCCACCTGGCCAGCTCATAAAGCACCTTTTCATAATCAATCCCCCAGCCGGAACCGTTCTGTGTCACTCCCCCGAAAAAATCAAACAATATGCCCTGATTCATGACAAATCCGCCCTCCTTACCGCAAAAAATGACACTGCCGACAGCGCAAAAATCAAAACCGCCATCCTGCCCGGATACTCCCAGTGACCGCCTGCGCCGTCCACATAATACGCCGGACTCTGATGCAGCCCGGCCGCAGCGGACAAAAAGACGCCTCCTGAATGCACCACCGCCACTGCCGCCAGCCCAAAGAAGCCGCCAGAAATAAGATTACAGACATACAGAAGGATCCCGAGAAACACAACATAGCAGAGCAGATAGAAAAAGGTGATGCCAAATGCCTGTAAAACCGTCATGTGCCGCATCATCGACATGCCGTCAAAAAACACATGATACTTCTCTGCGACTACATTTGAGGTTTTAGTCGCCAGCAGCCAGACGGGACTGCTCCAGAGCCCTCCGGGAAAGCCCAGCGGGATGCTGGCGGCAACGGAGATACCGGCAAAACACAGGGTATAGAAAAACGCCTGCATAAAAACATAAAGCAGCATGCCCGCATTCCAAATCCGCCTGCCACAGCGGTACAGGGTAAGATACGTATTTCCCCGCACAAAGGGTGCATCCGCAATCACAAGCAGATATCCCAGAATCCCGAATCTGAACGCGACGCCCTGATTCTCCATGACGATAAAAGCCTCGCAGATATTGACGGGTTCCCCGATCTTTATCGCGTATCGGAAAAAATCGTTTACGCCCAGCGCCAGAATGGTCAGCCCCAGCAGATATCCCATCTTTACCCTGACGCTCCCCCATTCCTGCCGCAGTAACCCCACGGCAATTCTCATTGCACCGGCAATTTGCCTTGCCGGTGTAATACGAACCGCTTTCCTCATCCCGGCCTCTCCCCCTCTCCGTTCCGGCGCGCCCTCACACAAAATCCCGCCATGACCGCAGCGGCAGCGGCGGCCAGCCAGAGGCACTCCAGCACAGCCGACAGCAGATGCCCCACATCGTCTCCCCGCACCAGCACAGCGGGACACAAGATCTCCGGCGACAGCAGGTAGAGTGCCTCATACAGGACAAAGGGTGCGATCAGCGACACATAGCGGTTCGGCATCCATACCGCAAAGGCGAGCCCCATCAGCGCCCATGCAGCCCCGAAGAGAAAGCCCAGAAACACCTTCACCGCCACCATCACACCAACCCCGTACCGCTGGCCGATCACCACCATCTCAAGGTTCGTCTCCACCCTTAACACATTCACCCCGGAAGCATCAAGCCCCAGCGGGCCGGCATCCGCCAGTTCGGGGGACGCCATACATACCGCCGCAAGGCATACGAGCAGATACGGAACTGCAACGACGATTCCTCCCGACAGGGCGACGCTTGTAATTCTCACTCTGGCAAAGGTCTGCGGGCACATCCGGGCCAGAATCAGCCTGTAGTATCCGCTCTCATATTCCCCGCAGAAACGGGACGCATACCCCAGCACCGGGAACACAGGCAGAAATACGTTAAAACCCGATGCCGCCAGTATATTTACGATCGCAAAATAAGGACTCCCCGAATGGAGCGATTCCGTGATAAAATTGTAAGCCAGCAGCGCCAGAAGACCGAAAAAGCCTGCAAAAAAGCCCGGATTTGCAAAGCTTCTCTTTAGATCCTGCCATAAAAATTTCATATGCATATCCCTCTAATCCGTCTGTATCAGTTCTCCCGTGACCGCATTCACACAGATGTGCGACGGCCCGGCTTTCGGACCGTACCCTCCGTCCACATATTCGTCCAGCGGCATCCAGATATGCCACATGGGGATCAGCACCAGCTCGGATTTATACTCGATCTCATCCATGGCCGGCGCAGGGTCTGGCACCGGGTAGTAATGCAGCGCCACCCTGTGATACGTGATACTGCCGTCCGATTCGATCATACCCTGATCCAGATACTGCTCCAGGATACTCACAGCCTGCTCAAATGTAATCGCCGCAACCGGCTCCTTCTCCGCCGGCCTTCCGCAGAAATCCGTCAGGGTTACCTCCGCCACGCCCTCCACGGAGACATCGGCATACCCGTTTGGCCAGACCTGTCCCAGTGCATAGCTGTTTGCCCCGATGTCCACCGCGATCCCGTCACAGGAGGGTACAAATTCCAGCCGGTAAAAGCTGTAATCGCTGCCCTCGCAAAAATAAACCTTCCGGACACAGAACTCCTCTGCTCCCGCAGCCCTGATCTTGTCCCGCAGCAGTTCCACGGCCTGGTCTGCCGAAAAGCTGCCCTCCCCCATCTGATCCGCAGGAATGGAAGTCTCCTGGTAGTCCCCGTTAAAAATCCCGAGACATTTTTCCTTCAGCGCGTGATCCACATAATACGCCCCTGTATGACAGGTAAAGGAGGCTGACTTTGTCCCGTCCCCCAGCCGGCTCGCGCTGTGGTCGCCGAATCTGGAATATAAAAACCGTTCTCCGTTTTCATCAATGGTACTGTTCTCCCGGTCATTCTCCTCAAGCTCTCTTAACAGCTCCTCCGAGGTGTCCTCTATGTTTCCTCCCCCGCTGTCCAGGAAGGTGAGCAGGTTCTCCCGGTCAAGTCCCTCGTCCGGCTGTAACGTGATGATGTACAGATCGTCAGGAAGCCCGGGGATTTCGGCGTTGATGCTGATTTTACTGCCGCCTGTGCCTATGACGCCCTCGTACCTGCTCGCAGACTGCGCCCCCGCTCCGTCTGCCGTCCCTTTCTGCACTCCGTCTGCTCCCTGGCCCGGCCCCGGCGTCTCCCCCTCGGCAATATCCTGCACCTGCCGTTCCAGTTCCCCCTGTGCGTGCCGGATGCCGTTTCCCTCCACCGCATCCGGCGCCTTCTGACAGCCGGCGGCAAATGCGCAGAACAGAGCCGCCGCGATACATAACCTGTGTTTTTTCATGCTGATCTCCTTTTTCAGACTACATCTGCATTCCTTCGTATTTACCGTCAGCCCTCTTTTTCCGGTCTGCCGGTTTTCTCTCACATGTCCTCAGCATATCACAAATACACATGTTTTCCGGATTTTGGCGAAATCAGACCATATTTATGCCGAAAACAGCCGGCGGCACTTACATTTCACTGATATACATCACGATATCCGTCTCCATATCACCGTTTTCACAGATCATCTCCATATCGCCGTGATATTTTTCTACAATCCTTCGCACGCTCGAAAGACCGATCCCGTGATCCGACGCGCCCGCCTTTGTGGTCTTAAGCCGCTGTACCCTTCCGTCCGCAATGCCCTGACAGCTGTTTCGGACGTGCAGAAACAGAACCCCCTTCTCAAGCTCCATGGTCAGCTTCAGCTTTTTTTCCTCTGTCTCTGCCGCCGCCTCGATGGCGTTATCCAGAAGATTCCCCAGCACAACGTTGAGATCAAAGGAGTGCAGCACCAGCTTTTCTGGTATGCAGACCCCCGCCTCCACCGTCTGTAACACCTCTCTGGCCCGCTGCAGCTTATAATTTAACAGGCTGTCCACCGTCTCATTTCCGGTCTCGATATACTCGGATGGGTTTGCCATAAAATCCTGCATGGCAGCCAGATACCGCCTGGTTTCCTCCAAATCCCCTTTTTGCAGGAGCATCTGAAGCACCAGGATGTGGTTTTTCATGTCGTGCCGCAACGCCCGGATCCTCCCCTGGGATTCTGTGATCACCTCCAGCTGGTTCTGATATGCGAAAGTCTGCTGCCGGTACAGTTCCTGTTCCCTTACACTCCGGTAATGATCCGCCATCATATGATAGAGAAAAAAGACGCTCAGGCTGATGATCAGTACGGAAACACAAATCAGCGTCGCCGCCGCCCCCTCAAACCCCTCATACAGCAGAACGCACAGTATGAAAATGCCGGCCCCGGGAATCAGGATCAGAATACCGGCCTGCCGCTGGTCAAAGGCGATCTCTCCGTCTTCCGCCCGGGAAGCGATCGGGCGGATCACGGTAACACAGATGAAAAGCAGCAGCGTCCGGATGGCCTGCTGATGCATGACGCCCTCCCGGGAAAAGGCGAAGTAAACCGCCAGCGCGCAGGCCAGGTCCGTGGCAAAAACCGCCAGCGCTACAAAGATCCTCTTTTTCCATGTCCCGGGATAAAAAAAGCAAAGTCCCGCGATTCCAATAAAATTACAAGCTTCGTATAATGCTGACAAATGAACGATACCGTACAAAACGGACGTCAGCAGATAATAACAGACGGCTGCGGCCAGTACCTTTTTCTCCCCTTCCTCCTCCGCGGGAAGGAACAGCTCCATCAGTTTTCTGATCAGAAGCACCCTTAACAGATTGACCATCAGTTCCGTGATCAGATTAACACTCATCATATCGTTTTTCTCTCCGGTACTGCATGATTTTATTTCTTATCTCTTTCCGGTACGGCTTACTGATGCTCAAAACCGTCCCGTCCATCATTTTTACGGAATCATAGGAATATTCGCTGACATACTGCTGATTGACGATATAAGACTGGTGTATCATCATAAAACCGGCGGGCAGCTCTTCCAGGATGCCTTTTAACTTTCCGTAAAATTCCTCCCCGCCCTGCTTTGTGACGATCCGGATTTTCTTGTCCATGCTTGCAAACCAGGCGATGTCCTCTGTGGGGATCCGGTATACGGCGCTCCCCTTCTGAAATTCAAAACAGCTGTTAAGGCTCTGCTTCTGCCGGATGCTTCTGCTTAAGACTTCCTTTAACTGCTCCTCTGTCACGGGTTTTACCAGGAAATCGAGAGGCTGGACTTTAAACAGCTGCATCGCGTAGGTCTGCCTGGAAGAAATGTATACGATATGGGTGCTGATGTCCTCCATCTCATTGCGGATAAACTTCCCTACCAGGATGCCGTCCGCCCGCACCAGCTCGATGTCCAGAAAGATCAGGTCCAGCCGCATGCCGTTTTGCAGATCCCGCAGGATCCCTTCGCCGGAATACCAGACTTCCGTCTCCGCTTTCACCGACAGCTCTTTTGCGATCCGCTCCACCTGTTCCTCCAGGCCGGAACAGAATTCCTTATCGTCATCACAGATTCCGATTTTATAATACATATGTAGTCTCCTGTCTGCGAATGAGTTTTTTTCATTATAATAAACTCTTTTGGGAAACGTCAATGGTTTCTCCGTCAGGGATTTTGGATCCTGAACCCAGTTGATTTTGCATTGCAAATCGCATATACTATAAGTGCAATGAATTACGAAAGGGGTAAATAATATGGCAAACACAGTAAATTTCAGCCTCCGCATGGACAGCGACATTAAAAAGCAGTGCGAAAACCTGTACAATGAATTAGGCATGAACCTTACCACCGCTATCAATGTTTTTCTGCGCCAGTCTCTCCGCGCCGGCGGTTTTCCCTTTGACGTGAAGCTTGAACAGCCCAACAAGGAAACCATTGCGGCCATGCTGGAAGCAGAACGCATTGCACATGATCCAAATGCAAAGCGCTATTCTGATGTTGAGGAAGTCCTTCGGGAGCTGAAAAAATGAAGCGGGATATTGTCTGGACCTCGAAATTCAAAAAAGATTATAAACTGGCAATCAGGCGCAATTTGGACATCAGCCTTCTGGATGATATTATCCGTGCCTTATCACGGGGTGAAACACTGCCGGAGAAGAACAAAGACCACGAACTGACCGGCAGCTGGGTTGGTCACAGGGAATGCCATATCCAGCCGGACTGGCTTCTCATTTATCGGATTGATGGGGATGTGCTGGTGCTGACACTATCCCGTACCGGAACACACAGCGATCTGTTCGGTAAATGATTCTGAACAACCTTTCCATCATCACGGCTCCCTGCGATATGTCGGAAATATACAAGATTTTCATGCATGAATCCGCTACACTGTTCTCACGGCAATGCGTCATTCACCGGCCCATGCCGATCAGAAGAGAAAGAGAGGAACTGTCATGAATCCCGAAGCAACTACAAATATCTCAAAGAACAGAGAAGACACCGGTACATCCGCCCTCAGCGTCTGCGGAACCGACTGCCACAGCTGCTACTGTTACGGCAAAATGTGCACTGGCTGTGATGAATGCGAGGGTAAGGTGTTTCATGCGCCAGAGGGCAGCGTCTGCACGATCTACGACTGTGTCAGAAATGAAAAGGGCCTGCCGGACTGCGGGTCCTGCGACGAACTGCCCTGCGGGATCTGGATGAGCACAAGGGACCCGCACTTTTCCGATGAGGAATTTAAACAGAATGTGGCAGAGCGCGTCCGGGCGCTGAGAGAAAATGGAAAAAACTCCTGAAACGAGCGGCCGGGTGACCGGCCGCACGTTATCCATAAAGCTCCACCCCGTCTCTCGCGATATTCCGATAAAATGGCAGAATATCATTTCTCTGTTTTTCTTGACATTAGTTATCATATATGATAACTTTTTAATAAAAAAAGAAATGTGAAAACTATGGATAACAGCGCAAAGATCCCCGGGCCGCGGCACGAGGTTGTCGAACAATTAAAAAACGCACGCAAAGCGCAGCACATGACGCAGGAAGCGCTGGCGGAGCGTGTCGGCACAAAGAAATCAAACATCTCGCGGTTTGAGAGCGGGACCTACAATCCGAGCCTCGACTTCCTGATTAAGATCGCCGAGAGCCTTGGCAAACAGATCCACATCCGGATCCGCTGATGCATGGAGTTGATATCAATGAAACATACCAAGATTTTAGGAAATACAAAAAAGCTCGACCGTGACGTCGAGCTTTGCAGAGCTACCAGTGAACGAATCATCGACCAGGCCACACGGCTTCTGGTGGAGAATCAGATCCCCTTTACCAGGGACTGGATCCGCATCCCCTTTTTCCAGCGGGAGAAATACCGCGGCGCCAGCCATATCTGCGTGATCCGCACCAACCGCAACCGGTACGGGCAGGCCAGACGCGCGATCGACCAGCTGGAGGCGCCGTTTAAGCAGAGGCTGGTGCTTTCGAATTACTGACGCCTCCCTGACCGGATATACGGATTCAGCCAGAAGGCTGCCAGAAGCTCCGCCACCATAAAGCACCAGATCACAGGCTCGCAGAAAATCACCGCCAGATATCCGAATCGCGGAATAAAGACCGCGGCAAACACGATCTTTCCGATCAGCTCGATCACACTTGACACAACCGGAAGAATCTTCTGCCCGATCGCCTGCAGCGCGGTCCGCGTCTCGTTCAGCATTCCCAGAATGACATAGCAGGGCGCTACCACCCTTAAATAAAGCGCTCCGTTTGACAGCACCACCTGCTCCTCGGAACCGGAAATGATCCGCACCATAAACGGCGCGCACGCGGCCAGGAAAATCGTGATCGCCACCGTCACGCATGCGTTATACTGATACGCCCGTTTCATCGCCGTCCGGATCCGTCCGGGCTGGTCTGCACCCCTGTTCTGCGAGACAAATGTATTTACAGTCATGATCATCGCGGAAAACGGCATCATACAGAACTGGAAAAGCTTACGCGCCGCCGTATGGCCCGCGATCACAAGATACCCCAGACCGTTGATCCCAGACTGTAAGATCGCGCTTCCCGCGGACACCAGGCAGTTCATCAGGCCCATGGAAAGCCCCTGCGCCGTCATCTCCCTGTACAATCCTGCATCCGGTTTAAAATGACGCCTCTTTGGTACCAGCACCTGCGCCTTTCTCACAATATAAATCAGGCATAAAACCACCGAAATCCCCTGCGCAATCACCGTCGCTGCCGCCGCTCCCGCGACTCCCATGGAAAACCGCGTGATAAAAAGCAGGTCCAGCACAATATTGAGCACCGACGAGCAGATCAGAAACACCAGCGGCATGAAGCTGTTTCCGATTGCACGCAGCACTCCGGCGCACAGATTGTACGCGAGCATCACGCCGGTAAAAAGCGTGATCAGAGAGACATAGCTGTATGCCTCCCCGATCACCTCCGGTGGCGTATTTAAAATCTCAAGAAACGGAAACAGGATCACACGGGTCAGCAGTGTGAGAGACAGCGCGATTCCCGCTCCGATCACAAGCGCTGCCGCCACGGAACGCATTAAGAGATCCCGGTCACGGGAACCGTAGCTCCTGGCCGTCACAATCGAAAGTCCGTTTCCCATTCCGAGCGCAAATCCGATCAGGAGATCATACACCGGCGTCGCGGCGCCGATCGCCGCCAGCGAGGTCTCCCCGAGCGTATGGCCCACGATCACGGTATCCATCGTATTATAAAGCTGCTGGAACACGCTGGAAAAAAACAACGGCACCGCGAACCGGATCATGGCCGGAAAAATCGGGCCGTTTAATAAATCAACCTGCGCACTCTTATTTTTATGTAACATGATTCAACCAATTCCTTTTTTCATTTTTAACGCCGCGCAGACTACTGCGCGGCGCTTGAAATCCTGCTATTCTTCTGTTGGGAGCTCCATGATATAGATGCAGTTCGGCTTATCCACCCTGATTCCGGGTCCCGATACCAGCGAGTATTTATTCTCGTAATCGATCTTATACGAATAAATATCATTCGAGTTATTGTTCAGCGTGAGAAAATGGCGCTCATCCGGATAAATCTCTAACATCTTCGGATAATCGCTGTTGACTCTCGTCTCAAACAGCCTGGTCAGAAGTCCCGTCTTCTGATCCACCTCAAAACAGACGATAGAATTCACGCCCGAATTGCTGCAGAACAGATGTGTCCCGCTCTTTGTGAGCTCCATGCCGGAAGCCGCGCACGCGTCCCCGTCCTTCTTCGAAACCGTGCTGATCGTCTGGATCTTTTCGAAGACCGGCATGTCGTGCACCACCGAATACTGATAGACCTCCACCGCATTCAGCAGCTCATACATCAGGTACGCATATTTTCCATCCTTTGAAAAACGCAGCATACGCGGAGCCGACTCTAACGGGCCGCGGACGATATCGATCAGCTTCAGCTTCCCGTACTCATAGTCGACACGGTAAATCTTCATGTGGTCAAGCCCGTTGTCCACCGCGCAGAGGAACTTCTGATCCGGCGTCAGCTTCACACAGTCCACATGAGGGATAAAATTGCGCTGCGCGAGGCTGCGCCCCATCCCCTTATGGAAAATGCCGTCCGCGATCTCGCCGATGCTTCCGTCCGGCATCAGGCGCATCATGCTCACACGGCCGTCATGATGGCCGCCGACAAACAGATAGCGGTTCTGATTGTCCACCTCGACATAGCAGCCTCTCATACCGCCGATCCACTGCTTGTTCATCGTCTCGAGATCGCCGTCCGGCAGGATCCGGAACGATTCCACGCCCTCGTCCGCAATCGAGTACAGAAACTTCCGGTTCTTTGAGACAATCAGATCCGAAGGATTATTGATCGGAACCACCTTGCGCTCCCGCAATGTCCCCTGCTCCACATCGACATCATAAATGTGAATTCCCACACTGTTCTCATGCGTATACGTGCCCACATACGCGACATACTTCCCCTGCATTTCTCTCACCATCCTGTTCTTTTTTCAACATTCTTTCCGACGTAATATGTCGTACATCTCCGCCGCACCGCCGACGTCCACCCAGATCACCTGCTTTGCGTGCGGCGCCGATTCCTGATCGTTTCCCTCCTCATCCGTGATCCGCCGCACCGTCACGGGGAGATTGCGTCCGTCCGGCTTCATGATCTCGATCTGCTCTCCCACGGAAAATTTATTCCGCTGTTCTATCCGGCAGAAACCGTCCGCGCGCTCTGCGCCGACAGTCCCGAGATAGGTGTATCCGGTCGTGTATGTACTGTTGTCATAAATCTGCGACTCCTCCGACGGTTTTCCAAAGAAGAAACCGGTCGTAAACGGGCGCATCGTACAGCCCCTGATCTGCTCCAGATACCACAGCAGATTCGTCCGATACCGCTCCTCTGACTCCAGATAATCGTCAATGGCCTTCCGGTAGGTACGCGCCACCGTCGCCACATACAGCGCTGTCTTCATTCTACCCTCAATTTTAAAACTGTCAATACCTGATGCGATCAATTCCGGAATCGATTCGATCATACAAAGGTCTTTTGAATTGAACAGATAGGTACCGCGGTCATTTTCATAAACCGGAAAATACTCACCCGGGCGCGTCTCCTCCACCACCGCGTACTTCCAGCGGCACGGATGCGTGCACTCCCCCCGGTTCGCGTCCCTTCCCGTCAGGAAATTCGACAAAAGGCATCTGCCCGAGTAGGAGATACACATCGAACCGTGGACAAACGTCTCGATCTCCATATCCGCCGGAATGTTTTCCCGGATCTCCTTAATCTCCGCCATGGACAGCTCCCTGGCCGACACCACGCGCTTCGCGCCAAGCCCCCGCCAGAACCGGTACGTCGCATAATTCGTATTGTTCGCCTGGGTGCTGATATGGATGTCAGTCTCTGGGCAGACCTCTTTTGCGATGGAAAACACGCCCGGATCCGAGATGATCAGCGCGTCCGGCCCGATCGCTTTTAGCTCCTCAAAATAATCCCGCACGCCGGAAAGATCCTCATTGTGCGCCAGAATATTGGCCGTGATATACACCTTCACCCCCTGCGCATGGGCGAAGGAAATTCCCTCCCGGATCTCCTCCATGGAAAAATTCTTTGCCTTTGCCCGAAGCCCAAACGCATCTCCGCCGATGTACACGGCATCCGCGCCGTACATCACTGCAACCTTAAGCACCTCAAGGCTTCCGGCCGGCACCAGCAGTTCCGGTTTTCTCATCGCTCTCTTCCTCCCACGGGCCGTCCTCTTTCCCAGGCACTGACCGTCACCCCGTCGCCCACCGGCAGCACGGACGTCACAAGCCCTTCCTGATGCGTCAGCTCATACAGATACTGCCGCATCCGCTTGTGGATCGTGCGGTTGCGGCGCGTCACCGCAAAACGCGATTCCAGGATGTCGCCGTCCTGTAAGACATTGTCGGACACCAGCACGCCCTCCGCCCCCAGCAGCCGCAGCGCCTCCGGCAGAAAGAAAAGGTACTGCCCCTTCGCGGCATCCATAAAAATCAGATCATACGCATCGTCAAGTGTCGGCAGAATCTGCGCCGCGTCCCCGGCGAGCAGCGTGATCTGATCCGTCCTGCCCGCCTGTTTTATATGTTCACGCGCCTCACTGATCCGCTTTTCGTAATTCTCGATCGTCGTGATCCGGGCATCCGCAGGAGCGTATTCCGCCATAAAAAGCGCGGAAAATCCGACCGCAGTCCCGACCTCGAGGATCCGCTTCGGCCGCTTCAGCGCAAGCAGCAGCCGAAGCAGCCCCTGCGTCTCTCTTCGTATCACCGGAACGCGCGCCGCATGCGCCGCGGACTCGATCCTTCGGAGATACGGCGGAATCTCCGCTCCGAGCGAATTGATATAGGTGACCAGTCTCTCATCTGTGATCACGGTATCTCACCTCACGTTCCGTCGCCGGCATCCGCTCCGTCACCGTCCGCTTCGTCCGCATCCGCTCCGCCGCCATCGGCCCCGGTTCCGTCCAGAACGCCATCGATCCCGCCGGCATCCCCGTCCACAACGTCACCCTCTGCACCCGCTTCATCCGCGCTGCCGTCCGTACCGTCCTCCGTCTCCGTCCCGGTCTCCTCCTCCGGCACTGCGGCCATAATCGCCATCATATCCTTTCCGGTCATCGACGTGTTTAACGTATAGACGCCCGGCTGAAGCTTTTTGGAATATGCCGAGAGCTTTAACTGTGCGAAAAACAGCAGATCGTCCCGCACCAGCCCTTCTTCCTCCAGCATCGCTCCGATCTCCCGCTCCGACATATCATCCGTCACCTGAACCATCACATCCCTGCCCGGAGATGCCGCCACCGGCGGCTCCGTAAACACCCGATAGCCGAACTCATAGCAGAAATGCCCCAGCTCCACGAGTCCGATCACCACGAGCAGCAGAACCAGTATGGAAAAACTGATGCTGACAAATTTTAAAATGATCTTGTTCAGGTTCATAGCTCTCTTATACCTCCATAATAATCGGCATAATCATCGGACGGCGCTTCGTCTCTTTCCACACAAAATCCCCGAGGGAATCCTTGATCTCCGTCTTGATCCTGCCCCAGTCGGTAATCCCGCGGTCCATGCAGTAATCCATCCGCTCGTCGAGAAGGCGTTTCGCCTCCTCCATCAGGCTCTCGGATCCCCGCACATAGACAAATCCGCGCGAGACGATATCCGGTCCTGCGATCACCTGCCCGGAGCCTCCCTGCAGCGTGAGCACCACAATGATAATCCCGTCCTCCGCAAGGTGCTGACGGTCTCTCATCACGATATTTCCCACATCGCCGACGCCGAGCCCGTCGACCATGACGGCTCCGGTGTGGACGCGCCCGTTCACCCGCGCATTCTCCTCGTTCAGCTCTAAGACATCGCCCGAGGAGAGAAGGAAGATATGATCCTTCGGGATGCCAAGCTCCTCCGCAATCTTTGCCTGCGCGATCAGATGGCGGTACTCCCCGTGCACCGGGATCGCGTACTTCGGCCGGACAAGCGAATAGATCAGCTTGATCTCCTCCTGGCAGGCATGTCCGGAAACATGCACATCCTGAAAGATCACATTCGCCCCCTTCATGGACAGCTCATTGATGATCCGCGACACCGCCTTTTCATTTCCGGGGATCGGGTTAGAGCTTAGCACGATCGTATCGTTCGGTTTGATCGTCACCTTCTTATGAATCCCGCTGGCCATCCGGGAGAGCGCAGCCATCGCCTCGCCCTGGCTTCCGGTCGTGATCAGCACGGTCTGCTCATCCGGATAATGCTTTAACTCCTCAATGTCGATCAGCGTATTATCCGGGATATTGATATATCCAAGCTCAGACGCGATGCCGATGATATTGACCATGCTCCGGCCTTCCACCACCACCTTGCGCCCGTACTTATATGCAGTGTTGATAATCTGCTGCACGCGGTCTACATTTGACGCAAATGTTGCCACGATGATCCGGCTGTTTTTGTGATCCGCAAACAGCTCGTCAAATGTCTTTCCCACCGTCTTCTCGGAACGCGTAAATCCCTGCCGCTCCGCATTGGTACTGTCGCACATCAGCGCGAGCACGCCCTTTTTGCCCAGCTCGCCGAACCGCTGCAGATCGATCGCATCGCCGAACACCGGTGTGTAATCCACCTTAAAATCTCCGGTGTGGATCACTGTCCCCGCCGGGGAATGGATCGCTAACGCAGCCGCGTCCTGAATGCTGTGATTCGTCTTGATAAATTCCACGCGGAAGCACCCGAGATTGATGTGCTGTCCGTGGCGCACCACCTTGCGCTTTACCTTGGTCAGCATATTGTGCTCGCGGAGCTTGTGCTCGATAATGCCGTTCGTCAGCTTCGTCGCATAGATCGGCACATTGATCTCTTTTAACACATACGGGATCGCCCCGATATGATCCTCATGGCCATGCGTGATAAAAAATCCCTTTACTTTTTCTATATTCTCCTGTAAATAGGAGATATCCGGGATCACGAGATCAATCCCGTACATATCGTCCTCCGGGAAGGACAGTCCGCAGTCCACAACAATAATACTGTCTTCATACTGAAAGGCAGTAATATTCATTCCAATCTGCTCAAGACCTCCGAGCGGAATAATCTTAAGCTTCTGTGATTTCTCTTTTTTCAAAAAAATTACCTCCGATATTTCCTTTCTTTTCTGTTAATATTCAACATCTACATCTTCCATCAGCTCCGCGAATACTTTTCCGACCGACGCGAGCTCCGTCTCCTCTGTCACCATCTCAAAAAAAACTTCTCCGTCCGCTTCTCTTACTTCCTTTAAGATATAAGCCTCGCAGTCGCCCTCCTCCTCTTCTGTCACAAGAAGATAGCGGACTCCGCCAAGCTGCGTCTCTTCCACCACGAAAAATTCGGTGTTTTCTTCTGTTTCAGGGTCGTCAAATACTATTTTCTCCATCTAAACCTCCGCTCCGTTTTTCAGGGAATCCAGATAGCCCTGCAGGATCAGCGACGCCGCGATCTCATCCGCATACTGCTTCCGGTTCTCCCGGCGCACGCCGGTCTCCATCATGATGCGGTCGGCCTCCACGGTCGTCAGGCGCTCGTCCCACAGCTCGACCGGAAGATTCGTGCGCTTTTTTAACAGCTCCGCAAATTCTTTTGTCTTTTCGCAGCGCTCCCCTTCCGTGCCGTTCATGTTCTTCGGATAGCCGAGGACAATGCGCTCTGCCTGATATTCCTCTGTCAGCTGCGCGATCCTTGCCAGCGTCCGCCGCAGTTTATTCGGGGATTCCCTGCGGATAATCTCAAGGCCCTGAGCCGTCAGCATCAGCTCGTCGCTGACCGCCACTCCGACCGTCTTCGATCCAAAATCCAGTCCTAAAACTCTCATGAGACTCCTATTCCCAGTAATGATTCTTAATATACGCCCGCAGGACTTCCTCCACCAACTCGTCCCGCTCCACTTTCATAATCAGGCTCCTGGCATTGTTGTGGCTGGTGATATACGTCGGATCTCCGGACATAATATACCCGACCATCTGATTGACCGGATTGTACCCCTTCTCAGAGAGCGCGCGGTACACGATCGCGATGATGTCGCCCACCTTAAGCTCCGGTTCTTTTTCTACTTTGAAGTATTGTGTGTTATTGATATTCTGCATATTTGTCACGCCCTTATACCTGCTCAGACAATGAGCGCCGTTCTCCTGCACCTTGTCGAAAAAGCATCGTTATTACTTATTCTAATATAGTTTGTCCTAAAATTCAACCAAAAGATAGAGGTCATCCAAAAGCTGCCCCGTCACCGTCCCCTGCACCAGACAGTTCGACCGGCTCAGACCTGCCCCCTCCGCCGCGCAGGCACCGGTCCGCCGCGCTTTTACCGCAACCCTCAGATATTCCTTCGTGTAGCCGGTATCATACGTCACCCCGTCGATTTCACAGGGTTCCTCAAGCAGCGCGGTCACGGTTTTTCCGATGTAAAAATCCCGGAATTCCCGCGACATCTGCCGCTCCGCCTCAAATAAAGCGGCGCTTCTGTCTGATTTTACCTGCTCCGGCACCTGACCCGGCATATCCGCCGCCTTAGTTCCCGCACGTCTGGAATATTTAAAGATATGCAGCTCATAAAAACGGATCCGCCGGACAAAATCCAGGGTGGCTGCGAATTCCTCCTCCGTCTCGCCCGGGAATCCGGCAATGACATCTGTCGTAATCGCCGGATGGGGAAAATGCGCACGGATCCGCTCACAGCCGGCCTCATATTCCGCCGTGGTGTAGTGCCGGTTCATGCGGGCGAGCACCGCGTCGCAGCCGCTCTGCAGCGAGAGGTGAAAATGCGGGCAGAGCTTTGGCTGCGCGGCGAGCGCACGGACAAATTCCTCCGTCATCACGCCGGGCTCTAAGCTCCCCAGCCGGACGCGTTCGATCCCTTCCACCGCACAGACCGCCGCGATCAGGCCGGATAAGCTCTCACCGGTATCCCTGCCGTAGGATCCCAAGTGGATCCCGGTGAGCACGACCTCGAGACACCCGTTTTTCACGAGCGCGCGGATCTCGGCGAGCACATCCTCCTGCCTGCGGCTGCGGATCCGCCCGCGCGCATAGGGGATGATACAGTAAGTGCAGAACTGGTTGCAGCCGTCCTGCACCTTGACAAACGCCCTCGTGTGCTCCGCCGTCTTTTTCAGCGTAAGCTCCTCATATGCTGTTTTTCCATGATTCATATCGGAAACGCATGTCACCGGTACGCGGGAAGCCTCATATTCCGCCAGAAGCTCTGTGAGCCGGTGTTTTTCATTATTTCCGATCACAAGGTCGGCGATCCCGTTCAGTTCCCCTCTGCCCTCCCCTGTCTGCACGTAGCAGCCCGCGGCGACGATCACGGCCGAAGGATTCTTTTTTCTCGCCCGGTGAAGCATCTGCCTGGACTTGTGATCCGCCATACCGGTCACGGAACAGGTGTTGACCACATAGACGTCCGCCACATCGAAAAACGCGGTGATCTCATACCCGGCGTCCTCCAGAAGCTGCCGCATGGCCTCCGTCTCATATGCGTTTACCTTGCACCCCAGATTGTGCAGCGCAGCCTTTTTCATTGTAATCTCCATTTCTATATTTTTCCGTTTTACTGTTGACTTTTCCATCAAAAAACATTACTATAAGGGCATCTGAAACAGTTTACTTTTGCAAGGAGGCCTATTCATATGAAAACAGTACAGATATCTTTAAATTCGATCGACAAGGTAAAATCTTTTGTGAATGCTATCACACAGTATGAATATGATTTTGATTTAATTTCCGGCAGATATGTCATCGATGCAAAGTCCATCATGGGCATCTTCAGCCTGGATCTCTCCAAGCCGATCGATCTTGCCATCCACACGGAGGAGCATCTCGACGAGATCATGGAGACCTTATCTCCCTATCTGCTCCGGTAGACGTCGTACCGGCATGTTACAGGATGGAAGCTGTGACCGCAGGATTTTTTGTCCTGCGGTCTTGTTTTTATTGAAAAGTTCAGCCATGCATCGCAAAATGGGCGAATCATGCTCGCATGAATGAGCGCATTCTGCGATGCATGAGCGAAGCGCCCGTATATGAGCAAAAATCAGCTGCGTTAGCAGCGAAGAGTGCTGAAAGCACGATTTTGCGAATGGCGCGGGCTGAACTTTTCGTAACTTTTTTATAAAAACCTCAGCCCGCTTCCACCCGGATCACCTCGACCGTATCGACGGCCTCCTGCACCAGCGCGTCAATCTTTTCCGTGAGAAGCGTCTCATCGCGGCGGATAATATTCAGATTCGGCTTCGTGACCGGATGCTTCGCGACAAAGATCGTACAGCAATCCTCGTAGGGAAGAATCGACGTCTCGTAGGCTCCGATGCGCTCTGACACCTCCACGATCTCCTGCTTGTCGAATCCGATCAGCGGGCGGTAAACCGGCATGGTACAGACTTCATTTGTCGCAGCCAGCGACTGCATGGTCTGGCTGGCCACCTGGCCGATGCTCTCCCCGGTAATCAGGCCGAGGCTGCCGCATTCATTTGCAAAATGCTCCGCGAGCCGCATCATATAGCGGCGCATCACGATCGTTAAATCCTCGTGCGGGCACTGCTCATAAATGTAGAGCTGGATCGCCGTGAAATTCACGACGTGCAGGCGGATCGGCCCCGTATAGCGCGCGATGATCCGCGCAAGGTCGACCACCTTCTGCTTCGCGCGATCCGAGGTGTAGGGCGGCGCATGGAAATAGACCGCGTCGATCGAAACGCCCCGTTTCGCGATCATGTAGCCTGCCACCGGACTGTCGATCCCCCCGGACAGCAGCAGCATAGCCTTTCCGTTTGTCCCCACCGGCATCCCGCCCGGCCCCGGTATCACGGTGGAATACAGGTTGATCTGCTCCCGGATCTCGATGCAAAGCAGCACATCCGGGTGATGCACGTCTACCCGCGTCTCCGGGAACGCCTCTAAGACCGCCTCCCCCATCCGCGCGTTGATCTCCATGGATTCCAGCGGATAATTCTTCCTGGCGCGTCTCGCATTTACCTTGAAGGTAAAACGCTTCTCCTCATAGACCTGATCGATGTATGAGAGCACCTCGTCCTTCAGCCGGTCAAATCCCTCGTCCGCAAGCAGCACCACCGGACAGATCCCGACGATCCCGAACACATGGCGCAGCGCCTCCACCGTGTCGTCATAGTCGTAGCTGCCTTCCGTGTCGACATAGATCCGCCCCTGCTCCCGGCGCACCGTAAAGTTTCCCTCTACAGGCTTTAACGCGCGGCGGATCTGTGCAGCCAGCGCCTCCTCGAACAGGTAGCGGTTTTTCCCTTTGATCGCGATCTCCGCGTATTTGATCAAAAATGATTTGTAATCCATCTTCTGTTACCTCCTGGTAAAACGGCGCAGCGCGGGCACAAGCTCCGCAAGCTTTGCCGCCGCGTAATCCACTTCTTCCTCCGTCGTCTCCGCCCCCATGCTGATACGGATCGTGGATCCGGCCTGCTCTTTTGTCAGGCCGATCCCGAGCAGCGTGCGGCTCGGCGCGGGCTTGTGCGAGGAACAGGCGCTCCCCGCCGACACGTAGACCCCAGCGTCCTCTAAGGCGTGGAGCAGTACTTCGCTCCGCACGCCCTCCGCTGTGACGCTCACGATGTGCGGGGCGACCGTCGGGCCGGCCGGCTGCTGCGCGCGTTCGCCGGTGCCGGGCAAATCACCGGGCCGGGCCATGGGCTGACCGGCTGACCGGACCGGGCCGGCGTCGGACACAGGACGGTCGGCTGTCCGGGCCGGGGCTGCCGTCGGGGCTGCGGGCTGATCACCGGAATGACCGGCTCCGGCGGACTGTGCGGCACAGTTCACCGTCACGCCCGGGATCTGCGCGATCTGTCCGATCAGGCGCTCCCGCAGCCCGTACAGCCGGCTCACCGTCTCGTCAAGACGCTCATAGCTCTCCGCCGCCGCCTCGCCGAGCGCGGCGATCCCGGGCACATTTTCCGTGCCGGAGCGGAGGCCCTTCTGCTGCCCGCCGCCGTAGAGCAGCGGCTTTATCTTTATCTTATCCCCGATATAAAGGAAACCGGTTCCCTTGGGCGCGCGGATCTTATGCCCGCTCACGGAGAGCAGGTCGATGCCCAGCTTTTTCGGATAAATCCGGAATTTCCCATACGCCTGGATCGCATCCACATGAAACAGCGTGTGCGGATTTTTCTCCCGGATCCGCTTCGCGGCCTCCCCCACCGGCTCCACGGCCCCGATCTCGTTATTGACCATCATAATGGAAACCAGCGCCGTGTCCTCCCGCACCGCTGAGGAGAGTTCCTCCAGCGAAATCCGGCCCTCGCCGTCCACGCCAAGATATGTGATCTCATAGCCGAGCTCTTTTAAAGCTTCGAACGGCTCCCGGACAGACGGGTGCTCAATCTCCGTGGTGATGATATGCCTTCCGAGCCGCGGATTGCCGAGCGCTGCGCCGATGATCGCCATATTGTTGGACTCCGTGCCGCCGGATGTGAACATCAGTTCTTTTTCCTCCACCTTTAACGTCGCCGCGATTTTTTCCCGCGCATCCCTGATATAGTCCTCCGCAGACTTTCCCATGCCGTGCAGCGCGGACGGGTTCCCGTAATCCTCCGTCAGCGCCCGGATCAGAATCGCTTTCGCCCGCTCGCTGCAGCGCGTGGTCGCGGAATTGTCCAGATATACTTTCATTGTCTTACTGTTTCCTCTCCTTCTGCCGCTTTGCGCAGCCCTCTCTTCGTGCCGCTCACACTTCCAGCTCGTATCCTAAGACGGACAGCATCATGAGTCCTGCCGTCTCCGTGCGCAGGATCCGCCTGCCCAGCGAAACCGTCCGCATCCCGTTCTCCCTTGCCAGTGCAATCTCCTCCGGCGCAAATCCGCCCTCCGGACCGATCCAGACGCCGATCGCGCTGCCGGGCCGGATCGTCCGCACGGCCAGCCGCAGAGACTGTATGCCTTCCTCATTCTCATAGGGAACCAGCATCACATCGCACTCTTTTGCGCGCTTTTCCAGCTCTTTTACCGTCACCGGCGGATGCACCGCGGGAATCCGGCTCCGCTTCGACTGCTTCGCTGCGCTTCGCGCGATCTCCTGCCAGCGCACGGTCTTTGCGGCCGCTTTTTTCTCATCCAGCCGCACCACACAGTTTTTCATCGCGACCGGCACGATCTCCGATACGCCCAGCTCCACGGCCTTCTGGATGATCAGCTCCATCTTATCGCTTTTCGGAAGGCCCTGAAAGAGGATGATCCTGCCGGGAAGCTCCGTGTCCTCCGCCTCCGCGAGGATCTTTGCCCGCACCGTCGTCTGATCCTGCTCTGTGATCCCGCAGAAAAAGCTGTTCCCGGAAGCCGTCGTGACGCGGATCCGTTCTCCGTCCCGCAGGCGGATCACACTGTGAATGTGTTTTGCATCCCCGCCCCCGATGGTCACCGTCCCGTCCGAAACCTGCGTGTCCTCCACAAAAAACTGATACATTCCGCTTCCTCCCGCCGTATCGCTTTCTCCGTTACGGACGGCGCGCCGTGATATTGACCCACTCGCCCTGATGGTTGATCTCCACGATCTCCATGCCCGCGTCCACGATCGCCTCCCGCACTTCCTGCTCCTTAAAATCAATGATGCCGGACGTGATAAAATATCCGCCGTGCTTTAACCGGGCCGGAATGACCGGCGCCATCGGGATAATCACATCCGCCAGGATATTTGCCACAACGATGTCGTATTCCTCCGTTCCGACCTTTTCCTGGAGCGCCGTATCGTCGATCAGGTTGCCAAGATAGAAGGTCGAAAGCTCCGGCGCCAGATGATTTACTTCCATATTATTGCGCGTGGAGGTCAGGCAGTCCGCATCGAGATCCGTCCCCACAACCGCCGAGGCGCCAAGCTTTAACGCTACGATCGAGAGGATCCCGCTCCCGCAGCCCACGTCAAGCACCTTAGGGCCGGCGGACTGAGAATTGCCCGGCAGATCCCCCGGGGCCATCTCTTCGGACGCAGCAGATGCCGGACCGGCGGACTCCTGCCCTGTCTGCCCGCCGCGGATGTATTTCTGCAGCTGGCGGATGCACAGCTGGGTCGTCTCGTGCTTTCCGGTTCCAAAGGAGATGCCCGGATCAATCTCGATCAAAAATTTGTCCCGATCCTCCTCCTTTAACTCCTCCCAGGTCGGTTTGATCAGAATATCATTAATGTAAAACGATGTAAAGTATTTTTTCCAGTTATTGATCCAGTCGAGATCCTCCGTCTCCCCGGACGTGATCGCACCGCTCCCGATCTCCACGATGCCGCGCAGCTCCTCTAACGCTTTTTTTACCTGCAAAAGCAGCTCCGTGTGGTCGCTCCCGTCCTCCTCAATAAAAAAGCTCACGCGGCTTGTCCCGTCGTCCGGCGGGAGTTCGGGCAGAAAATCGATAAACATGTCCGCCTGATCCTCCTTCGAGAGCGGAATATTGTCCTCGATCTGCACACCGTCAATGCCAAGCTCCGCGAGGGCCATGCTGATATAATCTTCCGCGACAGTTGTCGTCTCAATCGTATACTGTTTCCATTTCATAAGATTCTCCGTTTCTGTGAAAAGGATGCTTCAACATGATCCCATTATAAGGAAAAAGACCATTGCTGTAAAGCTTTTTGCTTTCGTCCGCCGGGAAAATATGTTATCATGATGCCAGGGTGGGAAGGTCATGTGTTTCACGCCTGCGTGAAAAAACATGACTTTGCGACCCGCCAAACATGAGAAAGTAGCCATTTTCCGCAGGAAAATGAGCGGATTTCGAATGTTTTTCGGATTTCGAGAGTGTGAAACACACAGAAATCCGAAGGCATCATGGGGCAAATGTCTTTGACCCAGCATCTTATTCATATGTGCAGGCGGTGAATCTGACATGGATCTGACAGAACGAAATATTTTTGCCGTGATCTGCGGCAATGACGGCATCAAAGCAAAAGAGATCGCAAAACGACTGGGCCTTGCGCGGGGCGTGGTCAATCACTATCTCTACGCCTCCCCCTACATGCGCGAGCTCTGCTATCAGGATGACGCCTGCCGCTGGCACGGGCTGATCCGGCAGGCCAGGCCGCACCGGGGTCTTAATGATTTCTGCGGCTATTATGCCACTGTCCCCGAATTTCTCGCACAGGGCGAAGACGAATGGTTCGCGCAGCTGACAAGGGGCTGTAAGCAGATCGGACGGAATTTAAACGACACCAGGGGGCTGTTTCATTCCTTCCGGGATACTGCCGCGACCATGCGCGCGCTGTTTCCGGATCTCTTCGGCGTGGACGTCTCTGGCTGGGAGATCGCGTTTGAGCTGCGCATCAGAAAATCACGCGCCATCCGGATTTACGCGGATGTCCTTGTGATCACGGAGACACATGTCTTTTCCCTGGAATTTAAAATGAAGGATCAGATCGAGGAAGAGGAGGTGCAGCAGGCGGCAAAATACAGCGCTTACTTAGAGATCCTCTTCGGTCCGGATTATGACGTGATCCCGGCGCTTGTGCTGACAAAAGCCACGGATCTCTATACCTATGTACCGCTGAACCACACTTCGGCGGAGCTGCCGGTCTGCTCCGGGGATATGCTGTTTAACCTGTTTGACGAATATCTGGGATTTCTGGACTAACAAACCCGGTACAGATAGCTGCGCCCCTGCTTTCCGACGCGCTCCACGATGTCAAGATCATGAAGGATCAGGAGGGTTGTCTGCGCTAAGCGCACCGGAATATGCGCGCATTTTGAAAAATCCTTTGTCGTAAACTCCTCCGGCAGATCTTCTGGCAGCAGCTTCCGGTAATCCTCGCGGCAGTCGATCCGCACCTCATCCACAAATGTAACCGGTATCCGGTCATACCGGTCGCTCCCCCGTTTTTTATCCCGGCTCCAGCCGTTTAACAGCCGGTACTCCTCCATGTCAATCAGGTCAAAGCGAAACCGCAGATTTTCATCCGCGAGAAAGGGCCGGATCTTATAGAGCTCGATAAACGCCATGTACGGGTTGCCGCGCTTCGGGGATTTGCGCTTCGGGGAGGTCTCGCCGGTGGTCTCGTCAATCCAGCTGAGCCATTTGATATGGGGGATCGGATAGACAACGGTGACCGGATGCTGCGGCAGAAACGCGGCCAGTTTTTTCCGCATGCTGTCAAAGGAACGGGTCTGTATCTCGATGATGCCCTCCTCTGTGCAGATGTCCGCCACAAAGCCCTCGACGGGAATCTCCTGGGCGGACGTCTCCGGCGCATAGTAGTGCTTTAACACCGCGTGCACTGTTTTCTCGGAGAGCGTACCGATCCCCTGGCGCTCACGCTTCGCTCCGATCACTTTGTTTTTTGCCTGTTCAAAACGATCTCTGTCGATACACATGGTCATCCTTTCTGCCGTGCCAGCCGTTTTTTGGCGGTTCTTCCCGGATACTCTCAATCACGGGAGACAGGTCGTTTCCAGATCCATTTCCGGGTAAAAATAAGAAAACAGGACGGTAAATGCCAGCCCGGGCCAATGTTCAAAAAATGTCTGCACTGACTTTCATCTGCTACTATAGCATGAATTGGCGGCCGGGGAAAGATGGCAGTGAAAAATTGTGGAGGATGTTTTCAAAAAGTATTGAAAAAACATTGTAATATGTTACGCACTTTTTCAGAAAGGCACAACATATTTCAACATAATATTGCATTTTCTGACTACCATAGTATAATAAAAGAAAATGGCCCGGGGAGGATCTGAAGAATGCCTTTTGCAATTCCTGATACACTGAAAAACGAATATGAAGAATATCTTACACTTCTCCCGTTAAGAAAGTTTGCCAAAACACATAAAGAAGCAAAAATTCCTGTCAGTAAGGGACGTCCTGTTTTAATACAGGGAATTGAAGATTTTGCTAACACGAATCCGGCCAATCTGGAAATCGTAGAATCCTGGATCGACGATTCTGTATGCTGCGGAAAAAAGGACGTCTATCTGAGAGATTTGGCGGACGATTCCATCGATAAGCTAAGAGACAACACATACTTAGAGGAAAAATTTTCTGAAAAAATAAAGACTCATCGTCATATCAGCGGGAATACTTATAATGAATCACTGACTGTATGCAATTATCGCCACATTGATTCATCGGCTGGAACTGTTTTACGAGTCATTTTATGTAAAATGATCAATACCTTTGATCGGGAAGGATACGAATGCTCACGGCTTTATCCGATCATTGCCAATATCTACATTGATCGAAACCTGATAGAAATACGGGTAAAGCCAAAAGCAAATATATTTCTTTACAGGGAACTAAACAGAAATCATGAGGATGATGAGCAGCATATCAGCACATCTTCCGAAAAACAGGCAACAGAGGCTCTTGGCTCTCTCTGCGAATGGCTTGAAATCAAAATAGAAACGAACGTATTTCGCCTGAACGAAATGAATAAACGCCGCATATATCATCTGTTAGAGAGCTGTATCGATATCCCTGATGAGATTGAAACCGTGCTGGATAACTGCAGTGATGAGTTCAGCCGTATCCTCTCCTATTTTACACAGCACATAAAATCACTGACGGATGCTGATTCAGCTGCATTTATCGACGATATCAGAACAATTTTCGAAAAATATATAGCAATTACGAGAACCGATTTTTCGATCTTTATCCAAAATAAACGGATGTATCCGGTACGGCTTATCGCTTCTGATGCGGACACGTCAAAGGTCGATCAGACATCGGCAGGAAAGAAACCGTTACAATCCCGTCCAATCTTTTACAATAATAAATCAATGATTTATAATAACAAAAGATGTGACGGCATACAGTTTTATGTAAAGAAAGATGAGAATATTTCGGCCAGTCAGGATTATTTTTTAACCGTAAAATCCATGAAGGGGTATTGTATCCTCTCATGGAATCTGTATATAGACGAAGACGAGGTGGATTATGTATTGCTCAGAATCATTGATCTGTACGGATGAGGATCGGAAAGGATTAGAAACTGTCAAAAACTTTCTTTCCAGCCTTCCATCCAATGAGAAAGAGAACATCACAATTTCAAAAATACAGGAACGGACAAATCTGGATTATCATCAGATCTGCCGGATTGTCGATCTTCTCATCCAAAATAAAATTCTGATTCCGTATTTTGGAATTGTCTGCAGCGATTGCGGAATGATTATCGATACGATCACAACTGACCAACTGGATCATCTTCCCGAGTCGGATTACTGTTATAGTTGCGGCAAAGACATCCCCATTGATTCCGACAATCTTCTTTGTATGTTTGCAGTCAATGAATTATTTGATTTTTTTGACAAAGGGCAGCATGTGACTGTGAAAAACGATGCTGCCCTGCCTGAATATAATCAGTCGGATATGTTGGCTGCGGTTATAAAATGCAGCGATACCATGGCAGCACTTTTTGAACTTAAAGCACATGCCGAACAGAAGAAGGAAAAGGAAGAAAATATCAGGAAAAGAAGAAAACCTCTTATGATCCTTGTGCAGATACTATTTATTTCTTTCTCTGTGCTTATGTTTGTAATATTAAATCGCTTATTTGATTTTGAGAAAAATGAATACATACTGACCACTATAATCTGTATTTTCGAGGTGTTTGGAACGGAACTGATCCATGGTATTTTTGAGTAGTTATCATTGTGGCAGATTCTAAAACACATTTTCTGCATTTAAGAAAATATACTGTATCGAAACAGACAAAATTGATATATAAGTATTAATTATCAAGACAGCACCGTATAACAGAGGAGGGAAACATTATGTCAACACCTGAATGGATAAATCTGTTTCTTTCTGTGATAACCACTCTCGTCGCTATTTTAGCTCTATTTCAGTCAATACAGCAGATCCGCCTAAGCAACAAACAGCATTTATTTGATAAGCGTGTAGAATATTATATTATCGCTAAAGACTTTATATCATTATACGAAAACAACCAATTATTATTAATAACGGAAAGCAATCAGCCTGTTTTGGAAGTAGATTATTTGTTTACCTGGATGACCAACAACGCTTATCTAGAAGATATCGCAGATATAACAGATCATCTGTCAGAAGAACCTTATCATAAAATTTTTCTCAAAAGATTAGAAACAATAAGAAGTATTTCTACGAAAATCCGGTTTGTATTTAATGGTAAAGCCTCCCATTACCTAAGTAATTTTGTCCACTGTTATCAGGAATTACTGATGGAAATGTATAAATATCAAATAATAATTAAGCACATGCATGAGCACACTGACAGATTCAAATCGACATTAGAAGAAGCTCAGAAAGCCTGTAACGAAGCAGAACATCGCACGGATTTACAACATGCAATTACTAATTTGACACATGCCTACGATGTATTAAAGCAGAACAATACAGAAAAAAATATTGAACGGCAAATAAAACTTAGTGACTGTTTGTTAATGGGCAAAAAACATTAACAACCCTACCAATCTTTCACCCAAATAATACTGGCAGCTTCCCTGGAGTAATATCGATACAGAAGATATTTGGGACAGTGGAGCAAAGATCTGTACACATGATATGGAAGAAATTCTTATGAAAATGAAAGACAAAACGGGCAGACGCAGAAACAGCTTAAAAGGTATGTATCTCCTTATTATTACTTTAGACACATTGGAGCCCTTCTATATCAGACTGATTGATATGGGAGCAAGCAACACAAGTGAAATAAAATGTGCTGGCAGCATCCGGGATTCCTGGAAATTATATGAACATATAAAGTCCTTTTTATTTCCGCTGTTTACAGGGCGCAAAACCAAATTTGCAGACTGGTTTCAGTTCGGATTATATGACACAGAAGACTGTACAGCACTGGGTGTGAATAAGCTCATAGGTGTTCAGCGGGACAGGAAGATACATGTCATTTCACCTGCTCAGCTGGCAGATGATTTTTTCAGACTGATCTGTGTGCAGACATTTACACTCAGAATCATCTCGAAGGATTCGACAGAAAAGCTGCGTCCATTCATTTGAGCGAAATCGACATACGGGATCTTTTTCTTCTGATGTATGACGAGCATATTGATGATCCAATAACGGTATTTTCGCCTGACAGTATGGCAATATTGCAAAAACTGCGCAGATTCTCAAGCAGCTGGAGATGGATTCACTGGGAAAATGTATGGAAAAGCTACCCGTTTTATCGAATTGATATTTCATTGGTACTGGAGATAAAGGAGACAGAGGGA
>CANRSX010000016.1 GCA_947642555.1 uncultured Roseburia sp. | reverse complement strand
ATCGTTCTATTCTTTGTATCCCCTCGTAGGTGATTTTTGCTTTCATAAATTTGAGGTGAAGGACTTCGATGATTTTATCAATCTGCTCTAAAATTGAACCATGGATTTCATCCTGATAACGAAGGTCAGCATCCGTTTCAAAAAATCCGATCTTGGTGTATGAGCCAAGCTGCCACTTAAGCTTTCCAGTTCGGGACCGGAGAGCGTTTGCATGGTGCTTCCGCTGCGGTAATAGTAAACGCCTTTGCAGGAAATAGCAACAGGATAGGGCGGAACTACAATTTCGATATATTCTTTTCCATCTTCCTCTAACCGATTGACATCTACAACAATGCTCATGGCATTGCGGACCTTATTGGGAATGTCCTCTAAAAGCTTCCTGGTATTGTCAAGCCCTATAATATGCCCGTTGTCATCACATCCAATATAAATCCTTCCGCCCTGGGCATTGGCAAAACCGTATATTCTGGTTTTCAGGCATTGCTGTGTTCCTCGCATTTCTTGATATATTTTCCGCTTTTGATTCGTGCGTCTGCAGGCTTCTCTGCCGTTTCCGGTATGATCCATGTCTGACCGGCTCTTTGGACGCCTTCGATACGTTTCTCTTTACAAAGGATTGCTACCCGCCGTCTGGAGAGTCCCCATTTTTCAGCGGCTTCACTCGTTGAAATATATTTCATGACAGTCGCTCCTTGCTTCTTTTGCTATATCTATTATATTCACATCGGAGAATAATATCAAGGAGCTTCCCTAAAAATTCAGAGGTACATAGATTACATTCTTTGAAAATCGGTCTGAGGTGGCTTAAACATAAGACTAATTATGTTTAACTGAGCGTGTGCGGTTGGCTTAAAATCAGTAGTGAGTTAAACACAATCGGTGACAAGTGCATGAAAATCAAGTTAAACACAATCAAATCGCGTTGTAATATCGGTTTCTCATTTGTGTAATGTAGGTAGGAGGTGATGCTTATGTTACATGGGTTTAAAGACCATTTATTGGATTTGGATTTGGGGAAATCGGACAGTCCCTAGCCCCGATATCCACATTAAATCGTGAAGTATCCGGGCTTTCATTATTCATGCTTTCTGAACAGGCTGCCAGTTATTCAGTTTTTATGCTCAGATAGTAAAGAGAAGAATACGACTGTTTTTGGTTTTACTCTATATGCATCCCTCCATTCATTAAAAAATTCATCATTTGCCTGGACATCACTACCTTTTTGCTATTACATATATAAAAACAGAGCCGATAAACTGGAATTTGTGGAGGAACAATAACAGTCAAGATCTATTAAAAAAGCCATAAAAATATCAACTGCAACCATTGGTTGACATGCGGTTGGTGGACAGCAACCGTGATTTGGGGTACAATACGGGTACATCAAAAGCATACGGAGGTACTTAATATGAACTTAGGTGAAAACATTAAGAACAGACGAGAGGAATTGAAACTATCGCAAGAATATGTTGCGGGACAATCAGCTTCTGAAAAGGAACGGCATGGGAAAAAGCCCAATCCAATCTTACGGGCAAATCTAATCAAGTGGGCTATTATTTTTCAAGCGACATTTTTGACCGGCAGCGTAATTCATATACGTGCGTATCTTAATGACATGGGTGACAAGGTCTATGATATGAACCGCAAATTGACAAAATGAAAACTGTAACAGGCTCTTTGCGGAGAATATATCAGAGAGCTTAAAAAGTTGGTATGTGGGTAATGTAAAATCCGTCTGGAAAGGGGACAAAGAGGATATGTTATATCTGAAAGAAGCAAATATGAAAGATTTAGAGCAAGAATATGAGTTTGTGACAAACACTCCCGAGAACGAAAATGGTTTTACAAATCCTGCCGCCGGATGCACCAAAGACGAATTTACATACAAGATTTTGCCGGGCTATATCAATGCGGCGAAGGGTATCGGACTTCAGGAAGGATGGGTGCCGGAAACGGAATTTTTTCTATGGGAAGATAATAAAATTGTCGGATGGTTCAGAATACGGCATTGGCTTACGGAGAAACTGGCAAATGGAGCAGGACATATAGGATATGGAATCAGGAAGGAATTCAGAGGAAAGGGATATGCTTCTTTGGGCCTGAAACTGACACTGGAAAAGGCGAGGCAGATGATTCGTGAAGATGAAATTTATATGTCCGTTCACAAGGATAATCCTGCATCGCTCAAAGTACAGATGAAAAATGGCGCATATATTCATCATGAAGACGAACAGGAGATTTATACCAGAATAAAGAGATAGCTGATGTATTGCTGTGAAATTTTCACCCGGGTTAATTTTAACTTTGCTCCCGCATCTGTTCTGCCAGGGACTGTTTTTTCTGCCTGCGCACCATCCAGACAGACAGAATCACCTCCATGCCAGACAATACGAGGAAGAACAGCCCCATTTGCAGGAACGGGAACTGATATGGGACAACCGCGCCGGCAAAGGATTTCTTACTGACTTCCGCACAGACTGCCATGGAAAGCGGCAGCCCCAGGATTAAGACAGTAAGCGCCGCAAAAAGCGCATGGCACATCCCCTCGGTGACACTCATCCGGCACAGCTGCTTCCCGGTCAGGCCAACGGAGCGCAGGATACTGTTCTCCCGCTTCCGGGACATCTGGTTGGAAAGCGTCGTATTGATCAGGTTCACAACGCCAAACAGGAAGATCAGCCAGGAAAGCGCCTGCAGGCTTCCAAAAATAATGCTGCTCTGCATTTTCTCATATTCGATGTGTGTGGCTATGGTATCCATTCCAAGATTGCTGCGGTCGGATACCAGCTCCTGCAGGCTGCTTTCCACAGACTTTGCTTTCTTCGGGTCGCTGACAATGCTCCAGGAATAGTCAAAGCTTTCGATTTCAGGATGGAGTTCACGAAACAACTCCTCCGGTGCGAACAGAGCCGCTGAATCCATGGCAAGCGCACCATGTCCGTTTGCTGCCTTCGACGCATCGAACAGTCCGGATATGGTAACCGTCACGGTTTTCTGGCCCAGAACCAGCTCCATGGTGAACCCGACATCCATATCAGTATGGCGATTCTGATAACCCGTACTCAGAAGGATGCTGTGGGCATCCACCGGCATGGCGCCGGATACCAGCGCAGCCTCTACATCCATGCGGTTTGAGTCTGTCAGCATGTCGCACATACCGGCCTCAGCGCTTTCGGAAGTTCCGAATTTTGCATGCAGAGACCGGCGGGTGGCCAGCATATCCTCCACACCGTCCACAGAAAGGATCTCCTGCCTTAAGTTTTCATTCAGCGGATTGCCTGCAGCCATAATCTCTTCCTCCGGCTGCTCTGAGGACAGGTATATCTTTATATCCCCGTCCGGGAAAAACAGCCTTGCAGCCTGCTCCGGTGACCGGGTCAGAACCATGGAGGACACCACTAGAAGAAGGATTCCGCCCAGGCTTAGGGACACTGCAATACTCGCTGACTTCTTGCGGTCGAGTCCAAAATTTGCCAACCCCATGGATACAGGATTTAGTTTCCGGCGTTTCTTCCTGCTGCGAATCTTTTCCTGACCTGCGGAAAAACGCATGGCCTCCAGCGGTGAGATGCTGGCAGCTATTCTGACTGGTCCGTGAACGGATACGGATACCATGAACCAGCAGACCACCACGGTCAGAAGTACGGCTGCCCCATAATAACCTCCATGGAAACCTTTTGGGAACAGGAGCAGGCCGCCGCCCAACCCCGGCAGGACACCCAGCAGGATTCCAATACCGCTCAGCCTCCGGCTCTCCTTTTTCACGATACGCCGGATCTGTCTGGATGTTGCGCCGATGGTGCGGAGCTGCCCGTAGCTTTGTATTTTGTCGTTTACGGAGATACGGAAAATACTTTGGATGACTACATATCCGCCGGCAAGCACGAGGGCGGATATACCGAAAATGGTCACAAAGTCAATGGACTTTGAATGAGAAGCAAAATAATTGCTGTTCATCCCTGCGTGCGCAGAGTCAAACTGCGCGGCAATCTCCCGGCAGCGGGCAGTCATGGCCTCCTGGTCAGACTGCCTGTCATTTCTGAAATGCACATAGGCACGGTATCCTGCGGGGTCAAATCCTGCCCACTGCGTTAAGGCCGCTTTGGAAATGATAATGGCGCAGATATTTCCTTCCTTTTCTCCCACATTAGACAGGATTCCGGTCACAGTATAGTCGCCATGAAAGCTCTCGGTATCCAACCGGACCGTCTCACCGATTTTAGCATTCGAGCCGTAAGCGGAGAGAAAATATTCGCTGACCGCGACTTCATTCGTCTTTGCCGGGAGTTCTCCTTTTACCAGCTCCATCTGGCTGCGGGCAATATACACCATGTCACTGTCGCAGTACACATAGGAGGCGTTGTATCCCTGCTCCGAATGCTCCTGCCCCAGCAGATAGTATTCGCCCACGCGGGCAAGCTCTGGCATATCTTTCAGCGCCGCCACATCGGACACCTCCACGCCGGTAAAGACTGCCTCATAGGTGTCGGCCACCTGATTACGCTGAATCTGTGCAATCGAAACGGATAGTACCGCTGACAGGCAGACCAGGAACGCCGCCAGGGCGACGGCAATTACCACCATCAGGTTCCGGCGCTTCTCGCCTGCGAGGCTGCGCTTTGCAAGTTTTTTCACAACGGCACCGGTATCATTCTCAAAAGGCCATGTCATGTCCGCCACCTCCTTCTATTATCGCAGAGCTTCCATCATGGATAACCTGCTTTGCTGTTTTAAGGCCACTGTTGTAATCAGCATACTGCATAAAATAATAATTGCGCAATATAAGATTGTAATACCCAGTGGAAATTGATAATTCAGATAGCTCATCAGGCTGTTTTTCAAAAATGAGCAAAGAACATATCCAATTCCTCCGCCAATGATCACAGATAATACAAGTCCCATGCCGACTACAATCAGTCCCTCTTTCTGAACAATCACGGATAATTGCTTTTGAGACATTCCCACGGAACGCATGAGAGAAAATTCCCTGCGCCTTACGATCATTCCCGTCAAAATGGTATTTAACAGATTCATCACAGAAAAACAGCCAATTAAGACAATGGCGATTGCAAGGGCTGACTGTGTTCCCTGCAGGAAGTTTTCATTCTGGGCAATGGCAGCAGAAAGGGAATCCACACTCAGCCGCGGGTGATCGGATACCATCTGGTCTATTTCGCTTTCTGCCTGCTGTTCCAAAGAATCCTCTACACGAATCACATACTGATATGTCAGATTGCTGTGTGCGATTTTCTGCATGGAATCAACCGGCAATAACAGCATATCTATTTTATCGCCATGATTTCCAATCTTACTTTCGTCAAGGACTGCCGCAATCTCAAATTCCAGGTTCTCCGTATGCTGCCCGTCAAAAATCTTCAGCGTTACAGACGAGCCGGCTTTTGGATGAATGCCAAAATACTTCTCAAAGTCATCCGGCCTGCCAATCACCATCTGATCCTCAGATGCCATCTGCTCATAATCTGACAGGTTTCCATTTAAGAGACAGCTTTGCAGCAAAGCCATATCTGCTTTCTCAAATCCTACAATTTCAGCATCTGATTCCAGGGCCTGCAGATCACAGGAAACCGGGAGATGCTGATCGTTCATGATCTTTTGCACACCTGATAATTGCGAGAGCTCTTTTTCCACTTCCTCCGTAAAAGGGCTTGATTCCTGCAAAATCTCCAAAGGATTTTCCATCAGCTCCTGATTTGAGATCCTTAAAACGAACTGTCCTCTTGCAAATCCGGATAAAGCCATATCTTCTGCATTGATCGAAGAAAGGACAGAGGATAAACCTGACAGCAGGACGCCGGTCAGGACAAGAGAGGCGGCTGTCAGTAGATTCTTTTTCTTATAACGCAAAACCTGATTTATCGCCAAAGCCCCTGGCGTCAGCCTGTGCTGCCTGTGTTTCCATTTAGGCTGATTATGTTGTTCATAGCGGGAAGCCTCTATGGGGGATGTGGCCGCGGCTATTTTCGCAGGTTTTTTGATGGACAGGCGCACAGTGGCATAGGTTAACGCAACAACAACCGGGCATATCCACAGCACATTCCATAATCCAAATCCATGCGGAATGAAAAGATAAGCCACTGCAATTCCCGCAATCAGTCCCATCGGAATTGCAGGCAGCATCAGCAAAGTCCCCTCCTTAAGAACAAGCCTTTGAATCTGTTTTGCTGTCATACCTATTGTGCGGAGCTGTCCATATTGTTTAATGGAATTGATAATGGAAATATAAAAAATGTTGTATATAACCAAAACACCAGCGATCACGATCACAACCAGCCCGGCAACAGCCGCCAGAACCATCAATGCCGAAGGCTGGCTAAGGTTCAGATACGCTTCATTATAAGAAGGAGCCGCTTTACAGCCTGCATCAGCCGCTATCTGTGATATTAGGTTTTTTACATCCCCAGAGCCCGCATCTAAATTTACACGGAGCATGACTGCCGGTGAAAAGTGATCCCATCCATCCATTTCTGAGAAGTATTCTTCCGAAACCATAGCCGCATATAAGGAACGGTCAGTGCCTTTCGCCCCTGTTTTTAAGTATCCTGTTATAAGAAAGGATTTTTCCTGGCCGTTGTTTGGGTCTGGCAACCGGATGGTATCTCCAATTTTAGCATTTATCTTCTGCCGGATTAAATATTCCTGTTCAATCAGGATCTCATTCGCTTTCTCCGGCATTTTCCCCTGGTCAACAGACAGCCCATTTAATGTAAGTGCATCATTGTTGCAATACGAAATATTAAGGCGGTCATTTCCGGATTTCACGCTGCCAATGGAAGCTGTGAATCCGCATAAATCCACCCGCACATCATCACTCAATTTCTGATATTGTTCTTTTTCTATGCCGGAAATAAGCGCATGATAAGACCCCGTTATATTATTGCCTCCCTTTTGGTTCACTGTAATAATCCCGGAAACCAGAAGCAATACGGATGCCATCAAAAATGCTGCCAGTGAAATTGCAGTAATCGTAAAAATTTTCTTCAAACGCTCTTTCTTTAATTGAGCAGACGCTAATTTTTTAATAACAGCGCCGGTGTCATTCTCAAAAGGCCATGTCATATCCTGCCACCTCCTGATTGCGATTCTGGCAATTTTTCCACAATCCTGCCGTCCTCAATCCTTATGATCCGGTCAGCAAGCTGGGCAATCTCGTTATTATGGGTAATCATGACAATGGTCTGGTTAAACTCCATACTGGTACGCTTTAAAAGCCCCAGCACATCGGCGCTGGTCCTGGAATCCAGATTTCCGGTGGGCTCATCGGCCAGGATGATGGCCGGTTTGGTGATGAGAGCCCGGGCAATGGCGACACGCTGCTGCTGTCCGCCGGAAAGGTTATTCGGCATATTCTGCAGTTTATCTTCCAACGCCAGCATCCTCACGATCTCGTCCATGAATTTCTTGTCTGCCACATCGCCGTCCAGCTCCACAGGCAGGACAATGTTCTCATACACATTCAGAATCGGGACAAGGTTATAGTTCTGGAAGATAAAGCCGATGTTGCGGCGGCGGAAGATGGTCAGTTCTTCGTCATTCTTTTTTGCCAGTTCATCCCCACGGACAATGACATTGCCGGACGTGGGCGTATCCAGCCCGCCCATCATGTGAAGCAGGGTGGATTTACCGCTGCCGGATGTTCCGACGATTGCCACAAACTCCCCCTGTTCCACAGAGAGGCTGACACCATCCAGGGCGCGGGTAATGTTTGGCTCACTGCCATAAAACTTTTTCAAATCAATTGTTTGTAATACATTCATAAATCAAACGCTCCTTTCAAGGATTTCTGCCTGTTGAACTTCGTTCTTCGGACATTATAAAACCCAAATGTCACAGAAATGTCCGAGGCGGCATAAAAAATGCGGCTGAAATGTTACAAGACTCGGACATTTCAAAAAATTATCTTGTAGGGAGCATAATGGAAAATTCCGAACCCTTGCCCGGCTCCGAAACCACTTTGATATAGCCGCCCTGCCTCGTTACGATCTCGCGGGTCAGATACAGGCCGATGCCCACGCCCTGCTGCCCGTGTACTTCCTCCTCACGATAGAAGCGCCGGAAAATAGCGGCCTGATTACTCTCCGGGATACCCTTGCCGGTATCAGACACGCTAAGCTTTACATACATTTCCCATTGTTCTACGGAAATTCGGATGGCTCCTCCGGCCGGGGTATACTTCACCGCATTGTCCAGCAGGTTGAATATGGCTTCCGCCGTCCACCTGCTGTCATGGGAAAGGCACAGATCCTCCGGACAGTCCGCCGTTACGGATATATTCTTTTTTTCCGCCGCATACACGATACCGCTGCAGGCTATTGCGAGTGTGTCGATCAGCGGGGCGTCTTTCTTTTCCAGCCGGATCGCCCCGGTTTCCAGCCGGGAGGTTTTCACAAGCGCCTGAAAAAGAAACTCCAGCTTGTCCGTCTGATTCCGGATGCCTTTCAGGAACTCCCGCTGTTCTTCTTCTGTGACCGGCTTTGAAAGCAGCGTGTCCGTCACCATTTTGAGGTTGCTTACCGGTGTTTTCACCTGATGGGAGACATCCGACACCAGCGTCTGCAGCTCCTGTCGTTCCTCATCCACCTTCCTCCGGCTCTCCTGCATGATTCCATACAGCCGCGAAAGACGGTAGCTGATACGGGCAAAGAGTGTTTCGCTGTCCCAGGCTGGCACAGGCCCTCCGCTTCCGTTTATCATCTGGTCCATTGCCTGACACAGCTCCCCGGTAAATACAGAAAGCCGTTTGCCAAAGGCACTGGTCAGAAGGAACATCCATGCAAGGGCGCAGAGTGTCAGCAGCATGCCAAAGGCCAGCACCCATATCTGTCCTGTCACCGCAAAGAAAGCTGCGCAGATGGCCAGCATGGAAACTGCCATACCGCAGATGATCAGCAGGAATATCCTTTTTACAGAGATTCGCCCCAGATTCATTTTCTCCCGCCTCCCATCCACTGATATCCGATTCCGTAAATCGTTTTGATATAAGTATCGCCCTCGGCCTCAATCTTGCCCCGGATACGGCTGATGGAGGTTGTCAGTGTGTGTTCGTCCACATAGTTTTCATCCGCATCCCACAGCCGTTCCAGAAGCCGCTGCCTGGTCAGGATCTGTTTTGGATTTTTGCAGAACAGGTACAGCATCTTATATTCCATGGGGGAAAGGGTGAGGGTCTTTCCATTCAGCGCAGCGCTCTGCTCCGAAAAGTCCAGAAACAGCCTGCCGTCATCATAGAAATCCTTTGCCAGCCCCCTGTGTTCCAGCATAGCGAACATGGCCCGTATTTTCCGCAGCAGCGCCCCGATGGAAAAAGGCTTGGTGATATAATCCACCGCCCCGGCTTCATATCCCCGGATCTGGTCGCTCTCCTGGTCATTGGCAGTCAGGAAAATCACCAGCGTGTCAGGGTTCTCCGGCTTTATGAGCCTGCACAGGTCATAGCCGCTGCCATCCGGCAGGTTGATGTCCAGAAGTACCAGGTCATATTCCGTCTGCGTCAGTAACCCGGCGGCTGTGCCGGCATTCAGGGCTGATACGGTATCATAACCCTCAGAGATCAGGTTATAAGTCAGCGTTTTATTTAACAGGTCGTCATCCTCTACCAGCAAAATCTTTTTCATATCCGCACTCCTCTGCCTTTTTACATAGATAAACATACAAATGTCCGCGAAATGTTACAGCGAGCATAATGCGCAGAAGGGTGATTGTCAAGTCAGTCCTCTGACTTTTAAGAAATTAAAATCGACAGAACTCCGAATTGTGGGCTTTGTCCCATGTTCCTGAATAAATCAAGGTATAAAATACCTTCGTTTACAGATACTAGAATTGTACCACACAGACTGACGCGGGAATCGTCATGCAGTGACGAATGCTGGCGGATGCGGTGGAATCAGTATGGATAAACGGAGGAATTTTTTAGTATGAAAGCGACAGGAATAGTAAGAAGAATAGACGACCTTGGAAGAATTGTAGTGCCGAAGGAAATCCGGAGAACCTTAAGGATCCGCGAGGGGGACCCGCTAGAGATTTTTACCGACCGCGAGGGTGAGATCATCCTCAAGAAATATTCTCCCATCGGGGAGCTTGGCCAGTTCGCCGGGGAGTACTCGGAGAGCCTGGCGCAGACCACGGGACATCTCGTCTTAATCACCGACTGTGACCGCGTGGTGGCGGCGTCTGGCGGCGGAAAACGGGATTTTGAGGGAAAGCCCATCAGCGGCCAGTTAGAGGAGGCCATCGGGGAGCGCAAAAATTTCCTGGCGACGAAGGAGGACGGATCCTTCATCCGCGTGACGATGGACGATTCCGGCGATTTCAGCCAGCAGGCGGTCAGCACCATCATCTGCGAGGGGGACGCCATCGGGGCGGTGATCTTATGCTCCCGGGATGAGAAGGAGAAGATGGGGGAGACGGAAAGCAAGCTGGTGGCAGCAGCCGCCGGGTTTCTGGGGAGACAGATGGAGCAGTAGTCCGCTGCGCTTCCGGCAGGAAAACAGAATATGCAGGAGAAAGGCGGCTGCCTTTGGCGCAAGAGTCCGGTAATCCGGGCTCTTTTTGTGTAAAAAACCGGCTATATTTTTCAATAAAATACCAAATAATAGAAAACGTTCGTAAATATAGGCGGAAAATAATGTCATAAAACACAAAAAATATGCTGATAAAAAAAGAACAAGGATGTATGGATGATCAGCGGCGGTGCGGACACGAATGACTACTATGAGGCCTTTGGAGATCAGTAAGCGGGTGCTTGCGGTGGTGCTGCCCCATATCGCGAGTACCTTTTTTTCGGATCTTCTGCGCGGGATTTCGGATACGATCGCGGAGGAAGGCTTTGTGATGCTGATCGGTGATTCCAATTATGATTACCGGAAAGAGCGGCAGTTTGTCGAACTGATCCAGAAGCAGGCGTTATCGGGCGTGATCATCGATACGATGTGCCCGGTTCAGAAGGAGAGCATGTATATGCAGTATTTGAGCAGCGTGTTCGTCGACACCGGCATTCCGGTGGTGCTGCTGGAGCGGAAGACCACGGCGCCTGGATTTGGAAGCATCTATGTGGACAATGTAAAAAACGCATACCTGGCCACCTCGCTTCTGTTAAAAAACGGCTGCAAAAAGATCGCGCATATTTCAGGAAAGCTGGATAACCAGCTGTCATTAAAGCGCCTGGACGGATATAAAAGGGCGCTGTCGGAATACCATGTCCCGTTTTCGGAGGAGCTTCTGGAGAGCGGGGATTTTACGCCAAACAGCGGTTTTATCGCGGCGAAGCGGCTGCTGGAGCGAAATACGGAGATCGATGGGATTTTCGCGGCAAACGATCAGATGGCGGTCGGCGCGATCAAGGCGGCGAAAACACTGGGAATTTCGATCCCGGATGATCTTGCGGTAATCGGGATGGATAATTTAAGTGTTTCCTCCATGATCGAGCCGTCCTTAAGCACGATCAATGTACCGACTTATCAGATGGGGCGTCAGGCCGTGAAAATGTTATTAGAAAAGAAGGAAAACATGAAATATGTCGAGCTGGACTGTAATCTGATCGTCCGGAAATCGACGGATAAATTTGCATCGAGTGAATGGGAGCTGTTCGGCTGGTAGTGTGAGAGAAAAGCCGGGCAGCATGAGGAGGAGACCGGCTATGGGAATAAAACAATTAGCGGAACAGGCAGTAGAAGAGGGGAGAGGCGTGCTGCGGCTGGCGCCGGCATGGGTACCGCGATCATTCTGCCGCCCGGGGAAGCGCATCCGGCTTCACCCGGATGATTATCAGATCTTAGGTGCCCGGGGAGGGATCGACGAGCGGTGGTTTTCCTCGACGACCTGGGCGGAAAACGGCCCGGGGACGCCGGAGGATGAGGGACTGAGCTATATCGTCGTCGACGAGGCGGGAAAGGAGAAGGTGCTGCTGCGGGATGCGGTGGAGCTTTTGGGGGCGGAACTGATCGGAGAGGCCCTGTGGAATAAATATCACAGGTGGGCGATGTTCTCCAAGTTTTTTGACAATGCGGGGCCCCTTCCGCACCATATTCATCACCGCGATGAGCATGCAAAGCGCGTCGGCGTGGACGGGAAGCCGGAGATGTATTTTTTCCCGTCCCAGATGAATAATCACGGCGGCGAGTTTCCCTTTACCTTTTTCGGGTTTACCCCGGAGACGACAAAGGATGAGGTGCTTCGCGCACTGCGGAATTTTACAAAGGGTGACAATCATATCCTTGATCTGGCGCAGGCCTATAAGCTTACGTTAGACACCGGCTACGACGTGCCGCCGGGAGTCATGCACGCGCCGGGCAGTCTCTGCACCTACGAACCGCAGTTTGCGTCCGACGTGTACGCCATGTATCAGTCCGTGCTCTTAAACGGCCAGGTGGTCACGGAGGATCTGCTGTGGAAGAATACCCCAAAGGAGGAGATCGGCAATTACGAATATCTGCTGGATGTCATCGACTGGGATCTGAATGTGGATCCGCAGTTCCATGAGCACCGCTTTATGAAACCGATTCCGGTAAAACCGGAAGAGGAGATGCGGGCGGAGGGCTATGTTGAGGAATGGATATGCTACAAATGTAAAAGCGTCAGCGCAAAGCGCCTGACCGTGCTGCCGGGCCGTACTGTTACAATCCGGGACGGCGCGCCCTACGGCATGATCTGCATCGAGGGCCACGGAACCTTCGGCGGGCATGACCTGGAATCCCCGGCGCTGATCCGTTACGGGGAGCTGACGCACGACGAATATTTCGTGACGGAGCGGGCGGCAAAGGAAGGCGTCACCGTCTCGAACCCCTCGAAAACGGATCCGATTGTGATCCTGAAGCATTTTTCGGATAATCCGGATCTGCCGGAGGGGATGTGACGGCAGCCGGATGATACAACGCCCTTTCATGATAAGCATTCCCGTTCCGCTGATAACCGGTTTTCACAGAAAAATGGCTATAGACATCGGGAGGCAGACATATTATAATAATATGTGACAGTATGCTGTACTGCGAGATCAATGACAGGAGGAGCGTTGTTATGATTCAACAGAGAAACATTGCGGTATGTATCATTTTATCCATCGTGACCTGCGGCATTTACGGCCTGTACTGGTTCGTCTGCCTTTCCGATGACACGAACCGGATTTCAGGGGACGCCTACGGCACATCCGGCGGAATGGCGCTGGTGCTCACGATTATTACCTGTAATATTTACGGGATATACTGGGCATATAAGCAGGGAGAGAAGATCGACCGGGCGAAGATGAACCGCGGACTGCCCTCGGGCAATAACGGGGTGCTGTACCTGATCCTGACGCTGTTCGGGTTCTCGATCATCGCGTGGGCGCTGATGCAGAACGAGCTGAACAACCTGGCATAATGCGAAAAAAGAGACTGTACCGGGTGCTGCGATATACCGCCCTCGTACTGGCAGCGGGCTGCCTGTACGGGGCGTTTGTCGCTTATACGGGGCTCGCGGTGCCCTGTGTCTTTTACCGGGTCACCGGATTTAAATGCCCGGGCTGCGGCGTCACGCGGATGTGCGTGGCCCTGCTCCGGCTGGATTTTTCTGAGGCGTTCTGGAGCAATCCCATGCTGTTTGTGCTCTCGCCGGTGCTGGCGGTGATTTTTGCCACATACCTGGCGGGCTATGTGAAGGACGGGCGGTGGAGCCTGGGACGGATCCGTACCGTGATGCTATATGTGTGTATCGCGCTGCTCGTGGCATTCGGGGTGGTGCGGAACCTGGCTGAACTTTAACTTTTATTTTCGAGAACAATCCCTGCGGATTTCTGCTAACAATCCGCAGGATTTTTTATGTTGACTTTTTGTATTATTTGTATTAATATAGATAATACAAAGGAGGAGGACAGATGATAATAGCGATTGATGAGAGCTCCGAGGTCCCGATTTACCAGCAGATCCGCAATCAGATTGTGCTGGGCATCTCGGACGGGCGGCTTTCACCGGGAGAGCAGCTCCCGACGGTCCGCGGGCTGGCGGCGGAGATCGGGATCAATTCCATGACGGTAAATAAAGCGTATCAGCTGTTAAAGCAGGAGGGCTATATCCTGACGGACCGGAGAAACGGCGCCAGGGTGCAGGAGCGGTTTGACGGGAAGCGGGAGCTCTCAAGAGAGGCGAAGGAGACACTGCGACGCATTATATCCGAGGCGAAGGTGGCCGGAATTGCGGAGGAGGAGTTTCTGGCATTGTGCAGTTCTTATTTTCAGGCGGAAGAACAGGAGGTGTGATGAGATGGTAGTCAATATCATTTTTCTGGTTACAATGTATCCGGTGCTGTTTGTACTTTATTTTATCCTGAAAAATCAGGGGGACGTGAAAAACGGATACAGCGTTGGCGTGCGCATGCGGACGGAATGGATGGCGGATGAAGAGGTGAAGCGCATTCTGGAGACATATCGGAAGGAGTTAAAGAAGCAGACGGTGATTCTTGCCGTGCTCCCCCTGTCGGCGTTTGCGATTTCATATTTCTCGATACAGTTTACGATCTGGATGATCTGGACGTGTGCGTTGATCGGCTGCCCCATGATCCCGTATATAAGAGCAAACCGCCTGCTGCGGGCGCGCAAAAGGGAAAGGGGCTGGGGAAGCAATGGCGGTTACGTTTATGCCGACTTAAAAGGCGCCGTATACGGCGTGCGTCAGGTAAAGATTCTGCCCTTTGTCCCGCCGGTGGCGATCAGCCTGGCAGCAGGCATATGGGGCCTGTGGCAGTCCGTGCGGGCGGATATCATGGCCCCCGGGATCATGGCGGCGACCTTTGCGATGATCACCCCGGCGTTTTTCGGGGTTGCGCTCTGGATGGACCGGCAGAAAAACGAGGTGATCAGCAGGGACAGCGATGTGAATATCAATTTTAACCGGGCCAGAAAGCGGGTCTGGAAAAATATCTGGCTGTTTGAGGCATGGCTCAATACGATATTCTGTGTTGCCGTCTCGGCGACACTTGTAATAACAAAAATGCAGGGTGCGGGTATCCTGGTGGAATGTGCGATTTATACGATAGCAGGCGTGCTGCCGCTGTTCTGGGCCACGAAGAGACTTTGGGAGATCAATACGCATTACAAAGATCTGCGCGATATACCGGAGGGGGAGGACGACGGGGACGAGTACTGGATCGGCGGAATCTTCTATTACAATAAAAATGACCGTCACAGTATGGTGACGAACCGGGCGGGAACCGGGACGACGATGAATCTGGCCACCCCCGGAGGAGTTTTTATAGAGCTGCTTGGCGCGCTGGGACTGGCGGTGATCCCCATCAGCTGTGTGTGGATCCTTCTGGAGGAATTCACGCCGATCCGGCTGTCGGTGCAGGATCAGACGATTGTAGCGGAACACCTGAAGGTGGAATACGAGATTCCGCTCTCTGATATCCTGGAGGCGGAGCTTATAGAGGAACGCCCGAGATGGTCGAAGGTGACGGGGACAAATATGGATCACCTGGATAAGGGGACATTCCATATCCGCAATGTGGGAAACTGCGAGGTCCTGATGGATCCGCAGAACGAGGTGTTTCTGCGGATCCGGACCGCAGATGAGGTCTATTATATAAGCGCGCCGGACGACGAGGGGACGCGGGAGATCTGGGAGGAGATTATGAAATGATGCCTTCTACAATAAGACCCGCCGGATCTCATGGGAGCCGTCCTCCGAGATGGTGAGGATCGCCATACTCCTGGAATCCCCTCTCGGCTCCCCGGCGGAGCCGGGATTTAAAAAGACCGTCCCGTGGCGTTCATAGGTCTCGAACTGGTGCGTGTGCCCGAAGATGACAAAATCGGCGCAGGTCAGATTGGAGGGAAGATCATATTTGTTGTGAGCGATGTAAAACATCTTCCCGCCTAACGGGATGGTGAGGGTCTCGGGAAGAAACTGCGCCCAGCTCCCCATATCGCAGTTGCCGTGCACGGCGAGAAGGGGGATGTCCAGCGCTTTAAGCTTCTCATAGCAGGCGCCGGAATCGATATCGCCGGCGTGGATCAGATAATCGCAGCCGGTAAAATGCGGGATCCAGTCCGCGCGGAAGATGCCGTGGGTATCGGATATCATTGCAAGCTTCATTTGATGAATACCTCTTTTCTTTTTCTCAATTCCTCCCTGTACCAGGAAACCCCGTGATCACCACATATATGAACCGGGAATTGCAGTTTCTTAAATTATACTGTCTCCTACTGGCAAAAGCAAGCATTGAAAAATTTTATATCCGGGTGATATAATCATCATACCGTATCCGATCCGGAAAGCAGCATAACAGGAGAGTGACAAAATGAACTACAAACTACTAATAGCGGATGACGAGCCGGATATCGTGACAATGCTCGCATCTTTTTTTGAGGGAAAGGGGTATCAGGTCATGACCGCTTCTGACGGGACAGAAGCGCTAAAACAGGTGGAGCGGGATCCGGACCTGATTCTGCTTGACATCTGCATGCCGGGCCCGGACGGGTTTGAGATCTGCAGGCGGATCCGGGATCATATCGCCTGTCCGATTCTGTTCCTCACGGCGCGGCTGGAAGAGGCGGATAAGGTGAAAGGGTTTGCGGCCGGAGGGGATGACTATATCGTAAAGCCGTTTTCGCTCGCGGAGCTTGCAGCGAGGGTGGACGCTCATCTGCGCAGGGAAATGCGGCACAGTCTGGACACCTGCGTAAAATTTTCCGGTGAGCTGACGATTGATTTTGCACAGCGCAGCCTGTTTTACAGGGATCGGGAAATTCAGCTTGCCAGAAAAGAATTTGACATCGTGGAGCTGCTTTCCCAGAACCCGGGACAGGTATTCGGCAGAGAGCGGATTTATGAACTGGTGTGGGGATATGACAGCGAAGGCGACAGCATGGTTGTGGCGGAGCACATCCGCAGAGTGCGGGCGAAGCTTGCCGCATATACGGACAAAAGCTGTATTGAGACCGTCTGGGGGTGTGGCTACAAATGGGTGAGATAACAGGAAAAGCGGGCAGCCGGTCGCTGCGAAAAAGCCTGATTTTTTATATCACGGCGTTTGCATTCGCAGCGATCCTGCTAAGCGGCATGACGACAGAGCTCTGCGGGCGTGCGGAACAGAAGATCAAAGACAGCTACCCCGCAGCCGGCCGCAGATATTATCTGACGGATGAAGACGGGAACCGGCTGGGGGACGGGGCGTATATCGGAACTGTGACAGAGCCGTTTTCGAAGCGGGATGAACAGATCCTCTCGGCGCTGCGCGTTCTCTCCGCTGTAGCTGCGCCTGTCTGGTCCGCGCTGTGTATCCTTGCGGCGGCCCTGCTTTTTTATCACAACAGGCTGGAGCGGCCGCTGAAGGAGCTTAAGGCGGCGTCGGAAAAGATTTCGGAAAATGATCTGGATTTCCGGGTGGAATATCAGGCTTCGGATGAGCTGGGACAGCTCTGCCGTTTGTTTGAAACCATGAGATCCGCGCTCGCGGCAAATTTTTCTGAGATGTGGAGACAGATCGAGGACCGCAGGCAGTTAAACGCCGCTTTTTCTCATGAGCTGCGCACGCCGCTTACCGTGTTAAAAGGCTACGACGAGCTGCTGTGCGACAGTCCGGATGACGGGACAAGGAAGATTGCGGCCACCATGGAAAAGCATATCGCCCGCATGGAGCATTATGTGGAAAGCATGGGAAGTCTGCGGCGGCTGGAGGATCTGGCGCCGAAGTGGGAGCGCGTGTCCGTAAAGGAGCTGACCGCGGCCCTGTATGAGGGAGCAGCCATGGAGTGCCGGGCGCATGGAAAGACGCTTGTGTTTCGAAACCGGACACACGGACAGGAGCTGGTGGCGGACAGGAGCGGTATCGTGCAGGTATGCGGCAATCTGACTGCGAATGCGGTGCGGTATGCCGTGTCGGAGATCCGGCTGTGCGTGGAGGAAAGGGAAGGCGGACTTCTGCTAAGCGTGTCGGATGACGGGGCGGGATTTTCGGAGGACGCGTTACAGAAGGCGGCGAATCCCTATTTCACGGAAGAAAAAGAAAGCGGGGAGCATTTTGGGATCGGCCTGTATCTGTGCAGGCTGCTCTGTGAGCACAACGGCGGACGGCTCGTCATGGAAAACGGTTCGCCCGGGGCGAGGGTTACGGCATATTTCCGGTGTAGATAAAAAGTTGAAAGTTCTGTTTTAAAATCTCCTTAACCGAATCAGAAAAGGGAAAGGAGATTTTTTTATGTCGGTATTAGAAACGATTGATCTCAAAAAACATTACAGGCAGGGCGGGCACGTGACAAAAGCGCTGGACGGCGTTAATCTTGCGATCCGCAGAGAGGAGTTTGTCGCGATTGTGGGCACTTCCGGCTCCGGGAAATCCACCCTGCTTCACATGATGGGCGGACTGGATCTTCCGACCTCGGGCAGGGTGCTGATCGGCGGAAAAGAGCTTTCTTATAAAAACGAGGAAAAGCTCGCGGAATTCCGCCGGCGCCATATCGGATTTGTATTTCAGAATTACAATCTCATTCCGGTTCTCAATGTATACGAAAATATCATACTGCCGCTGCAGCTGGACGGAAGGAGAGAGGACAAAAAACTGCTTGAGGAGATTGTGACAGCGCTGGGGCTGAAGGATAAGCTCCACAATCCCACCATCAATTTATCCGGAGGACAGCAGCAGAGGGTATCCATTGCGCGTGCCCTGCTCACAAAGCCGGAGATCATACTTGCGGATGAGCCGACCGGAAATCTGGACAGCAGAACGAGCGCGGATGTGCTCTCCCTGCTGAAGGAGTCCGGCAGGAGGTTTCATCAGACGATCGTGATGATCACCCATGACAATGCCATTGCGGGGCTTGCCGACCGGGTGATCCGGATCGAGGACGGACAGATCAGAATGCAGGGGGGTGAGGATTGTGTCCGGGAAATTTCATAAAACGTCCGGGAGGGCGGTCAGAACGATCGCAAAACGAAGCTTTGCGGCGAGCCGCACACAGAATCTGCTGATTTCCGTGGCGGCGGTGATCGTGACGATCCTGATCACTGCCGCGTGCAGTGTGTTTTATCATATACAGCGCTACGGTGCCATGCAGGAGATAAAGGCGAGAGGCACGATGACGGATGCGCTGCTCTCTGAACCGGATGAGGCGCAGATCGCGCTGCTTGAGGGGAGCAGCCTGATCGAACATCCGCTGTATCTCTCTTATCAGGCGGGCCGGCTGGTGGGAAATGAGGGGCAGTCCGGTTTAAATATTTATCTGTATGTGGAAAAGAACTGGGATGTCTGGAGCCGGCCGCTTTACACGGACATCCAGGGGAGTTATCCGAAGAAAGAAAATGAGATTATGATGTCGTCCTGGCTGTTAAAAAGGATGGGGATCGAGCCTGTCATCGGGTCTGCGGTCACGCTGTCTGTCGCGTGGGAGGATACGGGTGTTGCGGAGGAGGAGACATTTGTTCTTTCCGGTTTTTATACGGACGCTTCCTATATTGATACGGCATCCAGGCAGAGGGTGCTGATATCGGAAGCGGCGCTCATGCGGCATCCGGTGCAGGCGGACTATGCCGGCTTTTCTTTCACGGGCGGACAGTCTTACAAAAATAAGGAGCTGATCCGGGAACAGCTTGCGATAACGGAGGGACAGAATTTTAAGGTACAGAAGGCAGAAGAACTACATCTATCATCGAAGAATGCGGGAATTATGATGGCAGTGATCCTCTTTTTTATGCTGGACGGGTTTCTGATCATCTACAATATCAATACGATTTCTGTCGCAAGGGAGATCCGGTTTTACGGTCTGCTCAAAACGATTGGAACCACGCCAAAGCAGCTGAAACAGATCATGTATGACCGGATGCGGCGTATCCTTGTCATGGCCCTGCCGGCCGGGATTCTCCTGGGCTGCCTGATCACGCAGTGGGCCGTCCCGCGGATTCTTTCGCATATTCTGGACGGATTCACGTCGGCCGGGCTCTCATATCTCATTCCGTCGGCTGCGGCGCTGTTTTCCGGGCTGATGATCTGCACCGGTTTTTTTGTGACGGCCCGGAAGGTGAAGGCGGTTTCTCCCATAGCGGCATTTACATTTACAGGAAGCGCCGGCAGAGAAGCGCTGCGGAAAAAATCGGTCAGGGGCGGTCATGCAAAGCTGCGTCAGATGGGATTAAGAAATGTGTTCCGGCAGCCGGGGAAGGCGGGTCTGGTCATCGGGACGTTTTTCTTAAGCAGCCTGACATTCCTGATCTGCATGACGGTATTAAGAGGGATGTCTCTGGACGAATATATTGAATATAACACGGCGCACGATATTTCGCTCTATAACAGCATGAGCCGGGCCTCTTTTTCCGCGCAGGAGGAACAGAGCTTTACGCCGGAGCTCATCGCGCAGCTAAAGAGCATGGAAGGGGTGGAAAAAATCGGCATGACAAAAGTAGTGCCGATCTATGAGCAGTATTCCGATGAAGTTTACGGCGACTGGCTGCGCATAAAGCGGGAATTTGAGGAAGCAAACGAAATGGAGCCCTCGGATCCGGAAATCTGGCGGGAAAACCCGAAAGCAGCCTTCTGGAGTCTGCTGATCGGGGTTGACAGCGATGTCATAGAAGATTATAATCGGTCTGCCGAGACACCGGTTGATGTGGAAGGGTTTGAGCGGGGCGATTTCCTTCTCACCACGGATATGAACGGGAGCGGCCTGCGGACGGGGAGCGTCATCACATTTTCCGTGATGGATACGGACCGGCAGTTCGCGCTGCCCATCGGCGGACAGATCCCCTTTGAGCGGGACGGAATGAACAGCGGCGCCGCGCCGTGGCTTCTGATTTCCAATAAAGTGATCGACGGTTTCCGGCAGGATGCCATCATTTATTCCGTTAAGCTTGACTGTGCGCCCGGATATGAGGAGAGTGTTCTCGCGCAGGTGGCGGAGCTGACGGAGGATATCCCTGCCATCGCAAGGACGTCAAAGGCGGAGCTCGCGGAATCACTGGAGGGGACAAAGCGCGCGTTATCGGGATTATCCGCGTTTCTGACCGTCGTGCTCTTTACCGTGGGCATCCTGAATTTTATCAATACCATGAGCGTGAGTGTTCTGGGCAGGCAGAGAGAATTTGCTGTCATGGAGGCGGTCGGCGCCGGCAGAAGACAGATGCGCGCACTGATCGCATGGGAAGGGTTCTGGTATTTTGCGGCCACGCTTGGGCTGTCCGTCACCGCGGGAACGGTGTGTGATCTTCTGATCTTTCGTCTGATCCGCAGCGCGATGGGATTCGGTACATTTCATTTTCCCATGCTGCCGATGACGGCTTATATGCTGCTGTCCCTTCTGCTGTGTATGGCCATTCCGGCAGTCATTTACAAAAAATCCGGGACGGTGAGTATTGTGGAACGGCTTCGGGAAAACTAGAGTTCAGAAGAAAGAAACGCAGAAAGGAACGATTTATGGAAACGGAAGAGATCCTGTTTCACGGGATTACACTGGAAGACAGGGAATGGATGGACAGGCGGTTCGCGGAGGACGGCAGGAATGAGTGCGAGTATACGTTTGCCAATAATTTTATCTGGAGGAAGGTATACGGGGTTGAGGTGGCGGAGATCTGCGGATGCCTGGTGATCCGCTTCTGGGAAAACGGGAGCTGCTGCTTCTCCTATCCGGTCGGGGCCGGGGACAAACGCGCAGTGATCGGGCGGCTGCTCGACATCTGCGGGAAAAGCGGGTGTGCGCTTCACATGTCCCCGCTAAGCGAGGCGGACCGGGAGCAGCTGACGGAGTGGTTCCCGGGCCGCTTCCGGATCATGAGCGAGCGGGACGACTTTGATTATATCTACGCGAGGGAAAAGCTGGTGACGCTCGCGGGCAAAAAGCTCCACGGGAAACGGAACCACATCGCGCGCTTTAAGGATGATGACGACTGGTCCTACGAGCCGATGACCGCGGAGAATCTGGAAGAGTGCCGGACGATGACCTACAGCTGGATGCGCATGCGCTCCGAAAAGTGGAACGAGGAGATGGAGGAGGAGGTCATGGTGCTCCACGAGGCGTTCGATCACATGGAAGCGCTGGGGCTGACCGGCGGCGTGCTGCGCAAAGCGGGGGAGATCGTCGCGTTTTCCATGGGGGAGCCGCTCAATGACGAGACGTTTGTCGTACACTTTGAGAAGGCGTTCCCGGAGCTGCAGGGCGCGTACCCGATGATCAACCAGCAGTTCGCGGAGCATGCCTGCGAGGGGTATGCGTATATCAACCGGGAGGAGGATACCGGCGATCCGGGACTCCGCCGGGCAAAGCTCTCCTATTATCCGGAGATTCTCCTGACCAAATATGTCGCGGTGGAAAGCGACGTGGTCTGCGCGGACCCGGTGCGCGACGCGGACGCCATTCTGCATCTCTGGAGCGTCTGCTTCGGGGATGAGGAGGAATATATCCGCTATTTCCTTGCACACCGGATGACAAAGGAGAACATGCTGGTGATCTGGGCGGACGGCAGGCCGGTGTCCATGGCGAGCTTTCTTCCGGCAGCCTGGCTGCACAATGGGGAATATCAGGATGCGCGCTATGTCTATGCGGTGGCGACGCTCCCGGAATACCGCGGGCGCGGATACGCCACACGCATTCTCACCTGCGCGCGGGAGCATTTTGAGGAGCCGCTGCTGCTTGCGCCCGCGGAGGAATCCCTGATCCGTTTTTATGAGAAAATGGGCTTCCAGAGGGCGTTTGGACAGACGCGACAGACCGTTACCGTTGACGTTGCTGCGCAGGAGCTCGGCGGGGAGGAAACGGTTGAGCGAAAACCCGTGACTGCGGAGGATTATGTGAAGCTGCGGGATCAGAGCTGTGAAAAAGAAGGGTATGTGCGCTGGGATGAGGCAGCCGTGCAGTATGCGATGGATGTGAATGCAAATGCAGGAGGAACGACAGATATAGTGATCAGAAAGCCTGAGCGGGAAGGAGAAAAACCGGCGGAAGATCAGAGGGATCTTCTGATGTACCGGCCAGACGGGGATGTCCTGGAAATCGTGGAGACCACGCTCGACGACGCAGAGCTTCGCGGCATGCTCCCGCGCCTGTTCGCGGAGACGGGGACGAGCCGTGCGGTCTGCGGGCAGATGGAGGGGATGATCTGGATGCCGGAGCACATGCGGGATGAACCGGTACGCGCGGACGGCTACCTGGCGCTGACGCTCGACTGAGGCAGATGCCCGGCAGCACTGTAAAGGGAGAAGCCGCTTAGGCTTCTCCCTTAAAATCTGTGCGATATTAATATTCCGGCTCGATCAGGCCGTAGGTATTTCCCTTCCGGCGGTAGACGACGCTGACGTTTTCTGTCTCCGCGTTGATGAAGACAAAGAAGTCATGGCCCAGCAGCTCCATCTGTACGCAGGCGTCCTCCGGGTACATCGGCTTGACGTCGAACTTTTTGTTCCGGATGATACGGATCTCCTCGTCATCCTCAGCGGCCTCGTCCAGATATTCCTGACGGAACACGGCGGTGGCATTCTGATGGCGGTTGATCAGCCGCGTCTTATACTTCCGCAGCTGGCGTTCGATGACCTCCTCCACAAGGTCGATGGAGACATACATATCGTTGCTCACCTGCTCGGAACGGATATAATTCCCCTTCATCGGAATGGTGACCTCCACCTTCTGACGCTCCTTCTCCACGCTTAACGTCACAAATACATCCGTCTCTGGTGTGAAATACTTCTCGAGCTTATTCAGCTTACGCTCTACTGCCGATCTGAGACCATCTGTCAGCTCAAGATTTCTTCCTGTAATCTTAATTCTCATGCTGCCAACCCCTTTTTCGTTTATTTGATACGGACATATATCATGTCTTCATTATATCATATTTCTGGTTCATAGCAAGAAAATTAAAATATATTTATCGTTTTGTCTGAAAAGTGTGCGAAACGCAGACTTCTGTTTGCAAAATGCGCACACCGTGAGAAAACGGATATACTATAATTGTAAACGACAGATCATGGCATGGCGACAGGAAGATGGAAAACGAAAAGAACAAAAGAGAGAACACTTATTCGACGATGTTTCTGCTGTGGCAGAATTCGGGAATAACGGAATTTTTAAGCAGGAATTATGCGGTGAATGCAAGACGCCTGGAACTGCTGGAGAGCATTTTTCACAAAATGGGAGAACGGAAGAATGGGGAAGCAGAAAGTGAAATATACTTGTACGGGAGCCTGGTAAAGGGAGAAGAGCTGATGGCTCGTCAGGTATTTTTATGGCTGCTGGGGATGCTCGCGGAAGAAAAGCGCAAAATTACAGAGACGGAGAATCAGGAGTAAAGGAGGGCGGTCGTGCCGGATCTGTCATGTCTGGTTCGAAAGACCTCTTGTCACGGTAAAAAAAAAGGTATACTATAGAGCGGAGATGAAACTGGAACAGGAAGGGATTTGAAAAGGAGATCAGAGCTTATGGATATCGTTGTTTTGGCGGGAGGACTCAGCACGGAGCGGGATGTTTCCTTAAAGACAGGGGAGATGGTCGCGGGAGCGCTGAGAGAAAACGGGCACAGGGTGATTCTTCTGGATGTTTTTATGGGATACGGACCGGGCGATCCGGCGCAGGAGGACCTCTTTGCGCGCGCGGATGAGATCAGCCTTAAGCCGGCCGGGATTGCGGTGACCGCCCCGGATCTCGCGCAGGTGAAAGCGTCGCGCGGGGATTCGCCGGACGGGTTTTTCGGACCGAATGTCATACGGATCTGCCAGCGCGCGGATCTTGTGTTTATGGCGCTGCACGGGGAGGACGGGGAAAACGGAAAGATCCAGGCGGCGTTCGATCTGTTCGGAATCCGATACACGGGAACCGGCTATTTTGGAAGCGCGCTGGCGATGAATAAGGAGATCGCAAAGCAGCTGCTTCTGGCAGGCGGGGTCCCGGTGCCGGGGGGAAAATCCATAAAGAAAGAAAACGCGGGACAGACGGCGGCAGAGGCCGGCGTCACGCTCCCATGCGTCGTGAAGCCATGCTGCGGCGGGTCGAGTATCGGCGTGTCCATCGCACATGACGAGGCGGAGTATGCCGCGGCGCTTTCGGAGGGATTTCGCTATGAGGGCGAGCTGATCGCGGAAGCGTATGTGGAAGGAAGAGAGTTTTCGGTCGCGGTGATCGACGGCAGAGCGCTTCCGGTGATTGAGATCGCGCCGCTTGACGGCTTTTACGATTACCGGAATAAATATCAGGCGGGGAGCACGGTGGAGACCTGTCCGGCGGATCTGCCGGAGGAGATTGCCGCGCAGATGCAGGCGTATGCCGTGGCGGCGGCGCGGACGCTGGGCCTTGACACATACGCGCGGATGGATTTTATGCTGGACGGGAATCAGAACATGTTCTGTCTGGAGGCAAACACGCTTCCCGGGATGACGCCCACCAGCCTGATCCCGCAGGAGGCGGCGGCCGAGGGGATAAATTTCCGGGAGCTCTGCGAGCTGCTGATCAACGTATCTCTGAAGAAATATGAGACGGGTGAGGGACAGCCATGAAAAATATGACGTTGGAAAACATCGCCCGGGCGTGCGGCGGTGTCTATATCGGAAGCAGGGAGGCAGCCGGAAAGGAAATAACCGGGGCGGTGACGGACAGCCGGCTGGTGGAGGCGGGATATCTGTTTATCCCGATCCGCGGCGCAAAGGTGGACGGCCATGATTTCATCCCGGACGTCTTTGCGAAGGGGGCGCTCGCGGTGCTCTCCGAGCGTGAGCTCACCGATCCGGCGGGTCCGTATATCCTTGTGGAATCCGCGAAGGCGGCGATGCAGGCGCTGGCGGAGTTTTACCGGAGGACGCTTGGCATCTGGGTCGTCGGGATCACCGGGAGCGTCGGAAAGACCAGCACGAAGGAGATGATCGCCTCCGTGCTCGGCCAGAAATACCGGGTGCTAAAGACCGAGGGGAATTTAAACAACGAGATCGGGCTTCCGCTTACGATTTTTAAAATCCGGGAGGAGCACGAGGTGGCGGTCTTAGAGATGGGGATCTCCGAGTTCGGGGAAATGCACCGCCTGGCAGCCATGGCGCAGCCCGATATCTGTGTGATTACAAATATAGGTCTGTGTCACCTCGAGAATCTGATTGACCGGGACGGCATTCTGCGCGCGAAGACCGAGAGCTTTGCGCACCTGACGGAAAACGGCATCGCGATCTTAAACGGGGATGACGACAAGCTGTGCACAAAGCGCGTGGTCAACGGCCGCCCGGCCATTTTTTACGGGATCGGCAGGGAGGCGAAGGCAGTCCGCACCAGGGACGGCGAGGAGCTGCTCGCGGAGAAGGAAATTTACGCGACGGATGTAAAGGCGATGGGGCTCTGGGGAACGGAGGCAGTGCTCCACATCGGCGCGGAGAGCATTCCCGTAGAGATTCCGATTGCCGGAGAGCACAATGTCTATAATGCCCTGGCGGCCGCAGCCACGGGAAAGCAGCTCGGGCTTACCGCGGAGGAGATCCGGCGGGGGATCGGAGCCGTTCAGACCATCGGAGGGCGGAGCAATATCATAAGGCGGGACGGAATCACGGTGATCGACGACTGCTATAACGCAAATCCGGTCTCCATGAAAGCGTCGATCGACGTGCTCGCGGAAGCGCCCGGCAGAAAGATCGCGGTGCTCGGGGATATGGGGGAGCTCGGCGCAGCCGAAAAAGAGCTCCACGCCATGGTGGGCCGTCATTTTGCGGGAAAAGGGATTGACGCGCTCTTCTGTACCGGTGAGCTCTCGCGTGAGCTTGCGGCAGCGGTGCGTCAGTGCAGTGAAAAAACCGAAGTGTATGAATGTGCCGACAGGGAAGCGCTGATGCGGCAGCTGCATTTCTACCGGCGCGACGGGGACACCATACTGGTGAAGGCGTCCCATTTCATGGGCTTTACAGAGATCGTGGAAGGTCTCACCGGCGAACGGGCCGCGGACGGGAAGGCATAGCCTTCCCGCGCGGCGCCCTCAGCCGGCATTTTTTACATAAGCCGGCGTTACGAAGCATTGTGACTGTTCAGCATCGCAAGAATGGCTTCCTGACAGGCGACGCCGGTTTTTTTGCCGCCGGCCGCTTTCAGCTCTCTGGGCCAGATCGGCTCGCCGTATTCGACGATTACATTTGCAGAACGGATAAACGGGAGATGATTTTCAAAGATTTCCGCCGAATTTGTGATCGCAATCGGGATAATCGCACATCCTGTCTTTTCCGCCATCTTAAAGCTTCCCTCTTTAAACGGGAGCATCTCGTCGGATTTATTTCTGGTTCCCTCCGGGAAGATACACATGGAAATCCCGTTTTTGATGTTGTCAATCCCGGCAAGGATCGTCTTTAACGCCTCCCTGGTATCCTCCCGGTTGATAAACAGGCAGTGAAGCCGCTTCATCCAGATGGAGAGCAGCGGCACCTTTTTCATGGACTGCTTTGACACGTAGCCGGTCAGACGCGGGCAGCGCGCGTAGGTGATGATGATGTCAAAATAGCTTCTGTGGTTTGCGATATAGAGCACCGGCGCATCCTTCGGCACATGCTCTTCCCCGATCACGGTGAGCTTTGTTCCGCTTAAAAAGAGGATCACGCGGAATGCCCACTGTACCATGCGCAGCTGCCGCAAGTCGGAGGCGCCATCCGGCCTGGATCTGCCGATGAGCCATTCCACGAACAGGACCGGAATTCCGAGAATCAGATAAATCAGAACAAAGATCAGAACGAGCAGTAAGCGTAACATGTTGTATCCTTTCCATTTTCAGTGATTATTTCTTCTATTATAAAAGGAAATGCATGGAAATACAATCACAATCTGACATACCGGCTCTGACATCCGCATAAAATGGGAACAGAAGTTAAAAACGGGGGAGCAGAGTATGTCTGGAAAAATAAAAAGGAAGCTGACAGGAGCCGCCCTGGGCGCGATGTTCTGCTGCGGCGTCTTATCCGGCTGCAGCGTGGAGGACACGAACGGGACAAAGGTGAGTGATCTTAATTATGTCATCGTGGAGGAGAATGAGCTGCCGGATGAGCTTGCGGAGATGATTGAGGAGAAAAAGGCGGCGGATTTTAAAATGACGTATGAGCCGGACGACGGGCTTTACATTGTCCGCGGATACGGCGAGCAGGCGACAGGCGGGTACAGCATCCGCATCAAAGACTGCTATCTGACGTCCAATGCTGTTTTGTTCGACACGGAACTGGTCGGTCCGAGAAAAGGCGAGTCGGTCAGCCCGAATCCGAGCTTTCCTTACATTGTAATAAAGACGGAAAAACGCGAAGAAACGGTTATTTTCGAATAAATTAAGAAATTCTGCGGTTTGTTTTATTTGACAAAAATTTATTACAATGCTAGACTAAAGCGGAGTAAGATTTGGTGGTAAACGATAAGAAGCCGAATCAGGAGGTAGACGAATGCAGCAGACAGACATCAGCAGGGTGCGCGCTTCGATTCATCAGCAGTGTGGCCGGAAGGTAATGATTCAGCTTGACCGGGGACGGAACAAGGTGGACATACAGGAAGGAGTAATTCAGAATGCATATCCGAGTGTTTTTACAATCCTGGTGAAGGACGGGCAGGAGCAGAGGCCTCCGCAGCTATTATCGTTCAGCTATTCCGATATTATCACGAGAGATATCCGCATGAAGCTTTGCTGATTGAGGTATAAATTCCCCCGTGTCCGAATAAGATGTTTAGAAAGATTCGGATATGGGGGAATTTTTTTGGAACTGAGCAAGGTAAAGATACATAGAAAACAGGAAATTGGCTCCGCGGTCAGTCAGATTACATTAGATGACGACTATAATGTTCCGGACTACCGTCCGGATATTGTCAAGGTATTGAAAGAAAAAGGAGAGCTGCGGTTCGACGAGGTGAAAGCGGGAAGCGGCGTCGTGTGGGTCAAGGGAAGCTTAAGCTTTCGCGTCCTCTACCGGAGCGAGCAGGCCAGCGGGAAGATCAGCTGCTTAAAAGGCGAGATCCCGTTCCAGGAAAAGTTAAACGTGGACGGCCTGCAGGAGTATGAAAAGGTCACGGCTGCGGGAGAGATTGAGGATATCACGATCGGCGTGATCAATTCCCGAAAGCTGAATGTGCGGGCAGTCGTGGTGCTTCGGGTGGAGGCATACGAGGAGGTGGATGAGGAATTCACCTCAAAGATGGAGGAGACGGAGGAATACGAGCAGCAGATCGGGAGAAAAGAGGCGCTCACGCTGATCCTCTCAAGCCGCGACGTCTGCCGGCAGAAAAGCGAGGTGGTGCTCCCGTCGAGCAAGCCGAACGTAAGAGAGATTTTATGGCGCAGCATAGAGCTGCGGAATGTGGAGAGCCGCATCTGGGAGGGAAAAGCACAGGTGAGCGGGGAGATCCTGCTCTCGGCGCTCTACAGCGAGGAGGAAGAGAGCGACCGGCTGCAGTGGTACGAGACGACTGTGCCGCTGGTCTGTGAGACGGATTGCGACGTCAACGCGGAGGAGTGTATTTTTAAGATTAAGGTGATCCCGGTCTCCATGGATCTCGAGGTGAAGCCGGATTATGACGGGGAGGAGCGCATTCTGGTGTTAGAGCTCGCGCTCTGCGTGGATATCCGTGTGTGGCGGGAGGAGGATCTCGAACTGCTTACAGATGTCTACTCCCTGAAAAAACAGGTGAAGCCGGTCTGCAGAGAGCGGAAGCTGGAGCGGCTTCTGGTAAAAAATTATGCGAAATGCCGGCTGACGGAGCAGATGGAGCTGCCGGAAAGCCAGGAGAAAATCCTGCAGATCTGCGCCTGCGAGGGAAAAGTAAACCTTGAGAAAAAGGAGCCGGTCGAAAACGGCATCCAGACAGAGGGCACGGTGACCGTCGAGCTGCTTTATATCACGACGGACGATAACATGCCGGTCGGAGCGATACGGGAGATCTATCCGTTCTCACAGCTGATCGAGATCCCGGAGATGGACGACAATATACGGATCGAGCTGGATTCGGGGATCGAGCAGCTCTCCGCGGTGATGCTCGACCAGGAGCATATCGAGGTAAAGGCAGCCGTACATCTGGACCTGATCGCGTTTGCGGAGCAGCGGGTCGCCAATATCGAGGAGCTGGAGGAAGAGGCGCTGGATATGGAAGAGCTTCAGAACAGCCCCGGGCTGGTGGGATACATCGCAAAGGCAGAAGACGATCTCTGGCAGATTGCAAAAGAAAACCATACGACGATCCGCGATATTATGGAGACCAACGGCTGGAAAGAAAAACAGCTCTCGCCCGGAGATACGATCCTTATTGTCAAACGGGTGGGATAAAAGACAGACGTACAGGAAAAACAGAGCGCAGAGCCGGCGCTCTGTTTTATTCATGAAAAGAAATACTTGTAGCGGCCGGATTCCTCTGCTATACTAAAGGGACAGACAGCTTTGATACAAAGGAGCGGAAACGGGGGAAGAGGATGGACAATCAGAACGGTTATTATGAACAGAGGGATACAGATCCGGTGGAGAATCCATACGAGCCCCCAGCGCAGGGGCCCGGAACCTACGGGAATCCCGTGCAGGCGTCATACGGGAATACGGCCGGGGAGGCGGGACCGTACGGACAGAACCCGGGCGCTTATGGCGGGAATGCCGGAGGCGGGGCGTACGGCTATGGCGCCGGAGGATATGGGAATCCGCCCTATGGCATGGGAGGCGGCGTCTACGGGAGCGGGCCGGTGCCGGAGAATCATTTTGCGATGAAGCTGACCTTTTCGATTCTCGAGATGTTAAGCTGCAATCTGATCACCATGATTATGGGAATTATCGCCTGTGTGTTTACGACGAAGGCGAACAATTCTCACGGAGCGGGCAGATGGCAGGAATTTAAGTCCGAGGCAAAGACGGCGACGATCTGCCTCTGGGTCGGGCTGGGTTCTTTTCTGGCTTTTATTTTCCTTGCGGTTCTGATCGGGATCGGTATGGGAGCCTGGGACGGAGCAGGAAACAGCGCTTCAAAATATGTTTTTGTGGACGGTGAACGGCTGGACATTCCTTCGGATTATGATACATATGAGGATATGGGCTATTATCTCGGCAGAAGCGACCGGTTTGAGACGCTGATGCCGGACGATCACGGGCTTTATCAGATGAGAAATGCCGACGGCGATTATGTGATGTGGTGCTGGTTTGAGAATCGCGGGAACACGGAGGAATATGTCAGCGACTGTGATATTATCGGCGTGGATGTGGATATCTACTGTGACAATTACGAGTATTACCTGACCGCCGAAGGGCTGGGTTTTTTCGATACAAAAGAAGACTACATTGAGATGTACGGAAGGCCGGACAATATCTACAAAGAAGATTATGACGACAGCGAACTGCTCTGCTGGTATTTTGGAGACAAGAGCGATCCGGTGTGGCAGGTGATGGAGGTGACGTTCATCGACGGTCTGCCGTATGATATTGACGTCGATTACCGGTAACGGCATCATGGGGCTGGATACGTTTGCCCCGATATCATAAAATATATACAGATAAAGGGTGAGGAGACACAGAATGGGAGACGAAAACAGAGGGTTTGGATTTGGGACAGAGGAGCAGGATCCTGTTACGGAATACGGTGCGGCGGGGAGCGGCGCGCAGGAGGAAGAAGTGACGGATACGCCGGCGGAGCAGAGTGATTCAGCGGATACGCCGGCAGAGCAGGAGAGTGCGGACGACAGCCAGAGCTACGGAAGCTACGGAGCGGGAGAGACACAGAGCTACGGAGCAGGAGAAACGCAGAGCTACGGAAGCTACGGAGCGGGAGAGACGCAGAGCTACGGAAGCTATGGAGCGGGAGAGACGCAGAGCTACGGCCAGCCGGATCAGCAGTATGGCGGGGCTTACGGCCAGGCGGCACAGGGCTACGGAGCCGGCGGGACGCAGAGCTACGGCCAGCCGAATCAGGGCTACAGCCAGTCGGGCACAGGTCAGAGCTACGGCCAGCCGAATCAGCAGTACGGCGGAGCTTACGGTCAGGGCTATGGTCAGCCGTACGGCATGACGCCGCCGCCGATGGGAAAGAACGGACAGCCGCTCAAAAACAGCTTTGGAATGAAGATGACCTTTTCGATCCTCGAGATCTTATGCTGCTGCGGCTGCAATATCATCACGATGATCATGGGTATCCTGGGCTGCGTCTTTACGACGCAGGCCAATAACGCATACAAAGAGGGCAGATGGGACGAGTATCAGTCCAAGAAAAAATCTGCTTCGATCTTCCTGTGGATCGGTCTTGGCATCGCGGTCGTTTATCTGTTCGTAACGATTTATGAGTGGACAGCCGGCGGTTACAGCGACATCGTCCGGGATGCCTATTATGAGGCGCTTGGGGAGAGTACTGGCGGCTCCGCGGGTTCCGGTTATGATTATGACTATGATGATACGGACGATTATGATTACGACTATGATTATAGTTATGACGACGATGACGATGATCAGGAAGTCCGTGTTCTGGGGGATGAGGATGAGGAGGAAGACGACAGCACCCCTTCCGAGCCGCTTGACGTGACGCCGGGGACAGGATTTACGGATCCGTCCATCACGATTGAGGGAGTGTATATCCAGCTGCCGCTCTCCTACCCGGAACTGGTAGCGCTTGGATTTTATGTGGACACAGAGGATGAAGAATACATTGCCAACAAATCGGAATACTATTATCCCACCGTATATGGTCCGGACGGGGACGCGATCGGCTATGTGTATCTCGGCAATGAGACGGATGGAGCGCTGCCCTTAAAGGAGTGCAAGGTATTCGGCTTCTGGTTCTCGAGCAGCTATCTGGATGATGACGAGGTGTCGTTCTCGTTTGCGAACGGGCTGACGGAGGACGCCACGAAGGAGGATTTCTTCAAGGCATACGGGGAGCCGGATTATGAGTACGAATCCGAGGACAACGATTATCAGTCGTATCAGTGGTACAATCACAGTGACGAGTATTATGATATGGAGGAGAATTCGCTTTCCGTCGAGTTCTGGGACGGCAGGCTGGATGATCTGGATCTGATGTATATCGGCTGGGATTAAACGGATACAGAGGCAGACAGGCCGCCGCTACAGACATAGCGGCGGCCTTTGTGACCTGCAATTGTTAAATTTTTTTTAAATCGGGGAAGGAATGGTCAATTTACGCCTCCATGTGCTACAATAAAATGCGGTGTTCTGGTCTGGCGTAAAGGAGTTACATAGATGATGGAAAAAAAGAAACGAAAGAAACCATATCTGAAAAAGAGAATCCTGTCGGCGCTGCTGGTGGCGGCGCTCCTTGGCGTGTCGTCCTATCAGACGGCCTCGGCTTCCTCGAAGGCGATCGACGATGCGGAGCGCAAGAAGGGGGAGGCGCAGGAGAATCTGGACGAGGTGAATCAGCAGATTCAGGATATTGAGGCAGCGCAGAACAACCTGCAGGCCGAGATGGCGTCTTATGACAGCCAGCTGATGACGCTGCTCACGGATATGGAGATTCTAGCAGCGGATATGGAGGCGCAGGAGACGGCGATCAATCAGGCGAATGCGGAGCTTGAGATCGCAAAGGCTGACGAGGCGCAGCAGTATGAGGCGATGAAGCTGCGGATCCAGTATATGTACGAGAATGGGGACGACTCGGTCTGGTCGGCGTTAGTCGGCGCCGAGAGCATGACGGATATGTTAAACCGGGTCGAATATGTATCGGATGTCTATGAGTACGACAGACAGATGTTAGAGGACTATAAGGCGACGGTGCAGGCAGTGGAAGACCTGACGGTGCAGCTTGAGACAGAGATGGCGGAGATGGAGGAGCTGGAGTTAAGCTATCAGGAACAGCAGGCATCCCTAGAGCAGGTGATCGCGGCCAAACGGGCGCAGATGAGCGATTTTGAGAGTCAGCTGGCCAATGCGCAGAATCTCGCGAGCCAGTATGCGCAGACGATCCGGCAGCAGAACCAGGTGATCGCGGACGAGAAGGCAAAGCAGGCCGCGGCGGCGGCAGCCGCAGCGGAGGCGGCCAGAAAGAAAAATAATGCAAACAATGCGAATAATGTCGCAGGGGGCGCGACCGGCGCGCTCGGGAACGCGGCCGCAGGATCAGCCGGCAGCGCGGCGGGAAGTACGGGAAGCACAGGATCCTCAGGGACCGGTCTGACAAACAGTGGGCTGAATCCTGCGTTTACGACAGGCGTAAGCGGAAATTCCGTGGTAAATTATGCGGCACAGTTTCTCGGCCGTCCCTATGTGCTGGGAGGAACCAGCCTGACCGACGGTGCGGACTGTTCCTATTTTGTGATGGCGGTATATCAGAATTTCGGGATTTCCCTGCCGCGTACCTCTTATGCGCAGGCCGGCTGCGGACAGGCGGTCAGCTATGAGAACGCGCAGCCCGGAGATATCATCTGCTATCCCGGACATGTGGCGATCTATGTGGGCGGGGGCAGGATTATTCACGCTTCCAATCCGAGAACCGGCATCTGCTACGGGAGCGCGACCTACCGGACGATCACTTCGGTGCGCCGTGTGCTGTAAGACGCTTTGTGCCGTACAGACAGCAGGTTCGGATATACGGCGGGCAGTATTGTCAGCCGCGCAGGGAGGAGTTGTGAATGGAAAAAAGGACGACAGGCAGACAGGGCAGAACGGTGCCGGTGTCGGCGTTAAAGGCGAAATTCTGTCTGACTGCGGTTTTGCTGCTCCTGGTGATCGTGCTGGGTGTGATGGCATTTCAGAGGGGGCGGATGCGGCAGAAGCTTTCCCTGCCGGATTCGCTGGAGCTTGTGGCCGTGACGGTGGACGGCAGGGAGCTGACCCTTCGGGAGCTGGCGTTTTATATTGCCTACGAGGAGGGACAGATCGAGGAGGACGCGCGCATTTATAATCCTGAGGATACGGGAGAATACTGGAAGATTTATACCAATCACACGTTTTTCCGGACGCTGGGAAGGGATACCGCGATGGAGATGGCGGTTCACGATGAGATCTTTTATCAGATGGCGGCAGCGGAAGGGATCGAACTGACGGAGGAGGAGGAGAGACGCCTTGCCAACAGCCAGTATGATTTCTGGAGCGACCTTGAGGAGGAGCAGAGAGAGCGTCTCGGCGCGGGCGAGGAGGATTTAAAAGAGAGCATGCGAAGGCTCGCGTACGCGGAAAAATATCAGGGGATTCTGGCGGAGATGGAAGGGGGGCGGTTTGAGGAATACTCGATTTCCGGGCAGGCCTATCAGGAGCTTCTGGAGGAGCACAGCGTTGAGATCAATGCGGGGGTCTGGGAAAGAGTGAATTTCGGCGGAATCACGGTTGATCATTGATAAATTATATTTGTAGTGAGAAAAGAGCGAAGCTATGTCAGCAAAATTAGGTAGAAATGATCCCTGCTGGTGCAAAAGCGGCAGGAAGTATAAGGCATGCCACCAGGCATTTGACGAGAAGATCGCGCTGATGGCGTCAAGGGGACACATCGTGCCGCCGCGCGGCATCATCAAAAATGCAGATCAGATTGCAGGAATTAAGGAGAGCTGTAAGATTAACATTGCCGTGCTGGATTATATCGGGGAGCACATTCAGGAAGGGATGAACACGGCGCAGATCGACCGGATCGTCTATGAGATGACCACGGAGATGGGGGGAATCCCGGCGCCGCTGCACTATCAGGGGTATCCGTACAGTGTCTGCACCTCGGTCAACGATCAGGTCTGCCACGGGTTTCCGTCGGAGGATGTCATTTTAAAAGAGGGCGATATCGTAAACGTCGATGCGTCGACGATTTTAAACGGATATTTCTCGGATTCCTCCCGGATGTACTGCATCGGGGATGTGGGGGAGGAAAAGCGAAAGCTGGTTGAGGTCACAAAGGAATGCGTGCAGCTTGGATTAGAGCAGGTACGGCCCTGGGGATTTCTCGGGGATATGGGGCAGGCGGTGCACGATCATGCCTTTGCCAACGGCTATACGGTCGTCCGTGAGATCGGCGGCCACGGAGTCGGGCTGGATTTTCATGAGGAGCCCTGGGTGGGGTATAACAGTACGCGCGGCCATGAGATGCTGCTGGTGCCGGGGATGATTTTTACGATAGAGCCCATGGTGAATATGGGAGGGGTGGAGATCTGTGTGGATCCCAAAAACGACTGGGAGGTCTACACGGAGGACGGAAAACCTTCCGCGCAGTGGGAGATCATGGTGCTGGTGACAGAGACAGGGCATGAGGTGCTCTGCTGGTAGCGGCAAAAGGCAGCGGGGAAACGGAACCGGCATGTGCATGATGTGTCTGTGGGGAGAAGGAGCTTCGGGGGAAATCAGAAAACGGAGGTTCACAGAAAGATGGAAGACAGGATTACGGGACATACGGGACTGATGGCGCTGTTCGGTTCGCCGATCGGGCATTCGGGATCCCCGGCGATGTATAATTACAGCTTTGCGAAGCTCGGGCTGGATTATGTCTATGTGGCGATCGATACAAAGGTCGGGGAGACGGAGGCGGCGATTGCGGCAATGCGCACCTACAAGATGCGGGGCGGCAACGTGACGATGCCCTGCAAAAGCGCGGCATTCCACTGTATGGATGAACTGTCGCCCGCAGCGCGTCTGATCGGCGCGGTGAATACAATTGTAAATGAGGACGGAAGGCTGACCGGCCACAACACGGACGGCGTCGGATTTGTGGAAAGCCTGCGGGACGAAGGTGTTAAGATCCGCGGGAAGAAGCTCACGCTTGCCGGCGGCGGCGGTGCGGCGGCAGCGATCATGGTGCAGTGCGCGTTAGACGGTGTGCGCGAGATCTCTGTGTTTAACCGGAAAGACGAATTTTTCGGAAGAACGGAGGAACTGGCGAAAAAGGTGGAAGGGGAAGCGCCCGGATGTGTGATCCGCGTATATGATATCGCCGACACAAAGCGGATGACGGCGGAGATCGCGGAGAGCGACATTTTTGCGAACGCGACAGTTGTAGGGATGAAGCCGATGGACGCGGAAAGCGTGTTAAAGGACACCAGCGCGCTGCGGCCGGGGCTTGTGGTGGCGGACGTGGTGTACAACCCGGAGGAGACCAGGCTGCTTCGCGAGGCAAAGGAAGCGGGCTGTATCTGCATCGGCGGCAGAGGCATGCTGCTGTGGCAGGGCGTCGTGGCGTTTAAGCTGTTCACCGGGCAGGATATGCCGGTGGATGAGGTAAAGGAGCTGTTTTATCGATGAAAAATATTTATCTGATCGGATTTATGGGAGCGGGAAAAACATCGGTGGCACGGGCGTTATCCGCTGCTTCGGGAATGGATATGATTGAGATGGATCAGCGGATCGAGCAGGAAGCGGGAATGCCGATCACGGAGATTTTTGCAAAATACGGCGAGGAATATTTCCGGGATCTGGAAACGGAGCTTGTCAGAACGCTTGCCGGCGAATCGGAGCTTGTGGTCTCCTGCGGTGGGGGAAGCGTGCTGAGGGAGGAGAACGCTGCGCGCATGAAGGAAAGCGGTCATATCGTCCTTCTGACGGCGTCTCCCGAGACGATCTTTGAACGCGTCCGCTACAGCACAAACCGCCCGGTGTTAAACGGAAACATGAATATTGACTATATAAGAGGTCTGATGGAAAAACGCAGGGAGCGGTACGAGACGGTGGCGGATCTGATGGTTCCGACGGACGGCAGGCCGGTGCGTATCATCGCGGCGGATATTCTCGCGCAGGTGTAGACGCTGCTTTGCGACGGCCGTCGGTGCAGGCGCTGCTTTGCAGAGCCGCAGGATGCCGGAAACGCGTCGGTGCAGGAGCCCGGCTGCAGAAGGGGACAGGAGTGAGGATGCTTTATATCGCGGTGTGTGACGACGAGGAATTTTACAGAAAAAAGATCCGTCAGCTGCTGGAGGCATATTTTCAGAAAAAGGAGATCGGATTTACAGTGGATGCCTTTCCTTCCGGGGAGGCATTTCTGCGTCAGTCCGAAAATGCGGTAAAATATGATATCGTGTTTATGGATATCAGCATGGGAGAGATGGACGGCTTAAAAACCGCGATGAAGATCCGCTCCTTCCGCTCGGACACGCAGATCGTGCTTGTGACCTCGTACATGAATTATGTGCTGGAGGGCTATAAGGTGGACGCTGTGCGCTATATCATGAAGGACACGCTGAAGCAGGCGCTGCCGGAGTGTATGGATGCCATCCTGCGGAAGCTGCGGGCGGCGCAGATCGTGCTGCCCTTTACCGGAGGAGAGAGGAGCCTTTTCATTGACAACATTCTCTATGTGGAGAGCAGGAAGCACAAGTCCGTGTTTTATTATATGGACACAGAGCCGGCCGCATACGGGATCTACGAAAAACTGGATGAGATCGAAACGCGGCTGCGGGAATATGAATTTCTGCGCATCCATAAAAGCTATCTCGTCAATCCAAAGCATATCAGAAAAATCAGCAATTATCTGGTTTATCTGGATACCGGGGAGGAGCTTCCGGTGCCGCGTCTTAAGTATCAGGCGGTAAAGGAAGCATATACCGTATACAAAGGAGCGTGCGGATGGACCTGATCAGAATTGGGATGATGTCGCTGCTGATGGGGATCGGATGCAGCGCTTTTTTTGAGACGGTACTGCCCAGGCGGACGTGGACGGACAGATACAGATGGCTGGCATATACCGACATTCTGGCGGTTGCGGCAGGGTTTCTGATCATTGCGATTTCGCCGATTCCGCCTTATCTTTTCCAGCCGGTGCGTGTGATCGCGGTGTATTTTATCGTGGAGCAGCTGTATTATCAGGGCAGTGTGATAAGGAAGCTGCTTTTTTCCGTGCTGCTCTGCGGACTGTACTGGCTGATATCCGAACTGCTGGCCTCCGGGGCCGTAGTGTTTCTGCCCGCGCTCACGGATCAGACGGCACAGGTGGTGGAATCTGCGACCGTGTGTGTAAATCTGTGCCTGATGCTGTTGTTCCGTTACCGGTATCGTGCGCGCGGCAGGGGAATCGGCCGTATGCGGCTGGAGCGCTACGGGTATGTGCCGGCGGCCGCCATGACAGCGATTATGGCAGTCAGCATGATCTCCTGGGACGGGACGACGGCGGGCGCTTCGGTGCGGCTGGCCGCGATATCCGGCCTTGCGGTGATCTGTGTGTGCGTCTGCCAGGTCATCGTGCGCATGCTCGGAAAGGAGGAGGAGCTGTCGCGCCTGGCGCTGTTACAGGAGCGCACCCAGAACGAGATGAGCCTTTACCGGAGTATGCAGAAAGAGTATGAGCGGCAGAAAAGCGCGCTGCACGATTATAAAAACCAGCTGAACTGTATCCTGGGAATGCTCGAGGCCGGTGACGAAAAGGAGGCGCGGGACTATGTCGCCGGGCTGGCCGGGAGCTTAAAAAAGCATGCGGATCACATCAATACCGGCCATGCGGTGGTCAATGTGGTGCTGAACCAGAAATACCAGGAGGCGTCGGAGCAGGGGATTGTGATGATCCTGAATGTCTGCGACCTCTCCGGCCTCATGATGCGGGAGGAGGATCTGGTGACGCTTTTGGTCAATCTGCTGGACAATGCGATCGAGGCCTGCTGCCGTCTGCAGGAAGGCACAGAGAGGGTGATCTGGTTTCAGATGGTAAAAGAGGAGGGACAGATGATCCTTTCGGTGCGCAATCCGGTGGACGAACCGGTGGAGATCCGCGGAAAGACACTGCCCACCCGCAAGCAGGGGGAGGGCAGCCACGGCATCGGCCTTCTCAATGTGGACGGGGTGGTACAACGATACGGTGCAGTCTCCGCCCTCCGCTGCGAGGGAGGTTTTTTCAGCTTCTCCGCAGTGTTTGACCTGGATGATCCGGCATGATGACAGAAACGGCGGCGGTACTGACCGCCGTTTTTTGCTGTCAGAGCGTCGATTCGTGCCGGGCATCTTGCCGGTGCGGCCGTCTCTTTTTATAATACGGGTGTACGATTCGGACGCAGAGGAAACCGCGATGACAGGGAGAAGAGGAGGCATGTAGAATGGAAACTATGACTGTAAAAAAGACAACACAAAAACGCACAGCGCTATGGATGCTGACCGGGCTGGCACTGACCGGGCTGGCGTTTGCCGGCGGCTGCGGAAAAAGAGCGGCGGGAGAACCGGCGGATTCGCCGGAGGAGGCCGCGGAGTATGTGATGGGAAGCCTGCAGGCGCTGGATCTTGAGACCTTCAACGCGTACACGGACAACTATGTGTGCACGCATCACAACTGGATCGGGATGCCCACCGAAACGGAATACCGGACCTTCAACGAGCTGCTCGGGGGAAGAAGAAAGGGAAAACGGTACGAGGCCAGCCGGGAGCTGAATGAAAGGATCTTAGAGCATCTGTCCTGGGAAATTACCGGGGTGAGGGAGGAGAAGGACGGCGTCTTTGTAGATCTTTCCATCACAAACACGGATATGACGGATGTGATGGGCGAATATATGATTTATCTGACGCGACAGATGTCGGAAAGCGACGGCCTGGGAATCCGGGAGCTGGTCGGGGAGATCAGGGATCTTGCAAGCGGGATGGATGCGCTGCTCGCCATCGTGGAGGAGCAGGATCCGAAAGAAACCTGCACGATGGAGATTGCGGTGGAGGCCTGGGAGGAGGACGGGGCCTGGAAGCTTCACATCAGCGACGCCTTCGTCAATGCGTTTATGGGCAATCTGTATACGGAGGAATTTTCGCCGGAGGTGGAGGCAGGGCTTGCGGAAGCTGAGCGCGCGTACGAGGAGAAGATGGACGGCTGGGCGGAGGAGTTCGAGGATCGGGCGGAGAGATTTACGGAGGGCAGATGACAGGGAGGCCCCGGCGGGAAAAAGAAAGCATCAGTGCAGGATAGAGAGATTCCGGGAACCGATGTAAATGCTGTCCCTTCCGGCCTCAGAACCGGAAGACATATTCAGGGATTCCTCTGCATACAATGTAAAAACAAGTAGTGCAGGGGATTTCTTTTGAAAGGTTATATTGAAGAAAGAGCGATGGAGATTGCAAGATATATTATCGAGAACAATACCACGGTCCGGCAGGCTGCGAAGCATTTCGGGATAAGTAAAAGCACGGTACATAAAGATGTCACAGAACGCCTTGCGCAGGTCAATCCATCGCTTGCTGCGGAGACGAGAAAAGTACTTGACGTGAACAAATCCGAGCGTCATATCCGGGGCGGGATGGCGACGAAGGAAAAATATCTGCATCAGCAGCCGGCGGTGTAGGCGGCGGAACAAAAAAGAGACAGATGGGCGGCAGCATTCTGGGGAGGAGCCAGGGTGCTGCCGTTTTTTCGTGTAAGGAAAGCCTTCTGACGCGCCCGCTTAATCGACAAATTTAAAGCCGACATAATTGTGACCATTATAATTTAAATCCGCCAGTTTACCCTTTGCCGTATACAGTTTTCCTTTTTTACTGACAGCGGAAAAGGAGATTACTTCCCCCTTCAGCAGTTTCTCACATTCCTCAGCTGTAAATGTATGATTGCTGAATATTTTTTTGAATCGGATATTTCTCCCCTGCCAGATACCCGTACAATAATCTGTCAGAGTTACCGGACGAGGCGAGGACGCCCGCTCTTCTTCTTCGATACGGGCTTCATATGCATCCGCCAGCTCATCGCCCTCTGCGCCCAGAATCTCTTCCCAGTCAATTCCCATAATCGTGTCCCCCTTTATATGGATTAAACTGATAAAAGTTTAAGGGAATGCCACGGATTTGTCAAGGAAGAACGGGATTCTGCTGCTGATTTCCATTATCCGGGGCACATTTATTATTTTTTGGCAGATTCGGCGTGCGGCTGGAAAACGAGATTCTCATGACAGCATCCGGGGCGGAATCGCTCCATGGCCTTCCGTTTGAAAGTGGCGGCTGATCTGCTGCAGGAAGCATAGCATTTGAAATTTTCAGCGGAATATGTTACGATGCTTTTAGTAAAAACGGGGGAGGATACCGCATTGAAAATTCGGGAGTTAGGGCTGAAAAACTGGAGAAATTTTGGGAATGCTGATTTTGAACTCACAAACAGAACATTTATAATAGGAGCAAACGCAGCCGGAAAATCGAATCTTCTGGATGTCTTTCGCTTTTTAAAGGATGTTACAGTAGATGGTCTGCAAAAAGCAGTCAATGCCCGGGGAGGAATAAAGAAATTAAGGTATCTGAATGCCAGAAGCCAGAATTATATCGAGATATTTGTACGTCTGACAGATGAAAAAAAGGATGGCGCTGTTGAGTGGACATACCAGCTGCAGTTTAATTCGGCGGCAGGAAAACAGGAAAACAGGGACATTAATATCCGGCTGGAACGAATCACATGTCAGGATAAAATATTGCTGGACAGAAAATATGCTGCCGGAGATTATCTGTCAAATCAGTTTACCTTTTTAGAGCAGCCGGCGATGAATGGTGAATACCGGGTGCTGTATGATTGCTTTAAAGAGATTTCATATGTAAACATTATACCGCAGCTGATACGGGAGACGGATTCATTTTTACCTTCTGCAGCTACGGAGGATTTTTATGGGAGAAACCTGCTGGAAAGTATATCGGCGACTTCGGCAAGAAAAAGGGATTCCAGGCTGAAAATAATAAATAAGATTTTAAAAATGGCCGTACCGCAGTTCTCAAATCTGGAATTTAAGCAGGATGAAAATGGCCGGCCGCATCTGCAGGTAAAATACGAACATTTCAGACCGCAGGAAGCATACCAAAGAGAAGATCAGTTCTCAGACGGCACGTTGAGACTGCTGGGAATCATATGGGCAATTTTAGACGGATCAGGGGTTCTGCTGCTGGAGGAACCGGAATTGTATCTGCATTCCGAAATAGTGAAACAGTTGCCGATGTTTATTGCAAATGCCCAGAAAAGTAATATTGCCAAAAATCGTCAGGTTATAATTTCATCCCATAGTTATGATCTTCTGGATACAGATACGATTGATCTGGATGAAATTATGATACTTGAGCCAGGAAAAGAGGGAACAACGATAGAAAAGGCCAGTTCGAGTGACGCTGTAAGAGCAAAAATCGAAGCAGGGTATACGCCGGCGGATGCAGTGATTCCCAAAGTTACACCGAAAGGAATCATGGATGGACAATTGTCGCTATTTGACTTTTTATAGATCGGGAGGCAGAATGACCATATATATTGGCGGGGAAGATTTTGTGACAAAACAGATTGCAAAACGTCTGGTCAGATTTTGTCTGCCTGAGACTGAACCTGAATTTGAAGATCTGACGTTCCGCGTGCATGGTACACGGGCCCTTGAGTCACTTGGGACAATGCTTAATTTTGCAAAGAAATATCCGGTAGTGGGGGTTTTTGATTCGGATGACAACTGTATCATAGATCTTCTGAACCGGTATCTGCAGAAAGAGAGAAATGTTGATTATGCCGCGATCAATTTTGCTGTTGATGAAGCGGAATCCTGGCTGCTGGCTGACAGAACAGGTATGGCGGAATATTTTGGGATACCGATTGATATGATTCCTTCAAAACACAGGGTGGATAAAGAAATTTCAGATCATATTCCTTATAAAACAAGTCTGTATATACTGACAGAGATAGCACCATTATCAAAGTCGGTCTCGATAAGAAATGCGCTTTCTTTTGAACGACCCGGGAAAAAACCTTCTACATATAACTCGATATGGGGAAAATATATCGACGAGATTTGGAATATTGATGAGGCATGTGTGAATTCGGATAGTCTGACAGGCGCGATAAAACGGATACGGAGGATGCTGCTGGAAAAAGGCCTGTTATAAAAAGTTTCCGAAGAAATAGTTTCTTCGGAAACTTTTTCTTTGGAAACTATTGACTTTGACATGTTAAAGTGGTATAGTGCTATAAACTAGAAAGCAGCAGGGTGATGGCATGGATAATTTTATCAAGCAGATGGACGAGGCCATGGTTCAGCTGTGCAACTACAGCGACATCGTCGATGAGAAGCGCAGGGACTACGGCTGCGGGATTGTGATGTCCGCGCGGGAGGTTCATCTGCTGGAGGCAGTACATAATCATCCGGATCTGAATGCTTCCGAGCTGGCGGAGAAGGTGGGACTTCGCAAGGGTACGTTTTCCAAGATGACGCACCGGCTGGAGACCTCTGGTCTTCTGACCAGCTATCACAATGAGAACAACCGCAAGGTGGTATTCTACAGGCTGACGGAGCTGGGGGAGCGTGCATACGAGGGACATTACCAGTTCCACGAGCGCACCAGTCCGATGACCTACGAGTATTTTCATTACTACACGGAAGACGAGCAGAGAGCGATCCTCGAATTCATCGAGCATTACACGAATTACCTGAAGGAGTATCTGAAGTAAGGCGTTTCTGTGATCCGGAAGGATGATTTCACGGGTGCTTTGACAGTGAAAATTTTATAAAAGCGAACCTGTGAAATCATATTGTCTGACACAATAGAACTATATTTGTAGTATTTAAAAACGAAAAACTGCTGAATCGCAAATTCACCGTCGCATCCGAACACGCATCGGATCAAAGCGGCTGTCTGGTAAAACGAGGGGAGTGATGTTATGTATCGAAAAGATGATTCCATGTATATTCTGCGGAATGCGAATCTGATCACCATGGAGAACGACCGGGTGCTCTATGAGATGGATCTGTTTGTGGCAAACGGCAAAATATACAAAATAGCGCCGCACATTGACATCTCGGATGTGGCGGAGCGGGACTGCACCGGAAAGTTCCTGATGCCGGGGCTCTTTGACTGTCATATCCATATGGATTCCGACGATATCACGGAGATGCTGATCGCCTGCGGCGTGACGACCTGCCGGAATATGTGGGGTTTTCTGGAGACGCAGCAGTGGGTGCGCGAGATCGACGCGGGTATCCGCCCGGGTCCTCACGTGTATTCCACCGGCCCTCTGACCGACGGCGTGACCTACTGGGCGGGCTCGAAGATCGTGACGACGCCCGAGGAGGGACACCGGGCGGTGCTGGAGTGCTTCCGGGACGGCTATCAGTATGTGAAGACCTATCCGGATATCCCGCGGGATGCGTTTTTTGAGATCATGCGCACAGCGAACGAGCTGGGGATCCCGGTGGTAGGACATGGAAACCGTTTCGTGACCTTCGAGGAGCTGGCAAAATCCGGCTACTACTCGCTGGAGCATATCAGCTGCCTGCCGGATACGAAGCATGAGGAGGAGATCATCATGTTGGCGGAGTCCGGGATGTGGACCTGCCCGACCGTGGAGGTGGCGCTGACCATCGAGAATTTTGTACATATCCGCGGGGACTTAAATCAGGTGCCGGGGCGCGAGTACATGAATCCATACTGGCAGAAGGACTGGGAAAAGGTGACGCAGTGGAGGATCGACAAACATCGTTATGATGAGTACGATTTTTTGGAGGAAGTCGAGCGGCAGAAGATCTTTAACAAATACTCCGACCGCGTGATGCTTGGGACTGACGTGCCGAATCCGGGTGTGGTAGGCGGATTTTCCGTGTATAACGAGCTGGAGCATCTGGTGAATTATTTCGGCTTTACGCCTTACCGTGCGCTGCAGTGCGGAACGGTCAACGGGGCGAGAAACATGGGAATCCTGGACCATGTGGGGATGTTAAAAGAAGGAATGGACGCGGATATCCTGGTGATGGCGAAGAATCCGCTGGAGAATGTATCCAATGCGAGATCTTATCTCGCTGTGATAAAAGATGGCTGTTATTATGACAAAGCCTGGTGCGAGGATCTGCTGGCGCGGGTGAAAAACCGCACGGCCGATCAGATTATCGCGCTGATGTAAAAGGAGGAAACGATTATGAAAAAACCAATTGCACTGCTTTTGACGCTTGGCATGGCGCTGTCGCTGACCGCGTGCGGCGGCGGAGACAAACAGTCCGGCGGGCAGGATGCTGGCGGATCGGGCGCGGCGGGCACAGAGGCCGGCGGCAGCGCCGGGAGTGACGACGGAGCCGATACCGGAAGTGACGCGGGCAGCGCCGATGCTGGCGCTGTGGACCGGGATGATCTCACGGTGATCCTCGGCGCGGAATTTTCCACACTGGATCCGCAGGCGCTTCCGTCCGTTGCGGAGATCAATTTCTGCAGCAATATTTTTGACGGCCTGGTGGCTCTTGACGAGGAGGGAAAGGTTCAGCCGATGCTGGCTTCCAGCTGGGATATATCCGACGACGGAACGAGCTATACCTTCCATCTTCAGGAGGGCATTAAGTTCCACAACGGGGATGTGATGGACGCGGAGGATGTGAAGCTTTCGGTGGACCGCTTTACCGAGGAGTCCTGGATGCAGTTTGCGTCCTTTGCCATTAAGGACTGTGAGATTGTCGACGATCATACCGTGACGATCAATCTGAAATACGCTTACGGTAATTTCCTGAACATGCTGTGGTACTGCGAGATTATCGACGCGGATTACTTCAACAGTGTTGACCTGGAAGAGTTTGGCCGCAACCCCATCGGTACCGGCGCTTACAAATTTGTCAGCTGGACGGCAGGACAGAATGTGAAGCTGGAGGCGAACGAGGAGTACTGGAACGGCGCGCCGTCCATTAAGAACCTGACCTTCAACTTTATCGCAGACACAAATACAGCGCTGGTGGCATTAGAGACCGGCGAGGCGGATCTGGCCTTCGGAACGGCTCTCTCCGCAGTGACGTACCAGCAGGCGCAGAGCAATGAGAACCTGGCGACCGACAGCACGGTGGGCAACAGCTTCTACTACACGAATTTCAACAGCAACCGCATCCCGAAGGAGGTGCGTCAGGCGCTCTCCTACGCGATCGACCGCGAGGCGTTAAACGTCATGATTACCGAGGGAACCGGTTATGTTGGCGACATGGCGCTGGTAGAGGGGCAGGAAGGTTATACCACGGACGTCACCACATATCCCTATGACCCGGAGAAGGCGAAGGAGCTGCTGGCGGCAGCCGGAGCGGAGGATCTGGTGCTGACCTTCTATTATGGTGAGTCCACGGACAACACGAAGCTCGGCGAGACCTTACAGGCACAGCTCTCGGCAGTCGGCGTTACCTTAGAGCTTGAGCCGGTGGAGAGCGGTACCTGGTGGGCGACCTTCGAGGACGGCGGCTATGACGTCAGCCGCGGCGGCTACCCGATGGAGATCGCAAATACGGACAGCGCTTACTACGATATGTTCCACTCGACCGGTACGTTTAACGTATCCAGAATCAATAACCCGGAGATCGACGCGCTGCTGGATGAGGCCAGGACAGAGCTGGATTCCGCAAAGCGCGACGAGATCTACATTAAGGTAAATCAGATCCTTGCGGACGAGGCATATTTTGTACCGCTGTATTTCCAGGCGTCGACTGTGGTTTACAATGCGAACTTAAAGGGCGTAAAAGCAGTTCCGACCCAGAAATATATGTATAAGGATTTTTCATGGAACTAATGTAAGGATGACAGAAGGAGAGGGAAGCGGGATCACTTCTCCCTCCTTCTTTTTACCGTAGTCGGAAGAGGTGGTTAGCATTGGCAAAGTATGTGTTGAAACGGATCCTGATCCTCATACCGATCATGATCGCGGTTTCCTTTATTGTGTTTTCGATTTTATATTTTACCCCTGCAGACCCGGCGCGTATCATGCTCGGCGCGAGTGCGCCGCAGGATGCGCTGGATAAGATGCGCGCGGAGTTAGGGCTCGACAAGCCGTTTCTGGTACAGTACGGCAACTATATGTGGGGCGTGCTGCACGGGGATTTCGGCGTCTCCTACCGGAGTCGTCAGTCTGTGTTTCTTGAGATTTTTGCCCGGTTTCCGGTCACCTTAAAGCTGGCAGGCTTAAGCATCGTCACGGTGAGCGTGCTCGGCATTTTTCTCGGCGTGATTTCCGCCGTAAAGCAGTATTCCATACTGGACCGGATTCTGACGGTGTTTTCCATGATGGCGGCTTCGATTCCCAGCTTCTGGCTGGGCCTGATGATGATGCTGTTTTTCTCACTAAAGCTTGGCATCCTCCCCTCCTACGGGGTGGAGAGCGGCTGGAAATCCTATGTGATGCCGGTGATCGCGCTTTCGCTGCCGTCCCTGGCGGAGGTCATCCGCATGACCCGCTCCGCCATGCTTGACACCATCCATCAGGATTATATCCGGACGGCACGGGCCAAGGGACGGATGGAGGGCGGTGTGATCTTCGGGCATGCGTTAAAGAATGCGCTGATGCCGGTGATCACGGTCATCGGTTCGAATTTCGGCAGCCTTCTAGGGGGCGCCGTCGTGATCGAGACGGTATTTTCCCTGCCAGGCCTGGGGAATCTGATCGTGACTTCCATCCGGACGAAGGATGTGCCGCAGGTGATGGCAGGCACGCTGTTTATCGCGTTTCTTTTCTGCGTGATCCTTCTGATCGTGGATGTGGCGTACACGGTGATCGATCCGCGCGTGCGCACCAGCTATATCGGGACAGGAAAACGCCCCTCCGGAAAACGGGACAGGGGGAAACCGGATTCGGAGGTGAAGGCATCATGATGAGATGGAAGGAAAAAGAACCGGCGGTCCCCGCGGGGGAGGTTACCGGCAGGGTGCCGACGGAGGAAGAGGAATTTATCGAAAAAGAAAAGTTTGAGTTCTGGCACCGGTTCTGTGAAAATAAGACGGCTTTGCTTGGACTTGTCGTTATGGTGATCATTATTCTGATGGCGGTGTTCGCAAATGTGATCGCGGACGCGGAGCTGGTGACGCTGCAGGATATCTCGGTGCGGTCCCAGGGCCCCGGGGCCGGCCATCTCTTCGGCACGGACGGATACGGGAGGGATATTTTTACCCGGGTGGTGTTCGGGGCGAGATCATCCCTGTTTATCGCATTTTCCACGATCTTTATCTCATGCCTTGCAGGGATTCTGCTGGGGGTGCTCTGCGGATATCGCGGGGGAACGGTGGACACGATTGTGATGCGGATTGTGGATGTGTTTATGTGCCTGCCGCCGCTTTTGTTTTCACTGTCCATCGTGGCGGCCATCGGTAACGGCATGGGAAATCTGATCCTGGCGGTCAGTATCACGATGACACCGTATTTTACAAGAGTAGTACGAGCGACGGTCTTAAGCGTCAATTCCATGGACTATATCGAGGCGGCCAGGGCGAACGGCGCGACGGATCTGCACATTATCATGCGGCACATCATACCGAACTGTATGGGGCCGATTATCGTGGAGGCTACCATCAGCCTTTCCACCATGATCATGATCGCGGCGAGCTTAAGCTTTATCGGCATGGGCGTGCAGCCGCCGACGCCGGAGTGGGGGGCCATGCTCTCCGACGCGAGGGAATACATGCGGGACGCGCCCTGGATGGTACTGGCGCCAGGACTTGCCATTGTCATCACCTCGCTGTCCTTTAACCTTTTGGGGGACGGCGTGCGGGACGCGATGGATCCGAGACAGAAGAAATAACAGGAACGCCGGTGTGAGCGTGCACCGGGATGAGGGGGATTATCATGGAGTGGAATGAATATCATCACGCCTGGATTGTCAGCGAATATTACCGGCTGCTCACCGCAAAGTGGGGGGAGCGCGGCAAAGCGGCGTTTATCCAGGCGGCGCAGACCTACGGGGAGCAGCGCGGTAAACGCATGGCCATGCGCGCCATAGCGGACGGGCAGCCCTTAGACTTTGTGTCCTATTTTGCGTACGGCGAATATGGCAGCACGGAGGAATTTTTCGATGTAAAAATGTGGGGGGAGCCCGGCGTGGTCAACGAGCAGGTGACCCGCTGCCCCTGGGCACAGCAGTTTGCCAGAAGAGGGATGAAGGAGTGCGGGGCAGTCTACTGTAAGGAGATCGACCGCGCGATTGTAAGGGGCTTTCAACCGGAGCTGGTGCTGGAGACGACGTCGACCCAGCATTACGGAGACTGCTGCCGGTTTTATTTCCGCGACGAGGGCATGAGAAGCGATGTGTTAGAGCTGGCGGAGCAGAGGAGCGCGGAGGCGGGCGCGGATCCGGTGATGCCGCTGTTTTATCACTGCGCCCATGTGTTTCATGTGTATTCCGCGGTGTCAGAGGGCGTCTTTGGCGCGGAGGGAGCGCACGTGACGGAAGAGGTGCTGGCCGGGTTTGCGGCGGAGTACGGAGAAGAGGCGGCGAAGGAGCTTGCGGCGCGCAGCCGGCAGGCGTTTGATACAATTGTAAGTAAGAAGGAGTGGGCAGATGGCGATGAAAATGGAAAAGGCGTATGACGTAATCGTGGTGGGAAGCGGCGGAGGGGGCCTGCGGGCCGCAATCGGCGCCGCCGAAAACGGGGCGAGGACGCTTGTGATCTGCCGGGGAAAGGCAAACCGCAGCGGTGCGACCCTTCTGGCGGGAGCGAATATCAGTGCGGATATCGCCTGTGACGGGGCGACGCTTGACCGGCTTGGAATCAGCAGCAGATTAGCGGACGATACGCCGGAGAAGTGGTTTGCGGATATCGTAAAAGAGGGGTTTTACTTAAACAATCAGGAGATGCTCACACTTTTTGTGGAGACGGCGGGCAGCCGCCTTACGGAGATGACGGAGTGGGGCTTAACGATCCGGGGCATGGAGGGAGAACGGGAGGTATCGGTATTCGGTTCCGATATCCTGGATGTGCTCTATAAAAAGGCGCGGGAGCTTGGCGTGACATTTCTGCAGGATACCATGTTTACGGATCTGATCGTGAAAGACGGCCAGGTCTGCGGCGTGGTCTGCGTGGATCTGGCGGAGGGCGGCATCCTGGCGGTTCCGTCAAAGGCAGTCGTTCTCGCTACGGGCGGCGCCCACAATATTTTCCCGGAAAACAGCGGATCCACGGATCTCTGCGGGGAGGGACAGGCGGCGGCGCTTCGGGCGGGAGCGGAGCTGATCGACATGGAGATGATCTCCTTCTGCCCCACGGTGACGCGGTATCCGCTCATGTATAAGGGGAATATCCTTCCCTACATTTTTATATCCACCGGGTACGGGGTGCTGCTGAATAAGTACGGCAAGACCTTTACCCAGCGTTATCTCTCCCCGAAGGTGGAGCGGCTGGCGTTGGATACCGAGTGGAATAAGATGCTGTTATCCTACGCGATCCAGTCGGAGATCCTGGCAGGCAGGGGAGCCGCGGCCGGCGGCGTGTATTTCTCCCTTCCGAAGGAGCCGACGGAGATCATGGAGGAGCTGTATCTGGATCTGCCCCCGCTGAAGAAGGGGATCTATGCGGACATCATGAAGATCTTTGAGGCCGGGCGCTCCATCACCGTACAGCCCTCCGCCCACTATTTTGAGGGAGGAATCCGCGTCGCGACGGACATGAGCACCTGTGTGCCGGGCCTGTTTGCGGCAGGGGAGTGCAGCGGCGGAATGTTCGGCGCGAACCGCGTATCGGCGGCGACGACGGAGATGCTGGTGGAAGGCGCGAAGGCCGGGGCATCCGCGGCGGCATTTGCGGCGGACTGTGATCTGCTGACAGCCGGCGATTCGGAGCTCTCCGGGATCGAGGAAGAGCTTGTGCGCCCGTTTGGCAGGTCGGAGGGCGAAGCGCCCGGAGCGTTAAAGGAACGGATGCATGAACTGACCGCGGGAAGCCTGCCGGTGATCCGGTGTGAAAAGAAGCTGAACGATGCGATCGCGGGATTAGAGGAGCTTGAGGCGGCGCTCGCGTCTGCCGCCATGCAGGATAAAGGGCGGGCGTACAACCGTCAGTGGAGAGAATACTTAGAGCTTCGGAATATGCTTCCCTGCGCGAGGGCGGTGGCGACCTCCGCGCTGCTTCGGAAGGAGAGCCGCGGCGTTCATATCCGCAGCGATTATTTTGTGACGGACAACCACAACTGTCTGTACAATATAGTGCTCTCCGGCATGGATTTAAGGGAGCAGCTGGTCCCGGCGGTGCTGACGAAGATGAGGCCGGAGGACTGCTGTCAGAGCTATCCGGATTATATTGAAAAAGTGGTGGAGACCCTGGAATAGAAGGAGATTAGGATGAAAGATTATCATGTAACGATCCGGCGCTACAGCCCGACGGAGGAGCGGCAGTGGACGCAGGAGTACCACGTGCCCTTTCCGGAGGGGGAGGAGGTTTCCGTGATGAACGTGCTGGACTATATCTACCGCAGGCTGGATCCGACGCTGGCGTATTTTGATCATGCGGCATGCAGGCAGGCAGCCTGCGGCAAATGCCTCTTAAAGCTCAACGGGGAAGTGCGGCTGGCCTGTAAGGAGCGGGCGCAGGAGGAAATGCTGTTAGAGCCTGTGAATGCAAACGTAGTAAAAGATCTGCTGTGCCGGATCTGAGAAAGGAGGACGCCGATGACAGAACAACAGACAGAGTCTCTGCTTTCGATCAGAAACCTGCACACGCAGTTTGACACAAAGGCGGGCATTGTCAGGGCCGTGGACGGTGTCGACATCGAGATCCCCGCGGGGAAAACCGTGGGGCTGGTGGGGGAATCCGGGTGCGGCAATAGCATGACGGCCATGTCGGTCATGGGGCTGGTATCGCGCCCCGGGAAGGTGACGGAGGGCGAGATCCTCTTCCATGGGGAGGACCTCTTAACGCTTTCGGCAAAGGAGCGCAGGCAGCTCTGCGGCAACCGCATTTCGATCATTTTTCAGGAGCCTATGACCTCCTTAAACCCGGTGGAGACCGTGGGAAAGCAGGTGCGGGAGGCGATCCTGATCCACAATAAAAAAGAGATCGGAAAGGAGGAGGCGAAGGAGAAGGTGCTGACCCTGTTCCGACAGGTCGGAATCCCGGACCCGGAGAGGCGGTTCCGCAGTTATCCGCACCAGCTCTCCGGGGGACTGCGCCAGCGCGTGATGATCGCCATGGCCATGGCCTGCCGCCCCGATCTTCTGATCGCGGACGAACCCACCACAGCGCTCGATGTGACCATCGAGGCCCAGATTCTCTGGCTGATGAAGCAGCTCCAGAAGGAACAGGGCACGTCGATCCTGATGATCACCCACAACCTGGGGGTGGTGGCGGAGATCTGCGATTACGTGTATGTCATGTATGCGGGCCAGGTGGTGGAGTATGCCGATGTGCACGAGCTCTTCCGCAATCCCTTACATCCCTACACGAGAGGGCTGATCCAGTCCCTGCCGAAGATGCAGTCCGGCGGGGAGAGGCTTTATAATATCAAAGGAATGGTGCCGGATCTGTTAAAGCTGCCGAAGGGCTGCCGCTTTGCGCCCAGATGCGAGGCAACGTGTGAGACATGCGTCGCACAGGAGCCGGTGCTGACAGACTGCGGCGGCGGACACCTGGTGCGGTGCTGCCGGATGAAGGAAGGAGGGGAGACGTGATGGGACAGGAAGTACTCTTAAAGGCGGAAGGCCTGGTCAAGGATTTTTATGTGCCCGGCGGTGTGGTCAGCTCGGTGGCGGGGGTGGATCTTTCCATCCGGCGCGGGGAGACACTGGCCCTCGTGGGTGAGTCCGGCTGCGGCAAATCCACCCTGGGCCGGCTGCTGCTGCGCCTGATCGAGCCCACGGCCGGCCGGATCGAATTTGACGGAACAGACCTGTCGCAGATAAAAAAGAAGCAGCTGCGGGAATTCCGCCAGCGGATGCAGATCATCTTCCAGGATCCGTTTTCTTCCCTTGACCCGCGGATGAAGGTGGGGGAGATTATCGAGGAGCCGATGAAGATTCACGGGCTCTATGGCAGTAAGCAGGAGCGGGAGGCGAGGGTGCGGGAGCTGATGAAACGCACCGGCATCCGGCCGGAGTATTACAACCGGTATCCGCACCAGTTTTCGGGCGGACAGAGACAGCGGATCGGAATCGCCCGGGCGCTGGCGTTGAACCCGGAGCTGGTGGTCTGCGACGAGCCGGTATCCGCGCTGGACGTCTCGATCCAGGCGCAGATTTTAAATCTGCTGAAGGATCTGCAGCAGGAGCTGGGCCTGACCTATTTATTTATCTCACATGACTTAAGCGTGGTGCGGTACATCTCGGACCGCGTCTGCGTGATGTTTCTGGGGAGGATCTGCGAGATCGGATCCGCGGAGGAGGTGTATGAGAAGCCGCTGCACCCCTACACGAAGTGCCTGCTGGAATCCGTACCGATTCCGGACCCGGAGCGCCGGAAGGAGGAGCACGAACCCCTGGGCGGGGATGTCCCGAGTCCCATCGCGCCGCCCTCCGGCTGCCGGTTCCACACCCGCTGTCCCTACGCGAAGGAGCGCTGCGCAGAGGAGGTGCCCGCATTCCGGGATATGGGCAACGGGAGGAGCTGTGCCTGCCATTTCCCGCTTTTCGAACATGCATAGTTACAAGACCCGGAATAGTACCGGGCCGGATCGCCTGAATGTCAGGAGATCCGGCCCGGTTTTTTCGGGTGCAGTTACAGTTCCCGATTTTTCCGCAGGATTGTCTCACGGTATTTTCCCGGAGTCCTGCCGGTATGCTTTTTAAACAGCCGGATAAAATAATTCAGATCGCTTATGCCGCAGAAATTGGCGATCTCCTGCAGAGAGAGCGTCGAGGTATTCAGCAGATAAACAGCGTTTTCCATTCGTATACGGGTGATATGGGCAGTCAGCGTGCTGCCGGTTTCCTGTCTGAAAAGCGTGGACAAATAGCTTTTATTCACCGCCAGAACCGAGGCGATTTGCTTTAAACTCAGATCCTCATCGTCAAAATGAAAATCAATATAGGAGATGGCGTGCGAAATCAGGGAGGAATAGCCGGCCGTCGAGTGCGAGCGCACGAGCATACAGTATCGGCGGGGGATCTGCCGGAAAATAAGATTCCGATCCTTCAGGGAGACGGCACTTTCAATAGAAAAGGCGGTTTTCTGGAACAGGTCATCGAGGTAAACCGGGTGTACGCCGCCGTACTGTGCTGCCTTTTTACAGATGGTATTGAGCACGATCAGGCAGTTTTTCTGATCGCGTACAGAGTCTGGAAAATGCTGCCGTACTGTTGTGAGATCCAGTCTGGAACAGATCCTGTCAATCTCTTCAAGCCGTCCCTGCCGTATGGTGCGAATCAGGGATTCTTCACTTGCATATTTTTGTTCGAGATAAGCGATGGTATTTTCGGTGGGAGCAGGGATGTCTGCCGGTGCGAAAGGGCAGGCAGGGGGCTCGGCCTGACAGCGGTACAGGCATAAATCTTCTCTGTCCGGCCACAGCGTCTGCACAAGGGAACAGAACATGCCTTCTATCCAGCGATCATCCGAAACGATGGGAAGCGCAGTGTAATACTGTTGTATAAAACCAAATATGGTTTTGGGCAGCCGAAGATGATCGCATAATTCATAGAGGTCGGTTGTTGAAAACGCATGGTTTAAAAACGGGCCGGCCAGGAAAAAGGTGTCGGATGTCAGATCCGGTATCTTTAACAGAAAATATTCGCAATGGTAGATATCCGTAATACGGCACAGATAGTGGGACGTATAGGGCGATATCTGAAAACAGGTCTGTGCGGGGTCTTCGCTGTGTGCAAACAGGGTATTCCGCAGTCCGAGATCATATTCCGTATCAGGAAGGAGCGGATCTTTCAGAAAGCGGGAGGAAAGTCTGATTTCATTCAGGGTGGCGATCGTAAATTCCAGTAGCTGCCGATACATATGAGGAACCTCCTGTCAAAGAAATTGCAGATATTATCGCATAATATTCGGGTAATTACAACTTGATATAAATAATATCTGATTGAACATAAAAAAATTGATAAATCAATATGCCGGAACCTGTTATACTCAGGTCAGAGAATATGGAAGGGGGGTGGAGGACTCTGTGGTGGAAGTAAGGCTGGAACCGACAGGGTTCAGGAAATTGAGAAAGGCTGATGAACGCCTGGTTTCTTATAACATTGAGATGGCGAATGTCACCGGGGGAACCTTTTGGAAGGCGTATACGCCGGAACAGATAAGCGGGGAAATACAGGTCGTGCCGGTAGAGCTTACGCGATACGGCGAAATGATGCAGCAGTATGATCCTGTAAACCTCGGCGGGGAGAGAATCCGTATGCTGGCATCGGCGCTGGGGTCCTGCTATATCCGTGTCAGCGGGGGCTGGGCGACGGGGACATATTATGACTTTGACGGTCATACGGGAGGAGAGGTTCCTGAGGGCTATCAGGCGCTGCTGACGAAAGAACAGTGGGACGGGGTGCTTGATTTCGTGCGGGAGACGAAGGGAAAACTTATGATTTCCGTCAGCAACTGCAAGGGAGATCATAAGGGGGGAAAGCCCTGGACGCCGGAGCAGGCGAAGCTGTTGTTCGACTACAGCAGAGATTACGGCGTTCCGATTGCGGCGGCAGAGTTTATGAACGAACCAAATTTTGTCGGGGACAATATCTCTGTCGCGTACAAAGAGCAGGATCTCGCAAAGGATCAGGATGCCTTCTACCGTTTTGTCAGGAAAAATTATCCGGAGGTTATCCTTGCAGGGCCATGCGGCTGCGGGGACAGGACCGGTGCAAGCAGGCAGTCAGAGCGGTCAGCGGTAAGGCGCCTGAAGCCGATCCCGACGGAGCGGCTGATGGAGATGTGCAGGGAAATGCCGGATGTATTCAGTTATCATTGTTATAACGGCCTGTCCGAGCGTCTCGCAGAGACTGGAAAAGGGCACTGGGCACAGGAGGAGGCGATCGGGGAGGAGTATCTTGCAGTGGTAAAAAAAGCTGCCGGATATTACGGATCGCTTCGTGACCGGTTTTGTCCCGGCGCACCCCTGTGGGTGACGGAGGCGGGAGATGCCGGCGGAGGAGGAAATACCTGGGGACCGACGTTTCTGGATGTATTCCGGACCGTGAATGAGCTTGGAAGCTTTGCAGCGGTTACAGACGGCATCATTTTTCACAATACACTTGCATCCTCTGACTACGGATATCTGGATCCGGTTACGCATCTTCCGCGTCCGAATTACTGGGCGGTCTGTCTCTGGAACCGGGTAATGGGAACAACGGTATATGATCCGGGGATTTCGCAGAGGGAAGGCGCACATATCTACGTGCATTCCAGGAGAGACGGCAGAGACGGCTTTGCATATGCAGTGATCAACAATTCTCCAAAAGAAACTACAGTGCTGAAATTTGAGGGGAAGGCCGAGGTATATGTGCTGAGCGCCGAACATATCCGCTCGCAGAGGATGCAGATAAACGGAAAGACCGCAGAACTGAGCAGAGAGGGGACGATGCCAGAGATTGTTCCGAAGACCGCAGCAGGCAGGCTGGAACTTCTTCCGCTGACAATAGCCTATCTTGTGATATAGACCGTTATCTGCTGTTCGGGTATGATTTTATTTTAACTAAAGGAGGAGTGTACGATGGGAACAGGCAACACGAAAACAGAAGGCAGTATTCATCGCGCGAAAATATGGGAGATTGGATTTTACGCGCTCAACAACACATCAACGAATCTGTATATGATGATTTTTATGTATGTGTCTTATTTCCTCGTAGGAATTGTGGGAGTAGGGGTTGTGCTGGCCGGTTCGATTACGACAATTATGAGAATGTGGGACGGCGTTACCGACCCTGTGATCGGATTTATTGTGGACAAAACAAATACAAGATTTGGGAAGAACAGGCCGTTTATCATAATCGGTGATCTGATTCTTATGATCACCAGCTTTATTATTTTTAAGGTGACGCCCGTGCTTCCGCAGGCGGCACGATTTCCGTTTTACATTGTCATGTATATGATTTATATCATTGGATATACCTGCCAGTGTGTGGTTACAAAATCTGCACAGACATGTCTGACGAACGACCCGTCGCAGAGGCCGGTGTTTGCAATGTTTGATGCAGTGTATAATACGCTTATGATGGCGATTGTGCCGCTGATTGTGACGAATGTCCTGATTCCGAAGTATGGCGGAGCGGAGGCATTTGGCAGACCCGATTTTTTTATGGCGCTGTGGGGTACGCTGGCTCCGGTCTCACTGCTGTTTGCGATTCTGGCAGTCATCGGACTGTCGAGAAAGGACCGGCTGGAGTATTACGGAACCGGAGAAGTGGTCAGAATCCGCATCCGTGATTACTGGGAGGTGTTGAAAAATAACCGTGCAATTCAAATGCTGGTGGTATCCGCATCTTCCGATAAGCTTTCGCAGTCTATGAAGACAAATTCGGTCGTATATGTTATGCTGTTCGGTATTATTATCGGAGACTATTCGCTGTATGGCTCAACGAGCGCGCTGCTTACCATTCCGAATATTCTGGCTTCACTGGCGCTGATGAACTTTGTTGCGCGGCGAATGGGGCAGAAAAAGGCTCTTCTGACTGGTACCTGGGGCGGGATCATATGCGCCGGACTGCTGCTGTTACTGTTTGTATTCGGGGATCCGACGACTTACAGCCTGACCAGTATTTCATTCTTTACAGTAGCGTATATTGTGATATTTGTCGTGATGAGCGGCTGTACCAGCATGTCCGGCAACATTGTGATTCCAATGACAGCCGACTGCGCCGATTATGAGGTGTACCGGTCCGGAAAATATGTGCCGGGGCTGATGGGGACATTATTTTCTTTCGTGGATAAAATGATTTCTTCACTGGCAGGAATGTTTGTGTCACTGATGATTGCGGCGATCGGCTTTCGGACGGAGCAGCCGACGCAGGATACGCCGTATTCCACCGCTATTTTCTGGGTGACAATGGCATGCTTTATCGGGGCGCCTGTACTGGGCTGGATCTGTAATATTATTGCGATGAAGTTCTATCCCCTGACAAAAGAGAAGATGGAGGAGATTCAGGAGCGTATCGCCGAGATCAAGGCCGGGGCGAAAGCGGCCTGATTATTCAGCAAAGTATCATTTTTCTTTTTCGGGCCTTAACATTTCTGACCTCCGGGGTTATAATAGGGCGGAGGTGAGAATCCAATGAGCACAATCTTATTTCATGCAAACGATATGGTAAAAGCCGGCTGTAACGACTGCCGGGGCTGTTTTCACTGCTGTCAGGGGATGGGGGATTCCATTGTGCTGGATCCGTATGATGTCTGGCAGCTGGAGACGAATCTCCATACTACGTTCGCCGGACTTTTGCGGGAGAAAGTGGAGCTTCGGGTGGAGGAGGGTCTGATTCTGCCATGCCTTGCCATGCAGGGGGAGGCGGAGCGCTGCGGGTTTTTAAATGAGGAAAACCGCTGCGGGATCCATGTGTTCCGTCCGGGGCTCTGCCGCCTGTTTCCGCTGGGAAGGCGCTATGAGGAGGAGGGGCTTTCCTATTTTCTGCTGGAGGAGGCCTGCGTGAGCCAGAATCACACGAAGGTGAAGATAAAAAAATGGCTTGGGGTGCCGGAGCTGAAACGGTATGAGGCGTTCCTGGTGAGATGGCATGGGATCAGAAAGGGGCTTATGGAGCGGACCTGGGCGTGTGCCGGGGAGGATGAGGAGCTTTTAAAGCAGATCAACCTGAACCTGCTCCACACGTTTTATGAGGAGCAGTATGCGCCAAAGGATTTTTACGGGCAGTTTGAGGAGAGGGCACGCCGGTTTGAAAAAGAAAAGAGAAGGGAGTAATATCATGGAGAGATTGCTGGATTTTGTGGAGGAACTAAGCTTTGTCCGCGTGGCGGGAAGCCCGGAGGAGAAGAAGGCGGCAAAGCTGATCGAACGGGAGATCGCGCTCGCTGGCGAGGCGGCGGGAAAGCCTGATGTGCGCGGTGAGCGGATGACGTTTTCGTTTCCGTTTGCGAGGGTGAGTAAGTGTTCGGTGAAGGCAGGGGGAAAGGAGATTTACTGCGTGCCGTATCTGGGATCCGGCAATATCGACCGGGAATGTAAGCTGCTTTTTCTGGAAGATGGATCTGAAATCGATTTTTCCGAAGCCGGGGATTTAAGCGATACGGCGGTGCTGCTCAATAAGCTGGCGGATGAAAAGACCTACAAGCGTCTCGCGGAGCATCACGCTGCGGCGTTTCTGGTGATGAAGGGGAAATATTATGCTTCGGAGAAGGAAGCTTCCCTGTATCCGCTGCGGCTGCGGGATCATTTTTCGCGCAACGGTGTGATTCCGGGATTTATGATCACGTCGGCGGACGCTGCGGCGCTTGTGCGGGACGAGGTAAAAAGCGTGACGCTTACCCTGGAGCAGGAGAATTACGACGCGGAGAGCCAGAATGTGCTGGCGGTGATCGAGGGAACGGTACATAAGGAGGAATCCATTGTTCTGACCGCGCATTATGATTCTGTGCCGCTCGGCACGGGATCCTGGGACAATGCCACCGGGACCACCGCCCTTCTGGCGATTTATCGCTATTTTCTTGCGCACCCGCCGAAGCGGACGCTGCGCTTTCTCTGGTGCGGCGGCGAGGAGCAGGGGCTGCTTGGTTCAAAGGCGTACATTGAGCAGAACGAAACGCTGCTGGAGCAGATCGGCTTCTGCTTTAATTTCGATATGTGCGGGACGATCCTCGGATCAAACCAGATTTTTGTGACCGGGGAGAAAGAGCTTGAGACCTTTGCGGAGCAGTACTGCAAGCTGGCGGGCTATTCCGCGGAGATAAAGGCGCTTGTGCATTCGAGCGATTCCGCGCCGTTCTGCGATCACGGGATTCCGGCGCTTGGTTTAAGCAGAGAGACAGGCTCTGCGGAGATCCATACGATCCATGACCTGATGGATACGTTAAGCGAGACGGCGATACAGCGGAATGTGGAATTCGCGATCCGGATGATCGGGGATGTCGCTAACGCGGCGGTGCTTCCGGTGAAAAAGGGAATGTCGGAGGAACGCAAAAAAGATCTCGACAAATATTTCCATCGGGATACGGAGGAGGAAGAAACCTAGAAGCACAGCAGAAACAGGGAATAAAAAGAACGCCGGGAGCATGCAAAAACATAGTGTTTATGCGACTTCCCGGCGCTTTTTTCTCAAAATGTCCTTCTGCTACGCATGCCATGCAAGCCGCACACTGGCGGGGTGACAGGAGTTCGTAAGCCAGTCCATATCGTTGGTGATCCAGTCCATGATTCCGAGCTGCTTTGTCTCCCAGGCTACGGTGCCTTCGCGGGCCTGGGGCGTTTCCTCCGTTTCCATGGTGGTGTCGATTTCGTCGTAGCCGAAAATGTAGCCGCCCGCGCTCCAGATGCTGAAGTTGCTGTCGGGGCCGGGATCGGGCGCATCGCCTCTCTTTGCGATCAGGGCGTCGTGGCGCGCCTTGTACTCTTCCTCACAGCCCGGTTTTAATTTAGTCATAAACATTCTGTGACGGATCAGCTCTTTGCTTTCCCTCACGATGCCAAAATTATGATACATCAGGCGCATATTTTCTCCGGGAGTCGAAATCCAGGTGAAGGTATCTTCGATGCAGGCGGTGAGCGCCCTGATCTGCTCTGCGGCGTCAGCGGAACGCACGCTTTCGTCATCACTTTCACAGTACCCGAAGATCAGGGATGTGCAGTTCCAGATGCTGAAATTGTGAATGCTGTTTTCATCGAGAAACCGGACAAGATCCGGCCACAATTCCCTCAGTTTTTTCCGGTAAAGGTTCATCTGGCCGTTTTTTATTTCCATGGCAAAAGTGTGTCGTTTCATCAGAATACCTCCTCGTAAAAGTTCCGTCATGCTTCGCAAAATGGGCGAACAGACAGCCGCAGAATGAATGTTCTTCTTTGGCCATTATAGCACATACCGGCCGGAGGTGGGAGTTAATTTCATATTTTCTGGGACGCGTCCGGCACAGCTGCCCGGGGTCAGCGAAACTGAATCGGTTCCACCGTTTCATCCAGCGGCAGCATCCGGTATTCCGGGAGTGAATCCAGAAGCGTCTCTAAGCAGAGCGCGGTATGCGTTTTGACATCGTGGGCGAGCATGACGACCTTCTGCCGCCCCAGCGTCGTCGACACGCCGTTTGCGACAAGCTGCGCGGGGTCGGCCTCTGCCGTCGCGTCTTCTAAGCTGGCGTTCCAGTCAAAATAAATACAGCCGCGTGCCGTCATTTCACGGATGATTTCATCCCGGACGCCAGCGTTAAAATCATTGACGCTCCCGCCGGGAAACCGGAACAGCTTCACGTCGATGCCGGTCAGCTCCAGGAGAGTCTGATGGGCGGCTTCAAAGTCGGCGAGATAGCTGTCTGCGCTCGCGTAAATCCGGTTGTAGTCATGGCTGTCACAGTGAATGCCGATGGTGTGCCCCTCCGCGACGATCCGCTGAACAATTTCGGGATATCTGCGCACGTTTTCCCCGACAAGGAAAAAGGTTGCCCGGATATCCCGTTCTTTTAAGATGTCCAGCACACGGACCGTGTTCTCCGGGGAAGGACCGTCGTCAAAGGTTAAATACATGGTTTTCGGGTGAAAATACAGGTCAATACCCTGTGCGATCCCGTCCGCGATCCGCCCCTGATATTCTGCCGTGACCATCATCCCCCGCTCCGCGTCGTTTGTAAGGAATCCGCATTCCACCAGGCAGGCGGGCATTACAGTCTGGCCGGTCACATGAAACCCGGCATCGCCGTGGAGCTCCCGTTTTGCCGCGCCGGTCTGTGCGAGAGCCTGCTGTTCGATCAGCCGGGCCAGCCGTCCGCTGTCGCGGACGCCGTCCTCGTCATACCACACCTCAAGGCCGCTTATCCCGGGATCCTCCGCGGAATTCTGGTGGATGCTGACGTAGAGGGAGGCGCCGCTCTGATTCGCCAGGATCACCCGGTCTTCCTTGGGGAGATATATATCCGCGTCCCGGGTCAGGATCACGGAAAAGCCGAGGGCCTCCAGCCGGGTTTTCACCAGGTTTGCAATGGAGAGGTTTAAGTCCTTTTCCAGAATGCCGCCGCAGATGCAGCCCTCATCCTCCCCGCCGTGACCGGGGTCGAGGATGATGACCGGGACGCCCGGATCCGCTGTGGGAGCTGCTTCGCTGTAGGAAAGGATGAACCCGGATACGGCCGGATGCATGGCGCTGCCTGCCGCCTGAACGGTCGTGAAAGCCGTGCGTGCGCCGCCAGGGGCAGAGGCTTTTACCGGCAGCAGCCTGCCTGCGAGTATCGTGGCTGTGATGATCAGCGCGGTGACGGCTGTCATGGCGGCGATGCGCCGTATGGTCTGCCGGATCTTCTGCCTGTGTGTCTTACGGATGATGTGATACGTTCTTTCGTACATAACCGGATGCCCCTTCCTGCGTGTGCTTTGTGTTCATACACAGCATATATGCGGGCTGCATCAGATTGTCATCAAAGTTGCATCAAAGTTGCATCATTTCGAAACCTTTAAAAACAATTCGTTGATCCCCTCATAAAAACCGACGGTAACCACGGTTTTTCCTTCCCCGATCCCGGAAAAGACATATTTTTTAAAATACGGCGTGGTCTCAAGAAGCGGATTGTCCGACTCGTAAATTGTGGGCGCGTCAAGCCCGATATAAGTTCTCCACGCCTCCACGATGGCATCCGGATCGATTTCCTCCCAGGACAATTCCGTCCGGACATAAAATTCGCAGATCTTCCCGTCGTCCGCGTCGATATAGGCGTCGATCAGCCGGTTTGTCTTATCGGCATTTTTCTGACTATCCGACAGGGACACCTTCCAGACAGAGACATTATTTCCCGGCTCAGGAATATCGATGGCCGAGTAGAGCGTGGCGTCATAGGATGCCTCGTCAATTTCCCGGATTCCGTCGGGCAGGATGTCAAGCGCTTGTAAGGCGGCAATCTCCCCGGAACAGGTCTCATAGATTTCTTCGGATGTAAGCTCTTTTCCGGACGGCCCTCTGTGATTCACGACAAATGCATACGTCCCCTCCAGATCAGGATACGTGACGACGGAAGCCTCGGGGCGGGTCAGCGCGCTCTGTTCGCTTTCCGGAAGCGTCCGGCTTAACAGACAGCAGGAGAGGATGTAGATTTTTTCGTTCGGGCTTAATTGGTAACGGTAACCGGTTCCGGCTCCTTCCACTGCTTCCGCGTGAATCTCATTGAGGATGGACCTGTCCTTATAGCGTGCCAGGGCTTCAGGGCCGAAGACGGATAAGAGCACGATCAGGCCGGCGCATAAGGGGAACGCCAGCCGGGCGTCCGGTTTAATCCGTATGTTCTGCAAGCTGCTCCCCTCCTTTCTGTCCGGGCAGAATGAAGCCGATGCGGGTTCCCTCTCCCGGGGTGCTTTCAATCTCAAGTGCGCTGTGGTGCAGCGTTAAAATTTCCGCACAGAGCGCAAGGCCGAGACCGGCGCCGTTTTTGCTCCTGGCGCGGGATTTATCAACCATGTAAAATGCCTGCGTGATTTTGTGAAGCTCTTCCTGCGGAATCCCGACCCCGAAATCCCGGACCGCAAAGCGGTATCCGTTTTCTTCCGCTCTGCCGGTGATGCGGATTTCGCTTCCGGGCTCGGACGCCTTGCAGGCATTGTCAATTAAGTTTACCAAAACGGTTTTTAAGAGATTTCCCTCCGCGTAAACGATTCCGGGTTCAAAATCAAAGCAAAAGATCCATTCTGAATCCATGCCGAACATGCCCTGCAGATAGTCGGACAGGGAAGCCGCCGGAATGCGCCGGGGGTGGATCTCCTGTTTTTTTGTGACAATAATGTCCAGAAGACGGAACGACATGGCCTCTAACCGTTTCCCTTCGGTATAGATGTAATTTGCCGATAAAAACTGTTTTTCTTCATCCAGCCGGTGGGAGCGCAGCACATCCGCGTACCCGATGATCGCGGTCAGCGGCGTTTTCAGCTCGTGCGCAAACGCGCCGATAAATTCTTCTTTTGCATCCAGCTCGTCCTCAAGCTTCTGGATGGTCTCCTCGAGCACTCCGGCCATGCGGTTAAAATCCGCCGTGAGCTGCCCGAGTTCATCCCGGCTCACCTGCTTTGCGCGGTACCGGTATTCCCCTGCCGCCATCCGCCTGGTCGCCCTGGTTAAAATGCGGATCGGCCGGGTTAACAGAGAGGCGATGAAGTGCATGACAACCGTGCCGGCGAGGAGCATGACAAGCATGACCCTCCGGTAAAGGGAAAATCCGGTCTCACGCTCTTTAAATACCTCGGAGACGTCCTTCATCATCTCAAGGTAAAGGATCCGGTCCGGCGTGGTGACCGCGAGGCCTGTATGGATGAAATATCCGTGCTCCGTTTTTAAAATCCGGTACGCTTTGGTCTGTTCGCCGGTCTCTTCGAGCAGTCCAGAATCCGCCTCAAAGCCGACGCTGGCATAAAGCGCCTGCTTTTTCTCGTCGGAAATGCGGATCAGACGGCTGGAATCCGGGCCGCTGCGCTCAAGGCTCGAAGCGATTTCCTCCGCGGTGCCGTCCGGCAGCACGCTGTATTTCGCCGGAATATTTAAGGCTGCCGTCTCAAAGGCGAAGCCTAAGATGCTGCTCTCGTCCATCGCCTGCCGGATCTCCCGGTTTAAGGAGGATTCGAACACATAATTGACCAGATAATATCCGCTGAAACCCAGCGCCATCGCAAGTACTATAATTGTAGATAGCAAAAGCTTTGATGAAAATTTCATGAAAACCTCCGTGCCCGCGCAGCCTGCTTATCCGGGCAGCTCCAGGCGGTATCCGACCTTATACACCGCCACCAGGTGACGTTCCCATCCCAGCTTCCTGCGCAGGCGCTGCACATGGAGGTCGAGGGTGCGGCTGTCACCGCAATACTCTTCTTCCCAGACTTTCTCATACAGGGTTTCACGAAAGAGCGCGACATTTTTATTTTTGATAAACAGTACGAGAAGCCCGAATTCCTTGTTGGTCAGCACCACGGGTTTCCCGTTTTTTGTCACTGTCCTGGCGTCCACATCCACGACGACGTCGCCTGCGGTCAGCTGCTGGTCCGCCTTATGATAACGCCGCAGCACGGCCTCCACCCTCGCCACGAGCTCCACGACGTCGAAGGGCTTGACCAGATAGTCGTCCGCGCCCAGCTTTAACCCTTTCACCCGGTCCCTGACAGCGTGCTTTGCTGTGACGAAGATCACGGGAATCTCAAGCGGGCGTATGTATTCCATGATATCGTAGCCGTCCGCGCCGGGCAGCATGACGTCGAGCAGAATCAGATCAAAATGTTCCTGTTCAATCCGGTCGATCGCCGCAAGTCCGTCCTGCACCGTGCTGCAGTGATAGCCCGCGGCGGAAAGGTTTAAGTCGATCAGATCGCAGATTGGTTTTTCATCGTCCACTACCAGTATTTTTATCATTGCTCTGATTTCCACCCCCAGTAAGCGCGCAGCCGTTCCACCAGCTGCTCCATCGTGTCCCCGTCCGTGCACGGACAGCTTTTTTTTATCTCCGTATCCGCGGAAAAACCGCCGGTGCGCTGGTAATAAACGGAATAATCGTTTACCACCGCAAACTGTCCGTCCGCCTCCTCATAGCTGTATTTTGCCAGCACCACGATATCCTTAAGACCGTCCCCGTCGATATCACGGCACTGGATGCCGCGCAGCGCATAGAGATTATCCGCTTCTCCCATCGGCTGTAAGCTGGATACGATATAGTCCTGTTCATTGACCAGATAAATCATAAATACATCGTAATTCGCAATCCGGCAGATGCCCGGCACGACCGTAAGGCGACCCTGTTTTTCGAAGGTTCGCGTATAACACTGTTCCTCCACGATGACCATGCCGTGCGTCTTTAATTCCGTGAGCGTTGTCGCGGTATACATAAATTCCGCGGAGGAGCCGTCCCGGACAAAGGCTGTGATCTCATTGACGCTTTTGTTCATCCCGAACCGGTTGATCTTATCCGAAATCCGGTAGTCCCTGTAAAACGTATGCGACGCGCCGTCCTGAAAGAGCACGTCCCCGATCTTATAACTCCTCCCCGCGTAGGCGCCGGTTTCGTTGACGCAGGAGGTAATGAGCGTGATATCGGTCAGCGAATCGCCGTTCTGATCCGAAAAGGAGACGGCGAGAATGCCCTCGTTTGGCTGTGCGAGCTGTCCGGCTGCCCTGTGGTTCGTCTCGAGCTGATCGGTTCTGTAAAATACCGCGCCCTCCCTGTCAGTAAAAAACAGCGCCAGGCGGCGGTACTCCCGGTCAAAGGCAGGGACGAGGTATACTGTGTCCGCGTCGTCTGTTTCGTCAGGCGCACCTGACTCCACAGGCGCATCTGAGCGGTCTGCGTCGTCCGCCGGATCATCCGATATGGTCAGCGTAAAGGGAAAGATCTGCTCCTCCACGACGTCAAACCCGCAGTCAGGAAGATCCGATGCATGCGCGACGGCCGCGAGCCGGGCGTTGTATTCCTGATAATCTTCGTAAACAAAAGCAGCGTCCCCGTCTTTTGCGGCGCCGGACTGCGATGCGGCAAAAACCGGTTCGCGCGATGCGGCAAAAACCGGCAGAAAAGCCAGAAGAAGACATATGTAAACTGAAATAATCCGTCTGCGCATCGCGTCCGCACCGCCTTTCCGGGATCATGCCCTGCTGATATAACTTAAATATAAAATCATTCGACAAAAAAGTAAAGCCAAAATGTGGACGCCGCTGTCAGTAATTTTTCCTTGGCAAATAATCGGAAGTGCACTATGATAGGATAGAAGGAAAACTGACAGAGCGCCGCTGTTTGCGTAAGCGTAAGACCACGGAGCGGACAGTGAAGGAGAAGTTACATGAATACATCGGAAAAGAAACCGGGCGGGCCGGCGTATGAGGCGGTTCCCACGACATATCTGGAGCAGGAAGAGGAGCGGAAGACAGACGCCCGGGTACAGCCGGCCGCCGGCGCATCGGGCCAGCCGCTGTCTGGCCGGGCTGTGATGGGGCCCTGGTACGTTCCAAAAGGGAGCCTTCCGCGGAATAAGGGCGGCCAGGCGAAGGTATACGACTGTTTTCTGCGGGAGGGGAAGCTGCCGGACGGCGTGTCCGCGGTGGCAAAGCTTTATCCGCTGGCGAAAAATACACGGGCGAGGATCGAGAAGATCCATGAGGTGAACCGGACCGTAATGGGGCTGAATCACCCGCACCTGGCAAAAATCTTCGCGGACGGCATCACGGAGGATCACAAGTACTATATGGTTGTGATGCGCGCTTATGAGCCCTATGACGGTTTCCTGGAATTCGAGTCCTTTGGCAAAAATAAAAAACTGTTTGAACGGCTGTTCCTCGAGGAGGCGGAGGGGCTGAATGACGCGCTTTTTGCGCTGCACGGGCAGCATATCTTTCATTCCGATATCAAGCCGGACAACATCATGCAGTACGAGGGAACGGACGGGAAAAACCACCTGGTGCTTATCGACTTCGGAGCCGGAGTCGGCGGGGAACGGCATCCGGAGGGTGAGAGCAGCGTGACGGCCACGATGGTGACCCGCGGCTACACGGCGCCGGAGCTCACGAACGCGCGGAAGGCGAAGGTCAGCGCCGCCACAGACTATTATTCCTTCGGCTTTACCATGGCGGAATTTGTGGCGGGGCGTTATCCGCGGATGGACGAGATGAACGACACGGCGGAGGATCAGGCCTACCGGGGGCGGAATATGGAATCCGCCTACACCTGGTACGGCCTTTTGCTGCCGCAGCAGCTGCCGGACTACCTGGCGCGTTTTTTTGAGGGCACGATCTACAGCGATACGGACCGGCGGGAGAGAAACCATAACCGCTGGGGCGCAAAGCAGATCAGAACATGGATTACATATGTAAAAGAAGGGAACCATGACGCGGCCCGCGGCATCCGAACCGGCCTCGAGATCGCGGCGGAGCAGCAGAGAGGCGCCGGTTTTGGCGTGCAGACATCTGGTCAGGAGGCTGCGGGCGGACAATCCGGGCAGACGGAAATGCAGCGGGGAACTGCGAGAGTACAAAAGACTGTGGCCGGCCCACAGACGGAGGTCGTCGTAAAATACGGGCAGGAGCGGCCGGTAAAGATCCACTCCACGGAGGAGATGGCGGTTCTGTTTCTGGAGCACTGGGACGAGACGATCGAAAACCTGCTGCGCAACGCGAGATGGAGCCGGATCTTTAGCAGATTCGGCGAGGATGTGGCGAATCTTTTTGACCAGGTCCGGGAGGAGATGCAGGCGGATGAGGCCAGGAAGGAAGAGATCTTTGATCAGATGATCATGGAGACTTATCTGCCGGCGGAGTTCTATGAGCGCAGGCTGCGTTACCGCAATCATGTTTTTGCCACGAGAGAGGAGTTCGGGCGGACGATCTATGCAGTATTGCTGGAAGAAAAGAAGAGAAGTGGCGGCGGATACCGTCTTCCGAAACCGGTGAAAGACGGGCCGAAGGATCTGTATCAGGAGCTTGTGGAGATGTTTGCCTCAGGTACGGTGGAGCGGTTTTTCCAGAATTATCCGGATGCATGGGGGATAGGAGCGCATGATATGGCGCTGGCGAAACAGATAACGGAAGAGCTTGCCAAAGGAAACAAGACATGCGTAATTGCGAAGCTGTACCGGCTTTCCTTCTGTATGCAGGGCAGCGCCTGGCTGAACCGGGCTGGCAGGGATTTTGAGGAAAACCGGAATTTCCTTGCCTGGTTAAAAGAGCTGTATGAGACGGATCTGAATAAGGCGCTGCGGATCCAGCAGGCGTGTTACACGGGGGACGGAAAGCTGAGGGTCGATTATTACGCGTTTCTCATGGAGGCGAAGGATACCGTGAAGCGTCCAGAGGCGGCTATGTGTGAGAAGCTGGCAAAAGAGAGAGGGATGACATCGGGATGAACAGGAAACCGGATCGGAAGAAATTACAAAAGGTTCTGAATGCATTCAATTCTGAACTGGAGCAGAAACGGGAGCAGGCGCAGGGGCAAAAAGAGAGGGCAGCCGAATACGGCAGAGTGAAAAAACAGTTAAAGAATCTGAAAAAGCCAAAACGAGAGCTTGAGAAAAAAGAGGAACGGATCAGGCTTTTGGCGGAGATGTTTGCCTACGGCGGCCAGACCCTTGTGCGGACTGATTCTGTGAAACAGGAAATGAGCAGGCAAAACCAGGAAATCGCGGATTGTGAGGCACGGATCGAATTCCTTGCGCCGGACAGAAGCGGGGGTCTTGAGGCGGCAAGGCTGCTGGGGGATATCCTGCAGCTGGAGAAGGCGGAGCGCAGGGTTCTGGCGGGAAATGGAGCAGCGGCAGATCCCTGCCAGACACAGGATCTGACCGTGCAGGCGAAATACTGGCTGCTGCAGACCATAGTTCCCCGGGAGCCGACACAGAATGCCGAGGCGGTCCGGATATTTGAATTATATCTGTCGCGAAGCGATCTGGACCGGTACATGGATTCGGAGACAGCCGCCTGTCTGACCGCGGTGGAGGCGTCTCTGCTGCAGCAGAGCGCGGCGCAGCTTTACTTTACGGACAGGGCGGAGGCGGAGAGTCTTTGGAAGACGGCGGAGAAGCTTCTGGATGCGTTCCAGGCGGAGGATATTCCCGATCGGGCGCTGAAGCTGACGAAATGCATTGCGGCGGACGGGTATGACTGCCGGGGGGAATTTTTTTATCTGGGCGTTCTTTTCCGGTGGGACGGGAAGGCGCAGCTGCCGGCGGGATTTCTGAAGCTGTGGAAAGACTGCTTTGAGCGCGCGATGAAGGAGAATGGCTATCATCTTAAGATGCGGGATGCATTAAAAGAAGGGCTCCCGGAATATCTTCGCCACTGCAGTGTTTTTCATGTGGAGCCATATCTGCCAGAATGGTCGGACTCGCCCCAGGCGGCGGAATACAGGGAAATGTTTGACGCCGGGATCCGGAACTATACAAAGTCCCGTCAGTTTCAGGTGTCGGTTGAGGAAATACATCAGAAGCTGCCGCCGGGCGCTTCTGTATGGGATCCCCAAAAAGGGAGAGCTGTCACCCGTATGGAGGCGGAGGACGGGACGGTCAGGACGGGTGTGCCTGTCATCACGCTGATGTGGGAGCTGTGCGGGTTTTATATACAGAAAAACTGGGAGAGGACCGGCGTGATACATCCGCAGCATTTCGGGGAAGAGCTGATACGGGAACTGTCACACCTGCTGGCCTTTGAGCAGCTGGCCCAGTATGCGAAAGATCCGGAGTGTTTCGTGTCAGGGAAGACATGGGAAGAGATGCTGTCGGGATCGGAGGCGGACTGTCCCGGCCTGCCCTCGACGAAGGAGGCGCTGGAGGGAACGCCGCTTTGCGGAATGCGGTATGAGATAGACGACGAGCTGGCGATGTGCTGGCTGGAGTATTATTTTCAGGAACTGACGGAACAGATCAGGATGGATCCGCAGCTGAAGTGGGAGGTGCGCGGAATGTTTAAACGGGCTGCCGGGGAGAATTTTAAGAACCGGCAGGGACAGGCGATTCTGAATGCCAGACAGCGCTTCCGCCCTTTTTACGGAAAAGGTGGATTTGAGTACTACGAAGGTTTTTTGGAAAAAGAGGACGCACCGGCGGAGAAAAAAGAGGTGCCTGCGAAGCCCGGGAAGAAAGAGCGGTTCGGCTTCTTTGCGCGGATCCGCGGCATGAAAAAATAAGATAATTGACGGATAAAGGAGAATCAGATGGGCGCTTCAGATCAGAATACGAGGTATTATCAGCGTAAGCCGGTGTTTCGGCATCTGCCGGCATCAGAGCCGGATTCCTGGGAGAATCAGATGCCCCGGGCGGAGAGCTTTTTAAAGGAGGAGGAAAAACCCTTTGGCGTGGAGACGGAGGCCATAAGCTGGAACGACGACGAGGAGGAACCCTGGGAAGAGCCGGAGCCGCTGTTTTATATTACGGCTACGAGGTATGAAAAGGGAAAGCCGGTGCAGGCGAAGGTGACCCGTATTCCCATCGGGCCGGAGGGGCTGGTGCTTGGCCGGATCGCGTTTACCACAGACAGCAGATTCTTTTTCAGTAGCGGCAGCGGGGAGATCGACCGGCATTACGCCTGTATCAGCCGCTACAACGTCGAGCTGCACATCGATCAGGACCGGCTCTTTGTGGGCTACTGCCGGGACACGGGACAGAAATCCGCGGTGTATGTGAACCAGGAGCGGCTGAAAAAAGACGAGATCCGCGAGCTGTCCGGGGGCGATGTGCTCCGGTTTGGCGGGAGAAACGCGTCGGACCAGACCATCGACGTGCGGATCCTGGCAGCGGGGGAGGACAATCTTCCGGTGAAGCCCGCGGCTGCCGCGTCGGATCCGGTGCAATGGGATATCCTGCAGGATTTTATGGAGGAGATCCGGCAGAAGACCAGCGAGACCTACCGGGGTGTGGTGCTGGCAAACGAGAGCCTGACACAGATCCAGGGGGACATACAGCGGATCAACGGAGCTGTCGCCGCGATCAGCCCCGATGATTTAAGAATCCGCGCGGATGAAGGAAGAATCGACTACGAAGATCGTTTGTCGGCCCGGGTGCCGGAGGTGGCGCCGGTGACGCGGGAGGAATACATCCGAGGTTTTTTAAAGTCGGTGCTCGAGGAGGGCTCGGAGGGATACCGGAAGAAGCTGGAGTTTTTTAATGCCAGGGAGCGGCGGGGGCATCTGCTCTACCAGGCGGCTTTTTATGAGAATGCCTGTGAGGCCATCGGACTCGGGGATTACGCAGGGCCGATGAGCTTTCTCGGAAAAGCGGTGGAGGGCTTTGTGATGGGAGAGATCGCAAGGGTGGCGGAAACCTTTAATCATGACGCCTACGCCAGACTCCACCGGGACAAATCAGGCAGATTAAATCAGAATGACATCTTAGGCCTCTGCCGGAATAACGGTGCGAAGGCGCGGATTCTCCGGGCGGCGGGCTTTGGGCGGGATGTCGGCTTTGCGCGGCGCATGGATGAGGCGCTGAATGTGCTTCACATGGTGCGCATCGCCAGGAACGACGCCAGCCACTGCGACCCGGATACCGAGGAGCCGGTGGACGGCGTGGTGGAGGAGATCACCAGGGAGCGCTATCAGGAGATCAAGGAGCGGCTGTTTACGTCAGACACGCTGGAGACGATGCACGCCCTCTATCTGCGCACACCCCAGACAGCGGGAAGGTGACAGGGCCAGAGCAGCAAAGCGGTTCTGACTGGCAGAATAAAAGGAGAATCGGATGATCGTATACGCATATGTAAAAAAGGGAGAACACCACAGGAACGGCGTCTGTCAGGATACGGTGCTGCTCAGCCATCTTGTGATGAGCAGCGGTTCCATCCGGATCGCGGTGCCGCAGAATTTTCTGCTGGGCGTCGCGGACGGCGTGGGAGGACACCGCGCGGGGGAGGCGGCCTCCGGGCTTACGGCGTCGCTGCTGTCCCAGGCGGGCGGGGAGAACCTGCCGGTGGAAGCGCTGCGGATCCGGCTGGCGCAGGTAAATGAGACCATTGCGCAGATCGCCCGGGGCACGGAGAAATGCCGCGGGATGGCCTCTACCTTTGTCGGATTTTACCGGCTGGGAGAGAAGGCTTACGTCCTGTGGGCGGGGAACAGCAGGCTCTACCAGGTGACCGGGGATGCCGGACATGTGATGCAGCTGACGGTGGATCACAATCAGAAAAACGACTGGCTGGAAAACGGTGAGATTGATTCCTTAGACGGGGTGAAAGGCGGGGAGGCGCTCACGGCTTATGTCGGAATGCCGGAGGCCGGATTTGCAAAACGGCTGGAGACAGAGGAAATCTACCTGCCCGGCACAAAGCGCTTTTTCCTGACGTCGGACGGGATTCATGACCATATTCCGCCGGAGAAGCTTGCGGAGCTGATGGGAAGCGGCCGGCCGGCGGAGGAGCTTCTGCCGGAGCTTGCAAACGAGGCCGTGGCAGGCGGATCCACGGATGACAGGTCGGTGGTGATGCTGGAATGGGAAGAGAGAGGAGAATAGAGATTATGGCAACAGCACGAATGGAGTTTCACTCAGAGACACTGAGCAGGATGGTACCCTTTGAGGTGATCCTGCCAAACGATCTGCCGGAGATGATGCGGGAGGAGAATCCTCACTTTAAGCGTCCGGCGAAGACACTGTTTTTATTGCACGGGTACACGGGGGGCTGCAGTGACTGGCTGTACGGAAGCAGGATTCAGGAGTTTTCCGCAGCGTATAACCTGGCGGTGGTCTGTCCGTCAGGGGAAAACAGCTTTTATCTGGACGGACCGGAAACCGGGCGCGGATATGCGACACATGTCGGAAAGGAGCTCGTGGCGTATGTGCGGGATACCTTCGGCCTTTCGGCCCGCCGGGAGGACACCCTGATCGGCGGCCTTTCCATGGGCGGTTTTGGCGCACTGCATACGGCGCTGGCGTACCCGGAGACCTTTTCAAAGGCCTTTGCGCTCTCGTCGGCGCTGATCATGCACGAGGTGGCGGATATGAAGCCCGGAAATGGAAATCCGGTGGCGAATTATGAGTACTACCGGATGGTCTTCGGTGCGCCGGAGGAGCTGCTTAAGAGCGAGAACAATCCCGAGGAGCTGGTCAGAAGGCTTCAGGATGTAGGGAAGGAGATTCCGGGGATTTTTATGGCATGCGGTACCGAGGATTTTCTGCTGCAGGAAAACCGCGGGTTCCATGGATTTTTAGAGGAGCGGAATGTACCGCATGCATACTATGAGAGCCCGGGGGAGCACAACTGGCTGTTCTGGAATCAGTATCTGGAGCCGGCGATTCAGTGGATGCTGGGGGAGTGATCCGGCAGCCGGACCAGAAGAAAGATGCGCACGATACCGTGCAGAAAAGAGGACAGGATGACCGTACAGGAACTTATTGACAGAATAAAGGAAAAGACAGGGGTAAACCTGCCCCTGGATCAGACCTGTGATCAGCTGATGGCCGGCGATCCGGGGATGGAGGTAAAAAAGATCGGCTGTACCTTTATGGCCACCGTAGAGGTGATCCGCGAGGCTGCGGCCCGGGGGGTCAATTTTATTATCACCCACGAGCCCACCTGGTTTACCGGGGCGGATCAGACGGACTGGGTGGAATGCGATCCGGTCTATCAGGAGAAGCGGCGGCTTATTGAGGAAAAACAGATTGCGATCTGGCGCTTTCACGATCACATGCACATCGGGCACACCGACGAGATCTATACAGGGTTTGACCGCGCCTTCGGCTGGGAGGCGTATCGCACGAACATGACAGATGTAGAAAAGTATGGAGAAAATGATCCCGCAAAGGCGGAGTTCTGGAGACATTTCGGCGCGGTCTATGAGCTGCCGGAGACGACGCTGCGGGAGCTGTGCGGTTTCTTTAAGGAAAAGGCGGGCATGGATGTGGTGCAGATCGTCGGCAATCCGGACATGCCGGTGCGTCGTGTGTCGGTGCTGGTCGGCGGAGGCAGTCTCGGTCTCGGCCGGGAGGAGGCGCCCATGATTCAGATGGACCGGGAAAACATCGATGTCGTGATCTGCGGGGATATCACGGAGTGGACCCTGTCGGCTTACGTGCGCGACGCGGCGATGCTCGGCATGAATAAGGGGATGCTGGTGCTCGGGCATGAGCGCAGTGAGGAGTGGGGGATGAAATATCTGCCCGACTGGCTGGCTCCGATCACGGAGGGAATCCCGGCGGTCTTTCTGGATGCGGGGGAGCCTTTTTCCTATCTGTAAAGGGCAGGAGAAAAGAGGAGACGAATGAACTGCCCGGCAGAATACCTGCCGGGCAGTCAGCGTCAGAATCGGATCCGCATCAGACGGAGGAAAGCTTCTCCATTATCTTCCGAACGACATCGACATCTGTCTCGAGTTCCTCCGCAATGGCAGCGGCATCCTTCCCGCGTTGCAGCTTTTTGTGAATCATTCGTTCCAGCAGATTCTGCTCGCCTCTGTCAAAGCCGGCCTGTTCGCCTCTGCTGAAGCCAGCCTGCTCACCTTTGTCAAATCCGTCCTCATAGCCCTCCCGGTACAGCGTCCGCATATGTTTTTTCTCATCGTATTCTGTCAGCAGCATGCCAAGCACCTCCGCTCTGTTGGATAGCAGGATATCGGTAAGAATTCCTTTCTGGATACAGGCATCCATGGCCCGGACCGTCGCTGCCTTCAGGGACATGTTCTGGTCGAGGTTGTCGTTTACCTCCGCAATAAATTCGGAATATTCCCAAAGGCGTCTGCATTTTTTCATCAGCTCCCCGTTGTGCCCCCGATTGATGTTCAGCATCATCGCCCGGCATTCCAGGCAGCCGGTGCCGTGCCCTGTCTCAAAGGCGTCGGATAAGAACAGCTCCGTGCGGTCCGGCTGTTCCTTTCTGCCATTGTAGAAGATGACGTACTCCGGCGTGGGCAGACGAAGCAGCTTTGTGCCATACAGGTTTTCCTCCTGGCGGGAGAGCAGTCCCTCATACTGGTGCGTGAAATAGATCAGGCCGCGCAGGGGCATGTTGGGAGAGTAGGTGCTCTGATGCTCGTACAGATTCAGCTGATTCGAGATCATGAAGGAGAGATCGTTTTTCATTTTCATGAAGATCACGTCGTCGAGGGTGACGATCTCCAGGCTCTCCGGGTCGCCGTAGGAGCTCCCGTTCACCGCGTTGTACAGTGCCAGCAGGTCTGTTTTGTCCTGAAAAAGGAAGCGGAACAGGCGGTCTTTGTACTTCCGGTTGATCCGCAGTCTTTTCCAAAAGAAATTCTTCTGATACCATGTTGTGTTTTTTGCCACAGGCTTTCCTCCATTATACGTGTTTTTGTGTTTTTTCTCAACCATTCCTGTCTGAAAAGTTTCGGGAATTCCGAAAGCGCGATAGAATGATGGGATAAAAGATTAAAAAGATTTACAGAGTGATTATACGACAAAGATAAATCAAATGCAATAGCGTTTTACTTACGTGAGGGAAACCATTGAAAAAACAGTCTGAAATATGTATACTGAGCGTGCCGGATATTTTCGGTGAAGGAGAGTTCGCTGTTATAGAAAAGAACATTATTTCTGATTGCAGGAGGAAACAGTATGATAGAAGTTTTATTCGGATACAGCGAGGCGGAGTCGTTAAAGGTGGCGAAGCCGCGGAAGGAATCGAAAAAGGTGATCTGCCTGGGATATCTTTTGGACATCGGCGATATCCAGAAGGAGCCGGACAGTGCGTACCGGCAGGAGCTGATCGCTTCCCTCTGTGAGCCGGATCGGCAGCGACAGGAGGCATTCCGGAAAAAGCTGGCAGCACACCAGGCTGTGGAGACCTCCCGGCTGGCGGAATACATAGAAGCCGGGGAGCCGCTCCGGATCTGGTACAGCGACAGCGCATATGCGCGCTGCGGCCTGTACGAGCTGTGTGCGCGGCTGTGCGGCTGTGAGAATCCGGTCAGTGTCGTAAAGCTGCCGGAGTACTGCGTAAAAGGGCAGACCATCGTCAGTCATGGCAGCTGGCGCAATGTTTCCGCGGAACAGTTTGAGGAATTCCTGCCGCGCCAGAGAGAGCTGACCAGAAACGAGATCCGCATGTTCGCGTCGGAATGGAGGGAGCTTGTGGAGGACAACAGTCCCCTGCGCGCGCTGATTAACGGCCGGCTCACCGGCGTGCCGGAGGATTTTTACGACTTTCTGATCTGGAAACGGCTGGGGGAGACACCCGTGAAGGAAGGCCGCCTCATCGGGGACCTGATCGGATTGTACCGGATGGATGTCGGGGATTACTGGTACGCGGCGCGGATTGAGCATTATATCCGGGAGGGCAGGATTCAGGTGACTGAGGAGGCGGAGCAGATGTATCAGAGGATGATACGGATCTGATCGTTTTCCCGACAAAACGGATACAATTTTTATATGATAGAGGACAATATTTCTATGATCGTGCCGGAAAACGCTATAAAATAAAAGTGAAGACAACACAGAATGTGTTTTTAAGAAAGGAGCAGCACAATGGCACTGATTAAAATGAACTTTTTATCCAAGTATCTGGGAATGCAGACAAATGTCACGATCTGTCTGCCGAGCTTTTCCTTTGCGGACGTCATGGGAGGACGCGCCGGGGAGAATTATGTGAAGGGGATGCAGTATCAGACCCTGTATCTGCTGCACGGCGGCAGCGGGGACGATTCGGATTACGTGAATTTTTCGAATATCCTCCGCTATGCGGATGACCACAAGCTGGCAGTGGTTATGCCCGCCGATCACAATGCGGATTACACGGATGCAGAGCACGGGCCGAAATACTGGAAATACTTAACGAAAGAGCTTCCGGTCATGTGCCAGAGCCTCTTCGCGCTGTCGGACCGGCAGGAGGACAACTTTGTCGGCGGGCTTTCCATGGGAGCCCACGGCGCGATGAAATGGGCGCTGATGGATCCGGACCGGTTTGCGGCGGCGCTGATCATGTCGGGAGCGGCCCGTCATCCGGATATCATAAAGAACTTCGCACCCTTAAAGAAGCCGAAGCAGTTAGAGGAGATGGATCCGGATCTGATGCCGATGCCGGAGATGAAATATATTTACGGGGATCTGGATGCCTTTAAGGGCGGGCCCCATGACGCATATGCAGCCGCAAAGCGGAATGCCGAAGCGGGGAAGATGTCGACGAAATTTTTCTTCACCTGCGGCGGGAATGACGGTTCGCTGGGCCGCTGCCGGCAGGGCTATGAGGAATTAAAGGCGCTCGGCTACGACGCCTCTTTTGAGGAGGTGCCCGGCTATGCGCACGAATGGGATTTCTGGGATCTGTCTTTGAGAAAGGCGATCCGCGAATGGCTCCCGATCCGGCATGCGGCCATGTATCCGGGGGAGGAATAATCATCTGAGGCAGACTGCCGTCAGGACAGGTGCAGGAATTTGTGAGCAGCGGTAATAAATGCATATACATATCTTATAATTTGTTAAAGATAAATGAACGTGCATTGACGACAGGCGGTGCAGATGGCGCGAAGAATGAAATTGAAATCTTAAAAAAGGAGATCAGTGACATGAAGTACACGGTTACGTCGGCGGAAGCATCAAAGATGCTGAAAAAGGTTTTGGAAGAAAAAAATATTTTGCTGGCAAATGAGCGCCAGAGCAGCATATTCAACGCTTCGCTCGGGGAGGAGGCTGAATCTGTCCGGCCTGTCTACAACTACGAGGAAACACAGAGATCTTTAGAGTTCTTCAATCGGAAAATCAGAATCCTGAAACATGCCATTAACTGCTTTAATTCCTCACAGACAGTTGGAGATACCGGGATGACGATTGACCAGATACTGGTATATATTCCACAGCTGACAGAGATGCGGGACAGATTATTTGATATGCAGAACCGTTTGCCAAAACAGAGGACTTATGTCGGCGGGATTGGCCGCAACATGATCATAGACTATTGCTATGCCAACTATTCCGTGGAAAAAGCGAAGGAGGACTATACAAGAATATCGGATGAACTGCGGATGATTCAGACCGCTCTTGATGTTGTAAACACGACCGTGACGATGGAATTTGAGTTACCGGATTAATATGCTTTCCGTCCGGGTCTGCCACAGAAAATGGAAACGATTACGCTCATGAAAATGTAAAAGGTCGGGGAAGAACGCGTATTATTATTTTTTGTTATTGGTTATTGCTTATGGTACAAGGTATACGCCTCCCTGTCAGAATTGTTTGAGCCGTTACCGGCATATTTATTTAAAGGGCAGATGCGGAAAAAACTGGGGTGACCTGCGTGGGAATCCTTTTACAGCCGAGTTCGGTTAGAGACTGTGTCTGATTTGTTTTTCATTTCAGACAAAGAGAATGACCGGGAAGAACCGTGACAGGTTTTTCCCGGTCATTGTATTTCCGGCAGACGGCACTGCCCTTCGCGACAAAGCAGCCGGACGGAAAAGTGTAAGGCACAGGACGGAATATTTATGGATGCAGATCCCGGATCCCGCTATAATCAGAGCATCAGAACAATCAGGAATGACAGACAGCCGCACCGGAGAAACAGCAGGACTTTTGACCGGGTTGCGGCGGAAACGGAGGAAATCATGAAGAGACGGGTAATCGGGATGTTACTGGCGGGTGCGATGGCGGCAGGCCTTCTGGCGGGCTGCGGCGGACAGGAACAGGGCGGCGCTGCAGTGGGAGAAAACCAGGCTGCGGCCGGGACGACGGAAAACGGCGGATCCGCCGGGGCGGAGGGAACCGGAGAGGTTCAGACGATCAACATGTATACCATGGGAATCGGCAGCACGACGGATTACAAGGCTGTCCAGGATGCGATCAACGAGATCAGCCGGGAGAAGATCGGCGTGGAGGTCAACTGGACCGTGCTCGACATCGGGCAGTGGTTCGAGCAGTACAATCTGCTGTTAAGCGGAAGCGAGCCGGTGGATCTGATGGTAAATATGGGCGGCGTGTCACAGGGCGTATCCCAGGGGGCGTTTCTGGAGCTGGACGATCTGTACGCGCAGTACGGACAGGATATTGCAGCCTGTTATGACGAGGAATTTTTAAAGGCCGGCGTGATTAACGGGAATCTGTACGGGATTGCGGGACAGAAGGATTTTGCGGCGACGACGGCCATTACATACCGGAAGGATATCGTGGAGGAGCTGAATCTGGATGTCAGCAATGTAAAGACGCTGGCGGACTGGACTCCCGTGATGGAGGCGGTGCACGAGGCGTACCCGGATATGCCGGTATTCGTCTCAAACGGCGGAAATACCTTAAATCAGTTCGGCAGCTACAACTGGGACAGCCTGGAGGACCGGCTCGGCGTGCTGATGAATTATGGAGAGGGCACGGAGGTTGTCAATCTCTATGAGACGGAAGAGTACGAAGCGCTGATCCGGCAGATGCGGGAGTGGTATCAGGCGGGCCTGGTGGATAAGGACGCGGCGACCAATACGGAGAGCTGGGGCGATATGGTGCGTTCCGGGAAAGGGTTCTTTTCACTGGTGACGGGAAATCCGGGTTCCGAATACGAGCACACCTTAAATACAGGATATCCCATCGGCGTGATTCCGATTACGGAGCCGCTGTCCACAACCGGAAACGTGACGGCTGTGATGTGGAGCATTCCCTACGCGGCAGCGGAGCCGGAGGCAGCCATGAAATTTTTAAATCTGATGTATTCGGACCCGGCTGTATCCGATCTGCTCAATTACGGGATCGAGGGCGTCCACTATCAGGTGGCGGAGGACGGAACCTATACCTGGCTGGACGGACAGGATATGTCTTCCTGCGCGTATCACCCGGCCATGACCTGGATCTGGCCAAACAGCTATATCGGCGGAGAGTGGCAGGGAGCTGCGCCGGAGCTCGGCAAAAAGATGACGGAGTTCAACCAGAACGCAAAGAAATCAAAGGCGATGGGATTTACGTTTGATAATACCAGTGTCATTAATGAGGTAACGGCCTGCAACAATGTAATCCAGCAGTATGCATACGGCCTTGAAGTCGGCGCCGTGGACGTGGATACGGTGCTGCCGGAATTCAGGCAGGCGTTAAAGGACGCGGGAATTGACAAGGTAATCGGGGAGAAGCAGAGACAGCTGGACGCATGGCTGGCCGCACAGGAATAGAGCCTGCGAACCGCGCGGACAAAACGAAATGCTTTTACAATAACAGGAGGGCCATGATGAAACAAAAATCCCTGGGAAAACAGATCAGAAAGCATCTGCCATTCTACTTCATGATGCTTCCGGCGCTGATCTATCTGTTTATCAATAACTATATGCCGATGCCGGGGCTGGTGCTGGCGTTTAAACGCTACAACGTCAGGGACGGCGTGTACAAAAGCCCCTGGGCGGGCCTTACCAACTTTGAATATCTGTTTACGACAAAAGACGCGTGGACGATTACGAGGAATACGATTCTCTATAATCTGGTATTCATCGTGCTCGGAACCGCCTGCGCCATCGGGGTTGCGGTCATTCTGAATGATATCGTATCCAAACGGCGGAAAAAGGTCTACCAGACGATCATTCTGCTGCCGTATATGATTTCGATTGTCGTGGTCGCGTATCTGGTCAACGGATTTCTCGCCTCGGACACGGGATTTGTCAATCATCATATTTTGGAGCCGCTGGGGCGGCAGCCGGTCTCCTTTTATTCGGAGCCGAAATACTGGCCCTTCCTGCTGGTGCTGATCAATCTGTGGAAGGGAGTCGGGTACAGCTGTATCATGTATCTGGCAAATATCGGCGGGATCGATCCCGGATTTTACGAGGCCGCTTCCTTAGACGGGGCGACCAGGTGGCAGAAATTTATCCACATTACGCTGCCGTGCTTAAAACCGACGATTATCACGATGACGATCCTTGCAATCGGAAAAATGTTTTATTCGGATTTCGGCCTGTTTTATCAGGTTCCGATGCAGTCCGGCGCGCTGTTTAACGTGACGCAGACAATTGATACCTATGTCTTTTACGGGCTGATGAATAACGGGAATATCGGGATGAGCGCCGCTGCGGGATTTTACCAGTCCATTGTCGGATTTATCCTGGTAATGACCACAAATGCGATCGTAAATAAGGTCAGCAGAGAAAATGCCATGTTTTAGGGAGGTGCCATGATGGTAGATAACAGCAGAGGATATAAAATAACAATCAACACGATACTGATTCTGATGTGTATCGCGTGCCTGGCGCCGTTTCTCCTTCTGATCGCGTCGTCTTTTTCTTCCGAGACGGCGCTGATCGCAAGTGGCTATTCGTTTCTGCCAAAGGAATTTACGACGACGGCATATGAATTTCTGTTAAAAGACGCGAGTGTGTTTCATGCGTACGGCGTGACCCTGCTGCTCACGGTGCTCGGGACGACGCTAAGCATTCTGGTGACGACGCTGATCGCATATCCGCTTTCCTTAAGCAGCCTGCCGGGAAGAGGGATTTTCAGCTTTTACGTGTTTTTCACCATGCTCTTTGCGGGCGGGCTGGTGCCGACCTATATGATGTGGACGCAGACCTTTCATATCAAAAATACCTTTGCGGCGCTGCTGCTCCCGAATCTGGTGACAAACGGGTTTGTGATCATGATGATGCGCAGTTATTTTCAGGCGAATATTCCGGGAGAGGTGTTAGAGAGCGCGCGGATGGACGGTGCGGGGGAGCTGTATATCCTGTTTCGGATCGTGATACCGATGAGCCTTCCGATCATGGCGACAGTCGGCCTGATGTCCGGCATTTCTTACTGGAATGACTGGAACAACAACCTGTACTATATCACGGAGCCGGAGCTGAACAGCATTCAGGGCCTGTTAAACCGGATGCTGACCAACGCACAGTATCTGAAACAGGCGGCTACGATGGGCAATGTCGGGACGGGAGCCGTGCCCACGACATCGGTGAGAATGGCGGTGGCGGTGCTCGGCGTGGTGCCGATCTTATGTGTTTACCCATTCTTCCAGAAATATTTTGTAAAAGGAATGACAATCGGTGCGGTGAAGGGATGACCCGCCGCACCGCGGAAAGGCGGACGACGGAAATGACAATCGATGAACGTGTGGAAGAATTGCTGCAAAGCATGACGCTGAGGGAGAAAATCGGGCAGTTAAATCAGGCGGGGACCAGAATGAACTGCGCCCTGCCGGGCTTTGAGGCCGATATCGATACCTGGGTTTCCGAGATGCTGCAGGGAAAGCTCGCGAAGGAAGAGCTGGACCGAAGGCTTGCCATGTGCGAGGAAAATCTGCGGGAGGATGAGGTGGCGTCCGGCGAGCTGGGAAATTTTGTGAATCTCTATGAGGATGAAAAGATTGCGCGGGTACAGAAGGCCGCAGTGGAAGACAGCCGTCTGAAAATCCCGCTGTTGATCGGCGCGGACGTGATCCGCGGCTACCGCACGATCTTTCCGACGCCCCTGGCGCTCTCCTGCAGCTGGGATATGGAATGCGTGCGCACGATGGCGCATGTGGCGAAGCGGGAAGCGTATGCGGGAGGCGTGAACTGGACCTTCGGTCCGATGCTCGATATTGCGCGGGATGCCAGATGGGGCCGGATCGTGGAGAGCCCCGGCGAGGATCCGTATCTGGCGGGCCGGATCGGGGAGACGCTCGTGAAGGAATTTCAGCGAAAAGAGGAGGACGGCTGCCGTCTGATGGCTTCTGCGAAGCATTTTCTCGCGTACGGCGCGGTCAGCGGCGGGCAGGATTATTACACGGTGGATCTGTCGGAGCGGCAGCTGTACGAAACATACCTTCCGCCGTTTCAGGCGGCGATCGATGCGGGCGTGGGTGCGGTGATGAGCGCGTTTCACGATTTAAACGGCGTGCCCTGTACCATGGACCGCTGGCTGTTAACGGATCTGCTGCGGGGAAAAATGGGTTTTACCGGATTTGTCGTCAGCGACGCGGAAGGAGTGAGGCAGTGTGTGGCGCACGGCTGCGCGAAGGACGAAAAGGATGCGGCACGGCTTGCGCTTCTGGCAGGCGGGGATATGGATATGTCATCGCTTGATTATGCCGGTTATCTGGAGGAGCTGGTGTCGGAGGGAGAACTGGACGAGACGGTTGTCGATGAGGCGGTGCGGCGCGTGCTGAAGAAAAAATTCGAATTCGGACTGTTTGACCGGGACTATACGTATGATCCGGCAAAGATCGCGGAGGTGACGCTGACAGAGGAAAACCGGAAATGTGCGCGTGAGGTGGGAAAACGCTCCGTGGTCCTGTTAAAAAATGACGGAATTCTCCCGATCCGCAGGGAGGTAACGCGTATCCTGGTCACCGGTGCCATCGCGGAGGACAGACAGGCGCTGCTCGGTCCCTGGGCGTTTACCGGGAGTGCGGAGCCGGTGGTGACAGTCGTCGAAGGACTGCGGAGTTATGCATCAGAAGGGGTCGATGTGCGGTATGTGCGGGGCTTTGATGTGAATGACGACCGGTCGGACTTTGCGGAGGCGTATGAGGCGGCGAAGCAGGCGGATCTCGTGATCGCGGTGGGCGGAGAGCGGGAGTATATGAGCGGCGAGGCGGCATCCAGGGCGAACCTGCATCTGGCGGGGGCGCAGGAGGAATTTCTGTCGGGACTTGTGAAAACCGGGACGCCGGTGGCGGTGGTGCTTATAAATGGCAGGCCGTTAGCGGTCGGCTGTCTCAAAGAGAATCCGGGGATTCAGGCGATTTTAGAGGCGTGGCATCCGGGAACGGAGTGCGGAAATGTGATCGCGGAGATCCTTTACGGCCGCTATAATCCCTCCGGGAAGCTGTCCGTGACCTTTGCGAATGAGGCCGGCCAGGAGCCCATGTATTACAATCACCCGAATACCGGAAAGCCAGGCAGCGATTTTAAATTTACATCAAAATATCAGGACATTCCGATCGCGCCGCTTTACCCCTTCGGCTACGGCTTAAGCTATACGACATTTTCGTATGAAGATTTCCGGATCGAACAGGAAACGCTGACGGTGGAGGAAACCTTACGGTGCAGCGTGGAGGTGGAAAATACCGGCGCATATGCGGGGGAGGAGATCGTTCAGCTCTATCTGCGCGATGTGACGGCGTCCTGTGCGCGGCCGGTGAAGGAGCTGAAACGGTTTGAAAAAATTTCCCTCGCGGCAGGGGAGCGGGCGATGGTGCGGTTCGAACTGCCGGTAAGCGAGATGGGATTTTATAACCGATCCTGCGACTATGTGGTCGAGCCGGGAGAATTCCGCCTCTTTGTGGGAACGGACAGCGAGCGGGTACTGGAAAAAACGGTTCAGGTTGTGCTAAAATGAGGGAGGAGACAAAAATGTACGATGCGATCAGACCCGGCCGGATCTGGCTGGATACGGAGGGAAACCGGATACAGGCCCACGGCGGAAGCATTCTGGCCGTGGGCGATACCTTTTACTGGTACGGGGAAAACAAGGAGCGGACCACCGGGGAGAATGAGATCTGGCACTGGGGCGTGCGCTGCTATTCCTCGAAGGATCTGTACAACTGGAAGAGCGAGGGGATCATCATTCCCCCGGAGCCGGATGACCCGTCCTCCCCGCTGCATCCCTCGGCCATGATGGACCGGCCGCACATCCTGTACCATGAGAGGACAAAGACATATGTCGCGTGGTTAAAAATCATGGGGGAGCCGTCGGCCTTTGCGGTGCTGCGGGCGGAGCATATCTTAGGGCCGTATGAGATGGTGAATCCCAGGCTGAATCCCTGCGGGCTGCAGGTCGGGGATTTTGATCTCAAGGCGGATCCCGAAACGGGACGGGCGTATCTGTTCAGCGAGAGCCCTCATACCTTTATCTACAGCGTGGAGCTGAATGAGGACTACACGGATGTGAAGGGGGAGTACACGAAGCATTTCGTACACGAAGGGCCGCCGGATTCCAGAGAGGCGCCGGCGCATTTTATGAGAAACGACGTCCACTATCTGATCACCTCCGGCACCACGGGCTATTATCCGAATCCCTCGGAAGTGGCGGCGGCAGCCGACTGGCACGGGCCCTATGCGGTGCAGGGAAGTCCCCATGCCGGGGATACGAGCATGACCTCCTTCGGATCACAGATTACATCTGTCTTTAAACATCCGGCGAAGCGGGATCTGTATATTGCGCTGGCGGACCGCTGGAAGCCGGAGCTTGCCGCGCAGGAAGGGGAGGCCTTTGCCACGGGAGCATTTTATAAAAAGATTCATGAGAAGTTTCAGAAGATCTTTGACCCGGACAGCGACTTTGTCTTCACCGAGGAGGATGCGCGTGAGATGAGGATCAATTCCTCTGTCTCCGATTATGTCTGGCTGCCGCTCCGGTTTGAGGAGGAGCGGGTCTGGATCGACTGGAAAGAGGAATGGAGGGTGGAAGACTATGCGTGAATTCTGTAACAGGAGAAATCCGATCCTGCCGTTAGAGCATCATGTGCCGGACGCCGAGGCGCATGTGATGCCGGACGGGAAGCTTTATCTCTACGGGAGCTATGACGACAGGGAGGACGTGTACTGCAGCGAGGAATACCATGTGGTGTCCACGCCGAATATGGAGCGCTGGAGGGTGCACGACGTCTCGCTGCGGGGGAAGGACGTTCCCTGGTTCGGCGACCCGGACGCGCCGAAGTATCCGGGAATCGACTGGACGCACCCCACGCCCTTTATACAGAAAATGCTGGCGGACATGGATCTCGCCGCGGATAAGGAGAAGTTTGAGAAAAAGGGTGACGAGCCGGATCCGCCGCTTTTATTTGCGCCGGACGCCGTGTATCGGGACGGGAAATATTATCTCTATTTCTGCATGAAGGACGACAGCGAGGGCGTCGCCGTGTCAGACCGTCCGGAGGGGCCGTTCCTTGATCCGAAGCAGCTGCCCTGCGGGGGGATCGACCCGGCTGTATTCATCGATGACGACGATCAGGCCTATTATTACTGGGGCCAGCTCTTTTCACACGGCGTGCGGTTAAACCCGGACATGGTGTCCTTTGACCGGAATGCGGTGGTGGACGACCTGGTGACGGAGGAGGAGCATTTCTTCCACGAGGGATCCTCCATGCGCAAAATCGGCGACACCTATTATTATGTCTATGCGGATATGGAGCGGGGAAAGCCGACTTCTCTCGGCTATGCCACCGGGAAATCCCCCCTGGGACCCTTCACCTACCGGGGAATCATCATCGACAATGACGGCTGCGATCCGGCCAGCTGGAATAACCACGGCTCTATCGAGTGCGTGAACGGGCAGTGGTATGTCTTTTATCACCGCTGCAGCAGGGGCACGCAGGAACACCGCAGGCTCTGCATCGAGCCGATCCGGATCAACGCAGACGGTTCCATCGACGAGGTGAAGATGACCTCCCAGGGCGTCGGCGCTCCCTTTGCGCCGGGGGAGAAGATCATGGGCTATCAGGCCTGCGGCCTGCGCGGAAGCACATACATCGATGTGGATGAGCAGTACGGAGAGAAGCTGACACATATTGCCGACGGTGACGAGGCGGTATTCCGCTATGTGAAAAGCGCACAGGGCTTTCGCGGGATCGCAGTGACCTGCCGTGGAACCGGAACCATTGCGGTGTACCTGGACGGGGTCTGCGCCGGGACGATGGAGATCGGGCCGGTCGGGAAACCGGGAGTGAATGATGACAAATATAGAAAATTAGAATTTGCGGATCCGGGCTGTGGGAAAAGTGCGGCGGACGGGACCGGCTGTGAGCTGACGCTGCGGTTTTTAAACCCGGAGGGGCTTGAGATTCTGGATCTGACATTACGCTGAAACACTGCGGCGGCACGGAAATGAGGAAATGATGAAGGTGGGAAAAAAACACAGACTGATCTGGTGGCTGGGCGTGATCACGGGGATTCTTTTGTGCGCTTTTTCCGCCTTTTTTCTGCGTTTCGGAATCGCGAGCATCGAAAATCTGACGGGACAGGAGATCGAAAACCGCAGTGCGCTTTTAAAGCTTAACATCGGTTATGTCAATCAGTCGCTGGATTCGATCGAGAGCTATCTGTATCAGTATTTTAACGATTCGGAGGCAGTGGTACGGCTGGAGACCGGAGGCAGTGAGACGCAGATGTTTATGGCAAAACAGGAGATTGTAAATTCCCTGTCAAAGATTTCCGGGTGGAACGAGTCCCTGCAGTTTTTATTTTATTATGTGCCGGGAAGTGCGGATCCTCTGTTTACCCGGGTGACGGCGGGACGGGGTGAGGTGCTTACGGATGACGCGTTAGAGGCACAGATCCGGGATTACATCGATGGATGTTATGAGGAGGGAAAAGCGCCGGGAAGGGGATATCTGCTCGTAAAGGAAGACAGCGAGGGCTACCTGATCCGTTTTTATAAGATCCGGAACAGCTACATCGGCATGTGTTTAAACGGGGATACCGTACTGGAACCGTTAGAGGAGCTGACAACGGATTATGACTGCATGGCGTTTATCTGTGATCTGGACGGCAGCGTGATCTCTGCGACGGAAAATCTCTGTGACGTTGTGGACATCACGCGAAACGGCGATTTTGTGGAGCTGTCGGGGGAGCGGTATCTGCAGCTCTGCCATCTGTCAGGGGAGCGTGATTTTTACATCGGAACCTGGACGAGGCCTGACTCGCTGCGCAATCAGATGCGGGAGATCCGCCGGCTGATTCTTGCCTTTATCGCAGGTCTGCTGCTGTTTATGACAATATCGTCGTTTGTCATACAAAGGGCATTGTATCAGCCTGTCCGTCAGATGGACACCGCAATGAAACGGGTCGGGGACGGCGAATGGGATTATGTGGTAAAAAGTGACAGCGTTGTCGCGGAGTACGATAACATGCTTCACAATTTTAACGACATGGTCTCCGAGATTAAAAATCTGAAGATCGATAATTATGAGAAGGAGCTGGATATTCAGAAATCTTATCTCCAGTATCTGCAGATGCAGGTGAACCCGCATTTTTACCTGAATGCCTTAAATATCATCTATTCTCTGGCACAGGTGAAAAATTATGCGCTGATTCAGGAGATGACGATGAGTCTTGTGGAGTACTCGAGATATATGTTCCGCTCGCCGGAACAGCTTGTGACTGTGCAGCAGGAGATGGAGCATGTGGAGCATTACATGAAGATCCAGAAGCTGCGGTTTCCCGACCGGATCCGGTTCGTGGCGGATATCAGCGCCGAGGTGGAGGACGCGCTGATCCCGCCCTTCGTCATACAGAGCTTTGTGGAGAACAGCATCAAATACGCGGTGAATTTCGAGCAGCACAACGTCTGCTCCATTCGGGGCAGGATCGTGGAAGACCACGGGGAACTCTACGTACTGATCGAGGTCCGGGATAACGGGAAGGGCTATCAGGAGGAAGTGCTTGCGATGATCCGGCAGGATGCAGGGGCGGACGCCACCGGAAAATATGTGGGGATCCGAAATGTGAAGCAGCGGCTTGCACTGGTTTTTGGCGATGCGGCGCGGGTGATTCTGAAAAACGAGGACGGCGCGGTGGCTCTGATCTTTATACCGCTGCGCTGGCAGGAGGATGAGACAGATGGGACAGTACGCGATACTGCTGGTGGATGACGAGGAGCTGGCCCTGGCCGGCATGGAAAACGGCGTGGACTGGCCGGCCCTTCATATCACAAAAATCTATAAGGCGGACAGCCTGGAGCGGGCGGTCAGGGTGATAGAACGGCATCCGGTAGATATCATGGTAAGCGATATCGAGATGCCGGGCGGCAGCGGTCTTGAACTGATCCGGTGGGTGCGGGAACATTACCCGGATATCGTCAGCATATTCTACACCTGTCATGCAGAATTTTCCTATTGCCAGGACGCGATCCGGATGGGGGCGGCGGATTATGTGTTAAAGCCGATCCCATATGACGAGCTGGAAGAGATCATCAGAAAAGGCCTTCTTTCGGTACAAAGGCAGAAGGATACAAAAAATCTTGAGACGATCTGGGGCGAGCTCACCAAAACGCCGGAGGCGGATTCGCCGGTGGATACCGTAAAGCGGATCATCACGGAGAACATTCAGGTGGAGCTCTCGCGGGAAGAGCTCGCAAAACAGGTGTATATGAGCCCGGATTATCTGACGAAGCTTTTTCGGAAAGAGACGGGTATGTCCTTAAGCGATTATATCATTCAGAAGCGGATCTCAATCGCAAAACAGCTGCTCGCGACGACAAACTTAAGTATTGTGGAGATCTCCCAGCGGACCGGTTTTTCCTATTCCTCCTATTTTACGAGGATCTTCAAAAAGAAAACCGGGATGACGCCGCAGCAGTACCGGGAATCGCGATAGCGCTTTGGAAGGAGGCAGATATGTTTCAGACATGGATCACAAATCAGACGGCAAGACCCTTTTACGCGAGAAGGGAAATCGGGATCACGAGGCCGGTAACCCGCGCCGTGGCAAAGGTCTGCGGCCTGGGGCAGTTTCATTTTTATATCAATGGAAAAAAGGCGGGGGACCATGAGCTCGACCCTGCCTGGACCGATTACCGGAAGCTGATCTATTATACTATATTTGACGTGACAGACCTGCTTCGGAAGGGGAAAAATGTGATCGGCGCCGCGGTGGGGAACGGCTGGTACATCAAATGTGACGAGCACTATACCTTTTCCTTTCCGAAGTTCATGCCGCCGAATCCGAATCCCTACCGGCCTTTTGGCAGCTGCCTGATCTTTGCGATGGAGCTTGCGCTGGAATATGAGGACGGGACATCGGAGGTGGTCACGGCGGACGAGCGGTTCCGGGTGAAGGAGCATCCCGTCGTCATGAGCAATGTCTATGGCTCGGAGACAATGGACGGCAGACTGGCGCAGAAGGGCTGGTGCGAGGCGGGATTTGACGACAGCGCGTGGCAGCAGGCGTCCCTTGTGCCGAAGGAGGAGATCCCCGGGGCAGAGATCCGGGAGCAGACCATGCCGCCGGTGAAGGTGATAAAATCATACCCTGGCAGACCTTGCGGCGCGGTAAATGGGAGAGAGATCTACGATTTCGGCCAGAATATGTCCGGGATCCTGGAATTTGAGGTAAAAGGAAAAACAGGGGATGAGATCCGCGTTTATCCGGCGGAAAAGCTGGGGGCAGACGGCGATGTGGACCAGGTGGCAAAGGGCTGGACGACCGTGGATTCCTGTATCACTTATATCGTCGGAGCGGATGACGTGTGGGAAACATACCGCATGGCCTTTACCTATTTCGCTGGGCGCTATGTGGGCGTGGAGCTGCCGGAGCACGCCGCAATCCGTGGCCTTACTGCCCACGCGATCACCAGCGCCCATAAGACGGACGGGAGCTTCACCTGCGACGATGAGCGCTACAATCAGGTATACGACATGATTGAGCGGACGGTGGAGGCAAATATGGTGGGCGTTCACACCGACTGCCCCACTATCGAGCGTTTCGCGTGGCAGGAGCCGAATCATCTGATGGCCTGCTCCATTTTTTACATGAAGGACGGCAGGCTGCTTTGGGAAAAATTTTTGCGGGACATGCGCGTGGCGCAGCACACGAAGGAGGATTATTTTTACGATTTTGCCGGGGAAAAATTTTATCCCGGCGACGGGCTGATGCCCTCCCAGTGCCCCTGCTACATCCCGAACGTGCTCCCGGTGCCGGGGATGGGGAGCTTTTATGACATCATCCCCTGGGGCAGCGCCTGTATCCTGGGCCCGTACTGGCATTACCTGTTTTACGGGGACATCGGGATCATTGAGGATAATTACGAAGCCGGGATGCGGTATTTTCAGCATCTGCTTACAAAGGTAAACGATGACGGTTTTATCTGCCACGGCCTGGGCGACTGGGGCAATCCGAAAAACGAGCTGGCGCGCGAAAATGTGGAGACCGCGTTTCTCTACGCGGACGCCGTGTGCCTGGCAGAGTTCGCAGGGATTTTAAACCGCCCAGAGGAGCAGAGGACGCTGCAAAAGCAGGCGGAGGATATCCGGGATCGCTACAACGCAAAGCTGCTGATCCGCCACCCGGAGAAAGGGTACTGGTGCTACGGCCTGTGGAATGCCGACCGCGGCGAGGCTGACGGCAGCACTTTGACCCAGGCTTCCCAGGCGCTGCCGCTGTTCTGGGGGATGACGCTGGAAGAGAAAAAAGAGGATGTCATCCGGGCGCTGCGGGATACCATTGATGCGGAGGGCGCGCTGATCGCCGGGGAGGTCGGACTGCCATATATCATCCAGTGTGCCAGGAGGTATGGGATGAATGAGCAGATCAGCCGCTTTGTCCTGCGCGAAACCCATCCGGGCTATTACGCCTTTGTCCTGGACGGCGAGACCACGCTGGGGGAGTACTGGGAGACGAATCCGCGGAGCCACTGCCACGATATGATGGGGCATATCATCGAGTGGTACTATAACGGCATCGCCGGTATTATCCCAAAGGAGCCGGGCTTTGCAAAGGTGACGATTCGCCCCTGGCTGCCGGAGAGCATCCATGAATTTACCTGTGCTTATCAGTCGGTAAGGGGACGGATCCGCGTGCACGTAAAGGAGACGGCGGAGGAGATTCTGCTGGAGACGGAGGTACCTTCGAATGTAGAATGTGTAATCGATGATGCAGGACTGCGGGAACGGGGGAAGCGGGTGGTGATGACATCGGCTGGCAGCTGAGGGTTTTTGCGATACAATAATTCAAATGCTTCTGCTATTTCCATGGTCTGCCGCTGTCGAGCCACCCCTGTTCTGCCCAGTACTTCCCGTCAGGGTATTCGGGGTCTGATTTGTGTATGGATTTCTGCATCATACGGCAAAAGAAAACCCTGAATTTCGTAATCAGATTTGTGTGTGCGGGCTTTGTATAATCTATACGGGCAAACTTTTGGGATAGCTTTTGAATCTTTCCCGTAAACTCGGCTTGTTTCTTACGGGAAAGGTTTTCCCAGACAATATCGCTCATCAAAGCACCAGTAAATATCCCGATTTTAGAAATTCCCCACCAGGATAAACTATGCTTCATATCTTTCGCCGCAGATTTTGCTCCACTGCCTAAGCATTGCGCTATGATGACTGCGCGCTTTCGAAACATTTCAGGAGCAGGGCGGTGCGGTATCCAGCGGTAAGCGAAATGGTCAAGAAATGCTTTCATTGCTCCCGTGGCGTGAAACACATAGGCAGGAGACGTCATCACAATCAGATCTGCTTCTAAAAGTGATTTATCAATTCTCCCAATATATTCTGCGTCTTTGCAAGTGTTTTCACTCTTTAATATATACAACTCAGGCAACCTGTGCAGAAGCCCGGACAATCCTTTGGAAGATAATATTCTGTAATATCCGCCTTATCCCTGAATTCTGCTAAAAACATCTCTTTTAAACGGTAGGTAACGCCGTGTTTTTCGGTTCCGTTTATCACTGTTATTTTCACTCTTTATACCTCCAGAATATCGTGTAAAACCTGTGTATGAAAATTCCTGCGGTTTTCTTTCTGTCTAAGGTCAATCCCCAATATTTGCGAAATAATTTCGTATCGCAGGAACATCTGCTGCATAACGGTAATCAGATACAGCGTTTTTCGCCTTATCGCCGCTTCATCAAGGTCAGGACGGCAGGCTGCAACAAGCGGAAGATATGCCGCATAAGTTCTGCAAGTGTTGTCATTTTCTTTCGGTGACTGCATATCGGTAAGAACAGAAATTTTGGAAATGGCATAATGTTCAAACAGAAAATCAAGTGTCATATTGCCGAGATACTCCAACTTCTCAAAAGGAGTAAAAACATCTGTTTTCTCTCGTATATTTTGAAAATGCTCAACTGTTCCGTTTATCATACGCTCAATGCATTGCTCGATGAGTTTATCTTTGTTTCCAAAATGATAATTTACAAGCCCTAATCCAACGCCTGCGCTTTTGCATATCTCACGGACTGTAACCTCCTCTACATGTTCCCCTTTTTCCTCAATGAGATTCATCGTTGCCTGTATGATTGCTTCTTTATTATCCACACGATACCTCCTGCTGAACGTTGTTCAAATATATTATATTGAACGCAGTTCAAAAAGTCAAGAGATTGTGATGCATGGCTGAACTTTTTCTAAAAAAGTTATCGTTCAGCCCGCGCCATTCGCAAAACCGCGCCTACGGCGCTCCCCGCCGTTTCACGGCTCACTTTTGCTCATATACGGGCGCTCCGCTCATGCATCGCAGAATGTGCTCATTCATGCGAGCACGATTCGCCCATTTTGCGAAGCATGGCTGAACTTTTTTATAAAATCAGTCTTGTCTGATGGGTCCGTTTTCTGTAAAATAGTTCTGTCGGCACTGCACAGGAAAAGGATATGTGCGGCGCTGACCGATCTGCAGAGAAAGGGGATAAAAGACATGGGACAGACATTATACCTGGAATGCGATACCGGGATCAGCGGAGATATGATGGTGGCGGCGCTTCTCGATCTGGGAGCGGATCAGGAGGTGTTACAGCACGCCCTTGACAGCCTGCCGGTACAGGGCTTTGAGATAAAAATCAGCCGGGCGAAAAAAGCCGGGCTGGACGTGTGCGATTTTGACGTGAAGCTGGATGCGGCCCATGAGAATCATGACCACGACATGGAATACCTGTACGGGCATACGCATGGGGGGCAGAGTCATGAGCATGAGCACGGCAGCCACGACCATGACCATGCGCACGGACATCATCACGAGCACCGCGGCCTGCCGGAGATCCTTGCGATCATCGACGCGGCGGCGATGACGGACCGGGCGAAGGATATGGCGCGCCGGATCTTTGCCGTACTGGCGGAGGCCGAGGCGAAGGCCCACGGCGTGCCGGCGGATCAGGTACATTTCCATGAGGTGGGCGCCATCGACTCCATTGTGGACATCCTCGCTGTGGCCGTGTGCCTGGACAATCTCGATATCACGGAGACTGTCGTGCCCTGTCTGTGCGAGGGGAGGGGAACCGTCCGCTGCCAGCACGGAATCCTGCCGGTGCCGGTACCGGCGGTGGCAAATATCGTACAGAAGTATCAGATTCCGCTCCATATTACGGAAACGGAGGGGGAGCTGGTGACGCCCACCGGAGCCGCCGTGGCAGCCGCCATCCGCACGTCGGGCCGTCTGCCGGAACGCTTCGTGATCCGTCGGATCGGAATCGGGGCCGGAAAGCGCAATTATGAGAACCCGAGCCTGCTGCGGGCCATGCTGATCGAAGCGCAGGGGTCTGCTCCCGGGATGCCGCGGGATGCAGAGGGAGGGCGGCAGGCAGTGCCGGCATCTGAGACAGAGTCATTTCGCCAGGCGGACTGCATTTATAAACTAGAGACAAATGTCGATGACTGCACCGGGGAGGCTCTCGGACATGTGATGGACCGGCTGATGGAAAGCGGGGCCCGCGACGTCCATTTTGTGCCGGTTTACATGAAAAAACACAGACCGGCCTATGAACTCTGCGTGATCTGCGGTGAGGAAAAGGTTTCGGAGCTGGAGCAGATTATTTTTGAGGAAACCACAACTATAGGTATTCGGAAAATCCCCATGGAACGGACAGTACTGAAACGGGAGGCGGATACCGTGACGCTTCCCTGCGGGGAGCTGGCGGTGAAAAAATGTACGCTTCCAAACGGACAGGTGCGCCGTTACCCGGAATATGAGAGCGTGGCGAAGCTTGCGAAAGCGCAGGGAATCTCCTTCTGGCAGATGATGGAGCTGTTTTATCACGCAGAGGAAGAGGATGCGGGAGGCGCGGAAAGCGACGCGGAAGCGTGGCTGTGAGAGGGTCGCGGAAAGAATTTCGGGCCGGTGTGAAAGATTGACAGGGGCGCCTGCCACAAACGGCTATGGCATGATCCTGTGAAAAACGGTGAAAAATATGAATAAAAAGAAAGAAACAATAAAAGACGACGTGCCCGCATGTGAGTACGGGGAAAAACGGGACAGCCTGCGGGCGGCACTTGCGGATGCTGCGCAGAAACCCGTCATCGTGGCGTTTTCCGGCGGCGTGGACAGCAGCCTGCTGTTAAAACTGACCTGTGAGGCGGCGAAGGCGCGAGGGACAACCGTGTACGCGGTGACGATGCAGACGAGGCTTCATCCGGCGGGAGAGATCCGGGCCGCGGAGGCGCTGGCGGAGAAAATCGGCGCAGTACATCTTGTGATCCCGGTGGACGAACTGGAAAGCGCGGGGATCGGAGATAATCCGACAGACCGTTGCTACAGATGTAAGAAATTTCTTTTTATGCAGATGTTACAGAAAGCGGAGGAGCTTGGCGTCAGAAGGATCCTCGAGGGGACGAATGAGGATGACCTGCATGTCTACCGCCCCGGGATCCGTGCGCTAAAAGAGCTTGGGATAAAAAGTCCCCTGGCAGACGCCGGCATGACAAAGGCGGATGTGCGCAGACTTGCGGCGGAATACGGCATGTCCGTGGCGGCAAAACCCGCTGCTCCCTGCCTGGCGACGCGCTTTCCCTACGGGACGAAGCTCACATATGAAAAGCTGGAAGCCGTGGGAAAGGGAGAAGATTTTTTAAAAACACTGGGATTTCGGAATGTCCGGCTGCGGGTGCATGATACGATTGCCAGGATCGAGGTGGATGTGGAGGAGTTTCCTCTTGTGTCGGACCATCAGAAAGAAATTACGAATGCCTTAAACGGCCTGGGCTATCCCTATGTCACACTGGATCTCGCCGGATTTCGCTCGGGAAGCATGGATATCGGGCTGGATGCAGATCGATGAGACCATAACCGGTGAGGCAGCATGGAAACGGCCGGTACCCGGGGCGCAGGTCAGACCGGATCGGGTCAGAATGCCCGGCGGCATACCGTGGCGGAAAAGGTGATATATTTCCCGATGTTTGGAAAAATCAGCGCGGCTGCGCAGTCTACGAGAAACAGCAGCAGGAGCACGGAAAGGATGCGGCTTCGCACGGGAGCCGGAAGCAGCAGCCAGCACCGGGTGAGAAATCCGGAGAGAAAGCAGACCCAGAGGACGCCGGCGATGCCAAAACCCAGGGCGGACCACAGACAGATATAGCCGTGAACATTCAGAAAACTGCCGCGGTAATCCCAGTAGCGCAGATCCCATACCGTGTCGAGAAACCATCCGATCACGAATTCCACTCCGCTTCCGATGAGAAGGGAGAGAAGGAACACGATGACAGGATGGTTTTTTAATTTTACAAGGCAGATGTAAAACAAAACGGCGCCCGCACCGTAGACCGGCAGCCAGGGGCCATAGAGAAACCCGCGGTTGGCAAATGTCCCTTCTTTTACAAGGAAGAGCAGAACCTCCCACAGAAATCCGCCGACAGAGGTCAGAAAAAAGAAAAAAATCAGCTGTGAGAGCACGAATGCGGTATGATTCTGCTCCGGTGGGCAGAGTTTGCGAAAATCCGGCAGGTGCGTTTGTTTTTTCATGGGATTAGTATGTTCCCGTATCGGGCGCTGTATGCGCGAATGCGGTTTGTTTTTGCCTGTTTTGCATTAGGAGGAGTTCTGACCGGCAAAAAACGTCTTGCCATGCGGCGGGGCGTATTTTATAATAAGATGCCAGGGTCGGACGCATCTGACCACAGCATTTTAATAAGGTGATTCAGACAAATGAAGGAGAGGAGCCGGGATGGGCAGACAGGTTTTTTTTCAGGAAAAAATAATTGTGATCGATTTTGGCGGACAGTATAATCAGCTCGTGGCGAGACGGGTCAGGGAATGCAATGTCTACTGCGAGATTTATTCGTATCGGACAGACCTCGATAAGATTAAGGAGCTGAAACCGAAAGGAATCATTCTCACCGGAGGGCCGAACAGCTGTTACGAGAAAGGGGCGCCGACCTGCACGAAGGAGCTGTTTGAGCTCGGGATCCCGGTACTGGGGCTCTGCTACGGCGCGCAGCTGATGATGCATGTGTTGGGCGGAACCGTGGAGCGGGCGCCGGTGCGCGAGTATGGGAAGACGGAGGTTTTCGTGGAGCAGACATCCCCGCTGTTTGCGGACGTCTCTCCCTCCACCGTCTGCTGGATGAGTCATTTTGATTATATTTCGAAAACAGCCCCCGGCTTTACCGTCACGGCGCACACGGCGGACTGTCCGGTAGCGGCGGCGGAGGATCGAAAGAGGCAGCTGTACGCGATTCAGTTTCATCCGGAGGTGCTTCACACGCAGGAGGGAACGAAGATGCTGCACAACTTTGTGCGCAGCGTCTGCGGCTGTGCGGGAACCTGGCGGATGGATTCCTTTGTGGAACATGCGATCGCTGAAATTCGCGAAAAGGTCGGAGACGGAAAGGTGCTCTGCGGTCTGTCCGGCGGTGTCGACTCTTCCGTGGCGGCAGTACTCCTCTCAAAGGCGGTAGGCGATCAGCTGACCTGTGTCTTCGTCGATCACGGGCTTCTGCGGAAAAATGAGGGGGATGAGGTCGAGGAGGTGTTCGGCCCGAACGGCCCCTATGAGCTGAACTTTGTCCGTGTCAATGCGCAGGATCGTTTTTATGTAAAACTGGCGGGCGTGACGGAGCCGGAAGAGAAGCGCAAGATCATCGGGGAAGAATTTATCCGCGTCTTCGAGGAGGAAGCGAAAAAAATCGGCGCGGTGGAATTCCTGGTGCAGGGAACTATCTATCCGGATGTGGTGGAGAGCGGGCTTGGCGGCGAATCCGCTGTGATCAAGTCGCATCACAATGTCGGCGGTCTGCCGGATTATGTTGATTTCAAAGAAATCATCGAGCCGCTGCGGAATCTGTTTAAGGATGAGGTCAGAAAAGCCGGGCTGGAGCTCGGAATTCCCGAAAAACTGGTCTACCGTCAGCCGTTCCCGGGGCCGGGACTCGGAATCCGCATTATCGGCGACGTCACGGCGGAGAAGGTGCGGATCGTGCAGGACGCGGACGCGATCTACCGCGAGGAGATCGCGAAAGCCGGACTGGATAAATCAATTGGGCAGTATTTTGCGGTGCTCACAAATATGCGTTCCGTCGGCGTTATGGGGGATGAGCGCACCTATGATTATGCCGTGGCGCTTCGGGCGGTAAATACGGTGGATTTCATGACGGCGGAGAGCGCGGAGGTGCCCTTTGCGGTGCTGCAGACGGTGATGAGCCGGATTATCAATGAGGTCAGGGGGGTGAATCGAATTTTCTATGACCTCACAAGTAAGCCGCCGGGGACGATAGAGTTCGAGTAACGGATAAAATCCCGGAAATGCTGATAAAATGGGCGTTTCCGGGATTGCTTTATGCCTGTTGGCTCTAAAATGGCTCTAATTGTTTTCGGAAGCGTTATTCTCCGAGTAATAACGGAACGCTTTTACGATATAATCAGAAGCCCCTTCTCCATATTTGCTGTCAGTCATGCTTTTGATATAATCGTTTGAATATGTGTCGATAAGGACATTGATATAGGGCTTATCGAGAGATATGCTGATGCTGTTTTTCTGTATAAGCTGCAACAGTTCATCTACAATGGATTGCATTTTAGGAGAAGAAACATCTTCTGACAAATCAGCGGTTAGTCTGCCATACAGCATATCAGATTGCTTTCCAATTTCTTTCGCTTCTTCTGTTAATTGTGTTTCCATGAGTTCAGAGAAATGCTCTAAATTATGTTTCATGGCTT
>CANRSX010000015.1 GCA_947642555.1 uncultured Roseburia sp. | reverse complement strand
GTCAAGGAACTCCGGGACGACAAGAAAGAAAAGGAAAAGGCTGAATAAGCCAAGGCTGAATAAGCCAAGAAACTAAAAAGGGCGGCAGATGCACAAGCCGCCCGATTAATAAATGATGATTGAAGTTTTACGATAAATGGGAGGTAAAAAATGAAGGAACATGTGAGAGAACGGATAATGGAACAGTACGGGGCAGAGGCACTGGAGAAGATCGAGAACGCCAATCTGAGTGGGAATATGTTCCTGGTATATGCAGATGATTACGTATTTGAGATTATCGGCGGGATACTGACGAACCACAGCATGAGTGTTGATGATGCAATTGATTTCCTGGGCGTGGACATGGATGCCTGGGCAGAAGACCAGGGCTTTGATGGTTGGGATTATGGGGCTTTGTGCCTGGTGGATGTTGAATAAAAGAAAAAGGGCAGTAGAAATACTGCTCTTTTTCTTATGGATTACAACTAAACACGGATATTGCCGGATGCATGGAACGTATATATACAAGCTACAATTATGGCAACACTTCTATTGCCTTGGATCCAAGCGCAATTATGCTTGTATCAATAAGAATGACTACTGCGAGTAATCCAGTGACGGTTGCTATTGTTTCCTTATATTCTAATATTTTTCCGATTGTTAACTATCTTGTGGAAGGGCGAGTAAAAGTGGAAGTTAATGGATTAAATATAACAATAGTGCCTGACGGTGGCTCACAGTATCTTTACAGCATTATTCGTTTGTGGTAAATAGCTATATCCTGCGCAATGGATACACAAAAGTCACGCTCTCATTAAATTCCAGCGATGACGTCATTGTAATCCATATATTACCGTCAGAGGCAACAGTCGTGCACTTTAGTTTATTATAATCCCTAGAGCTATTAGTAATGGTTAGGACGCCTGGCACGGTAGTGTGAGGCGCGTATTGGGGATTAATCGTAAAATTTGCTTCTGTTATTCCGGTCGGTACCACGATCCGTAAGACCGCGACACCGTTTTCGGCGTATGCAGCACCGATCACCACACCCGAATTATGCAGATTTATCTGATCAGAGATATCACGATATGCGTTATCCGTGTTTAGCTATTTTTTTGATATTTATTGTTTATGATTCAGTTTCTTCCTTATTATAATTTATCATACTTATTACACGCGTGGATTTATAATGTACGCAAAATGTACGCAAATGTCTCTCAAACCCGCATAAATAGCGGATTGACCACATGACTTTTAATCAAGTTGTCCGGGGTTCGAATCCCCGATGCCTCATTAAAGAAGATATTATAAAACTCTTCAGATGGATGGTTTTATAATATCTTTATTTTATTTCTTTAAAGGAGCAATCCCATGAAAATAACATTGAGAGAAATCACAGAGAAGAATAAACAGGAATGCTTTGCACTGAAAGTAAGTCCTGATCAGGCGGAGTACATCGTTTCAAATGAAGGCTCTTTAAAGGACGCACAGGAGAATGAAAGCGTTGCGAGGCCCTTTGCAATTTATGCAGATGAAAAAATGATAGGATTTACAATGTTTGCCTGGGATGAAGACAATGAGGATCCGGAAGATAAATACTGGCTGTGGAGATTTATGATTGATGAATCATTACAGGGAAATGGTTATGGCCATTTGGCATTAAAAGAAATCATTCAATATTTCAGAGATAACGGCGCGGATATTATTACGTTATCGACGAAACCAGGCAATGAAAAAGCGTTATCCCTTTACCGCCAATTCGATTTCAGGGAAAACGGAGAGATGAATGATGAAGAGATTATATTAAAATTATATCTGTAATCCACCGCCTGTATGGGCGGACAGGTTATCTCAACGAAAAAATCGAGGAAGAGTCTGGTGACTCTACCCCGATTTTTTATATATGTAAGGTTCCAAATGATGATTTATGCCTGTTTTTATTTATCGTAAGCATTCGAATTTAAAATAACCCGTAATACATTTGCCGCGCACCGGCGCAGGCATCGCTCATCCAGGTGCTGTTTTCCTTCGCCGTGGACGGCGTCAACGATCTCTTTGATGTCGGAGGGATTTCCCGGCATGATCAGATCATTTCCGGCTTCGATGCATTTTGCAGCGGAGGAACCGCCACCATCGTTTGTCGTGGTCCAGTCCGTCATGATCACGCCATGAAAGCCCCATTCGTCGCGAGCTGCCATGGTGCACAGATCATAGCTGTTTGCAGTATGGACGCCGTTGACCTTATTGTAGGAGGTCATGATGCCGAGGGGCGCTGCTTCTTTTATCGCGATCTCGAAGCCTTTCAGATAGATTTCACGAAGAGCGCGCTCCGATACGATACTTGAGACGCCCCGTCGGTTTTCCTCCTGATTGTTGCAGGCATAATGCTTGATGGTGGTGGCGAGACCGCGGTGGCTCTGCACGCCCCGTGTGAGAGCGGCGGCCATTTTTCCACTGATCAGAGGATCCTCCGAATAGTATTCGAAATTCCGGCCGCACAGTGGGTTGCGGTGAATGTTCATTCCGGGGGCAAGCCAGAAGGTGATGCCGAACTCTTCCAGTTCGCCACCGATCATCTCGCCGACTTCTGCGAGAAGCTCTTCGTCAAATGTCTGCGCCAGCAGAGTTCCTACCGGAATGGCAGTTGTGTACTGATAGTAAACGTCAGCCCCTTCATGAGGAAAGATTTTCTGGAACAGACGGTTTTCCAGCCCTTCATAGCGGCTGAGCTGGTAAATGCTGTTGTCAGCGGGATTTACCTCATACCGGGAGAGGATCCGGATTCCGGCGGGACCGTCGGCCAGCACAATATTTGCGATCCCGTGAGAATCCAGGAGCGTGGCGGTGGTCTCCGCGGCAGCTCCCGGGACAGTGACGGCGGCGGAGCCGATGATCTCTTTTCCCATTCCGCTGGGGGCGCCGCAGACCAGGGTGGCAGCCTGCTCAATGGTCAGCTGATTCGCCAGCTGCATGTATTCGTCCGGTATGGAGGAGCCGTCTTTGTATCCACTGCATCTGTCGTCGAAAACAGAGGGATTATCTGCACTGTCGTCGATGGAGACGGAGGGATTGCCCACACTGCCGTCGATGGAGACGGAGGGATTGCCTGCACTGCCGTCAGGAACCGGAACATCATCTATGGAAGAGTAGCGGATCACGCGTACCGGGATATCTGCCGGGGTCAGGGTCAGCTGTGGCACCACAGCATCACTACAACTGCCTGCCGAAGAGGTGTCCGCGGGGATCTGCCGGGATGCCTGAGAGAGAGCAGCCGTATTTTTTTCGCGGATCACGGCTTCCTGTGTCGTCTCCAGCTCAGGCAGCGCATCGAGCAGCGGACAGATGGATTTCGTGCGGGCAGTGACCACGTTTTCTTCCAAAAGCAGCTCTGCTGCCAGTTTCAGATGGCAGGAGGCATTGCCGTAAAAGATCTGATATGTACCTTTTTCCAGCAGATACGTGCATTTACCGCTGTGGTAGGATTCCAGCTGATCCGTTGAGAAGCGCAGCTCCAGAAGCTGTGTTTCGCCCGGGGCGAGAAGACCGGTTTTGGCGAAGGCAGTCAGACGTCTGCGCTCCTTTACCAGGCGGCCGTCCGGACAGGAGGCGTAGACCTGGATCACCTCTCTGCCCGGCAGGCTGCCGGTATTTGTCACGGTGATCTGAAGGCAGATCCTCTGATCTTTTATGGCGATATCCTGTAGGGAAAAGTCAAAGTCGGTGTAGGAGAGCCCGTAGCCAAAGCTGTAGCGGGGTGTGACGTCAAAGGTGTCAAAATAGCGGTAACCGACAAAGATGCCTTCCTTATAATATTCTTCTATGATATTGCCGTTGTTGTGGCTGAATTCATCGCTGTACGGATAATCGCTGTAATGGTACGCCCAGGTGTCCGTGAGTTTCCCGGAGGGATTGACGGCGCCGGTGAGGATATCCCCGAGGGCGTTTCCGCCTTCCATGCCGGCCTGCGACATCAGGACGAGCGCGCTGACGGGCAGAGTATCCATAAAAGAGAGATCAAGAATGCCGCCGGTGTTTAAAATCACAACGGTTTTTTCATAAACCGAGGTGATATCGGTAAGCATAGCAATTTCGTCATCTGTAAGATAATAGTCGCCCTTTCGCTCCGTCCGGTCTGCGCCCTCACCGGAGACGCGGCTGACGATAAAAAGGGCGGTCCGGGCATCTGCCGCATGTTCCGGGCGGATGGCGGGAGACTTCGGGCCGGCCATCGGGTGGGAGGCATGGGCGCGGTAGAGGCTGTCAAAATTGCCCGGTTCTGACATGTCATACAGGCTCTGGATCCACTCTGCCCTGGCTTTTTCATAGTCAGAGTCATAGTCGTCCAGCCATTGCGTGGTGGTGACGATCAGTCCGACATTCCGCAGTCCGGCATCGACCGATACGCTGCTGCGGCAGTTGACAGAGCCGGAACCCGTTCCTCCTATGATGGTGTGGCGCGCGCCGGTTCCGTAGAGGGCGACAGGGGTGCCTTTTGCCAGGGGCAGTACACCGTCATTTTCCAGAAGAACCATTCCCTCCGCAGCGGCGCGCCTGGCCAGCGCACGGTTTTTTAATTCGCGGGGGCTTTCTGCAGGATCTGTGGTTCCGGTGAAATGCCGGGGCTTCGGGGTTTTTCTTAAGGGATTTTTTGTTTCCATAGGAATCTCCGTTTCCATTGTATTTTTATTACTAGAGCCGGCTCGCATGGCAGCATTTGCTGCTGTCCATAGCCTGATTTTATTATATCAGCAGGGATTCATTTTTCAAGAGATGGAAGCCAGAAGAGTTTTTTGGAATTCTGCCCTTGCCATTTTATCAGCCGATCATGTAAAATAGAGAGACAGTGAAATACGGGTGAAGGGCGAAAACTGCGGCTGCAGGTTCTGTGACAGGATGCGGCTGGTGCGGATGAGCCTGGAGAGGAGATAAAACAGATATGGCGATCGATAAGGTGAGAGAATATTTCAGGCAGTACGGGATGGAGGAGCGGATTCTGGAATTTGAGGTGTCCAGCGCGACGGTGGAGCTTGCGGCGGAAGCGCTGCACTGTGAACCCTGCAGGATTGCAAAGACCCTTTCCTTTCTGGTGGATGGCGCTGCGATTCTGATTGTTGCGGCGGGGGATGCGAAGATTGACAATCCAAAGTATAAGGCCAGATTTGCAGCCAAGGCGAAGATGCTTTCGCCGGATGAGGCGGTGGCGATGGTGGGGCATGCCGTGGGCGGCGTGTGTCCCTTTGGGATTCCGGAGGGCGTGAAGGTGTATCTCGACGAGTCCTTAAAGCGGTTTGAGACCGTGTTTCCGGCCTGCGGAAGCGGAAACAGTGCGATTGAGCTGACGATCCCGGAGCTGGAGCAGTATTCGCGGGCAGAAGGATGGGTCGACGTTTGTAAAGGATGGGGATGACAGGAGAAGGATGGCAGGAGAAGGATGATTCTGTCTGAGGAAGGAGGGAAGAGCCGGTGTGCAGGCTGGTGAGTGTGAAAACGAATTATGGAGCAGAAATTAAAGTCGCAGATATTAAAAAATATTTTATCGAAAATATAATATATGCTGCGTCTTTCTGTAATGCCATCAGGGAAATTATATTATTCGGATCAGCTTTGGAAGAACGATGCACAGAGCAGTCTGATATTGATATTGCAATTGTAAGTGACAGGAATGTCAGCGGATTATCCAGGTTAAAAAGTTTTGAAAAATTTATGGATGAAGTGTATAACTGTGATATGAGTCAGGAATGTGACCGGTTATTTTTTAAATCATTAGAGGAAATCAGAGAAAAAAAAGATCAGGTATCAGTGTGTAATGAACTGATTCAAAAGGGAAAAGTTATATACAGGAGGGATGCGATTGGCACAACCGACATTATTAGCGATTGCGAAAGCGGATTTGATTACGGCAGGGAATCTGGTGGATTCTGATAATAAGTATATCAAACATCAGGCGGCTTATTTTGCTCAGCAGGCTTTGGAAAAAACGATAAAATATCTGATCCAGCGTCAGACAGGTCAATTTCCATGGGGACATGATATTGATAAACTGGTCAGACAGGCAAAACAGTGTGGTATACAGATTCCTGCTGAGATTGACCGCTATAAATCAGTTTATACAGAATGGGAAGCCGTGACAAGATATTATCCTCAGAAGGTGATTCGCAGGGATTCGATCAGGAGAGCAATTAATACGATAAAAACATGGCATAACGATCTCAGACGTCACGGAATCAGATAGAAATTTGAAAGGGGGACAATATGTTACAGCAGGTAATGACAAATCCAGGAGAGATAATCTTTCAGGAGGTTCCGACACCGAAGCCGGGGGACGGACAGGTGCTGGTAAAGATTAAGGACATCGGGATCTGCGGATCCGATATCCACGTGTACCACGGAAAGCATCCGTTTACGTCCTATCCGGTGACCCAGGGACATGAGGTGTCCGGGGAGATCGCAGAGCTCGGAGCAGGGGTGAGCGGGTTTGCGATGGGGCAGAAGGTGACGATCGAGCCGCAGGTGTACTGTGGGAAATGCCATCCCTGCCGCCATGGAAAGTATAATCTCTGCGAGGAGCTTAAAGTGATGGGCTTTCAGACCACCGGAACGGCGTCGGAATATTTTGCGGTGGATGCGTCAAAGGTTACACCGTTGCCGCAGGAGATGTCCTTTGCGGAGGGGGCGATGATCGAGCCCCTGGCAGTCGCCGTCCACGGGGTGAAGCAGGTGGGCGATGTGACCGGGATGAATATCGCGGTGCTGGGCGCAGGCCCCATCGGCAATCTGGTGGCGCAGACGGCAAAGGGGATGGGCGCGGCGAAGGTGATGATTACAGATGTCAGCGATTTTCGCCTGAAAAAAGCGGAGGAGTGCGGCATCGATGTCTGTGTGAATACGCGGGAGAAAAATTTCGGGGAGGCATTAACCGAAGCCTTCGGCCCGGACAAGGCGGATGTGATCTATGACTGCGCGGGAAATAACACGACCATGGGACAGGCGATTCAGTATGCGAGGAAGGGCAGCGTGATCGTGCTGGTGGCGGTTTTCGCGGAGATGGCGCAGATCGATCTCGCGGTTGCGAACGACCATGAGCTGGACATTAAGAGCACGATGATGTACCGCCATGAGGATTATGTGGACGCGATCCGGCTGGTAAAGGAGGAGAAGGTGCATCTGCGGCCGCTGATCTCAAAGACATTTGCCTTTCATGATTACCTGGAGGCGTACCGGTACATCGACGCGAACCGGGAGGAGACGATGAAGGTGATCGTCCATGTGCAGGATTAGCGGACATGCGCGTGCCGGCGCATACGATTATGAATGTGCCGGCACATCAAAGGAACAGGTCCGATGGGCATTCCTCCATTCCGTGGGGGACATGCCCGTTTTTAATTTAAATAAACGACTAAAATAGTTTGACTCTTCAACCCCGACCATGATCCCGATCTGCCTGACGGTAAGATCGGTGGTCTCTAAAAGCTGTCTGGCATGTTCGATCTGCAGCTGGATCAGGTATTCCCGCGGTGTACAGCCAACATATTTGTGAAAAAGCCGGATCAGATGGGGCTTGCTGATCCCTGAGAATTCAGAGAGGGCATCTAAGGTGAGATGTCTGTGGTAGGAATTCTGCATATATTTCAGCAGCCAGCCCAGATTTTCCGGTATCTTTTCAGCAGATTCCCTGTAAAAAGAAGCGGAGGTTAAAAGCATGGTCAGAATGGCATGCAGCTTTTGGGAAATCAGCATTTCACGGTAAGGTAAAATGCCGGTATACAGCTCCACTAGATCTTCAAGATGTTCCTGAAAACTGCCGTCGCAGAACTGTCTGAATGTAAGACAGTTGTTTCCTTTGAAAATCCCAAAGAAATCATCGGACAGATAACCGTTAAAATGTAAATCCGCATGGGTCCAGTGGGAATCCATGGACTTATAGAAGTGGGGCCTGCGGCAGTCAATCAGAAAACCTTCTCCTTTGGATAAGGTATATGTTTTCCCTTCATATTCCAGAAAACCCTGCCCGTCATAAGTAAATAACAGAAGATAGGAATGTTCATTGGCCCGCCTGGTGGAATAACCGGATTTGGAATACATGAGAGAAAAAGCCTTAATATAAAACAGGTTCTGCCGGGCATAGTCTGTGACAGGAACCGGTGGAGCGCTATAGAAATAACCGTTCAGGCAGAAACTGCCGTTAAAAAAAGACATACACCAATCCGCTTTTTCTGTAACCTGATTCAAATCAATATATTGAGAAAGATTGGACGGTGTGACAGGGGTGTCATGTCGGAAAAACAGCAAATGAGATTGTTCAAACAAAAGATTGTCCTCCCCTTCAAAAAGATAATATTGTGCTATGTTCTGATCAATTATGTCAGAGCAATTTTTCCCAGGATTCTTTATCCTGATTATAACAGCCTTGTGAGACCTGCACAATAAAAAATATCAGGAGGGTATCAAAACATGAAGAAATGGGATGGCTTTAAAGAACCGGGAATGGAATTTTGGCCGGACGTGAGATGGTGGCTGGCGGAGGGCCTGCACACGGACCAGACCTTAAAGCATGAGCTGGATTTACTGAAAGAATCCGGATTCGGTGCGGTGGAATTTCAGGCAATGGACGATCTGGGAGCGGAGGACGCGCTCTATGGATGGGGCTCTGAGGAATGGGTGCACGATTCGCAGCTTTTGTTTGAGGAGACCACCAGACGGGGCATGGGAGTCAGCACCACCTGCGGGACAAACTGGTCGAACTGCAATCTGACCAGCATTACCCCGGACGATCAGGCTGCCGCCAAGGAGCTTGACTATGAGACGGAATATGTAAAGGCAGGAGAGAAGCGTAGCGGAAAGCTGAAGGAATGTACGCTGAAGATGCCGGGTGTGACCAGGCAGGAGCTGGTCGCCGTGGTGGCGGTCCGGGATCTGGGACAGAAGGAAGACGGTCTGCACTATCTGGATAAGGAGAGTGCAATCGTGCTGACGGATCAGGTGACGGATGGGGAGCTGTCCTTTACCGCGCCGGAGGATGGGGATTATATCCTGTTCTTCTTCTGGATTCACGGGACAGGGCAGACCGCGGGTCCTTCCGCCAGCGTTTCCTACACGGTAAATTATATCGACCACTATGGCATCGACGCGTTTATCGAATACTGGGACAAAGAAGTGATCACGCCAGAGCTTCGCGAGACCATAAAGGAAAACGGCCGCGGGATGATGTATATGGATTCGCTGGAGCTGTCCACATTCGCAAAGGGAGGCCAGCTCTGGGGCTATACATTTTTAGACGAGTTCCGAAGCAGGAGAGGATATGATCTGACGCCGTACCTTCCCTTTGTAGTGAAGGAGGCGGGAATGATGAGCCCGGTATTCTTATATACGTATCACATGGAGGATTCTGTCTTTGCGGAAAAGCTGTACAACGACCTGTATCAGACGATGACGGATATGTATATGTACAATATGATGAAGCCGATGAAGGAATGGTGCAATAAAAATCATATGTGGCTCCGCTCCGAGATCTCCTACGGGCTTCCCTTTGAGATTTCCCAGCCAGGAAAATATGTGGATGATGTGGAGACGGAATCCCTGGAATTTGCTTCCCAGATTGATTCCCACCGGGGACTGTCCGGCACTGCACATGTCTACAATCGCCTGTTTTCCAGCGAAACCGGCGCCGTGATGATGAACTATAAGCTTCCGCTGGATTTTTACACGCAGATTATCTACACCCAGTTTGCAGCAGGTGTGACCAAAACTGTGCTCCATGGATATTCCAGCATCGCGGGCTCCGAAGAGGCGACGTACTGGCCGGGACATGAGGGGATGTGGCCCCTGTTTTCCGAGCGTTTTGGCTCCAGGCAGCCGGCTTATCAGCACTACAACGACTGGACGGGAATGCTGGCCAGGTATCAGATGATGCTGCGCAGAGGAAAACCGAGAATGGATCTGGTCATGCTTCGACTGGACTACAATTTTAACAATATGATTATGAGCAGCACATTTATGATCGGAGCCGGTGAAGACGAGTTGTATGCGCATTATTATATGAGAAACCACGAGGCCTTTTACTGGAAGGATATGCAGCTTCAGGATGCGGGCTATACCTGGGATTATGTTGCACCGCAGCTGTTAGAGGAGGAGTTTGTGGATTATGGAAACGGAGAACTGCTTCCCGACGGCCCGGGCTATCAGGCGCTTGTGATATACCAGGATGTGCTTCCAGTGGCCAGCGCCAGCAAAATTCTGGAACTGGCACAGAAAGGGCTTCCGGTTATATTCGTCAACGGCTGTATCGAACAGATCCGTCCCGGCGTTGATAAAACATACCAGAAAGCGGCGTGTATGACGCCGTTTAATGACGGAAATGATGAAAAGCTGGCGGTGCTTGTCGCTCAGATCAAGGCACTGCCAAACGTATGCGAGACGGATGTGCAGGCCGAGACCATCACGCTGTTAAAGGAAATGGGGATACTGCCGCGGACAGCCTTTGCGGAGCCGAATCAGAAGATCCTCACCCATTCCAGAAGAGACGGGGATGAAGTGATTGTCTACGCTTACAATATGATGTACGCAGAGGAGGAAGCCTGCTCCTTCCGAATGGCAGTTAAGGGCAGAGGAACGCCTTACAGGCTGAACTGCTGCACGGGAGAAGCGGAGGAAGTGGGATGCTATGAGAGTACGGAGGATTCCACGATCCTGGACCTCACCTTAGCTCCCGGCGAAGCCTGCCTCTATGTGATCGATACCAAAGCGGATGCACTGCATGCGGTGGCGGCGGAAAGATGCGAAGTGTGTTCGGAAAACGGGAAACTTTATGCAAAGGCAGACAGAAGCGGGGAATACAGCGTTACCTTAAGCGACGGCACATTAAAGACCGGATGCGTAGCTGTCCCGGATGAGATTTCACTGAAAAAGTGGGATCTTGAGGTGGAGGACTGGAACGAAGGCCGGAAGGTGGAGCTGACGGAAGACCGGGGAAAGGGTATCGTCACGAAAGAGGTATACTATGAGACCTCCAAAGAGCGGCGTTCGGCGGGAACCGTGACCTTAAAACCCTGGAAGGATATCCCGGAAATCGGACCGGAGGTTTCCGGCATCGGTTATTATAAGACCTGCTTCCAGTTACCGGAGGAATGGGATGGCTCCATGGGAGCGGTATTTGCGATGGAGTCCACCTGTAAAAATACCGCAGCGGTTTATGTTAATGGGAAAAAGGCGCCTGCCTTTGACATCAGCAGACCGGAGACGGATATCACCGGACTGGTGCAGCCGGGGGAGAATGAGATCCTTGTGGAGGTATCGAGTACCTTAAATAACCGCCTGCACGCCAGGGGATATTTTGACACGGTCATGGAAAAGACGATGCAGTATATGATGGGGGCCAATAATGCGATGAGTGCAGAGGGAGAACCGGAGGCTGCAGGAGAAGAAAGTGCAGAGGGGAAATCGGATGTCGGAGCGGCAATGATGTCGATCGACCTCTCTTCAAAGCCCCATGACTATGGGATGACGGGGGAAGCCGTCGTCCGGTTTTATCAGAAAACCGCAATTTAAATTTATTCAGGGGAAGAAGGAAAACGGATGGCATAACTCCCTTTTTGGGGGTATGCCATCCGCTTTTTTTTGCAGATCAGACTTATAGCCAGCGCCTGTTACCGTCTGTAATAATGGACACTGCCTGTTTCGTCATTAAGTTGCACTGTCAGATTTTGAAGTTAACAAATCCTTTATCATCTGCAACATGGAATCAGCAAATTTTTGTGCTTTCATGGGATCGAAGTCCATTTCATTTCCCAGCATATAACTTTGTAATGCCTTTGAGATAAAAGCATGGTATTGCGCTGAAAGGTTTTGTAATGCCCACTCTCCGCCCTGCTTTTTGGAAAGAATCAAATCGTTTTTGAGGAAAGCTGCAACCCTGCATAAATTCAGAATCATATAAACAGGCTCTTTCAATATATCTTCCTTAGCTCCCTCAACATCATACCAGATGCTGTCAATGTATTCTTTTTCTGGCACATCAGCAAATACATCATTTATTTCCGCCCCCTGCAATACCACGCCATACTTCTTTATGATTTTAAAATGTGCAGCCAGATCCTTATCGGTGCCATTCATTTTCTGAATATAATCCGCCGGGTTGTCAAGAAACCATTGCAAATGTGCATTTGAAAAATGTAATTCAAATGGTGTGGGGTAAAGAAAGTTTCTGCAATATTCTTCCCTGACAATACTCAGTTCAATTCCTTTCGCCGGAGCTGCTTTATTCAATTCTACAATATGGTTCATAAACTGTAATTTCTGAATATCTGTGATGTTATTTTTTACAACAATAATGAAATCAATATCACTTATATTTGGATTGAAACATCCCATCGCCAATGAACCATGCAAATATATACCTGTAAGATTCTCCTTAAAAATCAGTTTGCTCTTGTCAGCAATTTCATCTAGTATATTCTGATATAACATAACAACCCTCCTCGCTGTCATTTATATAAAAAGAATATCACAAAACAGCCCATTTCCGCTATTGAAAACTTTTTTCATCACATATGTTCAAATTGCAATTCAGTATTATTTAGTAATGAATTGCGGCAACACGATAATTATTTAACGTTTACCCGGTTTCTGAATCCGGACACAGAAATACTACAAATGAAAATTTATTTGACGCCGTGCAAAAAAATCTAAATTTAATTTCACATCGAACAGGCGTTTCCTGGCGCGCCAGAGACAGGGCATTTTGACACAGCATATCAGAGGACAAAACGCCCCTTGACTTTTCTTTGAAATATTATAAGATAGAGAGTGCACAATATTTTGTGGGTTGTTACATTTATCGTACAATATCTGGGGAAAGGTGAGGCAATGAATACGGAGGTAAGAACCAAAATAATCAAGCGCAATGGGGAAGAGGTCACATTTGATGTGACAAAGATTATAAATGCGGTGAAAAAGGCAAACGCGGATACGCCGCGGATCCACCAGCTGAACGAGGAGCAGATCGCCGCGGTGGCGGACGGTGTCGTGCGCAGGGTTCAGGAGTCGTCTCATGCCGTGAATGTCGAGGACATTCAGGATATGGTGGAGATCGGGATCATGGAGATGCGCGGCTACGAGGTGGCGCAGAAGTATGTGCGGTACCGTTTTAAGCGCGAGCTGACCAGGAAGTCAAACACGACAGATAATAATATTTTATCCCTGCTCGACCAGATCAACGAAAATGTCAAGCAGGAAAATTCCAATAAAAATCCGACGATCAATTCCACACAGCGGGATTATATGGCGGGCGAGGTCAGCAAGGATCTGACGATGCGCGTGCTGCTTCCGGAGGACGTGGTGCAGGCGCACAATGAGGGGATCATACATTTTCACGATTCCGATTATTATGCGCAGCGGGAGCACAACTGTGATCTCGTGAACCTGGAGGATATGTTAAATAACGGGACGGTGATCAGCGAGACGTTAATCGAGCGGCCCCACAGCTTTTTTACGGCCTGCAATGTCACGGCGCAGATCGTCGCCCAGGTGGCAAGCAATCAGTACGGCGGGCAGTCGATCACGCTGGCACATTTAGCGCCGTTTGTCGATGTGAGCCGTCAGAAGATCCGGGCAAAGGTGATGGAAGAGCGGCAGGAGTGCGGCGAGGAGCTGGACGAGTCCATCATCGCCCGGGTGACGGAGAAGCGCTTAAAGGATGAGATCAAGAATGGTATCCAGACGATCCAGTACCAGCTGATCACGCTGATGACCTGTAACGGACAGGCCCCCTTTGTGACGGTGTTTATGTATCTGGATGAGGTGGAGGAAGGCCGGACAAGAGAGGATCTCGCGATGGTGATCGAGGAGACCCTGGTGCAGCGGCTTCAGGGCGTGAAGAATGAGAAGGGGATCTGGATTACCCCGGCGTTCCCGAAGCTGATTTATGTGCTGGATGAAGATAATATCACGGAGGATTCCAGATACTGGTATTTAACGGAGCTTGCAGCGAAGTGCAGCGCGAAGCGCCTGGTGCCGGATTATATTTCTGCGAAGGTGATGAAGGAGCTCAAAAAGGGTGAGGTTTATCCGTGCATGGGCTGCCGGTCCTTCCTGACGGTGGAGGATTCCCAGCGGGAAGAAGATGGCCGCCACAAATTTTACGGGCGGTTTAATCAGGGTGTGGTGACAATCAACCTGGTGGATGTGGCCTGTTCCTCGAACGGGGATATGGATCGTTTCTGGGAGATTCTGGACGAGCGTCTGGAGCTCTGCCACCGTGCGCTGCGGTGCCGGCATGAGCGGCTTCTCGGAACGATTTCGGATGTGGCGCCGATCCTGTGGCAGTACGGCGCGCTGGCCCGGCTGAAAAAGGGAGAGCGGATCGATAAACTGCTCTACGACGGATATTCCACGATTTCCCTCGGCTATGCCGGTCTGTATGAGATGTGCGTGCGGATGATGGGAAAGACCCACACGGATCCGGAGGCAAAGCCCTTTGCGCTGAAGGTGATGCAGAGGATGAATGACAAGTGCAATGAATGGAAGGCGGCGGAGCACATCAGCTATTCGGTCTACGGAACGCCGATGGAGTCCACGACCTATAAGTTTGCGACCTGCCTGCAGCGGCGCTTCGGCATCATCGAGGGCGTGACGGACAAGAACTATATCACGAACAGCTATCATGTGCACGTGTCGGAGCAGATCGACGCATTCCAGAAGCTGAAGTTTGAGGCCGATTTCCAGCGGCTTTCACCGGGCGGCGCGATCAGCTATGTGGAGGTGCCGGACATGCAGAACAATATCCCGGCGGTGCTTTCCGTGATGAAGTTTATCTACGATAATATCATGTACGCGGAGCTGAATACGAAGAGCGATTACTGTGAATGTTGCGGGTATGACGGGGAGATTAAGATCATTGAGGACGAATCCGGCAAGCTGATTTGGGAATGCCCGGCCTGCGGCAATCGGGATGAGAGCCTTATGTGCGTTGCGCGCAGAACCTGCGGGTACATCGGCACGCAGTTTTGGAATCAGGGGAGGACGCAGGAGATCCGGGACCGTGTACTGCATCTGTAAATTTTTATAATCTGATAGTTGGAAACAGAAACGTTTACTGTTATAATGAAAAAAGGAAAACCAAGGAACGAAGGCGGCTTATCGTTTCCCTGATCGGCTTGTGTTATGCGATCTTTAACGGGAAAAAATAGCCGCCACTACCAGCATTAGTGACGGCTGCGTCCTGCAAAGGACAATCTGACATTTAAGATGGGTAGGCCGCTTCTTTGGCTTTCCTCTTTTTTACTATAACATACGCAGGGCTGATATTCAAGAAGATTTTCATGTCTGCGCACCGCAGAGTCCGTATTGGGAGCGGATTCTACGGTGCGTGTGTGTTATAGAGAATATTTTTCTGGTATTCTCACAGCAGAAAGGAGGGAGCGGATTGGATCAGATTAAGATCGGACAGTTTATTGCGGAGAGAAGAAAGGACCAGGGGATGACGCAGCGTCAGCTGGCAGAGCGTCTTGGGATCAGTGATAAGACGATTTCAAAGTGGGAATGCGGAAACGGACTGCCGGAGATTTCGATGATGATGCCGCTTTGTGAGATGCTGCAGATCAATGTGAACGAGCTTTTGTCCGGAGAAAAATTATCGATGGATGACTATCCAGGAAAGGCGGAGGAAAATATGGTAAAACTGATACAGACGACGGAGGAACAGGGGAGAAAACGCCGGAGAATCTTTTTGGCAGTCCTGATGTATGCGGCTGCGATCTGCGGAATGGTCGTGGCGCTGGTGGTTTCGCTGATGCCGGGGGATGCCGGGGCTTTGGGGAATTATTTCTTTGAGCCGTTAAATCTGGGGGTGATGACCGGTGTGCTGGCGCTGTTTCTGCTGGGGGCGGACAGTGTGAGGCCATTCGGGCATGCGCTTCAGATCGCAGCCGGAAAGACGGAGGAGAGCCTGCCGGCATTGCAGGAGGCATATGAGGCGGTGAAGTTCGCAGGGGCGACACTGTTGTATACCGGGATACTGGTCAGTCTCTTTTATCTGGTGACGGTGCTTTATCAGATGGATGAGCCGTCACATATCGGGCCGTATCTGTCGCTGGCGCTTACGGGCAGCCTGTACGGGGTATTCGCGAACCTGCTGCTTCTGCCGGTAAAAAACAGGCTTGTAGCGCTGATCCGGGAGCGGGAAGTGAGAATTTGACCAGGAAAGGGACAGAAAAGAAGGCGGGGATGAGGATCCCCGCCTTTTGTGGGTTATTCGAGTGTCAGACCACCAGACAAATTTTGCGGGTCAGCCAAAATAGTTCTTGACATCAAGTCCGAAATCGTACTATAATAGATCCTGCAAGTCCGAAATCATACTAATGCGGGGAGGGATGCATATGAAGGAATTACAGGGGGAGAGTCTGAAAAAATATAACACGCTGTACCGGGAGACGGACAGTCTGTACCACGCGGTTGCCGTGAAAAGCGGCCTGTCGGACGCGGCGTTCTGGATACTCTACACGATCTGTGAGTATGGGGACGGGTGTCTGCAGAGGGATATCTGCAATGCGGTCTACACGAGCAAGCAGACGGTGCATTCCGCGATCCGCAGGCTTGAGGAGGAGGGATATCTGTTTCTGGAGCCGGGAAGAGGACGCGATAAGCACATCCGTCTGACAGAGCGGGGAGAGAAGCTGATTGAGGAAAAGATCGCGCCGGTGATTGCCCGGGAAAATGCTGTGTTTGAGGAGATGGGAGAGAGGGACCGGGAGGAGCTGCTGCGCCTGACGGACCGGTATGTGCGTCTGCTTGCAAAAGAGTGTGCGCAGCTGATGTGAGAGAGGAAAGGAGATTATTTTTTATGAGGATTCAGATTTCGGAGAGCTTTGGTTACCGCAAGCTGGTCCGTTTTACGATACCAACCATCACAATGATGATTTTTACCTCCATCTATGGCGTGGTGGACGGGATTTTTGTATCCAATTTTGTGGGAAGCGAGCCGTTTGCGGCGCTGAACCTGATTTTCCCGGCAGTCATGATGCTGGGGGCAGTCGGCTTTATGATCGGAACCGGCGGGAGCGCGCTGGTCGCAAAGACGCTCGGGGAGGGGCGGCCAAAGCAGGCGAACCAGTATTTTTCCATGCTGATTTTATCTGACATCATAAGCGGGCTGGCGCTTACCGCAGGCGGACTTCTGGCGCTGCGACGGGTGGCGCTGTTCCTTGGCGCGACCGGGACGATGCTGGAGGACTGTGTGCTCTACGGAGGGATTCTTCTGATCGGGAACGTTGCGTTTATGCTTCAGAACAGCTTTCAGAGCTTTCTCGTCGTGGCGGAGCGGCCGCAGATGGGACTGGTAATATCCATACTGGCCGGGGTGACCAACATGGTATTTGATTTTCTGCTGATCTATGTGTTTCGCCTGGGGCTGGCCGGAGCGGCCTGGGCGACGGTGTTAAGCCAGGTGGTCGGAGGGATCGTCCCGCTGATTTTCTTTCTGCGAAAAAACAGCACGCCGCTTCGGCTGGTGCGGTGCAGATTTGACGGCAGGGCGCTGTGGAAAAGCTGTATGAACGGCTCCTCGGAGATGGTCACGAACCTTTCCATGTCGCTGGTCAATATGCTCTACAATATGCAGCTGATGAAATATGCCGGATCGCATGGCGTCGCCGCATACGGGATCATCATGTATGTGTCGTTTGTCTTTGTGGCGACCTTCCTCGGGTATTCGATCGGAGTCTCACCGATTATCAGCTATCACTACGGCGCGGGAAATAAAGGGGAGCTAAAGAGCCTGTTTCGGAAAAGCCTGGTGCTGATTATTGCGTCGTCTGTAGTCCTGACGGGTGCGGCGGAGCTTTTGTCAGGAGGGCTGGCAGGCATTTTTGTGTCCTATGATAAGGAGCTGCTGGCCATGACGACGACAGCGATTCAGCTGTACTCGATTTCGTTTCTGATGAACGGGGTGAATATATTCGGGTCGGCATTTTTTACGGCGCTCAATAACGGCGTTGTGTCGGCGATGATCTCATTCCTCCGGACGATGCTGTTTCAGGTAGCCACGATACTGATCATGCCGCTTTTCTGGGGGCTGAACGGGATCTGGTTTGCGATTGTGGCGGCGGAGGCGCTTGCACTGGCGCTGACGGTGATCGCTTTTGCGGTGAATCGGAAGAAGTATCAGTATATCTGAGTGCCGGGCGCTGGTTCCAAATCCGGGAAAATATTGGAGTACATAGCCTTTTTTGTGTTATAATGAAAAACGAACAGATCAGCACAAAAAAGAGGAGGAACCATGAACGAGGAGAAGACACAGGAACAGAGCAATACCCAGTACAGAAAAATGACGGAGACCCCGGTATCAAAGCTGATTATCATGCTCGGCATTCCGACGACGATCAGTATGCTGGTGACAAACATTTACAATATGGCGGATACCTATTTTGTGAGCCAGATCGGGACGAGCGCCTCCGGCGCGGTGGGGGTGGTATTCGGTCTGATGGCGATCATCCAGGCGTTCGGCTTTATGTTCGGACACGGGGCCGGGAGTATTATATCGAGACGGCTCGGGGCGCGGGACCTGGAGAGCGCCTCCCGGTTTGCGTCCACCAGCTTTGTGAGCTCGCTGGCAGCAGGCGCGGGGATCACGGTGTTCGGCCTGCTGTTTCTGGAGCCTCTGGTGCGTCTTCTGGGCAGTACGGAGACGATACTTCCCTATGCGAAGACCTATGCGGCATTTATTCTGATTGCGGCCCCGTTCATGGCATCGAGCTGTGTGCTCAACAATATTCTGCGCTATGAGGGACGCGCGGCATTCGCAATGATCGGGCTGACCACCGGAGGCATCTTAAATATTTTCGGAGACTGGCTTCTGATGGACTGTCTTCACTTCGGGGTGGAGGGCGCCGGGATCTCGACCGCGGTCTCGCAGCTTATCAGCTTTTTTATCCTACTCTCCATGTTCCTTCGGGGGAAGACGCAGAGCCATCTGTCATTCCGGCGGTTTACAAGGGATCCGGGCGAGATTCTGCTGATCTGTAAGACCGGATTCCCGAGCATGGTGCGTCAGGGGCTCTCGAGCATTTCCACAATGATCTTAAACAGCGAGGCGCGCATCTACGGGGATGCGGCGGTGGCGGCGATGTCCATCGTCAACCGGATCTGCTTCTTTATCTTTTCCGTAGGCCTTGGGATCGGCCAGGGATTTCAGCCGGTGGCGGCGTTTAACTACGGAGCGCGGAAATACAAAAGAGTGCGGGGAGGCTTCTTTTTTACCCTGATCGCGGGCGAGGCGCTGCTGGGGTGCGCGGCGGTGGCAGGAATCTTTTTTACCGCGGAGTTTGTCGGCTTTTTCCGGGATGACCCGGAGGTGATCGCCATCGGAAGCGTGGCGCTGGCGGCACAGATGATCGCGCTGCTCTTTCAGCCCCTGTCGATCTGTGCGAACATGATGTTTCAGAGCATTGGAAAGAACGGTGTGGCAACCTTTCTTTCGATGCTTCGGAGCGGGCTGTATTTTATTCCGGTGATCCTGATTTTATCCAGGACGATGGGACTGTTCGGGATCGAGATCTCCCAGACGGTGGCGGATATCCTGGCATTTTTCACGACGCTGCCCTTTGCGATCCCCTTTTTGCGGAAGCTGCGGGAGACGCCGGACGGCGCAGAGATCGCGTAGGCGGAACGGCGTGGGGGAGGCAGACATGAAAACGCGCAGCAGGGTTGACAGGGCAGCGTAAAAGAGGTATGATACGTACGGATTATTCGTGCTGTGACGCGTTAAAGCACGAAAACAGCGACGGGATCATCGGACAGGAGGATACAGGATTACGATGGAGATGAAAATGGAGTTTTTGCGCAGACTGCCAAACCCGGAGGAGTTAAAGGAGCAGTACCCGGTGAGCGCGCGGATCGCGCAGATTAAGCAGGAGCGCGACGAGGAGATCCGCGCGATTTTCGAGGGCAGATCGGATAAGCTGCTGCTGGTGATCGGGCCTTGCTCGGCGGATCACGAGGATGCGGTGATCGACTATATTTCAAGACTGCGGAGAGTCCAGGATCAGGTGAAGGATAAGATCTTTATGATTCCGCGCATTTATACGAACAAGCCGCGTACGATCGGCGTGGGGTATAAGGGCATGCTGCACCAGCCGGACCCGGAGAAGGAAGCGGATATGTTAAAGGGGATCATCGCGATCCGCCAGCTGCACAAGCGCGCAGTGGAGGAGACCGGATTTACCTGCGCGGATGAGATGCTCTACCCGGAGAACCACAGATATCTCTCGGACCTGCTCTCCTATGTGGCGGTGGGCGCGCGCTCGGTGGAGGATCAGCAGCATCGTCTGACGGCCAGCGGGATCGGAATCCCTGCCGGAATGAAGAACCCGACCGGCGGCGATCTGTCGGTGATGATGAATTCGATTATCGCCGCACAGCACGGACATACGTTTCTGTATCGCGGGTGGGAGGTAAAAACAGCTGGAAATCCCTATACGCACGCGATTCTGCGCGGGTATGTGGATAAGTTCGGGCGGAATATGCCCAATTACCACTATGAGGATCTGATGAACCTGCTGGAGTATTACGAGGAGGCGAACGCCTCGGAGGAAAAGCATATGGCCAATCCGGCGGTGATTATCGATGTGAATCACTCGAATTCGGGGAAGCGCTTTATGGAACAGATCCGCATCAGCAAGGATATCATGCACAGCTGTAAGGTTTCGCCCGAGATCCGCGGGCTGGTAAAGGGGCTGATGATCGAGAGCTATCTCGAGGACGGCGCGCAGAAGGTCGGCGAGCACTGCTACGGGAAATCAATCACGGATCCGTGCCTGGGCTGGGAGAAGACGGAAAGCCTGATCTATGAGCTCGCGGAGCTGTGGTGACGGAGAATAGAAATGTATCGTATTATGATTGTAGAAGATGATGAGGTCATTGCGCGCAGCTTAAAACGCCACCTTAACAGCTGGGATTACGAGGTGTTCTGCGTGGAGGATTTTTCGGATGTGATGACGGCTTTTGCCGATTTTGGGCCGCAGCTGGTGCTGATGGACATCAAGCTGCCGTTTTATAACGGATACCACTGGTGCTCAAAGATCCGGGCGGTATCCAAGGTGCCGATGATGTTTCTCTCCTCGGCGTCGGATAATATGAATATCGTGATGGCGGTCAATATGGGCGCCGATGATTTTGTCGCCAAGCCGTTTGACCTGGATGTGCTGACGGTGAAGATCCAGGCGCTGCTGCGGAGAACCTATGATTTTACCGGTCAGGGCACGATGTTAGAGCACCGGGGAGCCTTCCTGAATCTGACGGAAGCGACACTTGTCTACAGAGAGGAAAAGACGGAGCTGACAAAAAACGAGCTTAAGATCCTTCAGGTGCTGATGGAGAATAAGGAAAAGGTGGTATCGCGCGATTCCTTAATGACACGCCTGTGGGAGAGCGACAGCTATGTGGACGAAAATACGCTGTCCGTCAATATCAACCGTCTGAGAAAAAAGCTGGATGCAATAGGACTTGACGGGTTTATCCTGACCAAAAAGGGGATCGGTTACCGGATCGGATAGATGGCGTTACAGGGGGAATGACGGATGGGAAACGGGAGGAGATTCTGGGGATATCTTCGGAACCGGATCAAATGGTATGCGCTGATTTTGTTAAGCGGTCTTCTGATGGCGGCGGTGATGCTGTTAAATGGGATCCCGTTTGAGGAGATCGGTTACGGTCTGGCGCTGTGCCTGGCATTTACAGCTGTTGTGGCAGCGGCGGATTATTACCGGTATGACAGCTCCTGCCGGAAGCTTCTTGCGCTCCGGCATTCTGTGACGCTGTCCTTAGAGGGGATGCCGGAGCCGACGGAGCCGGTGGAACAGATTTATCAGGAACTGCTGCAGATCCTCTCCCGGAATAAGACCTGGCTGGAAAATGAGGCCAGAGAGCGGGAGCGCGATCTGACGGAATACTATACGATGTGGGTGCATCAGATCAAGACGCCGATCGCGGCGCAAAAACTCCTGCTTGACGAGATGGAGGAAGGGGAGCGGCGGGAGGAAATGAGCCAGGAGCTGTTTCGTATCCAGGAGTACGCCCAGATGGCGCTGCAGTATATGAGGCTGGAGTCGGAATCCACGGATTATGTGCTGCGGAGCGTGGAGCTGGATGAGCTGATCCGGCCCGCGGTCCGCAAATATGCGAAGCAGTTTATCCGAAAGAAATTAAGCCTTGTCTATGAGCCGCTTCACACCGCGGTGCTGACGGACGGAAAATGGCTGGGATTTGTCGTGGAACAGCTGCTCTCGAACGCGATCAAGTATACCCCGAAGGGAAGTATCCGGATCGGTATGGAGGGAGGATATCTGGTGATCTGCGATACCGGAATCGGAATCCGGCAGGAGGATCTGCCGCGCGTGTGCGAGAAGGGCTATACCGGGTACAACGGCCATGCGGATAAACGGTCGACGGGAATCGGGCTGTATCTTTGCAGCCGGATTTTAAAACGGCTGGGGCACACGTTCTCAATCACCTCGGAGGAGGGATGCGGGACGAGGGTGATGATCGGATTCCCCGCCAGTGAGGATGCGGGAGAATAAAGAAAACGCTGCAAAAAAACAATATGTCGGGGCTGACGGATTACGTCAGCCCCGGCATATGCATTTGTAAGCGGCAGGATCATTCGAGCAGCCGCAGAATCATATCATTGCTGTGGCCGGCCTGGGCCAGAATCGCCATCCCGGCCTGCTGTAAGATGCTGGTACGGCTGTATTCGACCATGCCTTCCGCCATATCATAATCGCGCATCCGGCTCTCGGACGCCTGCGTATTTTCGGCAGTCTGATCGACATTTGCCTGCGCGTGCTCCAGGCGGTTCTGCCATGCGCCGAGTCCGGAACGCTCGGAGTTTAGATAGTCGAGCGCCGCATCCAGCGCGTCCATGGAAAAACCGGCCTCCACCCCGTTCAGCACATATAAGTTCTGCAGGCCAAGCGTATCGCAGTTGATGATCGGCAGACCCACGACAACAGCGTCGCCTCTTGTCGCCCCGGTCTGTATGTGGAGCTTTCCGTTTAAATGGCCGGGATCGATAAAGGCGTAGATACCGGCGTTAAAAAGTCCTTCTCCGCGCGACGGATTCGGCTTTGCAAATTCACGGTTGTCAAAAATAATCAGCCGTCCGGTCCGGTTGCCGTTCGCGTCCAGCTCCGCGCCGTAACGTGAAAAATGATACTGCGGTTCGGCAACCGTGATGAGGTTCCCGTACCCGTCGTAATAGGTGACATGCCTGCCGCCGCGGCCGCCGAGAATATCCGTGATCTTGTCGATCAGGTCGTTTCCGTTTGTGATGCCGTTCACATTTATTTTATAGATGTAGTTCCCTTCGTGACTGGTATAGCTGTCCGGCTCGGAATCGGTGAACTCGATGCTGTAACGGTTGTCGCAGGTACAGCAGGTCGTGTGAAAGCCGCCGCCCACCAGGTCTTTGATATTGGCCGCAGTCACGCCGCTAAAATCAAGGTACGCGGCGGAATGGCTTTCGTTGTTTACCGACAGAGGGCTGTAGGTTACCGTATAGGTCTTTCCGAACATATCCGTCAGCGTGCCGTTGTACGGTGCATTGGGCTTCTGAGAAATGTCGTATCCGCCCAGCAGCGTATCGCCGACCTTGTACTGCGTATAATTATTGATCATGATACCGCCGGTGACCGGCTGGCCGTTTGCGTCCCGGATACCGGTGATGACCCGGTCCCAGCGGCTGACATTGTGCGAGCCGGTCAGCGATCCCAGCGCCGTGCTGTTGTTTAGCACCCACTGCGGCAGGCTGCCGCGGATGGAATACTGCCCCGGCTTGCGGGTGGAGCCGCCGTCGAGCACGCGGATCCCGTTAAACTCCGCGCGTTCATGGATCGTATCGATCTCGATCAGAATCTCATTGATCTCTTTCTGAATGGCTTCCCGGTCCCCAAGGGTATTCGTATCATTTGCGGCCTGAACCGAGAGCTCCTTCATCCGATGGATCATATCGCTGATCTCCGCCATCGCGCCGTCGGCGATCTGGATCAGGGATATCCCGTCCTGAATATTCTGCGAGGCGCGGGTCAGCCCGCGTACCTGCCAGCGCATTTTCTCTGAAATCGCAAGATGAGCCGCGTCGTCTGCTGCGCGGTTGATCAGATATCCGCTGGATAATCGCTCGGCTGTTTTCTGGTAGCTTTTGTTTGTCTCATCCAGCAGACGGTTTGTATTCTGCATGGTCATGTTGTGTTGTATCACCATGGCCGGATCTCCTTTTCCTGTACGTTATCTTCCATGATAACGGGGCTGATTAAAAAAACAGTTCTGAAATATATATCGGATCTTTCCTGAAAAAAAGATAGTAATAGAACCATTATAGATGTTTTTTATTGTTTTGAAAAGATAAAATAAATCAATTGACAAAAAAGTGATTATACTGTATATATAACATATAAACACTATCTCATACGGGAAGGAGATGACAGGTTGAAGCTGTTACAGAATTCCGGAGTGCCGATTTATCAGCAGATCGCGGAACAGTTTAAGGAAGACATCCTGAAGGGAGCGTGGAAGCAGGGGGAATATCTTCCGTCGATCCGCGGGCTTGCAAAGGATTTAAAGATCAGCGTGATCACGACGATGAAGGCGTATGAACAGTTAGAGGCCGAGGGGCTGGTGACGGCGGTTCCCGGGAAAGGGTTTTATGTCAATGCGCAGGACAGCCAGATGCTGAAGGAACAGCATTTAAGGAAGGTGGAGGAATGCCTGACGGAGGCCATACAGGCGGCGAAGATCGCGGGAATGACCAGACAGGAGCTCTCCGATACCTTACAGGCGCTCATGCAGATGCCGGATGAATCGTAGCGGAAGCTGCGGTGCAGGAGAAACTGCGGCGATGATGGATGAAAAATATTAAAAGGAGAATTAATAACATGGAAACAAGTGCAGCAATCGAAGTGAGCGGACTTCGGAAAACGTATAAAGGATTCGCGCTGGATATCCCGGAATGCAGAATACCGAAGGGATTTGCGACCGCGCTGATCGGGGAGAACGGAGCCGGAAAGACGACCCTGTTAAATGTACTCGCCGGCATTCGGCTGGACTATAAGGGAACAATCCGCTATTTTGACGGGCAGGAGACGAACGTGGAGCAGGTGAAGGAGCGGCTGGGGTACACGGGACCGGGCAGCTATTTCCTGCCGAACTGGTCGATCGCGCAGGTGGAGGAGATCAGCGGGCTTTTGTTCGACACGTTTGACGCGGAGCGCTATCACCGTCTGTGCGCGGAGCTCGGGATCGGGGACGGGGACCGGAAGAAAAAGGTCCAGAGCTTATCGGACGGGAACCGCATGAAGCTGACGCTGGCGACCGTGCTGGCCAGGGAGACGGAATGCCTGCTGATGGATGAACCGGCGTCGCCGCTCGATCCGCTGATGCGCGATAAGCTCTGTGAGATGATCCGCACCTATCTCGAGGAAGGAGACGGGGAGAGAAGCGTCTTTTTCTCGACGCACAATATCTCGGATATGGAAAATGTCACGGATTACTGCATGATTATGGAGCATGGGAATATCGTGGAGGAAGGCTTTGTGGAGGATCTGAAGGAAAAGTATATCCTGGTAAAGGGAGAGACCGCGGATGCCGCAAAAGCAAAGGAAATCCTGTATAGTTTTGCCGCGAATCAATACGGATTCGAGGGAATTTGTCTGACGGAACGGCTGGATGCGCTTGCCGGTATGGATATCGTGACGGAGGTTCCGTCGCTGTTTCAGATCAGCGTGGCCGTGATGCGGGCGAATACGAAGCTCACATTTTCACAGGGGGGCGTGGAATGAGGGGGATGATGAGATGCTACCGGGTCTTTACCGGCCCGTTCTACCGGCTTTGCGTGCTCGTGCTGCTTCCGCTTGCAGTGCTGCTGTTCCCGGCGGCGGTGCCGATCATGCGTGATTATTTCTTGTTTGCCATGTTCGCGATGACGATATACACGGCGTATGAAGTTTTTATGGATTCCTGGGCGTTTGGAGGGATCGCGCGCAGGGAAGGGCAGCTGGAATATGTAAAATCCTCTGCGCGGGGCCTTATGGTGGTAAAAAAGTCGCTGCTGGGGAACCTGTTCCGGCAGGCGCTGACACCGGCGCTGATTCTGCTTCTATATGGATTTATCTGCCGCTCTCAGATAGAAGCAGCGGAATACTCTATCGATATTTATATTGGAATACTGGATTTGTATCTGATCGGAAGTTTTTTTGTGACAGCCGGGACAACCGCCGTGAGATTTATGGACGGGGTTGCCTTAAGCATGGGAGCATCGACGCTGTGCGTGTGGCTTGTGCTGTTTACGGCGGTGGGGGCGATGAACCTGCCGTGGCTGACGCTTTGTGTGGCGGCTCCGCTTTGCGTGGCAGCAGGGTTTGGCAGCGTGTGGCTGATTATGAGACGGGTAAAGGAGAGCTACTATGATAAAAAAGATTAAACTGGGATTTCGAATGCTGCGGTACTGCTTCGGCTTAAAGAGCAGTCTGATCGGAATGGGCCTGTTTTTTGTGGTCGGACTGCTGATGAATCTGGTGCCGTTCGGCGATCTTTCGATGCCCTCGTTCTTTATGATGCTTGTCGTGATCTGGCCGGCGCAGCTGATCTATTCCCTGAGCGTCTCGGATATGATCGGGACCTCGCCGCGCAAAAAGGAAATGCAGACCACGGTTCCCGTGCTGGTAAACGCCGCGATTGCGATTCCGCTCTTTCTGCTGATGTCAGCGCTCGCATTCGGGCACAGGAACGAGGGGACGGCAAAGAGCGGACTTCTGATCGGCGCGCTGTGTGCCTTCTCGATTCTGATTTACGCGGGGACCGCATATAAATTCTTTCTTGCATCGACGATCGGCTTTTTTATCTTCTACGGAGGGATTGGACGGCTTCAGTTTCTCCGGCTGGCGGATGAGTCCGTGCGCGCGTTCTTTGACGCCCTGCCGTACGGGGCGGCTGTGGGGATCGGCGTTCTGATGATTCTGACCGGTGCGCTTTTCGAGTATGTGATCTCGCTTCTGATCTACCGGTTTCCGCTGGCGAAGCGGGCGCAGATGAAGGGCCTTCAGAAGGTGATGTGAGGGACTGCCGGTGAGGGAAGACGGACTGCATGGCAGAGCGGGCAGGCCGTCTCCCCTGGCAGGCGTCCCTGCCCCGGCATCCGAAATCATGTGCCGGGAAGCCCCTGCTTCCGGTATTCGGAGGGCGATACGCCTTTCTGTCTGTGAAAGATACGGCTGAAGTAGAGCGGATTGTCATATCCCACGATGGAAGCGATAGTTGTAATGCTGTAATTTGTAGTTTCTAATAACATCTGTGCGTTATTTACGCGTCTGGCGACGAGATACTGCATGGGCGTGGTGTGGGTATACTGCTTAAAGCTGCGGATAAACCAGCTCACGCTCATGCCGCGGTCCGCCGCGTACGCTTCGATATTGATTTCCTGATTATAATGTTCATTAAAATACTGCATGGCCAGCTCCATCTCCGTGTCGAGAAATTCATTCCTGCGCGTGTGGTCGCGCGTGAGTTCCCGATGGATCCGGATGAACAGGTGGCGCAGCAGCAGGGTCAGCGCTTCCGGGTAGTGATCCTGACAGCGCTGCAGCTCAAAGATCATCTGCTTAAACAGTCCGGCATAGACCAGGGAGGTGCCGGTGGGGATCACTCGCATGTCGTCCGTGATCCCGTAGCTTTTTAACAGCTGCCTGACGTTTTTCCCGGTAAAATGAACCCAGTACACTTCTGTCCCCTCTTCTCCGTAGTACACATAGCGCTGCGGTTCCTTCGGTCGGTACAGCACCATATGCCCGGCGGTCACGATCGTATCGGTCTCGCTTTTATCAAAATAAAAATGTGCTTTTCCGGACACGATATACAGAAGCTGAAAATCCAGACGTCCCTTGGGACGGTGCGTGGGGAGCTTTGGAAGCGTGTAGAGATGATAGGTCCCGCAGCTTCCCACGATGAGAGGTTTGCTTTTGTCCATAAAGTCAACCAGGGAATGATTGAGATAGGCAGTGTTGATATACATGGCAGCTGTCTCCCTTCCTGAAAAGTATGCCATAAGTGTATCATTTTGTGCATGTTTTGTCTAATGCTGTTTATGGTCGGCGCGGGGTGTTCTTACTATAATAAAATCACCAGAGAAAGAACGGAGAACAGACAAGGAGGAGATGCATGATGATGGTGCCAGGACATTATGAAAATATCAGTGTGCTGCACGAAAACACGATGCCGGACCGGGCGTACTATATCCCGGCGTCGGTGAGGATGGATACGCTTGTAAAGCGCAGGGAGGACTCGGACCGGCTTGTGATGCTGAGCGGCGAATGGAGATTTTGCTACTATGAAAGCATCTATGCGTGTAAGGATGCGTTTTACGAGACGGACGCCGACTGCAGCGGGTACGACCGGATCCAGGTCCCGGGGACGTGGCAGATGGCGGGCTGTGACAGCCACCAGTACAGCAATATCCGTTATCCCTTTCCCTTTGATCCGCCGTATGTGCCGCAGGATAATCCGTGCGGGGTGTATGTGCGTGAGTTTGACTATCAGAAGGACGGGGCGGCCCCGCAGGCGTTCTTAAATTTTGAGGGGGTGGATTCCTGCTTTTACGTGTGGCTGAACGGAACGTATATCGGCTACAGCCAGGTATCCCACTGCACCAGCGAATTTGATGTGACGGAGGCGCTTACAGAAGGAAAGAACCGGCTGGCGGTGCTGGTGTTAAAGTGGTGCGACGGAAGCTATTTAGAGGATCAGGACAAATTCCGCATGAGCGGGATCTTCCGGGATGTGTATCTGCTGAAACGCCCTGTTTTATCGGTGTGGGACTATTTTGTGGAGACAACGCTTAACGGGGATACCGCGGAGATCTGTGTGCAGTTTCATTACCGGACGGAGTTTACGCCGACGTCCATCGTGATTTGCGACAGGGAAGACGTGCCGGTGGCCGAGGCTGGCGTCTGGTCGGAGATTGCAGCGGGGCAGAGCCCGTCCAGCGGGAAAATCCGGCTTACAATCGAACATCCCATCCTGTGGAATACGGAGGCGCCGTATCTGTATACGCTGGTGATCACGACGGCGTCCGAGGTGATCGTGGATCAGATCGGATTGCGGGAGATCTGTATCGAGGAGGGGAGGGTCTGTCTCAACGGAAAACCGTTTGTGTTCCGGGGGGTAAACCGCCACGAGTCGGATCCCGTAACCGGGCCGGTGACAGGCATCCGGCAGATGATGGAGGATCTGGCGCTGATGAAGCAGCACAATATCAACGCGATCCGCACCAGCCACTACCCGGATGTGCCGGTATTTTACCAGCTGTGCGACCGGTACGGATTTCTGGTGATCGACGAGGCGGACGTCGAGAGTCACGGGCCGGTCGAATTTTACTACCGGGACAACAGTGACGCGAACAAATTTGAGCGCTGGAATGAGCCGATCGCGGATGCGCCTGCCTGGGAGGAGCCGGTGCTGGACCGGGTGCGGCGGATGGTGGAGCGGGATAAGAATCGCCCCTGCATCGTGATCTGGTCGATGGGAAACGAGAGTGCCTACGGATGTAATTTTGAGAAAGCGCTCTCCTGGACAAAGTCGTATGACACGTCGCGGCTGACGCATTATGAGAGCGCCAGATACCGCCGGCACGACGTTACATATGATTTTTCCTGCCTGGATCTCTACAGCAGGATGTATCCGTCCTTTGAGGAGATACAGGAATATCTGGACCGCGACACGGCAAAACCGCTGATTCTCTGTGAGTACTGCCATTCCATGGGAAACGGGCCGGGGGATCTGGAGGATTATTTTCAGCTCTTTCACGAACACGACCGGATGTGCGGGGGATTCGTGTGGGAGTGGTGCGACCATGCCGTCGCGCACGGCACGACGCCGGAGGGAAAGACGATCTATTATTACGGCGGGGATCACGGCGAGACGCTGCACGATGGGAATTTCTGTATGGACGGACTGGTGTACCCGGACCGCACGCCGCACACCGGGCTGTATGAATACCGGAATGTGTACCGTCCGGCAAGGGTGGTCTCCTTTGATCAGAAAGAGCGAAGGCTTGTCCTGAAAAATTATCTGGATTTTTCGGATCTGGCAGAATGCGTGGAGATTCACTATGAGGTCAACTGCGACGGGAAATGCTTTGAATGGGGTGTGATTCCGGCTTTTTCGGTAAAACCGGGAGAGACGGGAAGCACGGTATTACATTTTAGTATACCGGAGCGCGGAAAATCATATCTGAAACTGTTCTATCTTCAGAAAAGGGATACAAAGCTGGTTCCCGCAGGCTGGCTGCTGGGGTGTGAGGAGGTGCCGCTTGCGACGGCGGATGACAGGAATCAGGTCCGCGCTGCGCTCACGGAGTGGAGAGGCGCGCAGATCCAGAAGATCCGGGTCAGCGAGACGGACGCCGGGATCCGTCTGGAGGGGGAGCGGTTCCGGTATCTGTATGAGAAACGGACCGGGATGTTTTCGCGGCTCTGCCATGACGACGGAGAGTATCTTGACCGCCCCATGGAACTGAATATCTGGCGCGCGCCGACGGATAACGACATGTATATCAGTAAGGAGTGGAGACGGGCGCAGTATGACAGGGCGTCGGTCCGGGCGTATGACACAAAGGTCCGGCAGACAAAATCAATGGTTGAAATCCGCAGCAGCCTGGGGGTATCCGCGCCTTCCGTGCAGCGCATTCTGACGGTGGAGGCAGTCTGGATCATCGACAACAGCGGCGGTATCTGTGTGACGCTGTCCGTGGAAAAGGATCCCGAATTCCCGCCGCTGCCGAGATTCGGTCTGCGCCTGTTTTTAAACCGTGCGCTGGACGGGGTAACATATTACGGTCTGGGGCCGTATGAGAATTACAGGGATAAAAAACGCGCATCCACACACGGGCGGTATCAGGTAAAAGTGGAAGATCTTCATGAGGACTATATCCGGCCGCAGGAAAACGGGAGCCGCACGGATTGTGAGTACGTGGTGTTATCAGGGATGGGACGCGGGCTGGCAGTGGTGTGCGCAGAGACCTTTTCCTTCCAGGCGTCCGTCTATACGCAGGAGGAGTTAGAGGAGAAGAGACACAATTATGAGCTGACGCTATCGGGCAGTACGGTGCTGTGTCTTGATTATGCGCAGCAGGGGATCGGGTCGAACAGCTGCGGGCCAGAGGTGAGAGAGGAGTACCGGTTTGATGAGGAACGGTTTACATTTTGTGTGAAGCTGGTTCCATATGGGGTGACAGAGTATGTTAACAGGTGATAAAGGAGGGGATTCTGATGCAGGAGAGGACATATTTAAAATGGTACAATAAACTCGGCTACGGCTCCGGGGATATCGCGGGCAACGTGGTATATGCGTTTCTTTCATCGTTCGTGATGATTTACCTGACCAACACGGTCGGCTTAAACCCCGGGGTGGTGGGAACGCTGATCGCGGCCTCCAAGGTGTTTGACGGGGTGACGGATATCTTTTTCGGCGCAATGATCGATAAGACGAAGAGCCGGATGGGAAAAGCCAGGCCGTGGATGCTCTACGGGTATATCGGCTGCGCCGTCACGCTGGCCGCGATCTTCGCGATTCCGGCCGACCTGGGGAAAACGGCGCAGTACGCCTGGTTTTTTATCGCGTACACGATGTTAAACGCAGTGTTTTATACGGCAAATAATATCGCGTATTCCGCGCTGACGACGCTGGTGACGAAAAACAGTAAGGAGCGTGTGCAGATGGGCTCCTGCCGGTTTATCTTCGCGTTTGCGACAAGCCTTCTGATCCAGTCGGTCACGATCGGGGCGGTGTCGGCCCTGGGAGGAGGGGCGTCCGGCTGGCGGACGGTCGCCGTCATCTATGCGCTGACCGGACTGATCGTCAATACGTTATCCGTGCTCTCGGTGAAAGAGCTTCCGGAGGAGGAATTAAGGGAGGCTGCGCCGGGGCTTACCGGATCCGGGGAGCAGGCGGGATCAGAGGCGGCCGGGAAGACGGAAGAAAAATACGGCCTTGCGGACGCGGCAAAGCTTCTGATCGCCAATAAATACTATCTGATGATCTGCGGCGTATATATCTTACAGCAGATCTACAGCGCGATGCTTGGGATGGGAATCTACTATATGACGTATGTCCTGGGAAATGAGAATCTCTTCGGCGTCTTTTCCTGGGCGATCAATATCCCGATCATTGTGGCACTTCTGGCGACGCCGGCGCTGGTCGCAAGGTGGAAGGGCATGTATAAGCTGAACCTGAGAGGCTACATGCTGGGGACTGCGGGCCGCGCTCTGGTGGTTGTGGCCGGCTATCTCGGGAACCTGCCGCTGATGCTGCTCTTTACCGGTGTGGCAGCGCTCGGCCAGGGACCGTGGCAGGGCGATATGAACGCGGTGATCGCCTCCTGCTCGGAATACACCTGGCTGACAAAGCACAAAAGGGTGGACGGCACGATGTACTCCTGTACCTCGCTGGGCGTGAAGCTCGGCGGCGGTCTGGGGACGGCGATCGCGGGCTGGATGCTCGCCGCGGGCGGATTCGTCGAGGCCGCGGCGGTACAGCCGGAGTCCTGTATCCGGATGCTGTATTTTATGTATCTGTGGCTTCCGATGATCATCAGCTTCCTGATCACGCTGATCCTCTCGCGGATGAATGTGGAGGGGGCGAATGAAAAACTGCGCAGCGCAGCATAACGGCAATCTTACCAATCTGTAAGATCAGACGGGGAAATGTAAGCAGAATCGATGGCTTACCTTTCCCCGTTTTGTTATACTGGTTACAGTTCAGAGAGAACAGCACAGACTAAGACGGACAGAACGGAGGTAGAAGTCATGGAAGAAAAGGTGAATGCGATAAAAACAGGAGTATGGACAAAGCTTGTGCTCACGGCATGTATTCTGCTGGCAGCGTATCACATCCTGCGGGCAAAGGGCAGGGCGTGCAGGAGGAAAAAGCTTATGGCAGGAAAGGAGCAGGAGGGATAGGAATATGACGATTTTAGAGGTAAAAAACGTAAAGAAGGTATATACAACGCGCTTTGGCGGCAACCAGGTGCAGGCGCTCTCAAACCTAAATTTTTCCGTGGAAAAAGGGGAGTATGTGGCAATCATGGGGGAGTCCGGATCCGGAAAGACCACGCTGCTCAATATCTTAGCGGCGCTCGATAAGCCGACCGGCGGCGAGGTGCTGTTAAACGGCAAAAACATCGTGACGATCCGGGAGAAGGAGCTCTCGGAGTTCCGGCGGAATAATCTGGGCTTTGTATTTCAGGATTTTAACCTCCTGGATAACTTTTCCTTAAAGGACAATATTCTCCTGCCGCTTGTGCTTTCCGGCACGCCGGTGCGGGAGATGATGACGCGGCTTGCTCCGGTGACAAAGAAGCTCGGCATCGCGGAGCTTCTCGATAAATTTCCGTATGAGGTATCCGGCGGACAGAAGCAGCGGACAGCGGTTGCGCGGGCGCTGATCACAAACCCGCAGCTGATTCTGGCGGATGAGCCGACCGGGGCGCTCGACTCGAAGGCAACGGACAGCCTGCTTCGCATGTTTAGCGGGATCAATGAGGACGGACAGACGATTCTGATGGTCACGCATTCCGTTAAGGCGGCAAGCCATGCGAAGCGTGTGCTCTTCATCAAGGACGGCGAGGTGTTCCACCAGCTCTATCGCGGCAATATGACAAATGACGAGCTTTACACAAGGATTTCCGATGCGCTGACGATCCTGACGACCGGAGCTCCCGCCGCCGGGCAGGCCGTCCCGGCGGCAGGAGTACCCGTCACGGCGTGAGAAAGGAGAGGATCATGACACGATTATACGGAAGGCTGGCAAAGATCAATATAAAAAATAATCACCGGTTTTATCTGCCCTATCTGCTGACCGGGATGCTGTCGGCGGCCATGTTTTACCTGGTGCTGGCGATGGTGGATAATCCGGGACTGGCCAAAATGACGGGCGGCGCGGAGATCGCGCTGATCCTGGCGCTGGGCGTTTTTGTGATCGGCGTCTTTGTCAGTATTTTTCTGTTTTACACCAACAGCTTTATCATAAAAAGAAGAAAAAAAGAGCTTGGCGTCTACAATATCCTTGGCATGGAGAAAAAACATATCGCGAAGGTGCTGTTTCTGGAGACGCTCTTTACGGCGGTTGTCTCTATCAGCGGCGGGCTGGCGTTCGGGATCCTGTTTCAGAAGTTTCTGACCATGCTGCTGTATCGTCTGATGCAGGTGGAACAGAGCATCCCGTTTTATATCTCGGCCACGGCGTACGCGAATACCGTAAAGCTGTTTCTGCTGATCTACGGAGCGTCGCTGCTCTATAACCTGATGCAGATGAAGCTGTCCAATCCGATCGAGCTGCTGCACGGGTCGAATGCCGGGGAGCGCGAGCCGAAGACAAAGCTTCTGATGACCATAATCGGACTTGCAACGCTCGGCGGGGGCTATTATATCGCGCTGACGGTCCGCGACGCGATGAACGCGATCCTCATGTTTTTTGTGGCGGTGCTGCTCGTGATCGCAGGCACCTACTGTCTGTTTACGGCCGGGAGCATCGCGTTTCTAAAGCTGCTTCGGAAAAATAAGGGCTATTATTACCGGCCGCGGCATTTTACGACGGTCTCCGGCATGATTTACCGGATGAAACAGAACGCGGTGGGGCTTGCCAATATCTGCATCCTTTCCACCATGGTGCTGGTAACGGTGTCGACAACCGTCGCGATGTATGCGGGAATGGAGGATTCCCTGATCGGGATGTACCCGGAGGAGATTTCCGTGGATACTTATTTTTCGGAGCTCCCGGAGCAGAAGGATGCGGTATCCGGCGTTGTGAGGGATTCCCTCGCCGCGTCCGGGCGGACGATCCTTATAGAGAAAGGCTGCCTGTATGCGAATTTTACCGTGTTAAGGCAGGGGACGGACCTTACTTTACGGAAATCAGGAAGCGATTATGATTCTGACCAGATAACGATCTTAAAGCTGCTGACCCCGGAGGGCTATGAGGCATATACCGGGGAACCGCTGGGATGTGAGCTTCTGCCGGGTGAGGCTGCGGTTGCGGCGAATCCGCTTTACGAGGAAGACACGATCAACGTGGAAGGTATGGCGTATACAGTAAAGAAAAATCTGACACTGCCCATGGATGCGGAAGGACAGCTTTCGCTGATGAGCGGTACCTGCTGTCTCGTGCTGCCGGATGAGACGGCGATGAATGAGCTGTTTGGCGTGTTCCGGGAAAACTGGGACCAGGAACGCGTGGATCCCCGGTTTGTCTATGAGATGTCGCTTGAGACGGACGGGACAAATGAGGAAAAGATCACGGCCGAGAATGCGCTGGCGGAGGCTGTGAGCAGCTGGGAGGAGACAAATGCACAGAGCGTCTATGGATACAAATGGTCTAAGGTTACCGGAAGGGCGCAGAACCGTTACGGCGCATACGCGCTGTATGGCGGCATGTTTTTCCTGGGACTGTTCCTGGGCCTGATGTTTCTGATGGTGACCGTGCTGATCATTTTTTACAAGCAGATCTCGGAGGGGTATGAGGACAAGGAACGCTTCGCGATCATGCAGAAGGTCGGGATGAGCAGCGCGGAGGTAAAGCACGCGATCCGCTCCCAGGTGCTCACCGTATTTTTCCTGCCGCTTGTGGCGGCGGTCATCCATGTGGCGATGGCGTTTCCCATGATCACGCTGATGCTCGAGGCGATCAGCCTGACGAATGTCCGGCTCTTTGCATGGTGCGTGGCGGGGACGGCGCTGATCTTCGGAATCATTTACCTGGCGGTATTTCTCCTGACCTCCCGCACCTATTATAAGATCGTGGGAAATCAGGTGTGAGGGCCGAATACCTTTGCGATGATAAACGTTAAAAATTCCTGGAGCGACATCTGCGGGCTGGCAATCCAGTGGCTGACGGCGGCCAGGATTCCGGAGAGATAAAATTCAGATAAGAGCTTCATCTGATAATCGCTCAGCCCCTCGGAGGGGATAAAATAGCGTTCCAGCACCGGCAGTATGATTTCCTTAAGGCGGCCCGCAAAATGCGGGTCGCCGTTTTCGCTTAGCAGGACGGATGCGTAGTGGGAATGCGTCTGCATCAGCTCTAAGAGCACCTCCATCTGCCTGGAGAGGTCGAAGGTATCGTTTTCCAGCATGGATACTTCGAGCACCTCCCGGATCCGCGTCAGAAGCTCCTCCTCAATCTGGGAAAACAGGTCGTAGACATCATTGTAATAGAGATAAAACGTCCCGCGGTTGTAGCCGGCGAGGTCGGTGATTTCCTTGATGGAAATTTTTTCGATGGGCTTTCTGGTGTAGAGCGTCCAGAAGGCGGATCTGAGATTCGCTTTGGTCTGCTCGGTGATCTGCGGCTGTTTTTTCATGGGCGGGGCTCCTTCTTGTGTTGAAAAATATTGTCTGTTCAGCACGCGCCATTCGCAGAAGATGGCTGAACTTATAATAGTATAACACGACAGCGTGTTGTTTTCAAATATTAAACAGTTTCAGAAAATCTGTTGATTGATCACGTAAGGGGTGGTGCGGTACAGTATTAGCAGGAAGATAAAAGGAGGGACAGGCGGAATGGCATACATCGAATTTCGTCATGTTACAAAAAAATACAATATGGGCGAGACGTCGATCCTGGCGTTAAACGATGCGGATTTTATCGTGGAAAAGGGGGAGCTGGCGGTGATCTTAGGCTCCTCGGGGGCAGGGAAGACGACGGCTTTAAATATTCTCGGGGGGATGGATACGCCGACGTCCGGCGAGATTATTGTCGACGGGAACGATATCGCAAAGTACAATAAAAAGCAGCTGGTGGGCTACCGGCGCACGGATATCGGATTTGTCTTTCAGTTTTACAATCTGGTGCCGAATCTGACGGCGCTCGAAAATGTCGAGCTGGCGGCGCAGGTTTGTAAAGATTCGCTCGACGCCGGGCAGACGCTGGATAAGGTGGGGCTTTCCGACCGGAAGGGCAATTTCCCGGCGCAGCTCTCGGGCGGGGAGCAGCAGCGGGTGTCGATCGCGCGCGCGATCGCAAAGAATCCCAAGCTTCTGCTGTGCGACGAGCCGACCGGAGCGCTCGATTACAACACCGGTAAGCAGATTCTGCAGCTGCTGCAGGATACCTGCCGGAAGGAGGGCATCACGGTGCTTCTGATCACGCACAATTCCGCGCTGGCCCCGATGGCGGACCGGCTGATCCGTTTTAAGAGCGGGAAGGTGACGGAGATGACATGCAGCGACCATCCGGTTCCGATTGCAGAGATTGAGTGGTGACGGGAGAGTGATGCGGGATGAGAAAGGCGTATAAAAAGGATATCTGGCGGGCGATCTGGAAGGGGAAGAAGCGATTTATCTCGATTCTCCTGATCACGGCGCTCGGCGTGATGATGTTCACCGGCCTTGGCGCGGCCTGCCTGGATCTGCGGTATTCGGCGGATGCGTTTCTGGATGCGCAGCGTCTGTCTGACATCTGCGTGGTCTCCACGCTGGGCCTGACCGATGAGGATGTGGAGGCGCTGGCCGGGCTGGAGGGGATCGCTGTGGCGGAGGGAAGCTACAGTGAGACGGTGACGTCGTATGTAGGCGACAGGAGCTTAAGCGCGCTGGTGCGGACATACCGGGAGGATATGATCAATCTGCCGTACCTCATGGAGGGCCGGTTTCCGGAGAAGACCGATGAGATGGCGGTCACGCCGAAATTTGTCTCCGAGACCGGATGCGGGATCGGAGATACGGTCCGGATCGAGGAGGATTCCGTGGATGATGACGCGGATAAGACAGACACTGATACGACAGACGACGATGCGACAGATGAGGACGAGGAACAGGAGAACAATTTCCTGCATCAGGAATACGTGATTACGGGGATTGTCCTCGACCCGCAGGATTTCAATAACACAGAGGGTGTGATCTCCTTTCGGGGTTCCTCCACGGATGAGAGCACGGTGTTTGTGCGGGAGGAAGCGGCGGACTTTGAGGTCTATACGGCCGTGTATCTTCTGATCGAGGGCGGCAGTGAGATGTTCTGCTATTCGGACGAATATGAGGAGAGGGTGGCAGAGCTGACCGGGAAGATCGAGGAGGAGATCAAGGAACAGCGGGAGCAGGCGCGCTACGATGAGATCACAGGCGAGGCATATGAGAAGCTCGGGGATGCGAGAGCCGAGGCGGACGAGAAGCTTTCCGACGCGAAGAAAGAGTTAGACGACGCACAGGAGGAGATCGACGAGGGCTGGCAGGAGCTGAATGACGGAGAGCAGGAGCTGCTGGACGGCGAAAAAGAGCTTGCGGACGGCGAAAAAGAGCTTCTGGACGGCGAACGCGAGGCAGCGGAGGAGATCGCAAAAGCCAGGGAGGAGCTTGCGGACGGCTACGCGCAGATCGAGGAGGGAAGGGCGCAGCTTGACCAGGCCATGGGCGGGCTTCTGGCAGGATCAGACCAGCTCGCCGCGGCGAAGGAGGAGCTTGCCGCAAAAGAGGCGGACGCGTATGCGCAGCTTGCCGCCGGCAGGGCAGCGCTTGAAGAGAATCTGGCGGCTGCCGCCGGGGCAAAAGAAGAGCTGACCGGACAGCTTGCCGCTGTGACGGGGATGTTCGCAGGAGGGTTTCCGCAGGCGCAGTGGGATGCATATGTGCAGGCGCTGACAGAGATGTATGTGCCTGTGATCGAGGAGCAGCTGGCAGCAGGCGCTGCGGACGCCGGGAGTGCGGATGCCTCTGCGCCCCTTCCGGATGCCGGAATGCTGCCAGAGCATGTGCAGGCCGCGCAGCAGGCATTTTTAGCGGCATTTTCCCAGGTGACGGATCCGATGAAGGCGGGAATCGATCAGCAGATTGCCATGCTCGATCCGAATATCCCGGAGCAGGCGCAGCAGATCGCGATGCTGACGGCGCAGAAACAGCAGCTGGAGGCGCTGCCGGGACAGCTCCTTCTGCTGGCGTCCGGTCTTGGGCAGGTGCAGGCGACGCAGCAGGTGCTAAACGGGCAGCTCGCCCTGTTAGCGGAACAGGAGCAAACCGCGAAGGAGCAGTTTGCGGCGGCATGGCAGCAGATTGCGGACAATGAGCAGAGCATTCTCGAGGGAAAGCAGCAGATTGACAGCGGATATGCGTCGCTGCTTCTGGCCAGGGAGGAGATTGCAAAGGGGGAGGAGGAGCTAAACCGGAAGGAAGAAGAGGTAAGACAGGAGCTCGCGGACGGGCGAAAGGAGCTGGAAGACGGACGGCAGGAGCTGGAAGACGGACGGCAGGAGCTGGAAGATGCCAGGCAGGAGCTTCTTGACGGAGAGGAAGAGCTTGCGGACGGCTGGGAAGAGTATGAGGAGAAGCGTCTGGAGGCGGAGGAAGAGCTCGCGGACGCCGAACGGGAGATCGCGGATATTGATATGACCCGCTGGTATGTCCAGGACCGGACCTCTTTAAGCGCATATGCCAATGTCGTGAGCGACGCCGGTTCGATCGAGGCGATCGGGACGGTATTCCCGAGTTTGTTTCTGATCGTGGCGGTTTTAATCAGCTTAACGACGATCACCCGGATGGTGGAGGAGGACCGCGGTCTGATCGGCACCTATAAGGCGCTTGGATTTACGGATATGGAGATTCGGAGAAAATATCTGCGCTATGCGCTGCTGGCGGGGACGTTCGGGTGTCTGCTGGGGCTGTTCGGGGGATTTGTGGTGCTTCCCGAAATTATTTTTATTATCTTTGACGTCATGTATCTGCTGCCGGAGTATGCGATCCGGGTGAATCCGGTATCCGGGGCTGCGGGTTCCCTGCTGTTTATCGGAGGAATCGTGTGCGCGACGCTTGCCGCGTGCCGGACGGAGCTTAAGCAGACGCCCGCCGCGCTGATGCGGCCGAAATCGCCGCGCTCGGGGTCGCGCGTGCTGTTAGAATATATCACGCCGGTGTGGAATCGTTTTTCCTTCCTGAACAAGGTGACGGCCCGAAATCTGTTCCGATACAAAAAGCGTCTGTTTATGACCGTGGCCGGCATCATGGGCTGTATGGCACTGCTGCTGTTCGGTTTTGCGATTAAGGACTCCGTGACGGATCTGATGCCGAGACAGTATGAGCAGGTGTACCGCTATGATCTGATGGCAGTGGCATCGGACGGGGACAATGAAACGCTGTTAGCTTATGTGACAAAGGATGATCAGACGGAGGATGTGCTGAATCTGATGATTACATCTGTAAAACTGATAAATGCTGACGGCAGAGCGGAAAAGGTACAGATGTTTGTGATACCAGAGGATGCGGATCTGTCGGATTACATCCGCCTGGAAAGCCCGGACGGACGGATGCTGACGCTGTCGGACGACGGTGCGTTTATCACGCAGAATGCCGCGAATATCCTTGGTCTTTCCCCCGGGGATACGGCGGTTCTGCAGGATATGGATTTAAAGCAGGCAAAGCTGCCGGTGACGGAGGTGGTGAAGCATTATCTCGGAAACAGCGTCTATCTGACAGAGGCGGCGTATGAGGAGCTGTTCGGGGAGTATGAGCCAAACGGCGTGCTGGTGCATTTTTCAGAACAGTGCAAAGATCCGTCCGCATACGCAAAAGGACTGGGGGAGCAGGACGGCGTGCTCTCCTCCGTCAGCACCGAGGAGCTTAAGGAAGAGTTTTCCAGTGCGTTTGCGCTGATCAATATGCTTGTTTATATCGTGATCGTGATGTCGGCCTGCCTGGCGTTTACCGTGCTCTTTACCCTCGCGACGACCAATATCTCAGAACGGAACAGGGAGCTGGCCACGATCAAGGTACTCGGCTTTTTTGACCGGGAGGTACATCTGTACGTGGATAAGGAGACGCTGATTCTCACGGTATTCGGAATTATATTGGGAGTTCCGCTGGGCTATGGATTCGCGCAGACGCTTACCTATGTGCTGAATATGCCCTCCATCTACCTGGCGGTATCCTTACATCCGGTGAGCTACGCGATGGCGGCCGGGATTTCGTTCGGGTTTGCGCTGATCGTGAATCTGATTACGGACCGGATGTTAGACGGGATTGATCCGGTGGAGGCGCTGAAGAGTATCGAGTAAACGTAAAACAAACGTAAATTTTTTTAAAATTACACTTGCATTTTCTGCCAGAAAGTGGTAATATGAATTTGGTCAGAAATTCCGGTTCGTCTTCGGATGAGCCGGTCCCGCTCCTGTTTCGGCAGGAGCGGGCTTTTCCATTTTATGGAGAAAATTCAGCCTTGCCCCGCAAAGTGGGCGAACCAGATCATTTTGTCTGTTATTCTTATATTCTGTTTTGATATCCACAGTCAGCTTTTTTTATAAAGGCCGGAAAACGGGCGGAATCACAGCCCGTTTTTTATAGTTTTGAACTGATTCGTGAATTGTATTTGCCGGCCGCTTCTGATACCTTTTACTCATGACAGATCCACCCATCGAAAAAACTGAAAAAGGAGGACATTATGGCAAGAAAATTTGTATGCAGACCGGATTATCCCGTGGCGGATACTCCGAATGGAAAATTGAGAGGATTTGAACTGGACGGGATGTTTCACTTCCGCGGGATCCGGTACGCCCATGCGAAGCGTTTTCAGCCCGCGACGCCTGTAGAACCCTGGGAGGGGATCAAAGACGCCACGAACTATGGCCCGGTAGCCCCGACCTATGGGGATCCGATTCCGGCGGGAGAAGTGATGATACCGCACCGGTTCTGGCCGGAGAAGGAGGAATGCCAGTATCTGAATATTTGGACAAAATCGCTGGATGCGGACGCAAAGAAGCCGGTTCTGATATGGTTCCACGGGGGTGGCTTCTCCAACGGCTCTTCCCTGGAGCAGGCGGCCTATGAGGGCGACGCGCTCTGCGAATACGGAGATGTGGTGGTCGTTACCTTAAATCACAGGCTGAACATCCTGGGATATTTTGATCTTTCCTCTTTCGATGAAAAATACGCGAATTCGGTCAATGCCGGGGTGACGGACCTGGTGGCCGCGCTGCAGTGGGTACATGACAACATCGCCGCATTCGGCGGGGATCCGGATAACGTGACGATCTTCGGGCAGTCCGGCGGCGGCGGAAAGGTCTATACGATGCTTCAGACGCCGGCGGCGGACGGCCTGTACCACAAGGCGATGATCATGTCCGGCTCCGACAATTTCCACAGGGAAAGTGATCCGCCCCACGCGCCGATCGCGGAGGAGATGTTAAAGGTTCTCAACATTCCGCGGGAGGAATACGAACAGCTTGAGACGGTGCCGTACCGGGTCCTGATGAAGGCCTTTATCCGCGCCTGCAACAATCTGCAGACCGGGATCAACTGGGGGCCGGTGGCGAACGATTATCACATGGGCCATCCCTGTGACGTGGGATTCACGGAGTATGCAAAAAAAGTGCCTACGGTTGTCGGAACCGCGATTGCGGAGTTTAAGGCCTTTGTGCCGGGTCTTCCCTGCACGGCGCCGGAGGAGGAGAAAATGGCGGCAGTCAGAGAGATCTACGGAGCGCACAGCGACGAGGTGGTCGAAGCCTTCCAAAAGGCATATCCGGGCAAGGACCTGTCCGTGCTGGCAAAGCTGGATTACTGGGTGAGGCCCGGTGCGGTAGAGTTCCTGACGGTCAGGGCGAAATCAGGCCCGCAGGCGCCTGGATATAACTATCAGTTTGGTCTGGTATTCGATATCAACGACGGCGTCCCGGCATGGCACTGCGCGGATATCCCCTTTATGTTCCATAATGCGGACCGTGTACCGGTGGCCAATATAGAGGGCGTTACGGAACAGCTGGAGGATGAGATGGCAGGTTCGCTGATCGCCCTGGCCTATACCGGCAATCCCAATCATAAAGGAATGGCGAAATGGATGCCCTTTACCGCGGATGGAAAAGAGACGATGGTATTTGACCGCAGATCCGAATGCCGCGCCAATGTGGATACAGAGCTTTTGGAAAAGATAAAAACATATGGTCCGCCATCAGGCATTACAAAAGTCTCCGTTCCGAAGGATGTGGATGAGGAAGAGAGCGGGAGAGACTGGCTCTATTAAAAGGATATGAAACCGGCATATGTCGGCGAAGACGCCGGTGAAACATCAGGGAAGAGAGGAGAAGCACACGTGAAAAAAAAGCAGAAGAAAAAGGTGCAGGGGTACATCATAGGCGGCGGGATAAAGGCGGTGCCGCACAATCTGAAAGTGGACATCCGTCGGAATAAGATGCTGTATGTATTTCTGGCAGTGATACTGGCATACTTTATCATCTTTAACTATGTGCCGATGTTCGGGCTGGTCATGGCCTTTGAAAAATATACGCCGGTCAAGGGTATCTTTGGCAGTAAGTTTGTGGGATTAAAGAATTTTCAGACTTTTTTCAACGGTCCGTTTGTCGGCCGGCTGATGCGGAATACGATTTATATCGGTGTGCTGGATCTGCTCGTAAATTTTCCGGCGCCCATCATATTCGCGCTTCTGCTGAATGAGATGAAACAGAAGGCATTTAAAAAGATCGTGCAGACCACCAGCTATCTGCCCTACTTTATCTCTTCCGTTGTGGCCATGGGGATGGTGCTGAATTTCTGTAAGGCTGGCGGCGTGATTTCAAACGCGCTGCGTTTTCTGACAGGCGGCGTCAGCGAAAACCTGTTAAATATTCCCTCCTGGTTCCGGCCGGTGTATATTTTGTCCGGAACCTGGCAGGGGATCGGATATGGCGCGATCATCTACCTGGCGGCTTTAAGCGCCATCGACCAGGAGCTGTATGACGCGGCGAAGGTGGACGGGGCAGGTTACTGGCGTCAGTGCTGGCATATCACTCTGCCCGGGATTATGCCCACCATCATTATGATGTTTATCATGCGGATGGGAACGGTATTCTCGGTGGGAGCGGATAAGATCCTGCTGCTCTATAATGCGGCAAATTATGAGGTGTCCGATGTGATTAACACCTACGTATACCGACTGGGCTTAGAGCAGATGGATTACAGCCTGTCTACAGCTGTAGGATTATTTAACTCGCTGATTGGAACGACGCTGCTTCTGACCTCGAATAAGATCTTAAAGAAGCTGACCGATACTTCCATGTTCTAAGGGGGGGACTGACGGATGAAAACAAAATTAAAACCCGGACGTATTCTGTTTTTGGTGATCGATGTGATCCTGCTGCTGATTGTCTGTTACATCTGCGTGATTCCGATCTGGCATATGGTGATGGCTTCTCTCAGCAATCCTACAGCGCTGAACACGCATAAGGGACTGGTATACTGGCCGCTGGAACATCTGGACATAAATGCCTATAAAGTGATTTTGAGATACCGGAGACTGTGGAGGGCATATAAGAATACGATTTTTTATATTGTGTCCACCTGCCTGCTGACAGGAGTGCTTACTACAGTTGCAGGGTATGTTTTTTCCAGGAAACGCTTTTTCTACCGCAACCGGTTTATGATGTTTATCGCGTTTACCATGCTCTTCAACGGCGGCATGATCCCGACCTATATGACGATCCGGGCGCTTGGCATGGTGGATACGCCTTTTGCCATGGTCATTCCGGGAGCGCTTACGGTATTTAACATTATCATCATGAGAACTGCCATGGAAGGGATTCCGACGGAGTTAGAGGAGGCGGCGCACATAGACGGGGCGTCCGACCTGCTGGTGCTGGTTCGGGTGATCCTGCCGTTATGTAAGGCGACCTTTGCGGTGATCATGCTCTTTACCGCCGTGGCGAAATGGAATGATTATTTTTCAGCGCTGCTCTATATACCCACAAAGAGCGAGTATTATCCGCTGCAGATGATCCTGCGGGAGATCCTGATCACGTCCACCGCGGATATGGAGGAAGCGGCGTCCAGCCTGCAGAATAATGCAAACCTGTACAAAAAATCCATCGAATACGCAAGTATCGTGGTGTCCACGCTTCCGATCCTGTGTATCTATCCGTTTGTACAGAAATATTTTGTGACAGGTATGACGGTGGGCGCGGTAAAGAGCTAACCGTGATAGTGCTGCAGCCGGTCCCTGCTGGGGCTCACCCCATAGATGGATTTGTACACCCGGGTGAAGTAGGCGAAGGAATCATAGCCGCACTTCGCGGCGATATTCCCGATGGACATGGAGGTAGTACGGACCAGCTTCTGCGCATAATCCATCTTCATGTTCCGGATGAGCTCGTTGCAGGAACAGTTTCCCACGGACCGGACAATGTGAGAAATATAGTCCGAAGAAATGTGGATATGCTTTGAAATATCGCGGCGCGAAATCTGCGAGGTGATATTTTCCCGGATATAGGCGCAGATCTGATCGTAATAATTCTGATAATGGATGGAGACGGCGTTTTCTTTTGTAATGGGTACGACCCTGTGAATGGAAGCGCCGTTCTGTTTTTCCTGCAGCGCCTCATTGTGCATGAGATATTCAAAGGTCTCAGCAAAAGACTGCATGGTGGCCTGGCTGTAAAAAATGACGGAGACGCACGAAAAAGCGCTCTGAACGTTTTCATTCAGAATGCGCAGATATTCTTCGATATCCTCCTGTGCGGGGGATACCAGCATGGTGACCAGGGAGGAATCCTCCGTGATAAAGGACAGAAAATCCCCCTGGATGTAAGAGAAGACCTCGCCGGCGATCTCCTCATACTGCGCCAGCAGCTGTAAGGGTGCGTCCGGGATGGTGTGCCATTCCTGAACCTGAAGGATGAAGAGGAGGCAGCTGTCCTCCTTTTCACAGTGAATGCCAAGATCCGCCAGCTGGCCTAAGTAATCCGCCAGTTCATCCGCCCCGGAGGAAAACCCTGTTTTCTGCCGGGGCCAGTTCTGCATAAAGTGCGCAATCAGCTGATTCGTCTCTTTTCGGGAAAAGTGATTCAGGCTGTGCTGATGCTGCATTTTCTTTTTTTCTTTGATTAACCGCACAGCCTTCTGAACCGTCTCTTTGATCTCCGTTTCGCCGGCAGGCTGGATCACATAATCGAGAACACCTAAGGGGATTGCCTGCTTTGCATACATAAAATCCGTGTGAGAGGTCAGAAGAATGCTCTCGATGGGAAGCTCCTTTTCACGGATCCATTTGATCAGGTCCAGGCCGGACTGTACGGGCATCTCGATGTCGGTCAGCAGGATCTGAATGTCATGGGAGCGGATGATTTCTTTGGCAGTCAGAACGGAGGAGGCGGAATAGACATGACTGATACCGATGTCGCTCCAGGAAATCGACGTGGCTAACCAGGTTAATACATTGGACTGATCGTCTACAATTAACAGATTCATAATTCCTCCTTTACCGGCAGGGGCTCAGCGGGAATCAGGATCTCCGCGATGGCACAGCCGTCTTCATTTCGGATTGTGACGGCGGCTTCCTCCCGGTAGACCAGCCACAGCCGGTACAAAACATTTGACATGCCGATCTGCGTGGTCCGGTAGCTCATTCTGGAGGGATCCGTTCTGGCAAATTCATGCAGTACATGCTCCGGATAACCGCCTCCGTCATCCCGGATGATAATTAACATATCACGGCTGTCAGACGTGTCCTCCAGAAGATCGATGGAGATCCGGACATTCAGCCGGTCTGACACCTGCGCGTGCTTGCTGCTGTTTTCTACAAAAATCAGTATTGTCATGGGCAGGCACTGCATATTCGCGCAGCGGCCTGACAGCGAGAGCTCCAGTTCGACGTGCTGGCCTAACATGTTGCACAGGTTGATATAGCTCTGAACCATGGCCAGCTCTTCGCGGATGGAGATATAATTTTTAATGTCGCGGAAGGTGTGGGCGATATAGTCGGAGAGCGCGATCAGCAGGGTCTGGGCCTCCTCCTTCCGGTCCAGCAGGATCAGGGAATTTAAATTTTTCAGGCAGTTCAGATAAAAATGAGGCCGTATCTGCAATTGCAGAAACTGCAGCTTTGCCTGCACTGCGTCCAGCCGGCTGGAATAGGTCTCCGCCTCGTGCCGCTGGATGCTGTCCAGCATGTTGTTGATGCCGTCCCCGATCTTTGCGATGTCGTCAAATACGCGGATGGATGTAATCCGGTCATCCGTGTTCCCCTCCAGGATCGAGTCGATGGAACGGGAGATGCGCAGCAGCGGATTGAGAATGTACTGGGTGACCGAGAAAAAGATCCAGGTGTTGATGATCACAAGGGACAGAATCACGATCAGCATCACAATCTGAACCGTGTTAAAGGGCTGTGAGATTGTTCCGATGTACTGAACATACAGATCCAGGCTGTCCACCTTCTCCCCCTGTACAAGGAGCTCTGCATCCGACGGGATATTTTCCACAAAGGAATAGGATCCCTTTTCCGTGACGACGTTATTGTAGCTGTTCAGCTTTACATTCCGGCCGGGATCCAGAAGGACGGCCAGCGTTCCGTATCTGCGTATCTCGGCCCGGATGACGTAGGCATGTCCGTTGATCGTCCGGGTGAATGTGACGGATTCCTCGTCAAGCTCCGTTAACCCGGTGCAGATCCCGTACATTGCTTCCCCCAGATTGCTCATGGTATAGTATTTGTAGACCGGATAAAAATAATCGCATTTGGAATTATAAAGAAACATTGCGATCACCTCATGATTGCTCATCAGATTATGCTTATGGGAGGATAAAAAATCAGAGGTGCGGCGTTCCAGTACCTGTGTGTTGCTGTTGTTTCCAAAGTTTAAAAAATTGTAATCGTAGCAGGCATGAGTGATGGTGTTTTCGATCCAGTCCAAAGAGGAGGAGAACGAGTCGGAGATGTCTTTCTGTGTCTGGATGATGTTCTCCTGCGTATGGGTTTTCTCCCTGTAGTAGGAATAGGAAAAAAGCAGCAGCAGCATAATCACAGAGGGAAGGATCAAAAGAAGCATCATGGAATAGAAGAAGTATTTCAACGGTACTTTTTTTGCGATCTTATTCATGGATTTCCGGCCCCTCCTTTTCTTCAGTGTACAATGGACGCGGCTGCATTGTCAATCTGACAGAGACCGCCAGGGTAAAATGAACAGACTTTTTATAAAAAAACAGATTTTTAATAATATGGCTGATTTCGACAGAAATATTCAAGTTTTGCAGAGGTTTTTTTATAGAAATTACAAAATATTTTTTGTATATTAAAGTCGTCAGTTACAGGAAGATACAGGGTGGATCTGAAAAAAGAAGGGAGAAAAGATGAGAAAGAAAGTATTATCACTATTACTTGTAACAACGACGGCGTTTGCCTCCATAACTGCGTGCGGCGGGAGGGATTCCGCAGGCAATGCAGATTCTGCCTCTTCTCCGGCTCAGGGAGGGGAAAACACGGAATCCGCAGCCGGAAACGGAGGAACAGAGGACGGCAAAGCCGGGGACGGGTTTACACTGCCGATCTCGGAGGAGAAGATTGAGATCACGGTACTGTGCCCGTTTTTTTCTCAGTATATTGAAGATCCGAATGAGATCAAAGGGGTGCAGGCCATGGAGGAGCGCACTAATATCCATGTCAACTGGATGTGTTATGACACCTCTCAAATGGTAGAAAAGTGGTCGCAGATTCTTGCGTCCGGCGATCTGCCCGACGTGATGTTCCCGGCAGGGACGAATGTTTATCCGGGAAGATATCTTCAGGGAATCGAGGACGGGGTGATGTTTGATATCAATGAGCATCCGGAATGGTTCCCGAATTATTTCTCACTGCTTGACGCTTCCGTGGAGGGAAAGAAGCAGGCGACCTCCGATGACGGAATCATTCATGCCGTTAAGGTCATCCGCGGTACGGATACCGAGATTGTGGGGCCGGGGGCGATCGTAGGCCCGGCGATCCGCCAGGATATTTTAGAGGAGCTGGGACTGGATACCCCTGAGACCATTGAGGAGCTGCATGATGCGCTTGTAAAGGCCAGGGATGAGCTGGGAATGACGGCGCCGCTGCAGATTGAGACGGATGCCGGCGGATGTATTTCCCTTGCATGGGGCGTGATGACAGGACCCTTTGCCGGCTACTACTATTATGATCCGGATACGCAGAAGGTCAGCTATACGGGACTCAGCGACGGACTATACGAGTATCTGGACACCATGAAGGAATGGTACGCAGAAGGACTGATCGATAAGAACTTTACCAGCCCGGGAGCTCTTTGGACCGGGGATTATTCCAGCTTTGAAAACGATGATACGCTGTTCTATACGAACTGGTCCTATGCTAACATGGGCACGTACCTTCAGGATAACGATATGATTACGAATGAGGACTGCTATCTGCAGGCGATTCCCGGATTTATTCTGAATGAGGGAGACGAGATGGTGCATGGCAATGCGAACACCATCATCAATCAGGATATTTATATCAATGCGGACAGCGAGCATTTGGAGGCTGTGAGCAGGTGGGTTGATTATCAGTTCAGCAGAGAAGGAATTATTTTTCGGTATTATGGTATTGAAGGGGAATCCTATACCGTAAGTGAGAACGGTGAGATTCAGTTCACGGATCAGATCCTGAATAATCCGGATGGCCTGTCTGTGTCGGATGCGTTATATCAGTATGCGATGCGCACATATCTCGGATTTCAGAACGACGGTGCAGACGCCCGGGTGGCCCTTGCCGCTTCCTCCTCCGACCGCGATATTATGACGGAGAGCCAGAGGATCTGGACTTCCCCGGCAAAGAGTATTGCCCTCCCGGCGGGGGTGGAAATGACGGCGGAAGAAATGGAGATCTATAATACCTATAATACGGCGCTTACCACCATGCTTCAGGAATATATGACGAAATATGTGCTGGGCCAGGAGGTTCCGTCGAAGGAGGAGTTTAAACAGCAGCTGATTGATAACGGTGTAAATGAGGTCCTGGAGGTAGAACAGGCCGCGGTGGACCGGTACAATAACCGTTAATCTCACTGCACGGGGAGAGGAGCTGCATGGCTGACTGACAGCTGTGCGGCTCCTTTATGAAAGAAAAGGATGACAGAATGAAAAAACAAAAAGAAACATTTTGGACCTGGCAGTTTGGCATCTTACTGGCAGTGAATTTTGCCAGCGGCATGGCAGGCATGTCCACCAATCCCCTTGTCGCCTCCTATGCGGTGTCCCTGGGGGCGGATCTGACCGTCGCGTCCACCATCGCGGGGATCATGTCGTTTACCTCCTTAATCATGTGCCCGATTGCGGGGGTGCTGGCCGACCGGGTGAACCGGAAGAAGCTGCTGCTGTTTACGATGAGCGCATACGCGGTGTGTCTGCTGGCCCACTCATTTGTCCATACAATCCCCATGTTTATTCTGATCCGGGGGCTGACGGGGGTGTTTTTTTCCGTCAACAGCGTCCTCACTGTAGCCTATGCCAGCTCTTTTATCCCGGGAACGCGCATGGGGGAAGGACTCAGCTTCCTGGGGCTGATTGCACCCCTGGCCCAGGCGGCAGGTCCGGCCATGGGGCTGGCCCTCCGGGATACGGTGGGATACTGGGGATCGTTCTTTGCGGCGGCGTGCTTCGGACTGGCAGGCGTCATCTGCATTGCGATCCTGCCTTATACGAAGACCGGACAGAAAACAACCGGGAAATCTCTTCGGCTGAAGCATCTTTTTGCGGTGGAATTCATGAGCTTTATGCTGATTACCGCGCTGTTTAGCGCCGGCAACGGCCTGGTGACCACATATCTGGACCTGGTGGCGCAGGAGCGGTCGATTTTAAATATCTCGCTCTTTTTTACCGTCTATTCCGTCGCAATGGTGGTGTCAAAGCCCTTTGTGGGAAGACTTCTGGACACCCGGGGGATTCTGTTTATCATGATTCCCGCGATTCTCTTCGCAGCCTGTGGCATGTTTTCCATCGGAATCGCATATTCCCTTCCGCTGATGCTTGCCGCAGCACTTTTTAAGGCAGCAGGCCAGGGAGCCGGAGGGCCCTCCATTCAGGCCTATGTGGTGAAACGGATCGAGCCCGCCAGGACGGGGGTGGCGGTCTCCACCATTCAGATCGGGCAGAACCTTGGGAATGCGGTGGCGCCGGTCATCGGAAGCTTTTTCGTAAAATCTTATGGTTACACGAATATGTTCTGCGGATTCGGCGTCCTTGTGGCGGCCATGGGCCTGCTGCTTCTGACACCGCCTTTTTCCCGGATCATATATCAGAAACAGGACTGAAAAGACAGGAGGAACGATTTATGGCAAGAGATTTTATCTGCAATCCGGATTATCCGGTGGTAGAGACAAAGGCGGGCAGGCTCCGCGGGTTTGTGCTGGACGGCATCTTCACGTTTCACGGGATTAAGTATGCGAACGCCGCCCGGTGGCAGATGCCGGAGGAGGTAACGCCCTGGGAGGGGATTAAGGATGCCACGAATTACGGCTATACTTCCCCCACCGGCTCGCAGCCCATGCCCATCGGGGAGGTTTTTATCCCCCACCGGTTCTGGCCGGAGAATGAGCACTGCCAGTATTTAAATATTTGGACGAAGAGTATCGACCGGGATGCGAAACGGCCGGTGGTGATCTGGATCCACGGCGGCGGCTTTCAGGACGGATCCTCTCTCGAGCAGGTGGCATATGAGGGAGATGCGCTGGCGGAGTACGGGGACCTGGTGGTGGTCACGGTGAATCACCGCCTTAATATCCTGGGATTTCTGGATATGTCGGACTTTGGCGAAAAATACAGGAATTCCATCAACGCCGGGCTGGCGGACCTGGTGGCCGCGCTTCGCTGGGTGCATGAAAATATCGCGGGATTCGGCGGAGACCCGGAAAACGTGACGATTTTCGGCCAGTCCGGGGGCGGGGGCAAGGTCGCAGCGCTGCTTCAGATCCCCTCTGCCGCGGGGTTGTTCCACAAGGCGATGCTGATGTCCGGCGGGGCGGTTCCGCGCGATGATATCCCGGAGCACCGGGAGCTCATCGAGCAGATCATGGAGGAGCTTGGGATACCGGTCAGCCAGCCGGAAAAACTGGAGCGGGTGCCCTATGAGGTCCTGAACCGCGCCTATAACCGGGTGTGCCGGCGAAGGGGCGAGGCTGTCATGTGGAGACCGCAGATCAATGAGTTTTACCTGGGCCATCCGGTGGAGGTGGGCTTTTCGGAGTATGCGAAGAAGGTGCCTACTGTCGTAGGAAGCGTGATCGCGGAATTCGGCGCATATGGCGGCCTGCGGTTTGACCATGAACCCTCGGAGGAGGAGGTGACGGCAAAGCTCCGGGAATCCTACGGAGAACATACGGACCTGCTGGTAAAGCTGTTTGACGGGGCTTATCCCGACAAGGAACGGAAGCGGATTGCCCAGCTGGATTTCCACCTTCGGAAGGGCAGCCTTCGCTTTATGGATGCGCGCGCGAAAGAAAATCCGGAGGCGCCGGGCTACAATTATCTGTTCACCCTGGACTTCGATGTAAACGGCGGTACGCCGGCATGGCACTGCTCGGATATTCCCTTTGTATTCCACAACTGTCACCGGGTGGGAAACTGTAATATTAAGGGCGTTACCGATCGGCTGGAGGAGGAGATGGCGGGGGCGCTGGTGAACTTTGCCCGCACCGGCGATCCGAATCACAGCGGGATGGCGGAGTGGAAGCCCTATACCGCCGAAGAACCGGCGACCATGTATTTTGACCGGGAAAGCGTGTGTAAAATGGCGCCGGACCGTAAGCTGGCCGAGGCGCTGGCAGCGTGCAGCCCGCCGCCGATGCCGCCGGTGCATATACCGTCGGATACAGATGATGAGGACGGCCGTGCATGGCTGTACTGATGCCGCACATATGTATACGGTTGTAGAAAAGCAGACAGGAGGAAGATATGGGACATTTTATCTGTGATCAGAGTACCGTCGTGGAGACGAAGGCCGGGAAACTCCGGGGATTTTGTATGGACGGGATTTATCAGTTCCGGGGGATCCGGTATGCCCGGGCGAAGCGTTTTCAGATGCCGGAGGAGCCGGAGTCCTGGGAAGGGGTGCGGGATGCGCTGGACTACGGGTTTAACTGCGTGGGCCCGGATCAGCCCAGGAGAGCGCCCCACGGCGAGGTGCTGGTTCCGCACCGGTACTGGCCGGAATCCGAGCACTGCCAGTATCTGAATATCTGGACGGATTCCCTGGAGGGCGATACCAAAAAGGCGGTCATGGTGTGGATCCACGGCGGCGGCTACGCGGACGGCTCCGCCATTGAGATGGAGGCTTATGACGGCTTTCGTATGGCAAAGGAGGAGGGTGTGGTTTTTGTTTCCCTGAATCATCGCCTGAATGTGTTCGGTTTTCTGGATGTGTCGGATTTCGGGGAGGAATATGCCAATTCGGTCAATGCCGGGATTGCGGATCTCGTGGCGGCGCTGCGGTGGATTCAGAATAATATCCGGCAGTTCGGAGGAGATCCGGGGAATGTGACGATCGTAGGACAGTCCGGCGGCGGCGGAAAGGTATGCTGTCTGAATCAGGTTCCGGCGGCGGAAGGACTGTTCCACAGATCCATCGTGATGAGCGGGGTGATCCCGGACGACAATATGCTGGTGCGTACCACCGTCCCGGCAAAAGAGCTGGTTTATGAAATTATGAAACAGCTGGACCTGGGGGAGGATCAGTTTGACCGGCTGCTGGCCTGCCCGGAGATCCCGCTGGTCCGTGCGGTGAAGAGGGCGTGCATCGCCATTGAAAAGCGGGGCGGCAAAGTGGGATGGGGCCCCAGAAAGAACGGCTGGTATCTGGGATATGCGCCCTGTGAAGGCGTCGCGGAATTTTCGAAAAAGATTCCGATGATGGTAGGGAATGTCCTGGCGGAATTTTCCGTGGAGGACGGGATCCCGGATAAGAGCAGCCTGCCCGTGGAAGAGCGGGAGAGGATTGTGAAGGCGTATTATGGGGAGGAGAAGGGTGAAAAAATGCTGTCCCTTTTCCGCAGGGCGTATCCGAATGTCAATGAGGTGTACGCGACGCAGCTCGATACCTTTTTCCGCAAAGACACGCTGCCCTATCTGCGGGTGAAAGCGAAGGAATCCGACGCGCCGGTATATTCTTATATGTTTGCGCTGGAATTTGGCCTGGATGGCGGTAAGATGTCCTGGCATTGCGCGGATATCCCCTTTGCGTTCCGCAATACGGATAAGGTGCCGGTGTGCGGCATGGGAGAGGTGACCGGGAAACTGGAAGCCCAGACGGCAGGCGCCTTCGCGGCCTTTGCGAAAACCGGAAACCCGAATCATGAAGGGCTTCCTGCCTGGGCTCCCTGCAGTAAGGAGCATCTGGTGCATATGGTGTTTGACCGAAAAAGCGAGGCATACGAAGATCATGACAATGAGCTGATCCGGTATGCGCTGGAAGTTCTGCCTGAGAGGACGATCGATTTTTATCCCGAAGAGGAAGACGGGACATCCTGGATTTATTAGAGAAAGGGGGACAGGAATGGGTTTATGCAGATTTAATTTCAGAAGTCAGGCGCTGGAGCGGTACGTGGATATCTCCATCGCCTATCCGACAGACGCCTACAGCTATTACGACCTGGAGCGGGAGAAGCGCGGGGGTCACGACGCGGCTTTTCCCAGGCCGAAGATGGGGGTCTATCAGCCGGACATGAAGTTTCAGACCGTTTACCTGATTCACGGCGGCGGGGATGACGACAGCCTGACCTACCGCTATACGAACGCGGAACGGTTTGCCCAGAATAATGATGTGATGCTGGTAACGCCAAATGTAGCGAACAGCTTTGGCGTGGATACGGTGTACGGTGTGAACTATCAGGCTTTTATCAGCGAGGAGCTGCCGGCCGTGGTGCAGGGACTGTTTTCCTCTTCGCCGCGGCGGGAGGACAATTTTATCATAGGCTATGCCATGGGCGGAAACGTCGCCCTTGGGACTGCCATCATGCATCCGGAAAAATATGCGGCCTGTGTGGATATCTCGGGCGGCATCGGGCTGACCCTCTGCAGCGATACCATAAAGGAAGAGCTGAAGGGGGATCATTTTAAAAGCTTTTTCCCGATTTTTAACAGCACCTTCGGGGAGGCGGAGCAGTTCGACCACTCCCGCTTTGACATGTATGAGGAGGCGAAACGGCATAAGGAATCCGGTGAGCCCCTCTGTAAATTCCATATCTGCTGCGGGAGTAAAGAATTTATCCGCACGCGGGTGGAGGGGGACGTCAGAGTCTTAAAGGAGCTGGGATATGACGTCAGCTACATCTGCGCCGAGGGCTATGACCATGATTTTACCATGTGGAATGATTATATTGAGATCGCGCTGAATCAGCTGTTAGAGTTAAAAAGAGCGTATTCCGCGCACAAGTAGGAGAGGAAGGAGAGGTGAGAGGAGATGAGCAGTACATATGGCCGGGAAGGGATCGCCCTTCGCGAGACCGAAATCGAGACAGGAAAAGTGCGGGGCGTTCCCGGAAATAATCCGCTTTTTACCGTATTCAAAGGGATCCCTTATGCGAAACCGCCGGTGGGGGATCTCAGATGGAGGATGCCGCAGCCGCCTGACAGCTGGGAGGGCGTGAGGGAGTGCGACCGGTTCGGAAATATCCCCTGTCAGTTCATGGATGATGATGGTATATACACGCAGAGCGAGGACTGCCTCTATCTCAATGTCTGGACCCCGGCTCATCGGAAGGACGAGAAGCTTCCGGTGTTGTTCTGGGTCTATGGCGGGGCATTTATGGGAGGATATTCCAATAAGCCCGCCTACGACGGGGAGGCGCTGTGCAGGGAGGGGGTCATCATGGTCTCCTTTAACTATCGCACCGGTCCTTTGGGCATGCTCTCCCACCCGGAAATGCGGGAGGAAAATCCCTATGGATCCTCCGGGAATCTCTACTATCTGGATCAGATCTTCGCGCTGAAATGGACCCGCAGAAATATTGCGGCCTTTGGCGGAGACCCGGACCGGATCACGATCATGGGCCATTCCTCCGGCTCGGTTGCCGTGACGTCGCTGGCGGTCTCGCCGCTGACCGCGGGGGATATGGCAGGATGCATCATCTTAAGCGGGCCGGTTACCAGGGATTTCATGGATCCGGATCACAATCCGCACAGTTCACCCTTCTGGATCTCTGAGGAGGAGGCGGACGCCAGGGGAAGGGAGTATATGGAGCTGTGCGGCTGCCGGTCGCTGGAGGAGATGCGCAGGCTGACTCCAAAGGAACTGGGGGAGGCATATAAAAAGACAAAGGCATGGCTCTGCCATTTCCGCGGCGTGATCGACGGCTATGTATTTCCGAAGGATCCGGCTGAGATGTATTTCCACGGCGAACATCATCCGATCCACTATATGATCGCCCAGGCGGGGGACGAGGGCATGCATCTCTCCTCCATCCTGACCCGACAGAATGCGGCGGAATACGCGAAGAATTTCGGCGACAGGGAGGAAGAATTCCTCGGGCTCTGCGGGTCCATGAGCGACGGCGAGCTTGCCGGCGCCCTGATGGACGACAATGCCATGCGCTGCCGGTTTTTTGCGGAATCGCAGCTAAAAAACGGGATGGAGCCCGCCTACATGTTCTGCACCATCCGGCGTGTGCCGGGGGATGCGGCCGGAGCCCATCACGGGGTGGAGCTGCCCTATATCTTCGGCACCCTGAACAGAAGCTGGCGGGATTATTCCGGCGACGATTATGAGCTGTCCAGAAAGATGACCAGGTATATCGCGAATTTTGTCCGCAGGGGAGATCCCAACGGGGAGGGGCTGCCCCTTTGGACGCCTTATACGGAGGAGAAAAAAGAGGTCCTGATGGTGGATGTGGCCCCCTGGATGGGGGAGCGGAAGCTGAGCCGGGTGCAGAGGATGAAGATCGACTATCTGCTGAGCCTGGCGTGAGACGGGACGGAGAAAGAAAAGAACACTTTCGGGTCTTTGGCCCGGGGGTGTTCTTTTTTTAAAGGACAGTTCATGAAAAAGTCTTGCGATCCGTCTTTTTTCATGTTATCATTACTACATCTGAAGCTGGACTTTGGCAGTCAGGGTACGTTCACCTATACGGATCAGGTTGGGAGAACCCTGGGTGACACATCAATCAATTCTCTTTTTTCCTGTAACGTCTGGCACGATTACTCCCAACCATCTCTATATCATCTGAAAGACCTTGTAAAATAACTTTCGTGCGGCTTTCCTTCAAATTCAATAACTCGCAAAAATCCCATATCCCATACTCTTTTCCTTCTTCCATAAACGCAAGAATTTTATCATATTGCATTTGTGTCTTTTTTGTTACTTTTTTATCGCCGCTTTTTATCGCCGCTTTTTTATCGCCGCTTTTTATCGCCGCTTTTTTATCGCCGCTTTTCTTGTCTGTGTTTTCTTCATCACGCCAAATACCGTCTGCTCCTACTTGTCCATACTGACCGTATCTTAGCATAGACATATATTTTTCACACCCCGACGCGCTTATCGAAACACCCCCATTTTCAGCATCTATGAGCGGAAGCGGCGCATTTACTTTTTTACATTCTGTTTTTATCTTTAAAAAGCCTCTACCCCATGCCTCCACATCTCCTGAACGAAAAGACACATCTGCAATTTTAGGATTATAATGATATAATCGGTAGTATCAGTAAGAATCTGGAGGCCGGAAATATAACGCCAAATGACGCGGCCAGGCTGCGCCAGCTGACGCTTATGCTCTACCAGCATCTGTACGCTCGTTATGAGGAAATGGAGGCGGTGAACGATATGACGGATGAATCTCTGATCCTGGATATTGATATTATCGAAGAAAAATATGAGGCGAAGCTTTTGCAGGCTGAGAAAGAGAAACAGCAGCTTACGGAAGAGATGCAGAGCGTTACAAAGGAAAATCACAGGCTGCGGGGGATCACCGGCAGTGCCGGTGATTCGTCGCTATAGCATCAGATCCGCGATTGTGATGCAAAGATCCTCATAAATGCCGGATGTGACCGGCTGGTCAAAGGGAATCAGGATCGGAGCGGCGTCCTCCGCATAGCGGTAAACGGTGGTGCGTTCTTTTTCGGGATCCACAATCCAGTATTCCCGCACACCGGCATCCATGTACAGGCCGTTCTTTCTGTCGTAGTCCATCCGGCGGCTGGCCGGTGAGACGATCTCGATAATAAAATCAGGAGCGCCGTTGCAGCCCCGGTCGTCCAGCCTGCTTTTGTCACAGATGACGGAAATATCCGGTTCAACATAGGTTTTTTCGTCCGCACTCAGGAAAACTGCGAATGGAGCCGGAAATACTTCGCAGTCACCGTCTTTTCTGTCAATGTAATTGGCAATCTTCTGTCCAAGCTTTGAGACCAGCCGCTGATGTATGGTTTTCGGCGGAGCCATCATGTAAAGCTGTCCGTCAATCAGTTCTGCACGCTGTCCCTCTGGCAGGGCATAGATATCATCGATGGTACAGGTCTGTGATAACGCCATTGTCGCACTCCTTTCATTGCTTCATATCGTGAGACATTATTGTTGGCGCAGGGGTTTAGTATTTCAGCATGGATTTCCAGCGATAAGGAAAGTCCAAATGTTTTAAAGTGATATCATTTTTGTATTTTTTCACCAATTTAATTAATGGTTTCAAAACTTCATCGTTCCATCTGTCCTTGTCCGGATACATCAGCCTGAGCATATAAAGCTGCGCAAATAAACGTCGTGAAGGTTCATACTTTTCCTGTGTCGGCATTTTGGGAATAGCTGGAAAAATCCAGTAATATAGCCTCGAATAATGAGCACAGCGGTTTCGTAGATCTGTCAGACAGCGCAGCCAGCTTTCCATTGTCTGATAATTAACCCCATAAACAGATTGTGCTATTTGTGCCTTGTCTCTGTTTTTCATTCCACGATAAAAATAAGAAAGCATTCCAACAGAAAAGAAATCTATAATTGCCCAAATCGGGATGTGCCCTGCATATTTTTCGCGATGATGCTGCATAACGAGGGTATTTGCGTTTTCTGTGATACATGCTTCTACGTGTTTTATATAAGCAACGTGGTTATGCTTTGAGTTAAAGGAAGAACTGTTCCTGTATCCTTCAGCTCCATAGGTATGAGCATGGTAATAGGCAAGCTGCGTTCGGATATGTATTTCAATTTTTTCTATTACATAAGAAATCAGATTCCGTAATTCTGCATCAAATCTGTAGATGTTTTGAATACGCTCAAATTTTAATGGGATAAAACATACTTCATCCTTTTTGGCGATAAAAGGAAGAAAATAGCCCGAAAGACGATAATAATTGGTTTTTGACAGGAAATCCATGCATGAATCCCTGTCAGTTATAATGATATTCTTTTTTTCAAGCAATCTGACTTGTTCGTCGAATGTTGTAGGCTTTTTTAATTCCATTTTGTCTCCCATGTAAAAAAAGTGCTCCCATTGGACACATCGTTGAGAGGTGTGGGAGCTTCTGTTACTTTCAGTATATCCAAAAAACTTAAAAAGTCAACTGATTGCGAAAAAAATTTAAAAAATATTTATCAAACAAAAAATCCATGTTGCATCTCGTGTTGTACATGCGCGACATTTAGTCCCTTTTGGCGTCACGCATTGTTTTTACACGACATGAAATGCATAGCAAAACCCCGGTAAATCGGCATTTCCGATCTTACCGGGGTTTCCTGAGAGAGCAGACAACGGGAGTCGAACCCGCCTCCTCAGCTTGGGAAGCTGATATACTACCGATGTACTATGTCTGCACACCTACTATTATACAACGAACGAAACAGATTGCAAGCCTTTTTTTGAATTCTGGCAAAATTTGTGTTATAGTTGTACGAAAAGGAGGAAAATTTCATGAAATATCCAGAATTTCTGTCCGAACACGGGACGATCGGGTTTGTCGCGCCGTCGTTCGGATGCAATATCGAACCTTACCGGAGCGCGTTTGACCATGCGCAGAAAAAATTTCAGGCGCTGGGACATACGCCGGTGCTGGGGCCGAACTGCTATGAGGGCAAAGGGATCGGGATCAGCAATACGCCAGAGGCCTGCGGGAAGGAGCTGACGGACTACTACTGCGGTGATACGGCGGACATCCTGATCTCCTGCGGGGGCGGCGAGCTGATGTGCGAGACGCTGGAGTATGTGGATTTTGAGCGGATCGCGGCGGCGAAACCGAAATGGTATATGGGATATTCCGACAATACGAACATGACCTTTCTTCTGGCCACACTCTGCGATACGGCGTCCGTTTACGGGCCGTGCGCGGCGGCCTTCGGGATGGAGCCCTGGCACGAGTGTCTTTCGGACGCCTATGCGCTCCTGCGCGGGAAGACGGATCAGGTGCACGGCTATCCGCTGTGGGAGCGGGAGGGGTTAAAGGATGAGGAGCACCCCCTTGCGCCGTACCACGTGACGGAGGAGCGGAAGCTGCGGGTGTTTCTGCCTGAGGGCTTTGCGGCGGGAGCGTGGATGACAGAAGAGGGCGAAGAACCGGCTGGCGTGCAGACTTCCGGCAGACCGGGAAAGCTGACGGAAATGCCCGCCGCCTCACTTCGCCTTACGGGCCGTCTGCTGGGCGGCTGTATGGACTGCCTGGTGAACCTGACCGGAACCGTCTATGACAGGGTGAAGGAATTTACGGAGCGCTATCAGGAGGACGGCATCCTCTGGTTTCTGGAGTCCTGCGACTTAAATGTGATGGCGATCCGCCGGGCTGTCTGGCAGATGAAAAACGCGGGATGGTTTTCCCATGTGAAGGGGTTTCTGATCGGAAGGCCGCTGGTGTTCGGGCAGGAGCTGATGGGGCTGGATCAGTACCACGCGGTGTGCGATCTGCTGGGAGAGTACGGCGTCCCGGTGATCATGGATGCGGATCTGGGGCATCTGCCGCCGATGATGCCGCTGATCTGCGGCAGCTATGCGACCATTGTCGTGGAAGGGAATGAGATAGCGATAAAAATGGAACGAAAGTAAAATGAAAAAAAGTGCGGCATGGCCTGCGGGGGCTGTGCCGCATTCTTTTTTTGAATGGGCTTGCAAAAAATTTCAGTATGTGATACACTGTGCTTAAATTGGTATGAAAAAACAGACAACATATATAGGAATAAAAAACATACCAGTTGGAAGGGAGGAGCATGATTCAGGATTACCATATCACGCCCTTTGAGGACACGACGGAAAAGCTTCTGCATTATATCGAACAGAATCACCTGCCGGCGCATGAGCGGCTTCCGGCGGAGCGGACGCTGTGCGATATGTGGGGCTGCAGCCGCGCCACGCTGCGGAGCGCGATTCAGGAGCTGACCGGGCGGGGTGTGCTGTATCAGCGGGCGGGGTCCGGCACTTACATACAGGAGCCAAAGCTCATGTTTGACCTGCAGAACCTGGATTCCCTCTCCGGCTGGGCGAGGGCGAACGGCAGGACGATTGCGTCGCGCGTGATCCGGCAGAGGACGGTGGCATGCAGTGACAGGCAGGCGGCTGTCTTTGGCGTGGAGCCGGGGAAAGAGTTACTGGAGCTGACGCGTCTGCGGATGTTAGACGGCACGCCGGTCATGATAGAGACGACACTCGTAAACGATGCGTATGGACGGCTGCAGGGCCACGATTTTTCCAGGGAATCTCTCTATGAGGTGTTAAAGGGATACGGCGCGGAGGTTTTTTCCGGCGCGGAGAAGATCCGGGTGACGTTTGCGGAGGAGCAGGAGGCGAAGCTGCTTGGCGTGGAGAAGGGAACCGCGCTGTTTTACCTGTCGGGAACGGTCTGCGACAGGCAGCAGAGGGTGATTGAAATGTTTCAGACAGTAGCGAGACCGGACAAAGTGCGGTATTCGAGCAGACTAAAGAGAAGGTGGGAGACGGGATGAAGGATCATAATGTACCGATTTATCTGCGGCTGCGGGAAGAGATTCGCGCGAAGATTGAGGCGGAGGAATATCCTCCGGGAACCGCGATCCCTTCCGAGAACGCGCTGGCGGATCATTACGGAGTGAACCGCCTGACGGTGCGCAGCGCCATTGACACGCTGGTAAAGGAAGGGCTGTTAAAGCGGGTACAGGGAAAAGGCGTGTTTGTGCTGGGGGAAAAGCTCGAACAGAACCTGTATTCCCTGGATGGATTTTCGAAGACGATCCGCAGCAAAAACAGGACGCCGCGGATAAAAGTGCTGGTGAAGAGCCTGCGACCGGCCGGGGAGCGGTATGCCGCGATCTTCGGCATCCGGCCGGAGGATCCGGTTTTTTACATTAAGCGGATCTGCCATGCGGAGGATGTACCGGTTTCGCTGGAGGAAATTTTCATTCCGGAGTATATTCTGCCCTGGCTGGGCGGGATTGATCTGGCAGTGTTTTCGATTTATGAAACATATGAGTTTTTTGGCGTCACATTAAAAGAGGCGTTTCAGACGCTTGATCTTGCTTATTTAAAAAAGAAGGATGCGCGGGCGCTTGATCTTGACCCGTCGCTGCCGGTTTTTCTGTTTGAATGCACCAGCCGCGATGAGGAAGACCGTGTGATCGAATACACGCGCACGTACAGCAGGGAGGACCGGTGCGAGTATACCGTCAGGTTCTGCCGGAACGGAGAGGAGAACGAATGTTAAAATTTGATGAACTAAAACAGCTGGACAGTGTAAACGGCGCGCTGGCATTGCGCGGGAAGATCAATACAATTGTAGATGAAATCTGCCATGCGGGTTACCGGAATCTCTGCTGGCTGGGGATCGGCGGGACCTATGCCTCCTGTCTGCAGGCAGAGATACATATGAAGGAAAGGTCGGCGACTGACTTTTTTGTGGAAAATGCAGCGGAATACTTAACGACCGGGAACCGGCGGATCGGGGAGGGGACGGTTGTCGTGATTTCCTCCGTGACCGGAAATACGGCGGAGATGGTGGATGCCGTGGCGAAAGCGCAGGCAGCCGGGGCCAGGGTGATCGGGTTTATCGACGATCAGAACGCGAAGCTGGCACAGATGGTGGATGACGAGATTGCTTATCCGGGCAATGAGCAGCTGAAATTTTTTATGGTGGCGGACCGTTTCCTGTACCAGGCGGGGGAATTCCCGGATTACGACCGGTACTATGAGGAGCTGGATCAGTGGCTGGCAAAGGATCTCGTGGAGGTGGAGAAGGCGGCGGATCCTTTGGGAGAGCGGATCGCAAGGGAGCATAAGGACGATGCGATCCATTATTTTATCGGAGCGGGAAACCAGTACGGAGCGACTTACTCTTATGCGATGTGCTACTGGGAGGAGCAGCACTGGATCCGCACAAAGTCGATTCACAGCGCGGAATTTTTTCACGGGACCTTAGAGATCATCGACCGGGATACGCCGGTGACCGTATTTGTGGGGGAGGATTCCCAGCGGGCGCTCGGAGAGCGCGTGGCGCGTTTTATCCCGAAGGTCTGCGCGAATTACAATATCATTGACACAAAGGATTATGACCTGCCGGGGATCAGTGAGGAGTACCGGGGCAGTCTCTCGCACCTTCTGATGCATGCCGTGACACAGCGGATCGACGCGCATATGGAGCAGATCAACTGTCATCCCATGGAGATCAGACGGTACTACAGATGCCTGGATTACTGAGAAGCTTTGAGAGCGGGAAGAGACAAAAAGGGGGAGACCAGGATGGGATGTGTGACACAAAAACCACTGCGCGCGCGGGCAGAAATCCGCATCGCGGCGGCAGGCGACAACTGTATGGACGTCTATCAGAGCGAGGGCCGCTGCGATCCGGGCGGCAATCCGGTCAATGTGGCGGTCTATGCCGTCCGGCTGGGCTGCAAAGCGTCGTATACGGGAGTAGTCGGAACGGACCGGTACGGAGAACTCATGCGGCAGGCGATCCGGGAGAAGGGCGTGGATGTCTCCCATCTAACGCAGAAGGAGGGAAAAACCGCGGTTTCCTATGTGGAGATCGTGGACGGCGACCGGGTGTTCGGCGAGTATGAGGAGGGCGTCATGGCGGATTTTGCGCCGGAGGAGGCGGATCTTGATTTTCTCTGCGGACATGACCTGGTGGTGACCGGGATCTGGGGGCGGATGGAACATCACCTGGCTGAAATCCGCGCCCGGGGCGTCCCGGTGGCCTTTGATTTTGCGACGAAGATCGATGAGACCAAAGTGTTCGACGGCGGGGAGGAAGGCGGATGCGCAGTCCCCTGCGGCATGACGGGGGAGCTGGCAGAGACGGCGCGTGCGATTACGGGCGCCCTGCCCTGGGTAAACTACGCATTTTTTTCCAGTGACCAGGAGGACGAAGAGCTTCGGATTCTGATGAAACGGATCCATGCCAGCGGGCCAGAGCTGGTGATTGCCACGCGCGGCAGACAGGGCAGTATCGCATACGACGGGAGCCGGTTCACGGAATACGGGATCATTCCGTGCGAGGTGGTGGACGCGATGGGAGCGGGGGACAGCTATATCGCCGGATTTCTGATCGCACTGCTTGAGGGCCGGGAGCTGACGGAATGTATGCGCTGCGGCGCCGAAAACAGCAGCGTCACCCTGCAGTATGCCGGGGCGTGGGAGTACGGAGGACCGAAAGAATAGGTGGGAGAGGCTGATTCCGCGAAGGAGCGGGAGAGTCAGAACAGGAGGGTTTGTATGAAAAAGAGAAAAGCGGCTGCCGGCATACTGTATCGCTGCCTCTGGATCACAGCCGGCGCGGCGGTGTACTCCGCCGGCATCGGCCTGTTTCTGGATCCGAATCAGCTGGCGCCGGGCGGGGTGTCGGGCCTTGCCATTATTCTAAGCTATCTGACAAAGATCAGAACGGGCACCTGGTTTTTCCTGTTCAATATCCCGCTGGTTGCGATTGCATTTTTTAAATTTGGATTTAAGTTTATCATATCCACCTTTTACGCGGTCGCGGTGATCTCCTGGTTTACAAATCTGTTTTCCGTGATCGGCGCTGTGACGGTAAATCCGCTTCTGGCGGCGCTGGCCGGATCGACACTTGTCGCTGTCGGAATGGGGATTATTTTTAAAGCCGGGGCGACGACCGGAGGGTCGGACATTATCGTAAAGCTGCTGCGGAATAAGTTCCGGCACTTAAAGACAGGAAATATTTTTCTGATGACGGATGCCCTGATCGTGACGCTCTCCGGCCTTGTGTTCGGCGATCTGGATAAGGCGCTTTACGCGGGCATCGCGGTGATTGTAAACGCGGTTGTGCTCGACGTGGTGCTCTATGGCAGGGACGAGGCGAAGATGGTCTTTGTGATCAGCGACCATTCCGGGAGCATCGCGGGCGCGGTTTTACAGGAGCTTGAGGTGGGCGTGACGTTCCTGCACGGGGAGGGCGCCTACACGGGGACAAAGAAGGACGTGATTCTCTGCGTGCTGAAAAAGCAGCAGTATCCAGAACTCGAGGAGATTGTAAAGCGGACGGATCCGGCGGCCTTTCTGATTGTCAGCAGCGCGGGGGAGATCTACGGGGAGGGATACAAAGACATTTACAGTGAAAAAATTTAGAAGGGACAGCGCATACAGCGAGCTGTCCGGATGTAAAAAATACCCCGCAGGAATGCGGGGTATGGATCTTTTGTCTTTGGAACTACAGCGTGAGATTGATGTGGCCGCCGATCCCGGTGTGAGCCAGCGTATCCAGATCCATCGCGGCGGAGACGATCTGCGCGGCTGCCGTAGCCGGAGTCTCTGCCGTATTGCCAAAGGTGCCGGCATTTGTGTCCGTGCTGCCGGAGGAAGCCGCCGTATCCGTTGCCGCTCTGCTGCGCTGCTTTGCCGCCAGCCGCTGTGCCTCCTCCATGAGAAGGGCGTCGCTTTGGCGCTCGATCTTCCTGGAATGCGCGGACATCTGCTGCATCATCTCGGAATCGCGGGAAAACAGCTTCTCGAACCGGGAGAGGGGAGCGGATTCCAGCCGCGCCTCACGGCTTTCTAACGTGCCGTCCTCATGCACCGTGATGCCGATCCGATCGAGCTCGGACGCGTACTTCTGCGAGAGCGCCTTCATCTGCTTTGCGCTGCGCGTGATGCGGTCATCGGAGGAGTCCGCGGCTGACGAGAGCACGTGGTTGTAGGTCTCGACATAGGCAAGCGCCTTGTTGCGGATATCCTCCGCCTGCGTCTCGTTAAACTCGGAGCTTCCAAGGCTTCTCACGGCGCGGCGGAGTGCGGCGCCGTCCGCATAGGTCAGCTGCGAATTGCTCATCTCCCTGCGGCCTGCCGTTGTGCGCGCAGATCTCGCTGCCCTGTAAAAATTTCTCATATAATAATTGGAGCTTAATGTGGTGCTTGCCCCGTTAAAAGCTGGATTTACCGCCATAGTCATCCCTCCCGGAGTCTTGTGTTACAATTCTCGCCGTTCGCAAAGGCATTTTCTATATTTATATTTCGGCAGGATCCGTCCCAATATTAACCGGTAGAAAAGCAAAAGAAGTTATGGTAAAATAGCAGTGACGGATACCGGTGTGCGCATGCAGCGCAGGAATGGGGGAATATTTTATGGAAGCGATTCTCTGGATCATACTGATTATTCTTTTTGCGGTGGTTGAGATTATCACGGTCGGCCTGACCTCGATCTGGTTCGCCGGCGGCGCGCTGGCGGCGTTAATCTGCTGTGCGGCAGGTCTTTCGCTGCTGTGGCAGTTTCTCGCGTTTGTGACCGTATCGCTGATTCTGCTGTTTTTCACAAGGCCGTGGGCGCTCCGCTATTTAAAACCGCACCTGATTCGGACGAATTATGAGCGCGCGATCGGCGAAAACGTCTGTCTGACCGAGACGGTCGATAATCTGAAAGGGACGGGCACGGCCGTGTACCGCGGTCAGGAGTGGACGGCCCGCGCGTTTGAGGAAGGAAAGATTTTCGAGGCAGGTGCGATTGTTATGGTAAAGGAAATCCGCGGTGTGACGATGTACGTGGCAGAAAGTCCAATCATGCCGAAGCTTTAAGCGGCGATCGGATGACGTAATATAAGATCCCGGTGAGGTCCGCTAAAAACCAGCCGATCGGGATTGCCCACCAGATGCCTGTAACGCCGATTTCCGGGATGGCGGAGAGGATATAGGCGAGCGCGACGCGGGTGCCGAGCGAGATTACGGTCAGCACAACGGACATTCCGGGCTTTGCAAGCGCGCGGTAGAGGCCATAGAGCAGGAACAGGCAGCCGATCCCGCAGTAAAAGGTCCCCTCGATCCGCAGATAGCGGATCCCCTCGGCGAGGATGGCGGCTTCCTCTGCGTCGACAAAGATCCGCATCAGCGGGCGCGCGCCGAGCCATACGCCCGCCGAGATGACGATACAAAAGAGCATGGATACCGCAAACGCGCCCCGGATCCCGGCGCGGATGCGGTCTGTTTTTTTGGCGCCGAAGTTCTGAGCGATGAATGTCGAGAAGGCGTTCCCGAAATCCTGCACCGGCATGTAGGCGAAGGCGTCGATTTTTACAGCCACGGCGAAGGCGGCCATGATCGTTGCGCCGAAGCTGTTTACAAGCCCCTGTACCATCAGGATTCCCAGGTTCATCACAGACTGCTGGACGCAGGTTAAGAGAGAGAATCCGGCGATCTCCTTTACACGCGCGGCGCGGATCCGGAAATGACGCTTTTTCACGCGAAGCTGCGGAACGCAGATCAGGGTGTAGAGCGCGATCCCTGCGCCGGAGACATACTGTGCGATGACGGTCGCGGCGGCGGCGCCGAAAACCCCCAGATCAAGCCCTGTGATAAACCAGAGATCCAGTACGATATTGAGCACAGCGGAAACCGCGAGAAAGAGAAGCGGTGCGACGGAGTTGCCCAGCGCGCGCAGAAGCGAGGCAAAAAAATTATAGAAAAAGGTCGCCGCGATCCCACAGAAAATCACGATGAGATATTCGCGCATCAGGCCCCATACCTCATCCGGCACCTTAAGGAGGGCGAGGATGGGGTCGGTCAGCAGAAAGACAAGAATGTTTAAGACAACTGTAAGTAAAAGGATCAGCAGAAAGGACGTGCAGATGCACTCTTTTAACCCTTCCTCATTTTTCTCCCCGAAGCGGATGGAAAAGACGGCGCCGCTTCCCATGCAAAGCCCGAGCAGGATGGAGGTCAGAAAGGTCATAAGCGTAAACGCGGAGCCGACGGCGGCCAGCGCGTTCGGGCCAAGATACCGTCCGACAATCAGCGTGTCCGCGATATTGTAGCACTGCTGCAGCAGGTTTCCGAGAAACATCGGAACCGCGAAGCGCAGCATGGAGGTTAAGACGGGTCCTTTTGTCAGATCTTTGTTCATATCAGTGAGGTTCTCCTGTTGATTTTGCGCCTGTCCGGGGCGTGAAAGCTGCCGGGCATCTGTCCGGCGCCATGGTAAATCATAGCAGGAAATCAGCGTATGGTCAATGCGGGCGGCGGAGAAAAGGAAACATTGGACAGATTGCCCGTATAGGGATATACTTAAAAACGGAACAAAAAATGATAAGGCCGCAAAGCGCGGCGGAATGAGAGGATATATGAAGTTAGGAATCGTATCTGAGGGAGGCGCGAACCGCACGATTTTTTCGTGCGGCGTGATGGACGTCTTTCTGGAAGAAGGGCTGATGCCGGATTATTATGCGGGGGTGTCAGCGGGAATCGCATTCGGGGTATCCTATCTGTCCGGCCAGCAGGGCAGGAATTTAAAGCTGATGGAAACCTATATGAGTGATAAGCGTTACATGGGGATGCGTCATCTGCTCAACCGGAAAAAGCGCACGTATTACAACACGGACTTTGTGTTCGGGGAGATCCCGCAGAAGCTGCTTCCCTTTGATTTTGAGGCGTTTGCGGCATACCCGGGCGAGGTGGAGGCCGTGGTGACCAATCTCCACACCGGAAAGGCAGAGTATCTGGCCGTGCCGCGCGGGGAGGATATGCGCGATACGCTGGTGGCGAGCTGTGCGCTGCCGGTTCTCTTCCAGCCGGTGAAGGTCGGGCGGCACTATTATCTGGATGGCGGAGTCTCGGATTCGGTTCCGTTTGAGCATGCGTTTGCGAAGGGGTGTGACAAAGTGATCGCAGTGCTGACGAGGGAGAGAGGCTTTGTGAGACAGACGGAGAACGCGGTGAAGCTGACAAACCGGCTGTACCGGAAGTATCCGAAGATCGTGGAGGATATGGAGCACCGGGCGGAGCGCTACAACGCGTCCATGGATGAGCTGCGCAGGCTCGAGGAGGAGGGGCGCGTCTTTGTGATTGCGCCGGAGAGCACCTACGGCGTAGGGCGCACGGAGACGGATACCGTGAAGCTCCGCAGGCTTTATGATGAAGGGGTGCGGATCGCGCGGGAGCGGATGGAAGCGCTGCGGGAGTATCTGAAGAGCAGTACGCCGGAGGGAGAAGAAAGGAGAGATCTATGAAAATCGTATTTTTAGATGCAAAGACAATCGGGGACGACATCGACATGTCAGGCCTTAAGGAGCTCGGGGAGCTGGAGCTGTACGATTTTTCTACACCGCAGGAGGCACGCGAGCGGACAAAAGATGCGGAAATCGTCATAACAAACAAGGTTTCCATCAATCGGGATACGATCGGCGACGCGCCGGGTGTGAAGCTGGTGTGCGTGACGGCAACCGGCACGAATATTCTGGATAAAGACTACCTGGCAGAACGCGGGATCGAATGGCGCAATGTCGCGGGATACTCGACGGAGACGGTTGCCCAGCATACCTTTGCCCTGCTGTTTTACCTTATGGAGAAGCTGCCGTATTATGATAATTACGTCAAATCGGAGCGGTATGTCGCGGACACCATGTTCACGCATTTTTCCAATGTGTTCCATGAACTCGATCAGAAAACCTGGGGGATCATCGGGCTCGGGGCGATCGGGCGCCGCGTGGCGGATCTTGCCAAGCTGTTTGGCTGTCATGTGATTTATTATTCGACCTCGGGTAAAAATAATCAGGAGGGGTATGAGCGGGTGGACTTTGAGACGCTGCTTAAGACCTCGGATATCATTTCCATCCATGCGCCGCTGGATCAGAATACCGAAGGGCTGATGAACCGGGAGGCATTTGAGAGGATGAAGGATTCGGCGATCCTGCTAAACCTCGGCAGAGGGCCGATCGTTGTGGAACAGGATCTTGCCGATGCGTTAAAAGAGAATTTAATTTCTGCGGCAGGGCTGGACGTGCTGAGCGCGGAACCGATGAGCGCGGAAAACCCGCTGCGTCAGATCAAGGACAGCGAGCGCCTGATCATCACACCGCATATCGCATGGGCGAGCCTCGAGGCGAGAGAGCGGCTGATGCAGATGGTGACCGGGCAGGTGGCGGACTTTCTGAACGGCGCGAGCTGAATGTTTGTTCAAAAATAAACTGTGATTTGATTTTTCAAAAACACAGGATAAAACATGCGTCTCTGTGATGTAATGGCGATATCAGCTCGGAATGGACGCGTCAAGCCCGCTGTGGAAGGACAGGTTCTGGTATTCTTCCAGGAAGGCCGCGATTTTTCGCGCCCGGTCCGCCCCGTCTGCGCGAAGCGCCTCATGCAGCGATAAAGCCATGGCCTGATACCGGCGGCCGGCCCTGCGGTAGAGGTCAAAAAAGCTTTCCGTGGATATCCTGCTTTCATCCCAGGGGTTGGCCCAGGCCGTATGCCGCAGGTTAAAGGGATCCGTCCGGAAAAAGAGCGTATCGCTCGCGATCAGCGGAGAAAACAGAGGATAGCCGAGAAGGTGCTTTTCCAGAAAGCGGAAGAGCACCTTTTTTTGTCCGCTGTGATCGCGCAGGATCCGCAGGCCCAGCCGGATGGAAAAGATGCCGAGGCGCATGGTAAACCGGTGGAGCCGGTATTCCGGAAACGCATAGTGGTAGGCGTACCAGAGCAGGTCCGAGATCACGCGTTTCTGCCGCATGGAAAGGCGCAGTGTGTCCCCGATAAAAAATCCGCCGATCCGCCGGTGCAGCTTTAACGCGAGAAGCGCTGTGTCAATATCCGTTTCCAGGTAGGCGTGACGGGAGAAATAATCCTTTGTCCGCCCGGTATAGTGCGTCATGGCGTAAATATAGGGATGGCAGGTGGTATCGAGAAGGTAATGTCCGAGATAGCCGGTCACATATGCCTCCGCAATTCCACGGTCCGCCGGGTGCGTCAGCTTCTGGCAGCCGTGCAGCAGGCCGCGGAAAAACGCATTTGTCTCGCAGGTATGTGCAAGCGCGCCGATATTATGCCCGTGCAGCACATAGGAGGGGAGGTAATAAAAGAAAATATCCGGCCCCTGCAGGCCGAGCGCGTACGCGGCGCTGTTGTTGTGAAGATTCTGTTTTAAGGGTTTGCTGCCAAGTCTGCGGTATGCGTCTGTTCCAAATATGTAGTGCGTGACAAATCCGGGCATAGGGTCTCCTCTTCTCCCCGGCAGGGGAGCTCTGATCTGCGTTTTCTTTTGTCATGAGTATACCCATTTTAAAAGAAGTTGTTAAGTAAATATAGCAAGAATTAAGAAAATGGTAAGAAAAATATAATCATTTCCGGCGAGATGTAGGAAGGGTGTGAACAAAAGGATGGAAATGTATACGGGGCGGCGACAGGGAATGGGCATTGCATATGTAAAAAAAGAAAGAAGCCCGCTATAATCCGTGGTAAAGCATGATTCCGGGAAAGATCCCGGGGACCGGGAGGAATGAAAGCGGTCGTACATGCGGAGACGGAGGGACAAAAGATGGCGGGAATGGTACAGTCGGTGGAGAGAAAAGCGTTCGGTATTGCGGCGGATGCCGTACAGAAAAGTCTGAACAGGGACAGAGAAAAGGAGCTTTTAAAGCTTGTGGACCTGACAGAGCGGTTTATGGGAGATAATTTCAGCGCAGAGTCTTATGAAGCGGCAAGAAATATGATACGAAATCCGGAGCATAAATGGATGCGGTATGCAAACCGGCTGCTGGATGAGACGGATCCGCATGTCGCGAAGATGACGGCGTTAAATCTCGGCTTCCAGGCAGCGTTTCTCGGGACGAAGACGATCCGTAAGATGCGCACAGTGCACGACTGCAATATCCCCTGGCTGATCCTGATGGATCCGACCAGCGCCTGCAACCTGCACTGCACCGGCTGCTGGGCCGCGGAATACGGGAATAAGCTCAACCTTTCGTACGAGGAGCTGGACGATATCGTCACGCAGGGAAAAGAGCTGGGGATTTATTTTTACATGATGACCGGCGGCGAGCCTCTGGTGCGAAAGGCGGATATCCTGCGTCTCTGTGAGAAGCATAACGAATGTGCGTTTCACTGCTACACGAACGGAACGCTGGTGGATCAGGCGTTCTGCGACGGGATGAAACGCGTGGGAAACCTCTCGCTGTCCATCAGCCTGGAGGGCTTTGAGGAGGCGAACGACTTCAGACGGGGCAGCGGCGTCTATGAAAAAGTGATCCGTGCGATGGATCTGCTGCATAAAAACGGATTGATTTTTGGAAACAGCGTATGCTATACTCGTAAAAATGTTAAGGCCGTGACTTCGGATGAGTTTTTTGATCTGCTGATTGAGCACGGCAGCAGGTTTGCCTGGTATTTTCATCTGATGCCTGTGGGAATGAACGCTGCGCCGGAGCTGATGCCGACAAAGGAGCAGCGGGAATATATGTACCACAGGCTCCGCGAGGTGCGCGCGATGGAAGGCGGGAAGGAGATCTTTGTCATGGATTTCCAAAACGACGGGGAATATGTCGGCGGCTGCATCGCAGGCGGCAGGAATTACTGCCACATCAATCCGAAGGGGGATGTGGAGCCCTGTGTGTTTATCCATTATTCCGGCGCGAATATCCGGGAAAAGTCGCTCCTCGAGTGCTTAAAGCAGCCGCTGTTCATGGCGTACCGGGACAGGCAGCCGTTTCATGAGAACATGCTTCGCCCCTGTCCGATGCTGGAGAATCCCGAAATCCTTCAGGATATGGTCAGGAAGACGGGAGCTGTATCGACGGATGTGGAGGAACAGGAGCCGGTGGAACATCTGTGCGGCAAGTGCGTCGAATATGCCCGCGAGTGGAAGGATACGGCGGACCGGCTGTGGGAAGCGCATCCTTACCGGCAGACAGGATATACGAATTATAAGAAAAAGTAAGGGGAGATTGTGATCAGTAAGAGAAAGAAACAGCTGGTGAAATGGATTTTTGTGTGTGCTTTGATCGGTGCGATTGTATATACGTTCCGGGATCAGGCAGGCCCGATTCTTTCGGAGTTAAGGAAGACCACGCCGGAGGTGATCGCGGGTATCTGCGTGCTGACGATCCTGTACCATATGACAGAGGGACTGATCACAACGGTACTGGCGAAGAAATATAATCCACATTTTACTTATTGGATGGGAGTGACAAACGCGTTTTTCTGCTCGTTTTACCGGGTGGCAACGCTCGGAGGCGGCGCCGGGGTAGCGGCGATCGTCTATCTGGGGGAGCATGGCGTCGGCTATTCGAAAAGCTTTGGCCTTTATATGCTCCAGTATGCGTTTCATAAGATCAGCATTGCGATTTTTTCGCTGGTGCTGTCCGTCGCGTGCTGGCATTACATGTATGCAGTGTTTGCGGCAGGGTTTGCCTCTTATCAGTGGCTTTTGGTGGCAGGTTATGCGCTGACGCTTGTGATCACGCTGCTTCTGGTGGCGTTCTGCTGTTCGGAGCGGCTTCACCGGATGATGTTTTGTTTCCTGGACTGGATGAATCAGAAACAGCATGGCAGGATGGACGCGTCGCTCGGTATGCTGCGCGAACAGTGCTTTATGCTGGAGGAGGCGTCCCGCGAGATTATGGGGGACCGGCTGCTGGTGGCGGGGATGATCGCGCTCAGTATGGTGAGGAACTGTTTCTGGTACGCCATTCCGTATCTGATCTTTCGCGGCACGTGTGAAATCAGCCTGCCGCAGACCATGGCGGTTACCTCACTTTCCGTCATGCTTGCGGCGGTGCTGCCCGCGCCTGCCGGGATCGGATCTACGGAATTTGTGTTTACCGCGCTGTTTTCCGGGATTGCGGGCACGGCGCTGTCGGGGTCCGCGTCCCTATTATACCGGTTCGGAACCTTTGTTTTCCCGTTTTTCATCGGAATGGCGGTCGTGCTTGTACGCCGCGTGCGGGCGCGCAGGCAGACATGCTTTTGAATTCTTTAAGAAAAATTTAATCATACAAAAATTGACAAACATAGCTGTCATGTTAAAATATCGTTAGTGAATGATAATCGTTTTAAATATAGAAGAAAGACAGCGGGGAAGACATGAAAGCGGGATTGTGTTTTGAAAAGAGAAATGCAGGCAGGCTGGCGGTTGCAATGATTTTTGCAGCCGCTCTGTTTGTGCAGAAATTTATTCCCGAAACGGGCACGGCGACGGCCGTGGACGCCGGCGTTTCTGCTCTTGTGCTGCTGGCGTTTGGCGCATGCTATTTTCTGATCAGAAGTTTTACATTTGAAGTAAAACGGGAGGGGGCGCTTCCCTGGATATGGAGCGGTTTTCTTCTCGCCGCGGGCAGTATCTTTACGGCATATCATGTGCAGTACCTGCTGCTGGACGCGGAGCTTCGGAGCCGGATTACCAGGGAAAAGATGATCTATAATATTCTCTGCTGCCTGGTGATGTTTCTGGCGGTCCAGATGGCGACGTCCCGGACGGATCTCTCCTGTATCATCGCGCATTCGTTTCTGATGCTCGTGGCCGGGATCAATTATTTCGTCTATCTGTTCCGCGGGAACGAATTTATTTTCAGTGATCTTAAATCAATCCAGACCGGACTGTCGGTGGCGGGGAATTATCAGTTTGTGATCGACGACCGCGCGCGGTATGTGATCCTGATCAGCGCGCTTTATCTTGCGCTGATGCACAAAATGCAGGTGGTGATTCCGCGGCGCGTTCTCTCAGGCGCGGTCTGTTTTTCGCTGGCGGTGCTCTGCTCGGTATATATCGGGGAGAAGACGCAGTATGTGGTGACGGAAACCTGGGAACAGAAGGGGAGCTACCGGAACGGGTATGTGCTGAATTTCGTCTTAAGCGTGCGGGACAGCTTCGTGCGGGAGCCGGAGGGGTATTCCACGGAGGCGGTGGCCGCGCTGGAGGAGCGGTATGCCGCCGGAACGGACACAGCGGGAACTGCCGGGGCAGAAGGAGAGCCGGGCGGACCAGAGGGCGCCGGCGGGCCGCCGGATGCTGCGCAGGAGACAGGCGCCGTGCCGGGAGAAGCCGCGGGTTCGCCGGAACGGCCGACGATCATTGTAGTCATGAGCGAATCCTACGCGGATCTTTCTGTGGTGGGAAATTTCCGGACGAATATGGATGTCACGCCGTTTTATGACTCCCTGAGGGAAAATACGGTAAAGGGCTACGCGCTCTCCTCCGTATTCGGGGCGAAGACGCCGAACTCCGAGTGGGAATTTATGACGGGAAACTCGATGGCGTTTCTTCCCAGCGGTTCGGTGGTGTACCAGCAGTATATCACGGACACGCCGACCTCCATTGTCTCGAATCTGAAAAACGAGGGCTATACCTGCGTGGCGATGCACCCGTATTACGAGACGGGCTGGAGCAGGAATATGGTGTATCCGGATCTGGGCTTTGACGAAGCTTATTTTCTGGACGATTTTGACAAAACGAAGCTTGTGCGCGAGTATGTGACGGACCGGGAGCTTTACGAGAGCATTATCGGGCGGTTTGAGCGGCGCGCGGCGAATGAGGATCTGTTTGTCATGAGCATTTCGATGCAGAACCACGGCGGATATATGGATAAATTTGAAAATTTCCCGGAGCCGGTGCGCATGCTCGGCCTGAATTATCCGGACGTTAACCAGTACCTCTCGCTGCTCTATGAGAGCGACGCTGCGCTCGAGTATCTGATCACCTATTTTGAGCAGGTGGATGAACCGGTGGAGATTGTCTTTTTCGGGGATCACCAGCCGAGCCTGTCTTCCAGCTTTTACCCGCATCTAAACGGAAAAGGGCTGTCCGGTCTGACGGAGGATGAGCTCGAGGCGCTCTATACGGTGCCGTTTTTTATCTGGACGAATTATGAGAGTGAGGAAGAGGAGGTGGAGATCACCAGCTTAAACTACCTTGCGACGATGGCGTTAGAGCGTGCGGGGATCCCGCTTCCCGCATATAACCGGTTTTTATCGGATCTGATGGAGGAGGTTCCGGCGATCAATTCCAGGGGATATTATTCAAAGGCGGCGAAAGGCTTTCTGCACAGAAGCGAGGCCGCGGGCACGGAAGCGCAGTGGATCCGGGATTATGAGATCCTGCAGTACAACAACATGTTCGGGGGAAAGGAGCAGAGCAGCTTCTTCTTCCCGTATCTCAGTGAGGAATGACGGCAAAGCCATATATTAAAGTTTTCTTCTGATATGCATTGTGGGCGGCTGGCAAATATTCTATAATAAGATCAGTCGTATCGAAGGATTTCAACAGAAGAAGGAGGAATCAGCAATGGAAATGGTGACACTGGGAACGACAGGGATTACGGTGAATAAAAACGGATTCGGAGCGCTTCCGATTCAGCGGATTGACACGGCGGATGCTGTCCGGCTGCTGAAAAAGGCGTATGACGCGGGGATCACGTATTTTGACACGGCGCGCTTTTACACGGACAGTGAGAAAAAGATCGGAGCGGCATTTGAGGGGATGCGGGATAAGGTTTACATCGCAACCAAGACGATGACTACGACTGTGGAAGGGTTCTGGGAGCAGCTGGAGACGTCGCTGCGGGATCTTCGGACAGACTATATTGATATTTACCAGTTCCACAACCCGTCCTTCTGCCCGAAGCCAGGTGACGGGAGCGGGCTTTATGAGGCGATGGAGGAGGCGAAGGCCCAGGGGAAAATCCGTCATATCGGGATCACGAACCACCGGCTCGCCGTGGCGCGGGAGGCGGTGGAATCCGGGCTTTATGAGACGCTGCAGTTCCCGTTCTGCTATCTGGCGAGCGAACAGGATGTGGAGCTGGTGCGGATGTGTAAGGACGCGGGCATGGGCTTTGTGGCGATGAAGGCGCTCTCCGGCGGGCTGATCACGAATTCCGCGGCGGCGTACGCATTTGAGGCGCAGTACGACAATGTGCTGCCGATCTGGGGCGTGCAGCGCGAGTCGGAGCTGGACGAGTTTATTTCTTATATTGATAATCCGCCGGCGATGACGGAGGAGATCAAAGCGGTGATTGAACAGGACCGTGCCGAACTGGCCGGGGAATTCTGCCGGGGCTGCGGGTACTGCATGCCGTGTCCGGCCGGGATCGAGATCAATAACTGCGCGCGGATGTCGCTGCTTCTGCGCCGTTCTCCTTCTGCGCTGCAGCTGACGGAGGAGGTACAGGCAAAGATGAAGAAGATCGAGGGGTGTCTGCACTGCGACCAGTGTAAGAGCAAATGCCCGTACGGTCTGGATACCCCGGCGCTTCTCGCGAAGAACTATGAGGATTACAAACGGGTGCTTGCCGGGGAAGTAGCGGTGTGACCGGGCAAGCGATGGTCTGGCGACGGGCCGGTCTGTGGCCCCGGACAGGGAGGAGATCATGAAAAAGTACGATGCGGTTATTTTTGACCTGGACGGCACGCTTTTAAATACGCTGGAGGATCTTACGGATGCGACAAACGTCGCACTTGCGGCCTTCGGGATGCCGATGCGAACGATGGACGAGGTGCGGCGCTTTGTGGGAAACGGCGCCAGGCGGCTTTTCGAGCTGGCAGTGCCGGGCGGATCTGATAACCCGCAGTTTGAGGAGGTCTTTGCGGCTTTTAAGGAGCATTACGCACTGCACTGCAACGATAAGACAAAAGCCTATGACGGGGTGATGGAGCTGCTTCTGGAGTTAAGGCAGGAGGGATACGCGTTGGCGATCGTGTCCAACAAGCCGGATTTTGCGGTGAAGGAGCTTGCGGAGATTTATTTTAACGGGCTGGCAGGGACCGCGATCGGGGAAAAGGAAGGCGTTGCCAGAAAGCCCGCGCCGGATACGGTATGGGCGGCCTTAAAGGAGCTTGGAATACCCGCGGAGCGGGCCGTGTATGTCGGTGATTCGGACGTGGATATCATGACGGCGGAGAACGCGGGTCTGCCCTGTATCTCGGTGCTGTGGGGGTTCCGGGATGAGGCGTTTCTGCGGGAGCATGGGGCGAAGGAGCTGGTGCATACGCCGGAGGAGATCCGGGGGTGCCTGGACTGAGCCGGCTTCGGGCGGCGTTAACGTGCCGCGGCGGAAGCGCGCGGAGGGCCGGGGCGGCCAGCGCCGGAAAGCGGAGGCTGGCCGCAAGGTCCATAGATGGGAGAAGGGTATGAAGGGGAGTTTAAAGAAGAAATTCTGGGCGGCGCTGGCGGTCTTCGGCCTGATGGGGCAGATCGCGTGGGTCGTCGAAAACATGTACCTGAATGTTTTTATCTATAAGATGTTCCACGCGTCGGCGGGGGACATTTCTCTGATGGTGGGGGCGAGCGCGGCTGCCGCGACGCTCACCACCATTCTGATGGGAGCGTATTCTGATTATACCGGGAAGCGGAGGCGGTTCATCTGCGGCGGCTATATGCTGTGGGGAATCTCGATCCTTTGCTTTGCGCTGGTGCGCATGGAGCTGCTGACGCCCCTGGCGGGGAGCGTGACGGCTGCGGCCTCCCTTGGAGTCGGCCTTGTGATCGCGCTGGACTGCCTGATGACCTTCTTAGGATCTACGGCGAACGACGCGGCCTTTAACGCCTGGATGACGGACTGGGGCGACGGGAACAGCCGCGGGCGGATCGAGGGGATCAACGCGATGATGCCCCTGGTGGCGACGCTTGTCGTATTTGGCGGATTCATGGCCTTTGACCTGGACCGGGAGGAGAGCTGGGTCGCGATCTTTGCGATCATCGGCTGCGCGGTGTTTGCGATCGGCGCACTCGGGCTGTTTCTCGTGCAGGACTGGCCTGATCTGTCCGGATTCCGGGGGACAGAAGGGTACTGGAAGACGGTGTTCTACAGCTTCCGGCCTTCCGTCTTTGCGGAGCATAAGCTTTTGTACGCTGTGATCGGGGCGTTTGCGCTGTTTAACATTTCCATCAATATCTATATGCCGTACCTGATTCTCTACTATGAAAAAGGGCTTGGGATGGAGAATTATGTCGTCGTCATGGCGCCTGCGATCGTGCTGGCCGCAGTGATCACGGCGTTTTACGGAAAGCTGTTTGATATGCTGGGGTTTCAGAGCTCGCTGCTCCCGTCCGTGGGAATGCTGATGGCGGGCTATGTCATCCTGTATTTCGGACGGGCGACCGCGGTCGTTTTCCTGGGATCGCTTCTGATGATGAGCGGGTATCTCACGGGGATGGCGGTCTTCGGGGCGATGATTAAAAATCATATCCCGGAGAAAAAAGCGGGGCAGTTTCAGGGCATCCGCATCATCGGGCAGGTGCTGGTTCCCGGCATGATCGGGCCGGCCATCGGCGCCGCGGTGCTGCATGACGCGGACGTGGTCGTCAACAATGACGGTACGACCTCCTTTATCCCGGATCAGCGGATTTTTTCCGCGGCGTTTCTGGCGGCTGTCGTGCTGCTTCTGGCACTGGCCGGAATTTTTTATATGATGCGGCACGGTCACCGGAGGCTGGTGAGTGAGGCCGGAGAGCGTATTCTGGCCGGGGAAATGAGCTGGAATTCGTATCCGCGGCCGCAGATGAGACGGGACAGCTGGAAGGTGCTCGCGGAGGGATGGCGGTTAAACGGGAGAGAGATCCGCATGCCGTTTCCGCCGCAGTCCCTTCTGTCGGGCTACGGAAAGCGCGTCGGGTCAAAGCTGGAATACACCTGTGAATTTGAGGCGGACCGCCCTGGGACCGGGAGGCGGGTGCTGCTGCATTTCGGCGCGGCGGATCAGGTGGCGGAGGTGTTTTTAAACGGGAAACGGCTGGGAGGACACGAAGGGGGATATCTTCCATTTACGTTTGACGTGACAGAAGCGCTGCGGGATGCGGAGAAGGAGAAGCATGAGCTGCGGGTCTGTGTGACGGATACCCTCTCGCATGTATACCCCTACGGAAAACAGCGGAAGCGCCGCGGCGGGATGTGGTACACACCGGTCAGCGGGATCTGGCAGAGCGTGTGGCTGGAGGAAGTGCCAAAGCGGTATATTGAGAATCTGCGGATCACGCCCGGAGCGTGGACGGTGCGGATTGAGGTTACAATGAGCGGGGAGGGCGATACGACGGCCCGGACCGGACAGGGAGCTGCGTCGGTGCCGGAGGGCAGACACGCGCCGGTATCGGATGGCAAAGCTGCGGAGAGCGGCAGGATTTCGATCCACCTGCACACCGGGGAGATATATGAGACGGCGCTTGCGGGCGGTGTCGCGGAAATTGACCTGCGGGAAATCGCCCCAGAAAACGGGGAGCACTATCAGCCGCGGCAGTGGTCGCCAAAGGACCCTTATCTGTATCAGATGACAGTGACGGTCGGGGAGGATCGCGTCGAGGCCTATTTTGCGCTGCGGGAGATCACGATCCAGAACGTGGAGGGAGTGAACCGCGTCTGCTTAAACGGGAAGCCTGTCTTTTTAAACGGCGTGCTCGACCAGGGCTATTACTGCGACGGAATTTTCCTGCCCGCGGAGGAGGCGGAGTATGAGCGGGATATCCTGCGGATGAAGGAGCTTGGAATCAATATGCTGCGCAAGCACATCAAGATTGAGCCGGAGTGCTTCTATTATTATTGTGATCTGCACGGAATGCTCGTGATGCAGGACATGGTCAATAACGGGTCGTATTCGTTCCTGCGCGACACGGCGATGCCGACGGTCGGGATGGTGAAGCGGGATGACACGAGGCATCCTGTCCCGCAGGCGGTAAAGCGGATGTTTGAGGATCACATGAAGCAGACGCTGCATCATCTGTACAATCATCCCTGTATCATTGCCTACACGATTTTTAACGAGGGATGGGGTCAGTTCGAGAGCGACCGGATGTATGAGACGGCGAAACGCATCGACCCGGGCAGGCTCTATGACGCGACGTCGGGGTGGTTTACGCAGAAGAAAAGCGATTTTGACAGCTATCACGTCTATTTCGGGGACGAGAAGCCGGTGCCCGGGGAGCGGCCGATGCTGATGTCGGAATTCGGCGGGTTTTCCTATGCGGTGCCGGGGCGCTGTTATGCGAAGTACAGCAGCTACGGGTACGGCGCCTGCAAGGATCCAGGGGAGCTGATGGAGCGGATCGCGGCGCGCTATGAGGAGCTTCTGTATCCGATTGTAGAAAGCGGCCTGTGCGGGTGCGTCTACACCCAGGTCAGCGACGTGGAGGACGAGATCAACGGATTTTACACCTACGACCGTCGTGTGTGTAAGGTGGATCCGGGGAGGATGCGGCAGGTGGCGGAGCGGATGGCCGGATGGGACACTGGACTGGAGAGATGCAGATGAAAATACTGATTGCGGAGGATGATGCCTGGGATGGACGGGATTGAGGTTTTAAAAACGCTCAGAAGGGAAAGTATCACAACTCCGGCCCTGTTTCTGACCGCCAGGACAGAGGTTTCACAGAGGGTGGACGGGCTGGACGCCGGGGCGGACGATTATCTGCCCAAGCCCTTTTCAACGGCAGAGCTTCTGGCCAGGGTCCGGGCAATGCTCCGGCGGAAAGAAAACTATACCCCGGACCTTCTGACCTTTGGAGGACTGACGCTGAACCGGTCTGCCTATGAAATTTCGAGCCAGGCAAAACGACAGGCACTTAGCGGAAAAGAATACCAGATATTGGAAATGCTGATGGAAAAGCCGGGAATGATTGTTACAGCGGAACAGTTTCTGACCCATATCTGGGGCTGGAATACAGAAATCGATACAAGCTCTGTCTGGGTACATGTCTCTAACCTGCGGAAAAAAATGGAAAAAATTGAAGCTCCTGTCAGTATAAGGTTTGTGCGCGGTGCGGGCTATGTTCTGGAGGAAGAGCCATGATTTATCATCTGCAAAAGAAGGTGATACGCATTTGCGGAGGGTCCGTGCTTCTTGTATTTACGGTAATCTTTTTTCTGATCTGCAGCTTTAGCACAAGGCAGCTCAACGAAACAATGGATATGCTGACAGAACGGATTTCGGAGAATGACGGGAGATTTCCGGAATGGAGGGATGACAGAGGACATCCGGGCAGGCCGGCAGGCGTACCGGATTTTATGACAGCGGAAACGCCGTTCAGCACCCGTTTTTTTACTGTACGTTTTGATGAAAGCGGCCGGGAACGCGGCTGGATGGGGAACTACCGTTACAGGCAGTATCGGACAGAACATGGAACTATAATTGTTTATGTGGACGGCAGTATGAACCGGTTCATGTCAAACCGGATGCTTTTCGCGGCCGGCGGTGTGCTTATCATCAGCGCATTTGCGATCTGGATCATCGTTATATTTTTTTCGAAGCGCGCAGTCCGGCCGGTGGCGGAGAGTTATGAAAAGCAGAAACAGTTTATCACAGATGCAAACCACGAATTAAAGACGCCGCTGACTCTGGTTATGACAAATCTGGATATCCTGGAGGCGGAAATCGGAGAAAATGAGTGGTTATCGGACATTCGCAGCGAAGGGGAGCGCATGAGCGCGCTGGTGAACCAGCTGGTTGTACTGGCGAGGATGGATGAGGATCAGACAAATCTGGAAATGCAGCGCTTTTCCCTGAGTGATATGATGATGGATGTTGTCTCAGAATTTCAGGTGCTGGCGCAGGATCGTGGAAAATCGCTGGAGGCGCAGATTGATCCGATGGCAGATTATGTGGGAGACGAATCTGCGATCCGCAGAGTGATTTCCATTCTTCTGGATAATGCGGTCAGATATTGTGATGAAAGAGGAAGTATCAGCCTCAGACTTGAAAAGAAGAAACATCCGGTTCTTTATGTGGAAAATACATATGCAGACGTAGGTGATCTGGAGCTGGGCAGGCTGTTTGACCGGTTTTACAGGGCGGATAAAGCAAGGACCTTTCCTGGCGGATTCGGAGTCGGGCTGTCCATTGCCAAAGCAATCGTTACGCAGCATAAGGGAGAAATAAACGCTTATAAAAAAGATACAAGCCATATTGGATTTAAAGTGATATGGCGGTAATCAATGATAGTCTTAAAAGGAAGTGACCACGGTGGTCGCTTCCTTTTTCTGTTCACAGATTTTTCACGGATTTCTTTAGGCTGTCTTTAGCGTTCTAACGATGACTTTTCTTTTCTGGTATTGGAAAAGAAGATCAAATGGAACAGCCTCTGCCAGAAAATAGATGCGAGGCTTACAGAACAAGAATGCAGAGCCTTGCTGAAAGGCGATACAGGCTGGATGATGACACATCCATCGGACCTTGTGCGGGAGCTTTATTGTAAAATGGGCAGCCAGCAGCTGAATCCCAAAGTGCTGGTATCCTACATACGGGAACCCTATGTATATGCGGCAGGAAATGTCCGTGTTACGTTTGATTCCCATATTCGCAGCACGCTTTTTCACCGTTCATTTTTAGAAGAAAGAGTTTCGGATATTGATGTTGCAGACAAACCGGGAACGATCATACTGGAGATTAAGTTTGATGCATTTTTGCCGGATGTCATTCAGGATCTTCTCAAGACAGAAAATATTCGTCAGCAGGCTTATTCAAAATATGAGGCCTGCAGAAGGTTCGGTTAAAATTCAAGAAACAGTAGGAGGAATAAAAGAAATGAGCTTTCATGATATTTTTAAATCCAGTTTTTTGGAGAGCGTATCGGAATTTTCCATCATTGACACGATTGTGGGGATGGCGGTTGCACTGGTAATCGGTCTGTTTATTTTCGTGATTTATAAAAAGACGCTGACGGGCATTATGTATTCCAGCGGCTTTGCCCTGACACTGGTGGGGCTTTCTCTTGTCACAACCCTCGTTATTATGGCAGTGACTTCGAATGTAGTGCTCTCTCTCGGCATGGTCGGCGCATTATCCATTGTTCGTTTTCGGACTGCCATCAAGGAACCGGTAGAGATCGTGTTTTTGTTTTGGGCGCTGGCCGCAGGCATTGTGATCGGAGCCGGAATGGTCCCGCTGGCTATTATAGGCTCTGTCATGATCGGAGTGATTCTCCTGCTGTTTGCAAATCGTAAGATCCACAATAATCCTTATATCCTTGTCCTGAACCTGTTGGATGAAAAAGCAGAGCAGGAAGCCCTTAGCATTTTGAGACAGGATGTGGAGCAATATATTGTAAAGTCCAAGACAGTGAATGCAGCGGGAATTGAATTGACGGCTGAGCTTCGTGCTAAAAATGCAACCACTTCTTTTGTCAACCGGATTCACAATGTTCCGGGGGTAGAGAATGCAACTTTAGTCAGCTATAACGGCGAATATATGTCCTGATGGAGGGAAAACATGATCGCACATAAAAACATTACAAAAATCGTTGCTGTGGTCATGGCGGTTGTTACCTGTCTGTGTCTGGCCGCAATTGCCTGTGCCGAATTGTTCGCAGAGGTTTTGGGCGGTCCGGGTGTTACGATGGAGTATGAGTCCAGGCTGTTCGATACAGATGAAATTCTGAGCATCAACATTATCATGGATGATGGGGAATGGAATGATATGCTTTCCAATGCTGTTTCGGAGACCTATAGCCAGTGCGACGTGGAAATTAACGGTGAAATGTTTTACCGTGTCGGCATCCGGCCAAAAGGGAATACGAGCCTCACATCCATTGCAGGCGATCCGGAAACAGACCGCTACAGCTTTAAACTGGAATTTGATCAGTATGTAGAAGGTCAGAGCTGTTATGGCCTGGACAAACTGGTTTTAAATAACAATTACGCCGATGCAACGAATATGAAAGAAGCACTGATTTATGATATGTACCAATATCTGAACGTGGATGCCTCTCTTTACAATTATGCCAGAATCTCTGTGAACGGCGAATACCGGGGTGTGTATCTGGCGCTGGAAGCGGTAGAGGATAGCTTTTTGCTGAGAAATTACGGTACAGAAAATGGAGAACTTTATAAACCGGACAGTATGGATATGGGAGAAAAAGGATCCGGTTTCAAAGGCGGAGGATTTGGTGGATTTTCTATGGGCGGCAATGGTGCCAATCTGAACTATACAGACGATGAACTGGACAGCTATTCCGCAATCTGGGACGGGGAAGTGACGGATAGCGGAAAAGCCGATCACAGACGGGTGATAACGGCATTAAAACATATATCAGAAGGCACATCTCTTGAGAGATACATGGATGTGGATAATTTATTGAAATATATGGCCGTCCACGTCTTTTCCGTAAACGAAGACAGTCTTTCAGGTATGATGGCGCATAATTACTATTTGTATGAGACCGATGGAAGGCTCAATATTCTCCCGTGGGATTATAACCTTGCGCTTGGCGGCATGGGCGGCATGGGTGGAATGAATGGTAATAACAGTGCAACGAGTGTGGTAAATGATGCCATTGACAATGCCTTTTCCGGTACAAATTTTTTTAATACGTTGATGGAAAATGAGGAATATCAGTCAGAATATTATAGTTATTTGCAGCAGCTTACAGAGGAGTATATTTTCGGCGGTGGATTTGAAGCATTTTATAGCCGTGTGCGCAGTCAGATTGATTCACTGGTAGAAATCGATCCAACCGCTTTCTATACGTATGAGGAATATCTGGAGGCAGCAGATACATTATATGAGGTGGTACAGCTGCGCAGCGAATCCATAAAAGGGCAGATAGAAGGCACAATCCCATCCACAGGTGAGGAACAGAGAAATTCGGATGCCCTTGTGGACGCCTCCCATCTGGATCTGAGCGTGATGGGAAGCATGGACATGGGGGATCCGATGAGAGAATGGGATGGAGCTGACGAGAATCCTTTTTCTGATAAGGAGAGGGCTGATTGGTGCGTGTACGACGCCCAACACTTCGGAACAGCACAGCGGCGCCGGCGTATCTTTCTTGTCGCAGATTTTAGAGGCGAACGCGCCGGCGAGATACTCTTTGTCCCCAAAAGCCTGTCAGGGTATTTTGCGGCGGGCGGAACGCCGCGGCAAGGAGCTTCCGCCTATGCTCAAAGCGGCGCTGGAACAACAGGCGCGGGGGATGTGATCCCCGCCGTCTCCATGCGTATCCGCTGCGGCTGTGAGGGCGGCGGCAACAGCGTTCGGGAACCGAACGCGCAGCCAGCCCCGGCTACGGGGCTGTTCAAGGGGTTTGGGGTGCTACCCCAACAAGCAGAGAAACAGACATCCGGCGGCAACGCCGGATGTCTGTTTCGTGCATTTGTATATACAAATGCCCTGCTTGCCAAGTAGCGCAACTGCTGATTCTCAAGTGTTATTGCTGATCATTTTCCTCCTGCTGTTTCATCAAAGTGGCATAACGAAGGAGTTGTTTCCGGGACGAAACTCCCAGTTTGTTGTAGATATTCTTGTTGTGAAACTTTAATGTATTTTCTGTAACTCCTAAGATCGCAATGATCTCTTTTGCGTTTTTCCCCTCAAGATACAGATCAAAGACCTTTCTTTCTGTTGGAGTAAGTTGACTAATCCCTTCCAAAAAATATTGAAAATCGTCGGGATCGATCTCTTGTTTTCTGGAATAGGCAAGTCGGGCAATTTCTGCCTGCGCGGACCCAAGATCACTGCTGGTCTGTTCCAGTTTGCTTTGCAGCCGTTCTTGTCTGCTCTGAGCTTCCAGCCGCTCCTGGTTCAAAGCGGATAAAGCTGCTTCATGTTCCCGGTCCTGTTCTGCGAGGAAAGCAAAGAGGTCTTCAATCTCCGAAACATGGGACTCTCCCTGGGTCCAGTCTGTGCTGGTTTTGATCTGTTCCAGGTCTTTCAATATGGGCGTAACATATTTTTTGCTGCCCCAAAGAACAGAGATTAAAATAGCAACAGAAGCGATAAACAAGAATGCGGCAATTTTGAGCCGCACCGTCTGCATAAGTGCCTGATATTCAGTGGCAGGGAGCATAACAGCAACCGTATGGGCAGTCGTCCCTATTTTCAGCTCCTGGATTTTACCAATAAATTCGGTATCTCCGCTATGGAAGGTAGTCAGATTTGCCCTGTTCTCAAGAGAAAAAGTATTTTCAACCAAAGGGAAATAGCCAGATTGATTTCCGGCAATCTGGCCTGCATAATGATCCGTTTCTTCTGTCAGCAAGGCACAAAAGATATGCGCTTGTCCGCTTCCCATCGTTTTATGAGAAAGTGAAAAATATAGACTGCTGATTTCAAAGCCGCATACGCCGATTGTGACCCCATGAGAATCTAAAATGGGTATACAGAGAAAACGGACACTTTCCCAGGTGTCAGGCAGCTTATAAACGGATGTAAGAAAGTAGGCCCCGGAAAGATTTCCGCTTTTGCCGGACATCAATCCGTCAATTTCCGGAAATACCCCCTCTTGTGTTTCCAACTGCCATGTGCTATGGAGGTTCATGTTCTTTTCCCGCGCGACAGTGGAAAATCCACGAAAAAGGCAAACATCATTATGTATCGTGTTTTCTGCATAGAGATTTGCAAATTTTAGATACAGCCCGCTATAGCTTTTGTCAGGTAGTGTATCGTTGACAGTTGTGTTCAAAAAGCAAAATGCGCCGCTGCAAGGTGTAAGCAGCATATTGTTATTCACAACCTCAAAGAGCTTGTTTTGCATGGATTCCAGTGCATCGGGAGTATTGCGGAGCTGGTCGAAGGTAATCCCGGCATCTGCAAGTTCATCCTTGACCGCTGCTGCTATCTGTTGGGAAAAGGCAAGTGCGTAGGCTGCCTGATCGTTGCTTTGACGTTCTATGGTGTTTACAGTGTTTTCAAGTTGATTGCCCAAAGCCCGCTCAATCTCATATCCAATGGGGTCGATTGCACCGAAAAGAAGCAGCAGCATAGCAATCAGGAGCGCGAAAAAAAGCATTATGGTAAAAAGGTAAATCATCAGGCGGCGGCGCATGGAAACGCCTTGCGTTTGGGCCGTCTCCAGTGCGGATTTGATTTCTTTTAGGCATAGTATCATGGTTTTCCCCCTTTTGTGTCACCGCTCTACGGCCCTCCGAATTTCCGAAAGCGAAGAGTCAAGGAGTTCTGACATAATTGTTTCCGGGTCATCCCCGTGCTCTATGCGGCTGATATAGTCCCGGTGGGCAATAGATAATACACTCTTCACGGTCTCCTCAAACCTCGACTGTGCTTCACCGGAAGCGTCATACAGCGGCAAAGGACAAAAAGTGTAGGAGCCATCCATTTGGCTTACCGCGCCATAAAGCATCTGGAATTTTTCATCCTCAATAGTGCCCATATCAGAGAACAGTGTGGAAAAGGCATTTTCCGTAACCGGCAAGTAGCCGGAAGCAATTACAAAGTCCAAGTTGTGTTCCTCCTCCGTGATCCATTTCCCGAAAACTGCGGCGGCTTCATTCTTTCGCTCGTCCTCACTTTTCATAGCAAACAAACCAGTTCCCCTTTGTATGACCATCGGCGAGGCATCGGAAAAGGCGGGGTAAGGATATACTGCTGTTTCAATTTCCTCTGTGGTATTGTCCTGGTAGGTCACATAGTCCCGCAGATACAACATTCCTGCCGTGGAACCGATATTGCTGATAACTTCAGCAGTCTTCCAGCGGTCAGAAGCATAGCCGTCCCCAGTGCAGAGTCCCCCATGGATTGCTGCACGAGCCATTGGCAGATAGGCTTGCTCAAATTCCTCACTGTTGCAATCCAACTTTCCGTCCTGGATGAACTGTCCGCCCTGCCCAGCTATATTGACCAGAAAGTAATAGTAGAAGTCGTTGATCTGAAACATCTCCGCACCGTCTGACCAATCATAATATTGGCAGCACAAATCGAAAAGGGTCTCAAAATGGAGAAGCTCTTCTTCCGATACTCCTGTGTCAGCGGCAAAGCGGTCAAATATCGTCTTGTTTAAGAATAACAGTTCTGTTGATTTGGCGATGGGCAGCATAACCAGCCGTCCATCTATAACGCCTTCCGCCAGAAACTCATCCACATAAGCAGAGCGTTCTTCCTCTGAAAGATAACCGCTCCAATCCAAGAGCCGGTCAAGCCCAATCTCTTCCGCCACCCGCGGATAGGCCGTGAACAGATCCGGCATGGGAACCGCCCCCGGTTCGTTATTGGCAGAGGCAATCAGCGCATCGTCAATAGCGGTAGAATTTGTGACGGAGACAACAGAAATAACAATACCGCTTTCTTTCCCCTTCGTTTGGTTAAACTCATCGATCATTACATTGAGCGGCGATTCTGTCTGACTTCCATAGACGTGCCACATCGTCAATGTGATGGGATCGTTTGTAACCTTATTTCCACAGCCGGTCATGCCCACCAGCAGTATGATGGTGAGAAAGAAAATACATAATTTTTTCATTTTGGTGTCCTCCTATACCCTGCATGGTCCTCACCAGCCTCTGTCCTAAAGTGCGTCAATGACAGCGGAGAGATAGCTGGAAGAAACGGAACCGTAAATAAAATTGTCTACCAGACCATCCTTCTTGGCCTGCCGCACCCTGTCCGCCAGCTTTTTCTCTGTGTTTTCATCCACCACCAGCACGATCTTGCAATCTGGCTGAGCCTTTTTCAGAGCGTTTCGGATTTTTAGCCGCTCCTCCAGTGTCCAGGATGTGTATACGGTAACTTCCATAATCAGAACATTTGCAAGCACAGCATCACATAGCGACAGAGTTTTGTCCGGGCTTTCGCTCATGACTGGTTCCAGATCGGAATCAAAGTTGCGTAAGGCTTCGGCTACTGCGTCCGCAAACAGGACATTCTGCATATCAATCACGATTCTTCGCATAAGGCGGCCTCCTATCGATCCTTTGATGATACCAGTATAGCGAAAACGCCACTTTCACGCACTGTCCCTGAGTACAGTTTTTTGAACTTTTCTCAAAAAAATTACCCGGCTTCTCTGAAACCGGGTAATAAAGCTGTCTGCTCTGTTATTTGGCTATGTCGGAGTCCATATCCTCCGGGAGGCTCGGAATAATAAATTTTTTGCCTGTAACTGCTATGGCAAGGCGGGTCTTGTTGGCATAGCCTGTTTTTTGCAGGATGTTGGAAACATGATATTTCACGGTCCTCTCTGTGATAGAAAGAGTCTGGGCGATCTCGCTGTATTCCAGACCATCACATACAAGGCGCAGTACCTGGATTTCTTTTGCAGTCAGATCGGTGCTGCTTACAAGACCTAATTTCACTTGTGGCGTTTCATGGGGAAAGAGATGTTCGCCTGCCATTGTGCGGTCAATGACATCAATCAGGTCTTCGGGACTTAAATCTTTGTACCAAAAGCTGTCAACCTTTGCGGCTTTGGCTCTTTCTAAAAAACCGACCTCGACCATTGATGTGACAACGATGATCTTTATGTTTGGGAACGCCGCTTTGATCTCGGCGGCGGCTTCGATGCCATCCTTGTTTCCGGCAGTACATACATCCATCAGGATCAGGTCGATCATCTGCCGCCCGCAATAGGCAAGCGCGACATCCGCGCCGCTTATACTGGCTGCCAGGGCATATTCTTCACTGTCGGAGATCATTCTCTCCATATATTTGCGGGGCATCCGCTGGTCCTCTACAATTAACACCTGTTTCATTCTGCCGCCTCCTTTTCTACGGGCATGACGATCATCAGCGCAAAGGCTGGCGACCACTGTATTTCCATCGCACCTCCTAAGTTCGTAACATGGCGGTGGAGGTTGAGTAACCCTCCCTTCGGCACAATGGCGCTTTCAGGGGGCTTTCCGTTATTTGTGATACGCAGGGAAATGTTGTTTCCGTCCTGCCGGACGGTGACATAAAGGGCCGTTGCGTCCGCATGGCGGACGCTGTTGGTCAGACATTCCCGCATAGCGATCACAAATATGCGGTATATTTCCCCCTGCTTTGGCAGTTCGCCAGTCATTTCCACCTTTATGCCGATGGTACTGGCATCCCGCAAAAAGTCCGCAAACTCACCGCGCTCCTGGGGGTATTCGTTGTCATTTTTAATGGTTCTGATCGCTTTTTGAAACAGCAGAAGGCTGTCTGCGGCCTCCTGGGATACCTGCTCCTGCTGCAAAATCTGCCGCATAGCGATGATCCCTGCTCCCATCTGGTCGTGCAGTCTGGTTTTTGCCGACAAGACTTCCGTTTCCTTTGTCAATGTCCGTACATTGTCCGAAAGAACCTTTAAGTCACGGGAGAATTTTCTGAGCTGCTCAGTCTGTTCCTTGAGCCTCAGCCCCTTTTCGTAAAGTTCGGTCACATCTGAGAAAACTGCCTCTGTGTAAACTGTGCCGTCTGGCGCCATTATCTCCGTCTGGGAATATCGCCAGGCCTTACCATCGGGGAACAGATAGGTCTGCTCTTCATCCGGGAGCCTTACAACACTGCTTTTCCTGCCGCACTCCGTAAGCGCCTGCTGCAATTCACCGAAGTGCTGGAGATCGCTTTGCGCCAGTATGCGGAACAGGCGGTGCATTTGCAGATTGCACAGTTTGAGCGCACCCGATGGGGTAAAATAGCAGATCGCGCCGGGCAGCGTATCCATTGCCTGCTTCACGGAATTGTGGCTGAGTGTCCGGCCTTTCCGATGGATCAACACAGCGGTTTGACCGAGGAGCAAAGCGTCAGCCATGCCAGCGATGCACCACAGCGACCACATTGGAAATGGCAGCAAAGGATTTACAGGAAGTCCATCGGCCTTTTTGTCAAAGGCATCCCCGGCAATGCACAGCAGGATTAGCAAAGCGATAAATACTCCGGCGTTCAGAAGCCTGCACCGTCTGCTCCCACCTCGGTCAGGGGATGCAAGAAAAAGAAACACATCCAATATCAAAGAAAAGAACAGGCAGATCATCCATACGGACTGTTCCATTTCGGAGGATAAATAGAATGTTGTCACGTTTGTCCACCCGCCTTTCCGATGCGGAGGATAAAGCGCCATACGCCATCCTCAAAGGAGCAGCTTTCACAGGTATCCCGAAAATCTGCAAGGGAGCTTTCGCATTCCACCTCCAGACGGAGGATGATCGAATCTGCAAGAATACGCGCTTTCAACCAAACAAAGCTCATATCATCTATAGCGGTCTCCATCACCTTCTCAAAAAAGTCGTAGAACAGGATTGCGTCCTGGGTAAAGATTTTGCTGCCCTTCGGAATGTCTGCTTCACATTCGACCCCCATCAGTTTCAAATTTGAAAAGGATTCCTCCATGCAAAGGGCCAGTTCTGTGGTATCGATGGTTTCCGTTTTTTCACGGATAAAGATCAGGTTGCCTCTGCGTTTTATGTAAGCGCCGATTACAGTAATCTTCGCAAGCAGACTGCGGCGCTTTTCCGGATTTTCTTCTTCGTCATATAGATAAAACAGATCATTCAATAAATCGATCTGATGAGCGGTTTCTTCCTGTAAAAGGTCATAGAGCCGATTCTTTTCCCGCAAGGTGTGGATCTCCAGCTTGATACGATAATTTTCCTGTTCCAGATGGGTGCTTTCTGCAATGGTCTCCTTGTTTTCTTCCAATTTTTCAAGCAGGGCAGTAATATCTGTTATATCTTCCTGCCAATACACATCACCGCCTTCAATCGGGTAACTTTTTAGCAGGGTATGTTTATCAAGATTAACTGCGCCCTCCTTTGCCGCACACATGATTCGTTCAGAAAGTATAGGTGAATTTGCGGAGGCGTAGCGGACCTTATGGTCGTTATCGGCAATCTGGGCACCGAAGGTTCCGGCTTTAAACAGCTCGTCATAGCCAGTATTGGTCTGGATCAATCCGCACTGGATACAGCTTTCCAGTATGGCGGTAAACATCAGGCACTGCACCGCTGTAATATCTCCGCCTATCACTTGCATCCACCTGGCTCCGCTGGCGTAGATAAAGGCATATAGAATTGAGAAGGACAGCAGAAGCGCCGGTAAGTATTTTCTCCTTTGCGCCAAACGGCATTTGATAAGCATGATCACAAAGGCGGCCAGCGCACAGATGATCTCCCACCCGATAACAAAATAATATCCGTACTCGTATCCGTTATCCGTATCGCTCCAAACCGTTCCGGCCGGGAAGGAGAAAACAAGCTGATGGAGATCGTTTGTCAGTACCAGCAGCAGAAAGAACAGGGTGGGAAGATAGAGCAGTCTTGTCCATTTCGGCAGATGGTAGCTTTCCGGCTTACCCAGCGACATGGAAACAAACACGGAAAGCAGAGGTATGAACAGCATAGGACAATAGTACCAGTACCATAGATGCCGGATCGCATCAGGAGCGACCACAAAAAAATATTTTATTGACCGTATAACAAACCAGAAGACGGTCAGACATGAAACGCCGACCATATAGCGGCGCACCTGTGTTTGTAAAATGCGATGGCTGACAGAGAGACCCCAGCCAATGTACAGACTGATATAAAGGATCGTGCGGACCAAACCCAGCGGTACGGGAAAAACATCAAACTTTCCCAAAACGCGGGCAGAGATAGCACAGACGATCAGCACAGCTACCAGGACTCCCGTTCTTTGATTCTGCTTAGTCATGCGTGGACACCTCCCCGCGAAATACAACTCTCATCACCGTATCTTCCTTGGTATCTCATTTACAGCATTTCCAGTCTTAGCCTTGAAAGAAACCTGATTTTTTGTTTCCCCTACCCATTTTTCGGTTCGGGGTGGCAAGAAAATCAGATTTTTTCTTTTCAACCCTACCCTTTCGGGGGTTTGGGGTGGGGACAAAAGTGTGGAAATTGCTTAAATTATGGGTGCAGGCAATGCCGAAGGAGGGTATGGGCTTTGTCTCCAATGAAAAGCCTCTGACTACGCTGCCAACAAACAGAGGCCGCTCTCCTTTGATTCCTATTATACCATATAACCATGACTTAATCGAGGGTCAAAGAAAAGAAAGGAGGGATTTGATGGCGTTTACCCATAAAACAGCACGCTACAAGGTGATCGCTGACTCGGGAGGAAATCGGTACAGCTTCTTTTGTGACATCACAGGTGCTTTGTTGCATACGACCGATCCTATCCAAGCAGAGACACAGGAGCAGGAATTGGAGACCGCATGGGAAGACGCACGGAAATATTTTAACCGATGCCACAAGTGCGGAAAATGGGTATCAAATGCCATGTATAACGCTGATGTGGCGGAATGTGTGGAATGTGCGCCGTGGGAAGATCCGCCTCGTTACTGCTCCCACTGCGGCAAAGAGATCACCTCCGCAGAAATATTTTGTCCACGCTGCGGCAAACGGCTTCAATATGGAGGAGAAGGATTATAAGATGACACGGCAGCAAATTGAGCAGATCCGTCTGGAAAGCATGAAGCAATATGGATTTGGGCCAGAAGCTATGAAGCAGCTTAAAGTCTGCGCTAATTGCGGCGCAACCGTCTCTGCGGAGCAGCAAACTTGTGGAGAATGCGGCAGTGGACTTCCCCAGGAAACTCTTTACCAGTTCTACCTTAATTTACACCACTGCTGTCCAGTATGCGAAACTGTGCTTTCGGACAACGCGATCTTTTGCCCCAATTGTGGGACAATGCTCACAACAAAGCGCAAAGAAAGAAATGAAGGATTTTAATCGTCAGTAAAGAGAAATAAATCACGAAAGGAAGGATGTAACTATGGGACTTATTAAAGCGGCATTAGGCTCTGCAGGCGGCGTGATGGCCGATCAGTGGAAGGAGTATTTCTACTGTGAGGCGATCCCCGCTACCGTGCTGGCGGTCAAGGGGCGGAAACGGGCCTCCGGGCGCTCCAGCAACACCAAAGGCAGCGACAACATTATCACCAGCGGCTCCGTGATCGCCGTGGCCGACGGCCAGTGCATGATGATCGTGGAGCAGGGCAAGGTGGTGGAGGTATGCGCCGAACCCGGCGAATTTACCTTCGACGCCTCCACGGAACCCAGCATCTTTTCGGGCGACCTGGGGGAGAGTATCGGGCAGGTGTTCCAGAATATTGGCAAGCGTTTTACCTTTGGCGGCGAGGCCCCCAAGGATCAGAGGGTGTATTACTTCAACACCAAGGAGATCATAGGCAACAAGTACGGTACACCCTCCCCGGTTCCTTTCCGGGTGGTGGACCAGCGGGCAGGGATCGACATCGACATTGCTATCCGCTGTTTCGGGGAGTATTCCTACCGGGTGGCAAATCCCCTGCTGTTCTATACCAATGTCTGCGGCAATGTGGAAGCGGATTTTGACCGCGGAACCATTGACGGCCAGCTGAAAACCGAGTTGCTGACCGCGCTGCAGCCCGCCTTCGCAAAGATCAGCGATATGGGCATTCGATACTCTGCCCTTCCAGGCCACACCACAGAGCTGGCAGATGCTTTGAACCAGGAACTGTCCGCAAAGTGGCGGGATCTTCGGGGTCTTGAGATCGTATCCTTCGGCGTTTCCAGCGTCAAGGCCAACGAGGAAGACGAAAAGATGATCAAGGAGCTGCAGCGCAATACGGCCTTTATGGACCCCACCCGCGCGGCGGCGCATCTTGTCGGCGCACAGGCCGGCGCCATGCAGGCGGCAGCCGCCAACCCCAATGCCGGTCCCGCTATGGCTTTCATGGGCATGGGGATGGCCGGTCAGGCCGGCGGCATGAACGCCCAAAGCCTCTTCCAGATGGGTCAGCAGCAATCGGTACAGCAACCCGCTCCGGCGGCTCCTGCCATGGAGGGATGGGCGTGTTCCTGCGGGCAGACCGGAAATACCGGCAAGTTCTGTGCGGGATGCGGCGCACCCAAGCCCGTCCCTAAACCCGCAGGGGATAGCTGGACCTGCTCCTGCGGGGCCACAGCCACCGGAAAATTCTGCCCGGAGTGCGGGAAACCCAAGCCTGCGGATACAAACGGCTGGACCTGCTCCTGCGGAGCGGTGAACAAAGGAAAGTTCTGTGCCGAGTGCGGCAAGCCTAAGCCTGCCGGCGTACCGCAGTACAAGTGCGACAAGTGCGGCTGGGAGCCGGACGACCCCGCCCATCCGCCCAAGTTCTGCCCGGAGTGCGGAGATCCCTTTGATGACGGAGACATCCAGGGATGAAACGAGGCCGAAAAGCCGTAGTCTGACCCTACGATTGCTGGACGAACAGACATAACACCTAAAACGATCAACAAAACATAAAACAGGAGGATTATACACATGAAAGGTCAAAAATTTTTGAAGGTCACTTCCATTCTCATGATTATCGGCGGCGTCATCGGTGTCATCGCGGGCATCATCGCCATTCTCGGCATCAGCGCCCTGGCGGCGCTTATGGAGACTGGAGAAGGTACCGGCCTGCTCTATGCCAGTTCCATTATTGTAACGCTGGCATCTGTCATTCAGTTTATCGCGGGCATTAAGGGCATCGGTGCCTGCAATGCGCCGCAGAAAGCGGCAGCCTGCATCAAGTGGGGCATCATCATTGCCGTTTTGAGCATCATCTCTATGATCATCGGTCTTGTCGCAGGGGGAGAGTTCAGCTTTACCAGCCTGATCCTGAATTTGCTTGTGCCCGGCCTGTATATCTATGGCGCCATCCAGACGAAGAATGGCCCCCTGGAGTAAACACCATAAAGGAAAGAGGTGGCGTACACCGAGGAGGTAGATTATTATGGCACTGTTCGGAAAACTGTTTGAGAAAAAGGAATGCGCCATCTGCGGCGGCGAGATCGGGCTGTTGGGCAACCGGAAGCTGGAGGATGGGAACTGCTGTAAGAACTGCGCGGCAAAGCTCTCCCCCTGGTTCAGTGACCGGAGGCAGAGCACCGTGGAGGAAATCAAAGAGCAGCTGGCTTACCGGGAAGCCAACCAGGAGAAAGTGGCGGCGTTCCGGGTGACCCGCACATTAGGCGAGGGCATGAAAGTCCTGCTGGACGAGGATGATGGGAGATTCATGGTCACATCCGCCCGGAACTGGCAGGAGGCCAACCCGGATGTACTGTCCTTCTCCGATGTGACTGGCTGTAAGCTGGACATTGACGAGAGCAAGACAGAAATCCAGTATAAGGATGCAGAGGGGAAACGGCAGAGCTTTTCCCCCAGACGCTACGCCTTTTCCTATGATTTCTACATTGTGATCAATGTCAACAACCCATACTTTAATGAAATCCGCTTCAAGCTGAACGGTTCTTCTGTTGACAATGATGAGGAAACCCTTTTGGACGGGCCGGATGCACAGCCCTGTGTCAGGGGCGGCGGCCTCCGCACCGGAGGCGCGGGGCCAATCCGCCCTGGTATGCCTGGAGGCTCCCGCCCTGGCGCACGGCCCTTCATGGGCGGTTCCCGGACATCCAATGCGGATGAGGTCCGTTCCAGTATGGAGTACCGGCAGTATGAGGAGATGGGATGCGAGATCCGGGATGCATTGCTCCAGGTTCGGGAGCAGGTAAGGAATGAAGCGGCCGCAGCTACGGCTCCTAAGACGGCGCTGACCTGTCCGTTCTGTGGAGCCACCACCACACCAAATGCCAGCGGCTGCTGTGAATTTTGCGGCGGCGCTGTCAATGGATAGAACATATACACAAAACAAAGGAGCATGATGATGAAAAAATTAAGCAAGACTTTGGCGCTTCTTTTGGCGCTCACGATGGTTCTGAGTTTGGCCGCCTGTGGAGGCAGCAAGGACGCCCTCTCCGGCACATGGTCGGCCGACCTGGGCGATGACGGCGTTATCACATGGACGTTCGATGGGAAAGGCAAATGCACCATGGAGAATGCGTACATGAAGCAGGATGGCACTTATACCATTGACGGAGACCAGCTTACGGTAACGCTGGAAAGCTGGAGCGATCCGTCTACCTACACGTTCTCTGTGGATGGCAGCAGCCTCACCATGAACGAAAATTCCGGTTACGGTATCAGCGGAACCTTCACAAAAAAATAGCTGCTTTGTGTTCCGTAAATTTTGGAGGGAACTATGAAAAAAACGAAGACAAAACTTTTGTACCTGCTTCTTGCGGCGCTGATGCTGCTCAGTCTCACCGCCTGCGGTAAAAATAAGGAATCGACAGATAAGGAACTGGCAGACTCCAATTTGCTCAAGCTCGGCGATTATGAGCTGCTCTATAAGGGCGCGTGCATCATGGAGGATTCGGATGGAAACGACGCGGTCGTTCTGACGTTGGATTTTACGAACAACGGCGAGGACAGTCATTCCTATCTTTGGTCGATCTCCGAAACAGCCATGCAGAACGGTGCGGAGCTGGCGGTTGCCATCGTCTATTCCAATCCGGACTCCTATGATGCTACGGTGATCGAAGATCAATTTACGGATGTCGCGCCAGGTGCGACCCTTGAGATCCGCACAGCCTTTGTGCTGGCGGATACGACCAGCAAGGTCGAAGTGACCTTTGAGGAGGCGTTCGGCGACAAAAACGGTAAAATCACTGTCGATCCCTCCACACTCAGCCGGGAATCAGCTGGGAGCGGTACGGCGCAGTCTGCCGGGACCGGAGACGCGCTGCTCGACTGGTGGAATGGCGACTGGTACGGCTGGTGGAAGATGAGCGGCTGTTATGGCTACTATGAGAGCATGGAAGGAAACTGGTGGGATGTCTGCGGCGATATTGACATCGGTACGGACTACACTGGCACAATCACGCTTTGGGACGAGGACTACACAAGATCCGATCCCATGGCCTCCGCACAGGTCAGTCTGAGCGAAGCCGGAACCGGTGAGCACGGCACGGTGATGTCCGAGGGCGGCTGGTTCACAAACGTGGCCCTGGAGCATGCAGACTGGATCGTCGATCCCGGCCTTTTGGACTATGACGAAATGATCTGGATCAGCGGCGACTATGAAGACGGTGATGACGAGTTCCACTACGACATCTATCTGCGCCCGTGGGGCCTGTACTGGGAGGACATGGACGAGAGCGACTATCCCTACTGCTATACCGACTGGTATCTGCCGCTGATTGACGCGGGTAAGTCCATGCCGGACGCCATCGGAGAAGATCCGTCGAACGACTTCGATCCGCATGACAGCGCCCCGCTCACTCCGCCAGATGCGGCGGCTTCCGGCGGAGACGGCATCGTAACTGAGGAGCAGGTGCAGAAGGGCTACGTCTGGATGAACGAGGTCAATAATAATATTTTTGACGCTACTTACGATGATATCGTTGCCTACTTCGGCGTGGAAGGTCAGTTCGTCAAGGAAGAGTACAGCGACCACATGAAGGCAAACTACCGCTACTACAAATGGATATCCAAGGACGATGACTCCCATTTCATCTACGTCAATTTCAAGGAGAACGAGTCGGGCGTTTATACGGTGAGTGCGTACAACACCAGCGGCTTCTCCGGCAAGGAGGCCATTGCGAAGTATCTTGACACCGTCAAAGCAGAAGCCGCGGAGGCAAACAAGGCAGCGTCTGCAAACGCCGAAATGAAGGACTTCTCCGTGGAGGTTGCCCAGTTTGCGCACGACGATGTGAAGGTCAAGATCATGACGAAGATCCCGGTATCCGGCTGGTCGTTCGATGATAGGGGGCGCTGCCTGGTGGAAAACGACGATCCCACAGCCTTCGGCGCAGGCGCCATCAGATTCGAGGTAAGAACCAATGTGGAGGACTTCGACTACTACAAGGACGACTTTGAAAACTATCAGGACATCGACGATCGCGTGATCGGCGGCATCACCTTCAAAGGCCGCACCTATAAGTACATCGGCTACGAATGGATCGAGTATATCGCGCAGATTGATGACACCCGCGCCCTTTCCATCGGCCTGCGGAATATGGACTGCGTCCAGGGAACGATGCCAGACATCATTCTCACCAACATGAAGTTCCAGTAGCGCGGGTCTTCGGCGGACGGCGGTATGTGTCCTGCACTACCGTGAAATTAAAACCGGTTTTTGCCACAATAAGTATTCTGATGGGTATGCTGGGGCTTGCTGCTTGTGGGCAGAACAGCGATCAGGTCGTGTATCAATATCCGAAATCCGCTCGTGAAAGCTGGACGTGTTTCTGCGGTGCTACGAATGCCGGAAAATACTGTACGGAGTGCGGGCTCTCCAAACCTCCGGATAATTTTAGCTGGACCTGCTCCTGCGGAGCGGAGAGCAAGGGAAAGTTCTGCACCGAGTGTGGCAGATCGTTTTAATCTCTCAGGGGTGAATTATGAAAAAGAAAAATGTATGTAAAGTGATGATTATCGTGTCAGCCCTCTCGATGTTCTCCGGACTTTTCGGATGTAGCGGAAGCAAAAAATATACTGCCGATGAGATTGTTTCGTTCTATACCTCTTATTCTGGCATGGAAAGATACCCCGTGTATTCTTTTGCGCTGCGAAAGGAAGACGAGAACTGGCTCTTTTCTGCAAGCTGCTATGTGGGAAGCCGGAAGGAACATTACACATCGTTCAGTTCCGTCCAGATCCCGCCTGAAGATGCAGAAGGATTCCTTGAGATCATTCGTGAGGAAGGCGAAATAGAACGGCTCAGAAAATACCGTGAGCCGATACGTTTTTTTCACATATCCGATGCGCCGATGCGCATCTCTGGAATGACATTCACTGATGGAAGCAGTATAGACAAAGAAACCGCGTTCGGTGATAAGACGCTCGATTATCTCTATGCGCTTGCCGACAGGCACTATGAGGCAGCTGAGAAAATTGAGATCAGGGCTGTTTCCGTCCACAGCAGCTGTATGGATCATTCCTCTTCCTATTCGTTTACCATCGAAAAAGAAGGAGATGATTGGTTCTTTTCATTTGATGCTGCACTCAACCGCAGTGGCGCTCACACGGAAGTGGAAAACCAGCGGATTGGAGAGAGCGATGCGGAGGAGATACTCCGCATCGTAAAGGAGCAGCAGCTCGTTACAAGAGTGAAAGAGTATGAAGAGCCGCCGGACAATGACATATTCGCCCTTGATGAAACCTCATACCAGACGTCATTTGAGTTCGCGGACGGCAGCTCTATATATGCCCCGATCGATGCTGGTAATGAACTGATCGATGCGTTCTATCGTCTTGCGGGAGTGGGAATCTATCAAAGATAAGCTGACACTGCCGCACGAAAGGAAAAACGGTCAGGGCTGACAGGCCGGCGGCAACCGTTGAATAGATAGGAGTGGATACGAAAATGAACGACTTTAACCAGCTTGCGGCGTTATGCCACGGCAAGCATATCTACATACAGACCCATAATTTCCCGGACCCGGACGCCATTGCCTCCGCCTTCGGCTTACAGCGCCTTCTGGCCCAGCATGAGATCACCTCTACCCTCTGCTACGATGGCAGGATCGACAAGTTGAGCGCGTCCAAGATGCTGGAGGCGTTCCAGATCCAGATGTTCCCCTATGAGCAGCTGCGTCCGGACATGACCGAGGAAGACTATGTGATCTGTGTGGACGCGCAGAAGCACAGCGGGAATATCACGGATTTTGTTGGGGATGAGGTGGCCTGCATCGACCACCACCCCACTTTTGTGCCAATTGAATACCGCTACCAGGACATCCGCCCCACGGGGGCCTGCGCCACGATCATCGCCCAGTATTATAAACAGCTTCCGTGCCTGCCGGACAGGCACACGGCGACTGCCCTGCTCTATGGCCTGAAAATGGACACGCTGCAGTTTACGCGGGGCGTGACGGAACTGGATATTGAAATGTTCGCATTCCTGTTCCCTCTGTGTGACCAGGAAACGCTGGCGCGGCTGGAGCGCAACAACATGGAGTTCAACGATCTGAAAGCATATGGCGCGGCCATCGAGAGCATTGAGGTCTACGACAAGGTAGGCATATCCAATGTCCCCTTTCCCTGCCCGGATGCTTTGATCGCGATCCTCTCCGATTTCATCCTGGCGCTGCAGGAGGTGGAGGTCGCCGTGGTATTCTCCAAACGGGAGGATGGGATCAAGTTTTCTGTCCGCTCGGAGGATCCGGCTGTCCATGCGGGGCATTTAGTCCGTGATGCGCTCCACGGTTATGGAGATGGCGGCGGCCATGCGGAGATGGCTGGCGGGATGATCCGGAAAGAAAAGGAGTGTCTGCTGGGTCGGTATCCAAAAGACACCATCCGGGACTCGTTTTTACGGGTCCTGTCGTGAACAGTTTGATTGAGGAGGTTTGATATGGAGCTTTACCTGACTGAAAAAGTTCGGCTGGGCTACAGGACGGGGGAACTGATCCGTATGGCGGCATTCGCACTTTTGGGCGTGATCATTGCGGGATCGGTTTTCGAGGTGGATCTGGAGTTTGACCTGGGCAGTGTGCTTGCGGAGCTATTCATGCTTTCAATGGGTGTCCTGTGTATCTGGAAGGGTACGCTTGGCCCGGTCCGCCGACAGAGCGCCAGCCGGCTTGCCCATCGGCTGGCGGAGTGCTTCTTCGCCAGCCCTGAGCCGGAGGTATCCTTTGACCAGCTCTCCGGAGCTATTGGCGGAAAGAACGTGGAACGTAAGGTACGTCATATGATCCAAAAAGGATACTTAGAAAACATCAGTCTTGATACGCATAACAAGCGTATCATGCTGACAGCCTTTAACAAAGCTGCCCAGAAAGAGCAGTACGAAACGGTTACCTGCCCCCATTGCGGCGGAGAGAATGTCATACGGCCCGGATGGGCTTCGTCCTGCCAATACTGCGGATCCAAGCTGATCTGAAGAAGATAAACCAGTAGGAGGAGAGATAAAAGATGCCTTCACAAGTAACAAATTACCAGTGTCCGGCCTGCACAGGCCCGCTGCACTTTGCCGGGGACTCTGGGAAACTGGAGTGCGATTACTGCGGGAGCGCCTACGAGGTCTCTGAGATTGAGGCGCTGTATCAGCAGAAAGAAGAACAGGCCGTGAAAGCCCATGAGGAAGCTCAGGTCCAAGGTGCGGAAGATGACGGCTGGGACACCTCTGGCCTGAGCGGTGACTGGGGAGCGGATGCCGCAGGGATGAAAGCCTATAACTGCCCTTCCTGCGGAGCGGAGCTGATCTGTGATGAAAGTACCGCCGCCACATCCTGTCCTTATTGCGGGAACCCCACCGTAATGCCGGGGCAGTTCGGCGATATGTTGCGGCCCGATTTTGTGCTTCCATTCAAGCTGAGCAAGGAGGATGCGGTCGCGGCCCTTAAAAAGCACTATAAGGGCAAGGTTTTTCTGCCAAAATCCTTTACCGCCGGGAACCACATCCAGGAGATTAAGGGGGTTTACGTCCCTTTCTGGATGTTTGACGGCGAGGCGGAGGGCGATGCCCGGTATGCAGCCACACGATCCCGTACCTACCGATCCGGCGATTATGAGGTCACCGAGACAGAACATTATGACGTTTTCCGTTCTGGTTCCGTCGCGTTTGAAAAGGTCCCGGTGGATGCGTCCAGCAAGATGCCGGACGACTACATGGATTCCATTGAACCCTATGACTATACAGAACTGAAACCCTTTTCCACGGCATATCTGCCCGGTTTTCTCGCTGACAAGTTTGATGTGACGGTAGAACAGAGCCGGGAGCGGGCTGACAAACGCTGCGAGAACACTCTGGCCGCCGCATTGCGGGATACCGTGAAGGGCTACAATACCTGCACGTCCAAGGGGGGCAGTACTTCCCTCAAGCGTGGCAAAGTCCACTATGCGCTCATGCCGGTCTGGATGCTTAATACCAAGTGGAACGGCAAAGATTTTTTGTTTGCCATGAACGGCCAGACTGGCAGGCTGGTGGGTGAGCTGCCCGTGAGCCGCGGCAGATTCTGGGCACTGTTCGCCGCCATCGCTGTGCCGCTGTCGGTGCTGAGCTCAGTCTTGTTCACGCTTTTGTAGATAAGGGGGATCGGATATGAAGAAATTTGCGAGTTTTGTGCTGTCGGTGCTGCTGGCACTGACCTTCTGTATCCCGGCTGCGGCAGCGGAAGATTACGGCGCGATCTACGATGAGACAGGGCAGTTAGGGTCGGAACCGCTGCGGTATGCAGGAGAGGTCACGCTTCCCGCGCTCACAGAGCGATATGGTGTTGACCTGCGGGTAGATATTCTGACGGAAAGTGATTATGATACCGTGCTTGACGCAGCGGAAGGTATTTACGAAGAGTATGAATATGGCTATGGAAAATACCACTCCGGTATTACGCTGACCCTGCTGCTTACGCCCTGCGGAGACGGCTATACAATGGCCGCGGATGACTGGTGTGTCTATCTGGGCGGTACGGATGAAAATCTGCTTTATGGGGATTGGCTTTACGATCTTACCAAAGCAGTGGAGCCTTATTTGTCAGTAGAATCCGGCATGGAGCCTGGGGCATGGTCCGGCGATATGGATATGAGCGCCGTGGCGCTTTCCCAGGCGGTGGACGCTATGGCGGAATTCGTGGCGGACTTTTTCGCGCCGGGAGACAGCGGCTATGAAATGACTGGAGGGCCGTCCGGTCAGGATGCGGAGGAACCGGACAGCACCTCGATGTACTATATCTTTGACATCAGCGACCTGCTCCCCTTTGACCAGTGGGAGGAACTGGAGCAGCGGGCCGGGGACATCTCCCGGCGGCACGGCTGCGGCGTCTATGTGGTTCTTGTGGATGACTATGAGGATTTTGGCTCCGGGGATGTCTATGATGTGACCACACAGATCTATCACTCCGAACAAAACAGCTTCGGAATGGGCGATGGGCGGGATGGCATCATGATCCTTCTGAGCATGGCGGAACGTGATTACGCCATGTTTGTCTACGGTAAAAGCGCCGGATACGCCTTTAACGAATACGGACAGGAACAGCTGGAAGAGAGCTTTTTAGGCGACTTTGGCAATGATGACTGGTATGGCGGCATTTCCCATTACCTGGACTCCTGCGATGAGTATCTTGCCAAAGCGGATGCCGGGCATCCGGTGCGGGCCAACCCCTTGTGGGGAATTGGATTGATGACGTTTTTGTCCTGTCTGGCGGCGCTGGCGGTCTGCATGGTGCTGAAACGGAAGATGAACAATGTCCGGCAGAACGCGCAGGCCAACGAATACATTGCCCCTGGCGGGCTGCGCCTGGCAGATAGTTACGACCGCTACACGCACACCACTAAAACCCGTACCAAAATCGAACAGAAGAGTTCGAGCAGCAGTGGCGGCAGTAGCAGCAGCTGCAGCGGTGGCGGCGGTTCGGGCCGCAGCGGGAAATTCTAAGGAGGAACAAATTCATGAGGAGAATGATAACGCGGACCGCGTCCGCCCTTCTGACGTTTCTGCTCCTGTTTGGCCTCGCCGCCTGCGGCAGTAAGCCACAGGACGGCGCCGGCAGCGGCGATGCAGCGTCCATACCAGCCGATGGAAGTACCGGCAAAGGAGTGCTGGCCGACGGCAGACAGCCGGATAAGGATATGTCTGCCGCGCCAGACGAGGGAACGGAGCAAGAGGCACTGGCCTGGCTGCGGGAATTTATGGCGGAACACGCACCGCAGGCAGCCATAGCCGCAGCATACCTTGGCTGTAGGGGGGCGGATGACACCACTCCTCTGACAGAATGGCTGTGGGACAACTCGCCCGGATTGATGGAGGAGATGCCTTTTATCTGGACGATTCCGCCCGTGCGTATTCTGGGTCCCGGCTATGGGGACCTTTACTGCATCGTGCCGAGGGACGACAGGACCACCCTTTCAGTGAATCATGTCACATGGAAATCCACAGGCAACGGAGTCTGGCCCGAATCGGATGAAGTCCTCTACCGGGAAGAGTATGCCCAGCCGGTGCTGGTATTTGTAGGTTATGAGGAATTTCGCGATGAGCCGGATATAGAGATCATTGCCAGCGACAGCGGTGGCGCAGGAGGTCTGGTGACATGGTATCCGGTATGGGACACGGAGGTTGGAGGTGTTATGATCGTTCCCACAGGCGAGGACTATGCCCCCCTGGTCATGGACTTCACAATCTTTGGCGATGTCACAGGCCTGGATTATTGGGGCGATCCGGACGGCTGGGAAACGACAGGGGATGACTGGTGGGTGCCGCCCACGGAGGAAGGACTGGCGGATACCTGTTGGGTGTGCGATGGATGGTCTCTGAACCTGCTTGGCGGAGGCGGTGATCCGGACTATGCGGGCATTGCCGAACTGTATTGCCAGTTCGAGGATGGGCAGGAATATCAACTGCTCTATTCCGGCGTCTGGCGGATGGTGGATGACTGTCTGCAACTGATTGTCTCCACGGGAGCAGGAAACCTTCCCAGCGATGCCAGCGGCGTCTTTCCTGTCCTGATCGACCCGTCCGGGGACTACCTGCATATCCAGCAGGACAGGGACAACGGAATGCGTCCGCCTTTCTTTGATGATGACATGAGTTCCATGGAGCTGATACGCTCCTATGGATAAATAAAACGGGAAGGAGCAATGGTATGAAATATAGACGCATATTTGCACTTTTATTCGTTTTGATCCTGTCCCTTACTGCCTGCGGCAGGGAGCAGGTTCCGCCAGGGAACGGCTCCCTGGATCAGGACAAGAAAATACCCGGTAAAGGGGCTGTCAATACCCCCACAGAGGATGGCGGAGCATCCGGTTCCGCCGCCAGTGAAGGGGCAGCCGCCTGGCTTTCTGTCGAAGGAGGGAAAGTGTTGGATGACCTGCGTGAAGGGGCGCAGGCGGACGGCTGTATCTGTTCCGTAGCTTTTTTGGGCGCAGCCCTGGAGCCTGGGGAAGATATTGCGGCCTTTCTGGAATCAGAGGAGGCGGAACAATATCTGGATACGTATCCATTCATCAAGGAGATACCGCCTGAACGGTGGATTGCCCACCCGGAGGGTGGATATGAGGTCTACTGCATCGTTCCTACAGACCCAAAAGCTTCCACAGCGGTCAATACATGGGACATCAACGAGGACAACGATTTTCTTGGCGAAAGCGGCCAGGTACTCTACCGCAGCGACTGCGGGGATCCCGTCCTCCTTTTGGGCAACCTCAGCGACATTATGCCCAGCCTGGATGTGGAGATTGTGGACAGTACAGGGAGAAGCCTGAGTTACCAGCCCTCTCTGTGGCTCTACGATGGTTCGCTGTCAGGCCCGTCTGAAATCTTTGATTTTACCATGTATCATGACCCTGACTTTATTGGCATATGGTCCGCCGTGATTCCGGCGGAATTAGGAGGCGGTATCTCCCTGAACCTGAATATCGGGCGCGGGGGAAATCTTACCTACAGCTATGGCCGCGGTAACAGCGAACCGATTGCTCTGTATGAAGGCACCTGGAGCAGGCCGGATGAGGCGGTGGCCCAGTTCGGGCCGGAGTGCCTGGTTTTCGAGCTGCGCCTTGTAGAGGGCATTGAGGATAACGATCTGTGGGGACAATATGGTCCGGGAGAACTCCATGATGAGATATGCGGCGTTTGGACCTGGGAGCGGGGGGACGGACCGGGCACATCCGCACTCAGATTGACCCATGTTCAGGGAGAGCCTTTTATTGATGGATATGCGGGATGCGCCATTGTATTTGAAGGAGAAGATCAGGGCGGAGACAATGGAGGTATGGAACAGGGAACAAACGTCAACCCCCATGTGCTTACCACAGGAGGCCCCGCATTTACCCACATGACCGTCCTTCAAACGGAAAACTATCCTGATGGGGGCTATTACTATGAGGATATGACACAGGACGGTTCCATATTGATCATAAACTGCGCTTATCCAGGCGGCCGCGGGAATGGAGTGTCCATGGAAGAATACGCAGTAAAAAGTATCGAGCATCTGACGATGTATGAGGCAGAAAATCTCTCTGTCGAAAAGAACAGCGGCTACAGTGAGGCATTGGGACACCCCGTCTATATTTTGACGTATACGACAAGTGAAAATGATCACACATTTCACTGGAAAATCTTTATGACGGAGGCGGATGGCTATACCTATCTCTATGCCTTTGATGTGTGGCGCGAGGTCTACGCAGATATGGAGGATGTCATAGATGATGTTTTCGGACGGCTGTTCTTCCTTGAGCTGTAACCGCCCGATGTTATACGCGCGAACGAAAACATTTGCAACTTAAATGTATAACGAGTGGATGAAAAGACGTGGAGGATAGATATGAGAAGCAGTAGATTTGCGGCAGCGTTGCTTTGTCTGCTGTTGCCGCTGGTACTGGCATCGTGTGGGAGAAATGGGAGAAAAATGGGTGAGAACAGCCCATCCAGCGCGCTGCCGCCTATCAATAAAGAGAGCAGCACATATTCGGATGCCTTGCCCGAAAACACTTCGGAATCGGAAGATACGGAAGATCCGTGGACGAATACCTGCTGGCAGGCTGTACGGTACATAATGGCAAAGGAAGGCCAGACGATGGAAGGGACTTTGCCGGAGGATGATTGGGTTATCGAGCTGTACCTGTTGGAGGGCGGCGGCGCCCGGTATCGGGAATGGAAGCCCCGGAGCTTTGACTATATCGGTGCGTACCACCTTCTGCTCGGGATCGGCCCGGACTGCTTCTGGTATTCGGATGGCAGCGGTGGCTTTTTTCTGAGTACGGAAGCTGACGGGACAAACGAAGACACGGTTTTTGCTCAAGGCCATATGGCGGATGGCGAATTGATGCTGGATTTCTTGGGCGACCAGTTCTGGCTGGAGCGGCATCCCATGCCGGCCAAGGGCGGGGAATACTGCATGGCGGACCTGCTCGGCCAATGGCGCATGGTTTCCGGCGAGACTGTCACAGAAGGGGATCCGGAGGTCTGGAATTTCACGGCCAGCGAAATGGAGATTGACCGCAGATTGACTTTTCACAGTTCTTGGGACGAGACTGAGCCGGACGGTGTGGACTATTATGACGAGTGGCATCCCGGTTATCTCAGGGAGGCACAGGCCATGGCGGTGGAATACCAGGAGGCCCCAATTTATGAGGGATGCGGGAACGAGGCATGGCGCCTCCAGCTGTTCAGCGCTGAGACGATATACCAGAATTACGCAGAAGAAGAATTTTACGTCACAGTATTGGATGCGGATACCCTGCTGCTTCAAGTGCGTCTCAAAGATACAGACGGAGCCCACACCACCAGTACGCAGATTTTTAGCCGTTTTTGAAAGAAAGGAGACAGAAAAATGCCAGTCACATTAAACATGATCCCAGCTACCTTGCAGGAATTCCAGACGTGTCCACAGATGGATCTTTCCAAGCCGGAAAACACCTGTGCCATGTTCCTGTGTGCATTACAGCTATACATAAAGGACAGGGATGCCGGGGTGGAGGCAATGGATATGCTGCGGGGCCCCAGACCCATGACTCCCTACGACAGCCAGTTTCTCCGGGACCGCCTGCGGGATAAGCCTTATCTGCCCCTGGCCTACTTTGAGGGAGCGGCGCCTGAAAACAACTATACCCCGGCACAGCCCTATGTGCTGAATGTGCTTCCGGATCCGCGTCCCCAGGACATAGAAGCCGGGTATATCCGGGTATTCCTGAAAACAGCGGGGGCGGATTCTCCCAGGCCGGTCAAGCTCAGGCAAAAGGGCAGCCTGTGGTATCTTTGGGAGTATTCCAGTATCCTCAGCGGGATACGGCCCCCCGCGGAACGCGATCCCTGGGGGTGAGAATATGAAACAACGCTGGATAGGCATCCTGCTGGCGCTTCTCCTGATTTTTAGTCTGACTGCCTGCAAAGATGCAAATAATGCCGCACAGTCTCTTCCGACAGCCGGAAGCGGCGGGAAGCTGTCGGAAATATCCAAAACGGAGACGGGTGATATGGACCGAGACGGTTCCGAAAGCAGCGCGGTTCCGGATGGTGAGCCGGATATGGTTCCTCCATCCGACAAGGAAGCTGCCGCAGTTTCCGTCGGCGGTTCGGGCGCGGAGTATACGGCCTCCGAGCAGGCATTTGAGCGTCTGCGGGAAACCGAGATTGTCCGGTATTACCTCGAACTTGGCATGGTTATGCTGGACACAGGGCTTCAGGAGACTGTCAACGGACAGAACTGCCGGATCATCTCCCTGGGCACCGACCATGAAACTCATTTTGTGCAGGAAATTTACTACGCTGTCAGCTGCGACACGATCTATACCTATGACCAGATCAACGATGAATGGCTGGAGTTGGGTAGTGAGCCTTCCATTCCGGGCGCGGAATTTGCCATGTCCGATCTGGTGGGCAGCTGGCAGATGGTCGAGGGAGAAGTCGAGGGGTGGCGGTACAGTGCGGCGGATGAGGGCATTGCCTCGACGCTGTGCTTTACCCGCATCTACGACGGCAATATTCCAACCACGGATCTCACTGCGGATTTTGACAGAATGGATGAAAATGGAAACGAGGCGCATGAGCGGAATATGGAGGTCAAATTCTTGGATGAGCTGTTGTACTACGGCTGTCCCAACGAGGCCTGGTCTGTTCAGCTGCTATGTGAGGAGGAAGGGGTCTCGTATTTCGCTGCCATCACCGGTCCTGATACGCTGGAATTATACTGCTCTTTTGAAAAGAACGGCAATTCCGGGGCTTCTCTTGCTTACTACAGGCGGATATGAGACCGCCTTGATGCCTAAAAAATTGGGTTGGCAGCAAAAAACTATATCCAAAGCATTCCTATAAAACTGTAACCGGACATAGGTTAATGGTTTATAACTGCGGATAGGACAAGCCCACCGGATTAAAAAAAACGGAATACTGGTGAGCTGGCTTATCATGCCCAGAACACTCTCCGGCTTCGTTTTTTGGAGCTTGGAGGGATTTTCTACCCTGCAAACAGGCGTCAGGATTTTACATAATGAAAGCAGATTTTCCTTAAACCGTGAAGGTGCAACAGCCTTTGCGGTTTTTCTTTTGTCGCTTTTTGCTGGAATACGCTATAAGGACATTCTGGGTGTGGGATGCCGCTCACCGCCTGCCAGTCTGAATTCCAAAAAATTCAGATTGGAGGCAGCCATTTATGAACAGGAACAAACCGGACATGATGTCCTCCCCACTCCAAAGCGTGGAAATACATTTTGACCCGGCTGGCTTTGGGGAGCGGCTTCAAAAGGCAAGAAAAGCATCCGGGCTTACCCAGGAAGGGCTTGCGGAAAAGCTCGCTGTTGACAGAAACCATGTCTCCCGTATGGAACGGGGAACCAGGGTCTGCTCGATCGACCTCTTAGTCGAGATCGGCAAATACGAAGGACAAGGGGCGTTTTTACCGCTGTACCCAGTATGCAGCGTATGGCAGGAACTTCTGCACGCTCCATTACACGCCTTACAAGATTTTGTATGCGTTTGTTCTCGGAAGGTTACAATACTGGCTGATGGCGGTAAAAGAGAATGAGGACGCCATTCTGGAACGGCTGCTGCAAGGCAGCGAGAAACAGCGGCAGTCCGAGAATGCCCGTGCCGAAAAAGAGCTGAAAAAGGCACAGAAACGCAGGCAGGAGCTGAACAGCCTTTTTGCGAAGATGTACGAGGACAGGGTAAAAGGGCTTCTTGACGAAGAAAATTATTCCATGCTCTCCGTCAAATACCGCACGGAGCAGCAACAGCTTGATGAAACGGTCAAGACCATCTCTGCAAGGCTTGAAGAAACGAAAGAGGAAACGGACGATGCAAAACGCTGGATTGACTTAATCCAGAAATACAGTGCCATTGACGAGCTTACCGCCCCGCTCTTGAATGAACTGATTGAGAAAATCGTAGTCCACCAGTCATGGAAAGACGGGAACGGTAGGACAGTGAGGGACATTGAGATTTACTATCGTTTTGTAGGAAAAATTGATTAAATAGGCATGGGGAATGTGTCGATTGTGGCACTTCCCCGAAACACTGTCTTTAACTCATGTAAAGCGGGATCTATTTGTTTAAATGTATTTCATAGGTTTTGAAGTACTTAGTTGTTTCTGATTATTTGTATAAAAATGAAATCTTCCAGCGTTCAGTTTTTTATTGATCGCCGGAAGATTTTATACGGAAGAAAAGGCCAGCCACTTGGAACCGTAAGTATCCAGATAAAACCGATTGCCATACTCATTCTCCACAAATCGGTCTTTTACCTGGTAGCATCCCTGCAGTTCTCTTCTTAGATCTGAGTCTGGGGAAATCGGCTCCACCCAGATTTTCTTTTGGTTGCGAACTTCAGAGTGGGAGAGTGGCAGCCCTTTTGGTGAATCAGGTTCAGAAAATGGAAGAGCCATAATAAATAACTCTCCAACAATATCTGAAAACGACAGTGTGCGGCCATTCGGAAAAGTTGGCTGTTTGGGATTTATCTTGCCGTTTTGAACTGTCCTGGCATCTGTTGCCCTCCTTTATTTCTCATTTTTGATTTGCCAATGTCCCTTCGTATCAGAGCCAACCCGTCGGAGGACACCTTTGTCTTTAAGAGATTTAATTCTTGAAGAGATTGTTTTTCGGCTCACACCCAGTTTCTCAGCCAGGACAGCATAGGTGTAGGCAGGATCTTCGAGCAACAGCGATAGAAGCTTTTGTTCTGCCTCAGTCACCTTCTCAGTCACCCCTTCAGTCACCTTGTCGAGAGAAGTGCGCACGATTCGGTCTTCGGCGGCAATGAATTGAATCATAATATCGCCGGGATGAATTGTGTATTCCGGTAGTGGTGAGCCGTCTTCTTCACAAGCCTGACAAATTTTTTCGATACCGCGTCCCCAGCTTT
>CANRSX010000014.1 GCA_947642555.1 uncultured Roseburia sp. | reverse complement strand
CAGGTTTTATGCGGCCTGCAGGTGTTTTTTCTGTTATTCAACTGTCAAACGCCCGGCAAAAAAGCAAATGCAGGAGTACGGCATAATCAAAAAGAATGTGGACAGTATTCTCTACCCGTCCCAAAATAGGGCGCGGAGCAGGAACGGTAAAGCAAAGGTTTTGAAACTGAAAAACAAATTGACTTTTATACGGTCTTTACGATATACTATCCGTATGAAAGTTGGTGAACTTTTTGAAGAAAAACACGATTGAAAAACTGCTTGCGGAAAATAATGGTATTTTGAAAACGGCTGATATTGTCGCCGCTGGCATTTCCAAAGAAACATTTTACAAATATGCAAAAAGCGCGGGGCTTGAAAAGGCTGCGCATGGGATTTACCTTTCGCCCTCTGCATGGGCTGATGAAATGTATTTGCTGCAGGCCCAAATCTCCAAAGCGATATACTCCCAAGAAACCGCACTGTACCTGCACGATCTCGCGGAAATGGAGCCAATGCCGCTTACGGTAACTGTACCCGCAAAATATAACAGCCCAACGCTTGCAGAAAAAGGTGTGAGGATTGTTTATACAAAAAAGGAGTGGCACACGCTGGGCGTTTGTCAAATGCCCTCTCCGGCCGGATATTCGATTGCTGTTTACGATATGGAGCGCACCATTTGCGATATAATCCGCAAACGGGCTGATATGGATATTTCCGCTTTCAATTATGCGTTAGTGGAGTTTATGAAACGAAAAGATAAAAACCTCAACCGCCTTATGGAGTATGCAAAGGCTATGCGGCTTGAAAAGAAAATCCGAGAAACAATGGGGGTACTATTCTAATGATTAAAACATCAAGACAGCTAAAAGATTTAATTCGTAACATGGCAAAGGGGGGACAGCGGCAAGTCACAACTGCTAATCCGAAATTATGCTATGGAACGCTTTTTAGAGCGTGTCGCCCTTTCAAAATATAAGGACAACTTTATCTTAAAAGGCGGTACGCTTGTTTCTGCTATGGTAGGTCTGGACAACAGGGCGACAATGGATATTGATACTACAATCCGCAATTTTCCTCTTGACTGCGAACATGCAAAACAGATTGTAGAGGAAATCGCCGCTACACCGATTGACGACAATATCTGTTTTGAGATGAAAGACGTTTCAAATATCATGGACGAAGCGGAGTACGGCGGTGTGCGTCTTTCCCTTGACGCATTATTAGACACAACGAAAATCCCGCTGAAAATCGACATATCATCGGGGGATGTGGTAACACCTGCCGAGATTACATATCACTACAAGCTGATGTTTGAGCAGCGGTATATTTCATTGTGGGCGTACACCCTCGAAACGGTGCTTGTAAAAAATCGAAACGGTATTGACGCGGACGATCTTCAATAGCCGTCTGCGGGATTTTTATGACTTATATATCCTGCAACACGCGGGAATGGAGATTAACACAAAAACGCTTGCCGCTGCGCTTGCGGCAACCTGCCGCAAACGGGACAGCGAAAAGGTGCTGCCGGAGTATCGCCGTATTTTAGACGAAATCGAAGCAAACACTACTATGCAGGAGTTTTGGGAAAACTATCAAAAGAAAAACAGCTATGCGGCGGGTATTGCATGGGAAACGGTGATGAACGCTATCCGCATTTTATGTGATAACTGCATTTCATAAGGAGTATTGGTGGATTGGTACGAAAGATTTGTTGCAAAAGGCTGATGAAAAATCGTGCTCGCACGATTTTTCATCAGCCTTTTCAGGAAAACAGAGCTTCTATGGCCTCTCTCACCTGCTCCACCCTCGTTTTTTTCTGAAACGATCCATCTCTTGCGGCAATTTCACAGCAGCCCTCCGCCAGATTCCGGGGACTTACGATAATCCGTACAGGGGCGCCGATGAGATCCGCGTCGGAGAACATGATCCCGGCCCGTACGGGGCGGTCGTCATAGATCACGTCGATGCGGGCATCCGTAAGCTGCCGGTAGAGCAGGTCTGCAGTTTGCCGGACCTCTGCATGATCTGCGCGCACGGCACAGAGATGCACCTTCCAGGGGGCGATGGAGACAGGCCAGATGGGGCCGTGCTCATCGTGGTGCGCCTCACAGACAGAGGCGGCGAGGCGGCCGATCCCGATGCCGTAGCAGCCCATCACGGGTATTTTTACGGATCCATCTTTATCTACATATGTCATATGCATGGAGGCGGTATATTTCTGGCCGAGCTGGAAGATGTTTCCGACCTCAATTCCGCGCCGAAGGATAAGTGCGTGCCTTCCGCAGGACGGGCAGACAGCATTAAGGAAGCGCCCGTCATCGCAGCCGGGAGCGCCGGCAGATTCAGCAGAGCTTCTGGTTTTATCCTGCTGCATGTCTGCTGCGGCACTGGAATTATGCCGTATATCCGCGGGGAAGGTCTCGATATTTGCGTGGTAGCCGCAGGCGTCGCAGCAGGCGACGGAGTCCTCGCCCGCCGGAGTGAGCAGCATAAATTCATGGGAGATATCGCCGCCCATCATTCCGGAATCCGAGGCGACGGAGACGACTTCCGGGATACCTGCTCTGGCAAAAATGCGCCCGTATGCCGCATGACATTTCATGTAATAATCATTCAGGTCCTCCTTTGAGGTATGAAAGGAGTAGGCGTCCTTCATGGTAAATTCGCGGACGCGGATCAGACCGGCGCGCGGGCGCAGTTCGTCCCGGAATTTGGTCTGGATCTGATAAATCATAAACGGATATCTGCTGTAGGTGCTGCCGTAATCCCGGACAAGCGCGACGGCGGCTTCCTCGTGCGTCATGCCGAGCACCATGGGGCTGCTGTTCCGGTCAGAAAAGCGCAGCAGCTCCTGCCCGACGCTCTCATAGCGGCCGGATTCCTCCCAGAGGGAAGCGGGAAGCGCGACAGGGAGCTGCACCTCCTGTCCGTCGAGCGCGTCCATCTCCTCGCGAATGATCTGCTCGATCCTGCGGGTGATTCTGCGCAGGGGCAGGTAAGAGGAATAGATGCCGTTTGCCACATACTTCATGTAACCGCCCCGCAGCATCAGGGCGTGACTGTCGATCACACAGTCGGCGGGGCGCTCCTTAAAGCGTTCCCCGATCAGTCTGCTCAGTTTCATAGAGGTTGTCTCCTTCCTGTTTATGTTGTGTAATAAAAGTTCAGCCAGTCGGAATCACATGGATGAAAATCGTGCTCGCACGAATTTTCATCCATTGGTTTCGACTGAGGGAGCGCCCGTACATGAGCAAAAATGAGTTGCGAAGCAACGGAGAGCAGCGTATATGCCTGTGGCATTTACGCTGTAAGCGCGGTTTTGCGAATGGCGCGGGCTGAACGATAACTTTTTTGAAGGATGGCTGAACTTTTGCAATAAAAAAGCCCTGGACTGACATGCTGCATGTCAGTCCAGGGCGGACGTACAAAGTCCGTGGTACCACCTGGATTTGGATAAATCCACACTCTGGTATACGGGATACCGCATCTGGCGGGAATCCGATATACGATCTCTGTAACGGGAGAACCCGTCAGCGTCTAATAGGAGCGGGCACATCGTACCGTGCGCACTCTGTTCGGGCTGCAGCTCAAAGACCGGTTCGGTATCTGCCGCAGAAAGGCTCGCACCGGCCGCCTTCTCTCTGAACTGTCTGAAATACCTACTATCTCTTATCGTTGCTTTTGATCTGTTTTAGTGAAAACAGTTTAACACCCCGGATCTGAGGTGTCAAGACTTTTTTACGTTGACATCCCGCGCCAGGTCTGATATGATTGCAGATGTTTCATATTGCGAAACGGATCAGAGAAGGGATGGAGAGCAGAATGGCGGAAAAAGAAGGAAAAAACCCGGTACAGTCGGCGGAGCGGATTTTTCAGGTGATGGAGACGTTAGCGGAGAACGGTGAGATGGGGCTGATGGATTTAAGCGCTGCGCTCGGGCTGCACAAGAGCACGGTGCACCGGCTGCTGATGTCCTTGATTTATATGGGCTACGCGAGACAGGACGAGGCGACGCAAAAGTATATGCTTTCCTATAAAATTGTGAGTATGGCCGGAAAGCTTTTAGAGCGCATGGATATTTTGCAGATCGCAAGACCCTACATGCAGCGGCTCTCCGATGTGAGCGGCGAGACGGTTCATCTCGTGAAGCGGGAGGGAAACAACACCCTTTATATTGATAAGATCGAGGCAAAGGTGGGCACGATCCGCATGGTGTCCCATGTGGGGATGGTCCGTCCGATGTACTGCTCCGGGGTTGGAAAAGCGATTATGGCGACGCTCTCGGAAGCGGAATTAAAAAAGCTCTGGGAGGAGAGTGCGGTAGAAAAAAAGACGCCCAAAACGATCACCGCATTTGATCAGATGTTAGAGACATTAGAGGAGGTCAGAAAGAACGGATACGCGCTTGATGACGAGGAAAACGAGGAGGGTGTCAGCTGCATTGCGGCATGTCTGTACAGCTATAAAAAGAAAGTCGAATACGCGTTCAGCATCTCGGGGCCGAGCAGCAGAATGACGATGGAGCGCATCGGTGAGCTCACGGAGGATGTAAAGCGGGTGCAGAGAGAACTTTCAGCGGAACTCGGGTATCATTTTTAAAATTTTTTGAAAAGTTCTGCCAGTGTTTTTTTGCGCGAATAAGAATCATATGGCAGGCCATACTATTTCTGAACGAAAGAGCATTTTTCTTTTGTGAAATATGATTTTTATAGAAGGAAGGAGAGTATGGCAGTGAAAAAGTTTAAGGTGATTCTTGCAGGGCTGATACTTACACTCTCGCTCAGTGCGACGGCAGCCTGCGGAAGAGACAGGAACGATGCAAATGACAACCGGAACAACACGAATAACACGAACAACTCGGTCAACACAGACAACAGAAACGATGTGAATACCGAGAACACCCTGAATAACAACGGGACCGGGACAAACGGAACCGGCGTGAACGGAACCGGCACAAACGGCACAGAGGGAATGGGTGTGAACGGAACCGACGGGGTAAATGACGGCATGGTGGACGGCAACGGCGACGGAAGCGGAGTCGGCGATGCGGTGGACGACGTGGTAGACGGAGTCGGTGACGCCGGTGAGGATATCATCAACGGGGTTGAGGACGGAGTGGAAGATCTGACCGGGACGAATACGTCGAGATAAAAATAATACGACAGCTGTGGAGCCATGGTTCTGCAGCTGTTTTCTTATTGAAAAGTTCAGCCATGGTCCGCAAAATGGGCGAATCATGCTCGCATGAATGAGCACATTCTGCGGACCATGGCTGAACTTTTCCGTAAAAGAGATGCGAAAAGCGTGTTACGCTGTCTTCCCGGGCGGAAACGAGGATTGCCGGAAGCAGCCGGATGTGGTAAAATGATGTCGAAAATCTTTTGGACAGAAAGAACGACAGGGTTGCGAAAGCGGGTGAATGCGATGGAGGAAGTGCAGGTATTTCAGCAGGTTGCGCAGTACATGGATGATCTGGCAGGAGGAACGGATCCTGTCGGAAAGGGAACGATTCCTGCCGGCAGCGTGCTGCGGGAGGAGAAGATGGTGAAATGTTTCCGGTATATCTCGGAGGCGGTTCACCGGGAACTGGACAGCCGGCAGGAAGACCAGGAAGAAGAGCGAATGAGGGTGTCTGCGTTTCTGGCGGAGACACTGAAGGAACTGGGTTTTACGGGAAACCGCTATTTTTTAAACACAGTGGCGGCGGAGTGGCTGACGCGGGAGGGATATTTTACCTGCATACAGGATGAAGACGGGAATACGGATCTGCACAACTGCAGGCCGACGCCAAAGGGAAGAGAGGCGGGGTTTACGGAATCAGAGCCCTATGAGGACGGGTATGTGGCGACACTGTGCGGGACAAAAGCACAGGAGCTTATCCTGGACCACCTGGATCAGCTCATGGCCGAGGAATACGCGCGGTGGGAGCCGCTCTTCGCCTGCCTGACCGCGGAGTGGATCGGACAGACCGGCTGTTCTGCGGATACGGTTTCACTGAAAGAGATGCTTGAACGGATCAACGGACGGCTGCCGGAAGGGCTGCAGAGGAAATTTTATTCTGTGGCGGTCTGGTCCTGGCTGATACGGAATCAGCTGTTTGAGGAAAGCATGAGCAATGGAAAAAAGCGGCGTTCGGTCACCGATGAGGGAAAACAGAACGGATTTACCGGCAGGGGCGGGCTCACCCCTCTGGCACAGCGGTTTCTGCTGGATCACCTGGAAGTCATTGCAAGGGATATGGCTTCCGGGGAAGCGTTTCGCATTCCGGAACCTCAGGAATAAAGAGGAGCGTCCGATGCCGTGTGAAGACAGATAAATTTACGAAAGCAGGAAAAAGAGATGGAAGAGACAAGGATGCTGCAGCAGGTGATGCAGTATATCGAAGCGCTGATCGGGGGAATGGATCCCGTCAGCTGGGAGGATCTTTCCGCTGACAGTGTGCTGCGCCGGGAGGATCTGATGCAGTGCTACCGGTATATTTCAAAAAAGATCGGCCGGGAGCTGGGGGCTTTGGCGCCGGAGAGCGGGGCGAGGGAGGATCTGTATACCGTGATGAAAAGGTTTGCCGGATCAATGGGTATCCGGGGCAGCATGGGCTCTTTTCTGCTTTCGTCGGCAAAAGTGTGGCTGAAGCAGGAGGGCTATCTCACCGGCGGACAGGATGAGACCGGCGCTTATGATCGCGCTGCCGGCCGGATTACCCCGAAGGGGAAGGCCGCCGGGTTTTCGGAATCGGAGCCTGACGGGGAAGGGCAGACCACGATCCTCTGTGACGGGAGGGCGAAGAATCTGCTGCGCCGCAGCCTGGATCAGATCCAGGCGCAGGAACGCCGGGAGTGGGAGCCGCTGTCTGCCTGCCTGACGGAGGAATGGTATGGCCAGATCGTCTGCTCACAGGAGCCGGTCACGCTGACGTCATTTTTAAAGCAGATCAACAGCCTGCTGCCCGCAGATCTGCCGAGGCGCATTATGATCAGACGTGTCAATTACTGGATGCTTCGGAATGGCTACTTAGAGGTTTGTTATAACGGTACAAAACGATGGTACAGTCCCACCTGGAAGGGAAAGATGAAGGGGATTGTGGCGGAACACAAGAAGCTTTTATGGACCACTGCCGCCCAGCAGTTCCTGCTGGATCATCTGAAGATCATGGTGTCTGATCTGGCCTCCGGCGATGCATACCGCATACCGGCCGTTCCGGAACGCTTCGCGCATGCGGATGAGGCGCGGGCACGGATGGAATACGACGGGAAGGATCAGTACTTATACGATATAGAAGTACGGATCAACCGGGCGCTTGCGTCGGCGGAGAATGAAAACTACAGACTGCCCCACGGCGTCCTGCTGACCTGGCTGCGGGAGAGAGGCTATTATGCGATGCAGGATCAGAACCACTACAAAAAAGCCCTGGCCGTCACAGAGGAGGGCAGGGCTGCCGGATTCTGCATGAAGGACGGTTATGTTACGCTCAGTGAAGCCGCCCAGCATCTCGTGCTGGATGAGCTGGAGGATATCTGGGCGTTCTATTACCATCTGGCACAAAGCGAATAGGAGAGCTCCCGGGCAGGATGCAGTGCCATTCATTCGCAAAACGCACCTTCATGCGGGCACGATTCGCCCATGCGCTTCCGACTGGCCGGACGTTTCATTCAATAAGCCGCGAAACCGGTGCGAGCGTCCGAAGACGACGGAATTCATGCTCCAGCGCATCGCAGAACAGCGGGTAACCGGGAGCCTGAGGGATACAGACCGGGATTCGCCAGAACTGCCGCCCGGCGGGCCCGATCTTCTCTCCGACCGGATCACGGACGATGTGAGCCGGAAAGATGACCCCGCCCCCGGAGCAGTCCAGGGCCAGCATATAGCTGAATACCTGATAGATATTTTCTCTGACATCGGCGGCGTCTGCGGCATCCGAAGCCCCGCTCCAGAGTCCTTTGGCGACAGAGAGCGTCCTCTCCCAGGCAGGCCGGTTTTTGGCGTCCAGCACGATTTTCTGGTCTGAAAAATAAAAATCCGGGCGGATCCTGACATGCCCGTTTAACACATCGCGCGACTGCTGGGAAAACGGTTTTCTGACCCCGGCAAACAGTCGGTCCTCCAGCAGGCGTTCCCATAAAAAGTCGATATCCAGAAATACGCCGGTGACGATGGGAGAGCCGTTATCCCCGGGAGCCGCCTCCATCCGCCGCAGTACGTCCCTGGCGGCCTGCCGGGCGGGTTCCCAGCTGCGGTAGACCGGATTTGTGATCTTTCGCTCTGTGCGGGCGAGTGCCTGGCGGATGCCGGCAGCCTCCCATTCGGGAACGGCCTGTTCCAGGGTCTTAAGGGCGGACGTGTATTCCGGGAGACGCCGCTGCAGTCGGCGCATCAGGTCAGGGCACCGTCTGCCCGCAGCGGCTCCCGCGTGTAAAAACAGGATATTCCAGTCATTGTCCAGGCTGTAGGCCTGCGTCCGGTACGCGATGCGGCCACAGTCCTGCTTTGGGTTTTCTCTGATGTGGCGGGGGATATCGATGACGCCCCGCACATGGCTGTCATTGCGTGCGAAGCTGCGGTAGGCGCGCAGTCCGCCGCGTTTCCAGGCCTGATGAATCTGCACTGCCAGCCGGAATGCCAGAAGCCCGTCGAAAAAATCCTTCTGGGCCGTCCTGCCTGCGTCGGCAAAGGTCACGATGGATTCTCCCAGAAAGTGCCCGATGAGATACCAGAGAAAAAAGGGCTCGGGATTTTTTCTGTCAAACCGGGAGCCGATGAACACGCGGTTTCCCTGGTATTCCAATACGCCGATATACTGCCTGGTCCGCCAGTTCCCCGCGTTTTCCTCAAAAATCACCGGCACATGATCCGCACCGTCCCGCTCCGCGGACAGATCCACCAGGCGGCAGTCCCCGTCCGTGATCCGTCTCTGTATGTCCCTGCAAAGATCGTGGCAGTCCTGGTCCACGGGGCTGTGATCATAAAGCGGCCTCATGCGTCATCCTCTTCCTGCAAAGCGCGGTCTGTTTCGGAATCCGTGTCGCGGATCCCGAGGGCGTCGGCGCATGTCCGGACAAAGGCCGCGGTATCCGCCGCATCCTCTCCGCGGAGATATTCCCACAGGAGGGGCTCGATGCGGTGATCCCACACAAACCGTATCAGATCGTCTAAGTCCTCCCCGCTCCAGCCGGGCAGATTGAACTGTCCCTGGGTGATGTCATAGTGCCGGTTCAGCCCGAAGCGTGTGCCCTGTTCGATCACGGCATTTAACGCCGAGATCCGATCCGCGGCTTCCACGGCATGGTCCCGGAGGAGTGGGCCAAAATTTCCGCTCTCAAAGGCGCTCTTTAATGTGGCACGGCCGGCTGTTACCTCATGCCAGATAAACCGGCGCCGCAGGGCAAAGTCCATGCTCTCCACGGAGCGGTCGATGTCATTCATGGTGCCGAGGATGATGACATTCCTGGGGATGAAAAAGCCGTTTGCAAAGACGTCATCCTCCATCACCACAGCCTTCTGGTCAGCGCCGACCAGACACGTCGGAAGGTTCCGGTACTGGGTCTGTACCGGCAGTCCCCGCTTGTCGGACTCGAGACAGAACATCAGTTCGCCAAACACCTGGGAGAGATTGGCACGGTTGATCTCATCGATGAGGAAGAAATACAGGCGGCCCTCCGGATCGTCCACGCATCGCGGATCAACGGTACCGTGATCCGGCGTCGGCGCATGGCTGTGGCTGCGGTTTTTCTCCGCCACACTGCGGCAGAATGCCTTGAAGCTGCCGTCCAGCCGGACAAAGGTGCTTTTGATCGTGCCCCTTAACTGTACGGGACGCAGACCCTCCACGAAATCCGTGTAGTCATAGGACGGGTGGAACTGTACCATATGGGCGCAGTCTCCCAGGAGCGGTTCCCCCAGGCACCGGGCGATCTCTCTGGCGGCATGGGTTTTGCCGGTACCCGGGGCGCCGGTGAGGATGATCTGACGGATACCGTTTCGGATCAGGGCGTGGAGCGCGCGGACGGCGGCGTTTTCAAAACAGAACCGCTCACAGAGAGTCATCCAGTCGCGGTCGGATTCGTCCATGACGCTTGTAAAATGATCCACGCACTGCGGGACGATCAGACGTTCCTGTTCGATGAATTCGTCGTCCTCCGCCACACCGTATGCCTGTCTGTTTGCCACCCGGATGCGTTCCAGCAGTGATTCCAGGGTGGTGTCACCGCCAATGTCGGTCCATTCCTCCACATAGTCCGGGATGCATTCCCAGCAGTCTTCCAGGGCGCGCTGGGGAAAAATCACGGCGATGGCGGCCAGCCAGTGTCTGCTGTTTTCGCGGTCAAAAATATGATTCAGATGATAGCGCGCATCAATCGCATCGACAGAGGGATTGTGAACGCCCCGTTCTTTCTCACAGATCACTGCGACAAATGCCAGGAAATAGACGGCCAGCGGCTTTGGCCAGCTTTTTAAGTGTGTGGGATCATTTGTCTCTTCATAAGTAAAACTTAAAATACGTTCTTCCCAGTCTTTAAAGGCGCGCTGGATGTCCGTCTGACCCAGTGAAAGCAGCGTTCCCATCTGACTGATTTTCATGTGTTTCCAGTATGACATGTGACAGCTCCTTTTCCTTCGTTATAATAAACTGTCACACATTATAGCAGAGGGAACGGGAAAAGGGAATCAGGATGGGTGAACTTTTCTTAAAAGAGTATGAAATATCCCGAAGTTTCTTGTGGTTAATGCCGGTATGCATTATAATATGGAAGGATGCGGGGAATGAGAGGGTGAGCCCGGCTGTCAGGACAGACCCCGTAAATGCACGCCAGGAGGACGAGATGAGTATGAATGACTATAGAGAAGTGACCGGGGAGGAAGAGAGCAAGGACGCGCCGCAGAATGACAAAGCGGTGACGGATGTGAGCGGACATGCGGAAACGTCCGCCGCGTCGTCAGAGCCGGCGGACAGCGATCAGGAGTACGAGGATACCTGCTATATCTGCCGCAGGCCGGAGCATGTTGCCGGAAAGATGATTCATATCCCGAATAAGATCAGCATCTGCCAGGACTGTATGCAGAAGACGTTCGACAGCATGAACGGCTCCGGGTTTTCCATGGATGATATGATGAATATGAACATCGGACGGATGCCGAATATCAGCATGATCAATCTTTCCGACCTTCAGGGAACGCTGCCGAACAGCCAGCGGCTGAAAAAGAAAAAGCCGAAGGAGAAAACGGAACCCGTGATCGATATCAAAAAGGTTCCGGCGCCGCATAAGATCAAGGCCGCGCTGGACGATTATGTGATCGGGCAGGAGCATGCGAAAAAGGTGATGTCGGTCGCCGTCTATAACCACTACAAACGTGTTGCATCCGACCAGCAGGACGGGGTGGAGATCGAGAAGTCGAATATGCTTATGATCGGGCCGACCGGCTGCGGCAAGACCTATCTGGTGAAGACGCTGGCAAAGCTTCTGGATGTGCCGCTTGCGATCACGGACGCGACGTCCCTGACCGAGGCGGGGTACATAGGCGACGATATCGAGAGCGTGGTCAGCAAGCTTCTCGCGGCGGCGGACAATGATGTGGAGCGCGCGGAGCACGGGATTATTTTTATCGACGAGATCGACAAGATCGCCAAGAAGCGCAATACGAACCAGCGGGACGTCAGCGGGGAATCCGTGCAGCAGGGGATGCTAAAGCTGCTCGAGGGCGCGGAGATCGAGGTGCCGGTGGGTGCAAGCAGCAAGAACGCGATGGTGCCGATGACGATGGTAAATACCAAAAATATCCTTTTTATCTGCGGCGGCGCCTTTCCGGATCTGGAGGAGATCATCCGGGAGCGGCTGAATAAGACCGCGTCGATCGGATTTAACGCGAAGCTTAAGGATGAGCATGATAAGGATGAAAACCTGCTCTCACAGGTGACGGTCGAGGATGTGCGCAAATTCGGGATGATCCCGGAATTTTTAGGGAGAATGCCGGTGATGTTTACGCTGGAGGCGCTGACGGAGGACGCGCTGGTGCGCATTTTGCGGGAGCCGAAGAACGCGATTTTAAAGCAGTATGAGAAGCTTCTGGCCATGGATGAGGTACAGCTTTTGTTTGACGATGAGGCGCTGCGCGTCATCGCGCAGAAGGCGAAGGAGAAAAAGGTCGGCGCACGTGCGCTGCGTGCCGTGATCGAGGAATTTATGCTGGATATCATGTATGAGATCCCGAAGGATGACAACATCGGGACCGTCACGATCACAAAAGAATATGTGGAGAAAAAAGGAAGTCCGCTGATCACGATGCGCGGGAGTGCGCGGATCGGCTGCGGCGCGGTATGAGGAATAAAATCAAGGTTCCCGGCATTTATTAGTAAGTGAATAAGTGCCGGGAGTTTTTTTATGCCAGACTGCAGGGAACAGGTGTATTCCAATGATTATTTTGATTTTATCATACCATATGAGGCCAGAAAAGAGAACGAACCGTTTGACGGATGCATTCAGCGTGTATCCGAATATTTTGATATATTTTTTTATCCGAGATCAGAGCTTCCGCCGCTCGGGGTCGGGAATTTCAGCTATTCGTCTATTCCCAACTGTTACGGGCTTCTGGATACGATTGCGCTTGAGGAATCCGGAATTATCCGGCTGCAGAACCAGCCTGTGCTCTCCCTGAAAGGCCGCGGGGTGCTGGTGGGATTTCTGGATACCGGAATTGATTATACGAATCCGCTGTTTCGCTATACGGACGGGAGCACGCGGATTATGAGTATCTGGGATCAGACAATTGAAAACGGGAGGCCGCCCGCGGGGATTCTCTATGGGGCGGAGTACCGTGCGGAGGAGATCAATCAGGCTCTTGCGAGCGATGACCCGTATGCCATTGTTCCTTCGCGGGATGAGACCGGGCACGGCACATTTCTTGCGGGGATAACGTGCGGCGGTGAGGATGTGGCAAATGATTTTATCGGCGCCGCGCCGAACGCTGCGCTTGCCATTGTAAAACTGAAACAGGCAAAGCAGTATCTGAGAGATTTCTTTTTTGTGCCGGATGGAGTGGTGGTGTTCCAGGAGACGGACATCATGATGGCGGTGACATATTTAAACGGCCTGGCAGCGATTTTAAATATGCCGCTGGTGATTTGTCTTGCGCTCGGGAACAGTATCGGAAGTCATGGCAGAGCAGAGAATCTGGCTGCATATTTAAACTTCATCTGTCTCAGGAGACAGCGCTCGATTGTGACGGCGGCCGGAAATGAGGCAAATTCCAGGCATCATTATCAGGGAAGAATCTCGGGGGAAATGAAATACGAGGATGTGGAGCTGAATGTGGAAGAGGATATGGAAGGGTTCGTCCTTGAGCTCTGGTCGGAAGCGCCGGAGCTGTTTGAGGTATCCGTGATTTCGCCGACAGGAGAACAGATGCCGCGGATTCCAGCCAGCACAAGGACGTCGACGGCGTTCCGGTTTGTTTTTGAGGGGACGACGGTTACGGTAGATTACCCGGGGTATGTGACAGAGGCGGAGAACCAGCTGATCTTTTTTCGCTTCGTGAAACCGAGGAAAGGCCTGTGGATTATCCGGGTGTATCCCGCGAATATCGTGACCGGAAATTATAATATCTGGCTGCCGATGAAGGAGCTGATGCTTGGAACAGTATTTTTTCTGCGGTCAAATCCCGAGATTACGCTGACCTCCCCCGGAACGGCAAATCAGGTGATCACAGTCGGCGGGTATCAGGTCGCGGACCGGAGCATCTATGCGGATTCCGGAAGAGGATATACGGTGACCGGTGAGATCAAACCGGATTTTGTCGCGCCTGCGGTCAACATTTACGGGCCGGGCCTTCGGCACAATTATGTCACCTATACGGGGACGAGTGTGGCTGCGGCGGTCACGGCCGGGGCAGTGGCGCAGATCATGCAGTGGGCGCTGGTCGAGCAGAATAATCCATGGCTGTCCAACGCCGGGATCAAAAACATGCTGATCCGGGGAGCCGGGAAGTCGGGGGACCGCAGCTACCCGAACCGGGAGTGGGGTTACGGGACGCTGGATGTGTATAATGCGTTTAACGAGATGAGGAACCGGTGAGGGGTTGCCTCCGGACAGCCTTCTACCTCGTCAGATTCTGAACCCACTTATATTTCCGGAACCGCATCATCACCCAGGGGATTTTGCCCACCTCGTCCAGGCAGGTGCAGGCATAGACCGCAAGGGGCGACCAGTGCAGGACGAACGCGCCGACGAGCGCCAGCGGGATCGCGATCAGCCACATGCATACGATCAGGCTGTACATGTCAAAAAGCGTGTCGCCGCCTCCGTCCAGAACGCCGTTGATCGTGACGGTATTGACGCAGCGCCCGATCATGTAGACGGACATAATAACCATCATTCCCACAAGATAATCCTGCGCCTGGTCCGTTAAAATCACCATATTTACGACAAGAGGCGTCACGGCGAGCACAAGGGCAGTTGAGACAAAACCGATGACGTAGGATATATTTTTCAGCTTAATCCCGTAAGCGCGCCCACGGTCGAGGCGCCCGGCCCCGAGCTCATTTCCGACCATGATGCCGGCGGCGCTGCCGATGCCGTTGCACATGCAGCAGATCAGATCCCTGGCGACGGCTGCGACGGAGTTTGCCGCCGCTGCATCAGAGCCCATATGTCCCATGATGGCGGTGTAGGACGTAAAACCGATCCCCCAGCACAGGGAACCGCCGAGGAGGGGCAGGCACTGCCTGGTAAAGTCGGCGGCAAGCTGCTTCGGAAGCCGGAAAAACCGGCGGAATGCCGGACGGATGCAGGAGGCCCCCGCCGATACGGCGACGCATAAGGCCAGCTCGATGATCCGGGAGATGGTGGTGGCAAGGGCGGCTCCCCGGGCCTGCATGGCCGGCGCGCCGAACAGCCCGAAGATAAATACTGCATTCAGGCAGAGATTTAAGACCACGGCGCAGGAGCTGATCAGGGCCCCCGGTTTTACGTGATCCGATATTTTCATCATGGTCAGATAACACTGCGAGACGCCTGTAAGCAGATAGGACCAGCCCGCAATGCGAAGGTAGGAGCTGCCGATGGCGATCAGCGTGTCGTCATGGGTAAAAATATGCATCAGCAGTCCGGGCATCAGTTCGCAGCCCAGGAAAAACAGGATGGATATCACGCCGCAGAAGCGCAGGATCATATTAAAAATATCCTCCAGGGTATACCGGTCGCCCTTCCCCCAGTACTGTGCGCCGAGGATGGCCCCTGCGCCCGTGATGGCCCCGAGAAACATATTCTGAACGAACTGGATCTGGGTGGCCAGGGAGACGGCTGTCATCTCATTCTGGGCAACCTTTCCGAGCATCAGCGCATCACCGGCGGCTACGGCGGCCAGCATCAGGCTCTGAAGGGCGATGGGAAACGCCAGCTTAAGCAGCTGTCTGTAAAAGATTTTTTTATCGATCGGAACTTCGGTTTTCGTCTTTTGTATCATTTTTTACCTCGCCATATAGATTGAAAAATTTCTGCCGGATTCTGCGGTCAGACGGGTTTATTATAGTTCGTTTATCTGCGGATGGCAAGATGAAAAGACTGTTTTTCAGATCAGTTGAAAACCCTGTGATTTTATGATAGGATAAATCTCAGGGAAAAGGAGCGATAAATGACGAATGAAGAGATCAGATGCTTTCTGACAGAGCATGCGGACGAGAAATATAAAACATTTAATTCCGGGCTGATTCCCGGCACCGACCCGATCATCGGGGTGCGCGTCCCGGTGATGCGCGGCCTGGCAAAGCAGATCGCGAAGGGGGACTTCAGGACTTACCTGGCAGCCGCGTCGGATGAGACGTATGAGGAATTAAGCCTGCAGGCCTTTGTCATCGGCTATGCGAAGATGGAGATTTCGGAGCGGCTTTCCTATGCCGCGGCATTTCTGCCGAAGATTCATGACTGGTCGGTCAATGACGGGTTCTGCGCGACCTTTCAGGCGGCGAAGAAGCACAGGGAAGAGGTGTGGGAGTTTCTGATGCCGTACTGCGATTCGGAGCGCGAGTTTGATCAGCGTGTGGTGGCCGTGATGCTGATGGACCATTTTCTGGTGGACGAATATATCGACCGGGTGCTCGCGGTGTATGATTCGTTAAAGCATGAGGGATATTATTGCAGAATGGGGGTCGCGTGGGGCGTTGCGACAGCCTATGCGAAGTTTCCGGAGAAGACGCACGCATTTCTGCTTGAGAACCATCTGGACGATGATACATACAATAAAGCGATTCAGAAGATGCTCGAGTCTTACCGCGTGACGCCGGAGGCGAAGGCTGTGCTGCGGGGGATGAAGCGGAAGGCTTCGCAGCAGGAAGCATAAACAGCCGGGAAAAAGTGAGAATCAGAGATGGAGGTAAAAATGGGATACATCGATATGCACTGTGACACACTGATGGAAGCCATGACGCGTGGCTGCCGGACGGCGCGAAAACTGGACGGTACTATGGTTGACGTGGAACGTCTGAAAAGGAGCGGGGCAGATGCCCAGTTTTTCGCGATGTTTCTGCCGCAGAACCCCAGGCCGGAGTGGCTTCACATGGATCCTGTGCCGACGCCGGAGGAGATGATGGAGCGGATGTATGAGATTTTTTTGCAGACGCTTAAGGAGTGCAGCGATATTCTGGCGCCTGCATACTGCTATGAGGATCTTGCAAAAAACCGCGCGGACGGAAAAATTTCCGCGTTTCTGACCATCGAAAACGGATACCCGGTGCACGGAAAGCCGGAGAATCTGAAAAAATTTCATGAGATGGGGATCCGCCTGATCACGCTGACCTGGAACGATCCGAACTGCTTCGGGCGGCATCATTCCTCCGTGAAGGAGGAGATGGAGGAGGGACTCACCGATTTTGGGAAGGAAGCGGTTTCCTATATGAACGAGCTTGGCATCCTGGTTGACGTCTCGCACCTCTCGGACGGGGGATTTTACGATGTGGCGAAGGTCTCGAACAAACCCTTTGTGGCCTCCCACTCGGACTGCCGGGCCTTAAGCCCCTCCACGAGGAATCTGACGGATGAGATGATCCGGATCCTGGCGGATGCGGGGGGCGTCGCGGGGATAAATTTTGAGCCGTCGTTTTTAAATGAGGATCCGTCGGACCGCGTGAGCCGGGTGGAGCGCATGTGCGATCACGTGCTGCATTTCATCGACAAGGGCGGCGTGGAGTGCGTGGGAATCGGTACGGATTTTGACGGGATCGGCGGGGAGCTTGAGATCTCTGACTGCACGAAGATGGATCTGCTCTTCGACGCGCTGCATAAGCGGGGGCTGTCGGACGATGTGATCGAGAGAATCTGGCACGGAAATGTGGAGCGCGTGATCCGGGATGTGATGCGCTGACCCGCGGGGGAAAAGCTGCCGGGCCATGCGGCGCCGCGGAAAGGAAAAAGCGCCGGATGGCGGATAGGAGGATGAAACAGGTGGAACCAGAAAAGACAGAATCCGAACTGGACAGGTTATATCGTTACTGTGTCAGGAATAAATATATCGTATTCTTTTTCTTTTTTCTTGTGCTGGCGGTGTACGGGGCATGGGTATTCAAGGATTTTGTGACATTTGACGCGGAGGGATTCTACTCTCTGGAGCATGGATCCATATGGTACGGGCACTGGCTGGCGCGGGGGAGATGGGGATTTTATTATCTCAAAAAGCTCCTTGGCGTCACGCTGATCAACCCGTTTTTTTCGGCAACCGTATTTTTATTCTGTTTTCCGTTCTCTGCGGCGCTGTGGTGTTACCTGCTGGAGGAGTGGGGCAGAGGCGCGCTGGCGTCGGGCTGGGGAAAGATCCTGTTCGGGATTCTTTATCTGACGCATCCCATCTGGGCCACGCAGTTTGCGTACCGCAATCAGATGGAGGTGATCTCCGTTACCCTGGTGCTGATGCCGGTTACGATGATCTTCTTTACGCGCTGGCTGGAACATGGTAAAATCTGTTCTGTGGGAGGCCTTTTTGCGCTGGCCGGGACAATATTCTGTTTTGCCGGATACCAGTCCTTTGTGCTGATATATCTGTTCGCGCTGGCAGTCTATTTTTTCTGCCTGGTGCAGAACGAAAAAGAGGCGGGGGAAAAGGGAAGGGAATATTACCGCAGGCTCATTCGCGCGGCTGTATTTTCCATCCTGGCCTATCTGATTTATTCGGGCCTCAGCGCGCTGATCCGGAAAATTTACGGATATAACAATCTTGCGGCAGCGTTTGCGAAAGAAAATTTCCTCTGGGCGACACACGGGTTTCGCGAAAGCTTAAAGAGCCTGATCCTGTATCTGCTGCAGGCGTTTTTGGGGGACGGGCAGGTGTATACCTGTGTGCTCGGTATCGAATGTCTGCTGCTTTTCATCCTGTGGATCCGGTATCTGCGGAAAAAAGGAAATCTGCGCGGCTGGTATACGCTGATCGTGTGCGGTATGCTGATCGTTCCCTTTGTCACGTCCCTTCTCATGGCGGGGACGGCGGTCAACCGGCAGCAGCTGGCGCTGGTCTTTGCGATTGCGTTTCTCGGCTGGTACGAGCTGGACGTGTGCAGGGAATGGATGGCGCGGAGGTGGAGGCGGTCCGCGGCTCAGACCGTGCTGGCCGGGATCGTGCTGGCGGCGTTTCTTGCGCAGGGGCAGATGAATACCAGGCTGCTCTACACGGATTATAAGGTGCTGGAGCAGGATTACCGGATGATGACGCGGATTTATGAGCAGGCGATGCGGAAAGGGGCAAAGGAAGGCGATACGATCGTGTTTGTCGGCGTGTATGCGAATACACCGGACGAGACAATTGTAGAAAACGAGGTCGTCGGATTCTCGTATTTTGAGGTGACGGAAATTGATCCGGCAAAAGCGGCTCAGGCGATGCAGGCATACGGATTCCGTGTGATGACGCCGGATTTCCCGGATTACGACCGGGCGGAGGAGCTGGCGGAAGAGATGGAGTGCTGGCCGTCGGAGGAGAGTATTGTCGTGGAGGACGGGCTGATCGTGGTGCGCCTGTCATGAGAAGACCGATGAACCGGGATCTGTGCGCCGGGGGAAAACGGATGGACGAAAGACGCCTGCCATAAGACCGGCGGGCGCAAGATGGGAATAGCAGGGAATGAATGGAATGAAAGAAATGGAAAACCGGAAAAGCAGAGACAGGAAGAGAAAAAGAGGACAGGCCGGAAGATCCGCTGCAGGAATTCTTGCGGCGCTGCTTCTTATGGGGCTGTGTGCGGGCTGCGGGAATCAGAAGCAGGAGGATATCCTCTCCTACCGGCAGGTGGGTCTTGAGTGCATGAAGAACGGGGACTATGACGGCGCGATTGCGGCGTTTGACGGCGCACTGGGGAACAGTAAGGGAAGGATCGGGCAGATCCAGATCGATATCTGCTATTATAAGGCGGCGGCGCAGCAGGCGTCGGGGGATATACAGGGTGCGATCGATACCTGCAGCGCACTGATCGATTACCGGAAAAAGGAGGCGGACGCGTACTATATGCGCGGCTGTCTGCTGCTACTGAACGGGGACTCCGCAGGCGCAAAAGAGGATTTCGCCAGTGCGGTGAAATATAAACAAAATGATTATGAGCTTTACATCGGCATCTATGAGCACCTGGCCGCAGCAGGTCTGGAGGAGGACGGGAAGAAATACCTAAATGACGCGTTCTCCATCAGGGGAGATCAGGCGGAAGATTTTGCATCCCGGGGAAAAATTTATTTTCTGCTCGGGGAAAACGGAAACGCGATTTCCGAACTGAATACCGCGGTGGAGAAGGGAAGTGTGGAGGCGAATCTGACGCTCGCGCAGCTGTATGAGGCCATGGGGGATTCGCAGATGGCGGAGAGCTGCTATCAGACGTACACGGCGTCCGGCGAGGCGGATTCCGCGGCGCTTGGCGCGCTGGCGAGGATCGAGATGGACAAGATGAATTTTTCCGGAGCGCTGACGTATCTGACCCAGGGGCTTTCCCTTGAGGAGGCGGAAAACCGCAGAGAGATGATGCATGATCAGATCATCTGCATGGAATATACCGGGGATTTTGCCGGTGCGTGGGCGGTGGTGCAGGAATATGTGCAGCTGTATCCGGATGACCTCGACGCCCAGCGGGAATATGTTTTCTTAAAAAACCGTCAGGACGGCGTGTCGGTTCCGCAGCCCGCGGAGCCGGAGACGGCAGGCACGGAAGGAACAGAGACGCAGTGAGACGCCGGACAGGCGGACGAATGACAGGAGGAGTATGGCGGAATTCATTGAAATGAAAGAGCGTAAGGAGCGCGTGATCTTAGTCGGCGTCACAGAGGAGGAGGCCGAAGGGGAGGCTTCCTTAGACGAGCTGGCGGAGCTGGTGAAGACCGCGGGCGCAGATGTCGCGGGAAGGCTGCTGCAAAAGCGGGAGCAGGCGCATCCCGGCACCTATCTGGGCACCGGGAAGGTGGAGGAGCTGGCGGAGCTGATCGACGCGTATGACGCCACGGGGATTGTCTGTGACGACGAGCTTTCCCCGGCCCAGCTAAAGAACTTAGAGGAAGCGTTAGAGACGAAGGTGATGGACCGGACGCTGGTGATCCTGGATATCTTTGCGGCCCGCGCGACCACCAGCGAGGGGAAGCTTCAGGTGGAGCTGGCGCAGTTAAAATACCGCTTAAGCCGCCTGACGGGCCTTGGCCGCTCCATGTCGCGTCTGGGCGGCGGCATCGGGACGAGAGGCCCCGGCGAGAAAAAGCTGGAGTCGGACCGGCGTCTGATCCGGGATCGGATCGCGCAGCTAAACCGGGAGTTAAAGGAAGTCAGACAGCACCGGGAGATTACACGGGCGAAGCGTGAAAAACAGCACATTCCGGTGGCGGCGCTCGTGGGCTATACCAACGCGGGAAAATCCACCCTGCTAAACCGCCTCACCGGCGCAGGCGTTCTGGAGGAGGATAAGCTGTTTGCGACGCTTGACCCGACGACGCGGATCTTAGAGCTGCCCGGCCGCCAGGAGATCCTGCTGACGGATACGGTCGGTTTTATCCGAAAGCTGCCGCATCACCTGATCGAGGCGTTTAAAAGCACGCTTGAGGAGGCGAAATATGCGGATATCATCCTGCATGTGGTGGATGCGTCAAACCCGCAGCGGGAGATGCAGATGCGGACAGTCTATGACACGCTGCGGGATCTCGGCATCCAGGGAAAGACGATTGCAGCGCTGTTTAACAAGCAGGATCTCGTGACGGACGCTGAGCCGCTGCGGGATTTTACGGCGGACCGTACATTAGAGATTTCCGCGGCGGACGGGACCGGACTTCCTGCCCTGCGGGAGCTTTTATGCGATCTGCTGCGGGAACATAAAATTTATGTGGAACGGACGATCGCCTACGGGGATGCGGGGATCCTGCAGCGGATCCGCAGACAGGGAGAGCTTTTGTCGGAGGAGTACCGGCCGGAGGGGATTTTCATCCGCGCCTATGTGCCGGCGGAGCTTGGCGGAAAGCTGTGAGACAGAGAAAGACAGGAGGGGACTATGACAGTACTGATCAGAAAGGGCCATGTACTGAACCCTGCGGACGGCACGGATGCAGTGGCGGATGTGCTGGTGGAGCAGGGCGTCGTAAAGGAGATTGCGCCGGATATCAACGCTGCCGCTGACCGCACCGTTGAGGCGGAGGGATGCTATGTCATGCCGGGCTTTATCGACCTGCACGTGCATCTGCGGGATCCCGGCTTTGAGCAGAAGGAGACGATTGAGACGGGGTGCCGGGCCGCGGCGCGCGGCGGGTATACGACGATCCTTGCGATGCCGAATACCCGGCCGGCAGCGGATCATCCCGACGTGATTGACTACGTGCACAATAAGGCAAAAGCGGTCGGCGTCGTCCACGTGCTCCAGGCGGGAGCCGTGACAAAGGGACAGAAGGGGGAGGAGCTTTCCGACATCGCGGGTATGGTAAAAGCCGGGATCCCGGCGATCAGCGAGGACGGAAAATCCGTCATGGATACCGGGCTTTACCGGGAGGCCATGAAGCTTGCCGCAGAGCACGGGATCGTGGTGCTTGCGCACTGCGAGGATATCCATCTGGTCTGCGGCGGCGTGATGAATGCGGATCACAATGCAGAGGAGCTCGGATTGCCGGGCATCACGAATTCCGTCGAGGATGTGATCGTGGCGCGCGATATCATGTTAAGCCACGACACGGGTGCGAAGCTGCACCTGTGCCACTGTTCCACGAAGAATTCCGTGTGGATGACAAAGATGGCAAAGGAGGCCGGGATCTCTGTGACCGCTGAGGTATGCCCGCATCATTTTACCCTGACCTCGGATGACATACCCAGGAGGGAGGCGGTGATGGATCCGGAGAATAAGGTCATGGCGGAAGCAGACGCCGATCCGGATTATAAGATGAATCCGCCGCTCCGCACAAAAGAGGATGTGCAGGCATTAAAGGAGGGGCTGCGGGACGGCATCATGGACGTGATCTCGACGGATCACGCGCCGCACACGTCTGAGGAGAAAAACACCTCGATGAAGCGCGCGCCGTTCGGGATCGTCGGGCTTGAGACGGCGGCCAGTCTCACCTACACGGAGCTCGTGCTGGGCGGATATCTGACGCCGATGCAGATGGCGGAGAAAATGAGCAGCCGTCCCGCGGAGATCCTCGGGTTGGAGAAAGGGGATATCCGGCCGGGAAAACCGGCGGATCTCGTAATCTTTGACCCGGATACCACATACCGGATTGACAAAAACGACTTTGCCGGGAAGGCGAAGAACACACCGTTTGACGGGAGAGAAGTGACCGGAAAAGTCAGAATGACATTCGTAGATGGAGAGCCGGTATATGAGGACTGGAAGTAAATGGAGGTAAACTATGGTGCATACGACACCCAGGCGGTTTGAGGAGACGGCGATCATCATCCGGCAGGAGGAGATCGCGGACGACATTTACAGCATGTGGCTGCGCACGGATCAGATTGCGGCGCATGCGAAGGCGGGACAGTTTGTCTCCGTGTACTGCAATAAGGGGAGCAGGCTTCTCCCGCGTCCCATCAGCATCTGTGAGATCGACAGGAGGGACGGTGCGGTGCGGCTGGTATACCGCGTTGCGGGGAAGGGAACCGATGAGTTTTCCGGGATGCATACCGGCATGCAGTTAAAGGTGACCGGGCCGCTCGGAAACGGATTTCCGCTGAAGGAAAAACCGGCTTTTCTGATCGGAGGAGGAATCGGGATCCCGCCGCTTCTGGAGCTGGCGAAGCGGTTGGACTGTGAAAAGCAGATCGTGCTGGGGTACCGGGACGAGCTGTTTCTGCTGGACGAATTCCGCGCGCAGGGAACGGTTTTTATCGCGACCGAGGACGGGAGCGCGGGGACGGAGGGAAACGTGCTTGACGCGATCCGCGAAAACGGCCTTTCGGCGGAGATCATTTACGCCTGCGGGCCGGCCCCCATGCTTCGCGCGCTGAAGGCATATGCGGCCCAAAAGCAGATCGAGTGCTGGATTTCCATGGAGGAGCGGATGGCCTGCGGGATCGGGGCCTGTCTCGCCTGTGTGTGCCGGTCCGCGAATAAGGACGCGCACACGAATGTCCGCAACAAGCGGATCTGCAAAGAGGGCCCTGTATTCCGCGCAGAGGAGGTGGAATTCTGATGAATATGAAGACAAAGCTGTGCGGGATCACGTTAAAGAATCCGGTGATGACAGCCTCCGGGACGTTCGGCTCCGGGGAGGAATTCGCGGAATTCGTGGATTTAAACCGCCTGGGCGCTGTGGTGACCAAGGGCGTGGCGAATGTGCCATGGGAGGGCAATCCGACCCCGCGGGTCGCGGAGGTATACGGCGGCATGTTAAACGCGATCGGCCTGCAGAACCCGGGAATCGATCTGTTTATCGAGCGGGATATCCCGTTTTTAAAACAGTTTGACACGCGCATTATCGTCAATGTCTGCGGGCATACCACGGAGGAATACGTCGCGGTCGTGGAGCGCCTGGCCGGTCAGCCGGTGGATCTGCTGGAGATCAACATTTCCTGCCCCAATGTGAAGGAGGGCGGAATCGCCTTCGGACAGAACCCGAAGATGGTGGAAGCGATTACAAAGGAAGTGAAACGCCACGCAAAGCAGCCGGTCATCATGAAGCTCTCGCCCAACGTGACGGACATCACGGAGATGGCGCGCGCGGCGGAGGCCGGAGGCGCGGATGCGGTCTCCATGATCAACACCATCACCGGCATGAAGATCAATATACATAACAGACGGTTCGCGCTGGCAAACCGCACCGGAGGGCTCTCCGGGCCGGCCGTGCATCCGGTGGCCGTGCGGATGGTGTACGAGACGGCGCAGGCGGTGAAGATTCCGATCATCGGGATGGGCGGGATTCTGACCGCGGAGGATGCGATTGAGATGATCCTTGCGGGCGCCACGGCGGTGGCTGTGGGCACGGCGAATTTTAACAGCCTGCACGCCACAGAGGAGATCATCGACGGAATCCGGGATTACATGGAACAGTATCAGGTCGCGGATATCAGCGAGCTGGTGGGAAGCGTAAGGTGAGCGGCGACGGGGCAGAGTTTTCTGACCTGACATCGCCGATATCAATCAGAAGGAAAACAGTAGAAGGGAGAAACGAAAACATGAGGGAGTACCGGAAAATGGGGAAGCGCCTGCTCGCGGCAGCGCTGGCGCTGGTGCTTGCAGCGGGCGCGCTGGCCGGCTGCGGCGCAAAGCCGAAGACAGAAGAGGAGCTTCTCGCGGAGATGAAGGAGTTTGTCACAGAGGACGGGAGCGCGTCGATTTACCTGAGTAAGGACTGGACCGTGGAGGATCTCGGCCTGTCGGACATGGGGGTGGATTTCTGGCTGTGCGCGCAGAACGACAGGGGCACGGAGGCGGCGCTTCTGATGCAGTTCCCGAAGCGCGGGGCAGTACAGCTCACCTCGAACATGGCGGAGACAAAAGATTTCGTGGAGAGCAATTACGGTTTCACGCCGGACGGGGAAAATACCGAAACGCCGGCAGTCCCGGGCATGACAAATGTGGAGGCCGGCACCGGAAAAGCGAAAATTGACCAGGTGGATGTGACTGCGTATGTAGTATATGGAGAGACCGAGTATGCGTATTATGCGCTGATGTACTGCTGGAGCGCGCGGACAAAGGATCAGATCACCGCCGCGAAGGCATCCTGCTCGAAATTTGTGGAAAATGTGCCGGAGGAGGAAGACGCGTTTACGGCGGAAATGACGGACACGCTGCGCTGGTTTAACGCGACGAGTGCGATTTTAACCGAGTTAAACGGCTGGGATTACACCCGGTTTGCAGGGCTTCCCGCGAACGAGGAATCAGTGGGAGTGGCACAGAGCTTACTGGACGGTTCCTGGGGCGTGACCGACACGGCGTCAGCGGACGAGACGCTTACCTGGATCCTCTCGGAGGGACACCGCGTGGGCTTTGTCGACGATATGGAGTATCTGGAGTCAGCGGGGATCGGCAACGTGCCGGAGGAGGAGCGCATTGCGTTTGTTTTGCAGTATTATGATGTGGATGAGGCCGGCGCGAAGGCGCTTGCGGACGGCTACAAATATTATCAGGAGTTCGGGCCGGAGGCGATCGACGCGTGGGACTACTGCCGTGCGATGAACCTTCTCGGCTTTTATTATCTGGCGGGTTACTATACGGAGCAGGAGGCGCTCGACCTCTCTTTAGAGCTTGCGACGCAGATTCAGCCGCTGTACGCCTCCTGGGACGAACTGATCGACAGCTACCTGCGCGGGTATGAGTACTGGGCGGAGGAGAGCTCGGACGAGCGCCGCGCGGTTTACGAGGATTTAAAGAGCCGTCCGGACAATCCGTTTGCGGTGGATTATAATACAGTGCTGGAGAAGACGTGGTAGGAGTGAACGCCAGAAAGCATTCCTGCAGTATGGAACAGATCAGCATCAGGGGGACAGCGTGAGCGTCTTCCGGTACGCTCCGGGCGGACAGCCCTTTGCTCTGCGGAAGGCGCGGATGAAGGTCTCCGGATTCTGATAGCCGGTGTCTTCCGCGATCTGTGCGATGGTCAGGGAAGTGCTTTTCAGCAGCTGTTCTCCGTGATGGATCCGGATATTAGTCAGAAACTGCTGATAGGACAGGCCGGTGGCCTCCCGGATCAGCCTGGTGCAGTACTGGGGAGTATAGCCGAATACTTCACCTAACTGCTGCAATGAGAGATCTGTATAATGACAGACGATATAATCGATCAGAGCCCCTGTGGACGCATGCTGTTTCTGCGTCTGCGGGGGCATTTCCATGTCCGCCGTATGACTGCGGATGAGCTCCGTAAAAATCATGCACAGCAGATGGTACATCATCTGGCTGGAATACGGGTCATGTCGCTCGCGCTCCGCATACATATCCACAAGATAATCAGATATCAGTCTGCTGTCCGCTGTGTGAAACAGAATATACGGGATTTTCTTTTTTGCATACATATTACTCTGAAAAAAGAGGGAGATCACGGAATTCTCCCGGATTGTATTCATAAAAATATCGAGAAACGTGCTGCGGCGTACCAGTACATTTAAGATCAGCCCATCCTTCTGTGTTTGGATGCCGTGGATCAGATCGGGGGACATCATGAACAGATCTCCCTCCTTAAGAAGGACGCTGTCATACTGCAGATACTGACGGCAGCTGCCCTTCAGCACATAGATAAATTCAAAAAAATCATGCTTATGGTAAAAAAGCGGATAATACCGCGGCGGCCTGCGCATCTCGATATCGCAGTCCGGCGGAAAAAAGCGCTCCTCAGACAGCTCTTTATTGATGCTTTCCGGTTCTAAGGCATACATCAGATTCTCGGGATCCGCCTCATATATGCGGATAAAATCCTGCAGGGGAAGCTCTCCTGTCTTTACACGCTCGTAATCACGAAATAAATACCCTTCCGGTCTCCAGTCCAGTAATTTCTTCCGCATCATTTCCCGATCCATTGTAAACCTCCGGCTGTCTTTTGGCAATCATACCATTGATTTTCGAAAAAGTCAATAAAACTGTCGATTTTGAATCATTGTTTTTGTCGAAACTACCGACTAAAATGAAATCATCAGGAGCGGCCGCCTGTAGGAACGTACAAAAAACAAAGGAGACAGGAGAAAATCTTATGAAAATGAAATTCAAACTCTTTTCACGAACTGACGATGAAAATGCTCAGCTGGGTGTGGCAGAGTATTTTGCATACGGGCTGGGAAACTGCGGAACATCGTTTCTGAACCGTTTTTTAAACTCGTTTCTGGTTTATTTTTACACGACGACCATCGGTTTAAACGCTGCGATCATCGGGAACATCCTGCTGGCGGCGCAGATTATTGACGGCATCACGGATATTGCCATGGGGCGGATTCTGGATCGGACGAAGCCGAAGGGAAAGCTGACGCCGGGCCGTCTCTGGATGCTGCGGGGCTGTATCTTATTTGCGGTATCCGGCGTGCTCTTAACAATGGTTCCCACCAGCGCGTCGAAGGCGGTTCAGTATGTCTATGTGTTTGTGACATATAATCTGTGCTGTGCGATTTCCATGACCGTGGTGCAGCTGCCGTATCAGTCGCTGGTGGCAAAAATGACGCGGAACCCGATTGAGCGCGGACATATCAGCGTATTTACCACGCTGATCCAGCCGGTTTCCGGGACGATAGTATCTGCAACCTGCCTGTCACTGGTGGCGCGTTTCGGCGGCGGACAGGGCGGATATGTCCGCACAGTGGCAATCTTTGCGACCTGCGCTCTCGCCTGTCATCTGCTCTGCATCTTTGGCGTAAAGGAGCGCGTCGTGGCCACGGGTCAGACAAAGGACGCCGCGGAGGAGAAGTCACAGAAGGCGAAACCGGAAAATCAGGCTGGCGTGCTGGAAAGCTTTCGGATTTTGGTAAAAAACAGATTCTGGATCATTTACGGCGTCTGTATTCTCCTTTACTTTGTGATGTTTAACATCATGAGCCAGTCCTCGGCGGCATTTGCGGAAAATGTAGTCGGAAATGTAAATTACCACGGGACCTGGATGTCCTGGCAGACCATTTTTGTGACGGTGGGAACATTTGCGGATTTCTTTCTGTTTAACTTCCTCGGAAAGGCAAAGACCTGGAGGTTTGGCGCTATCGTTGTGCTGGGAGCCGTTGCCCTGCAGCTGTTCGGAGCGGATCCGACCCTGATCCTTGTGGCAAATATTTTAAAAGGAATCGGCGGCGGTATGTTTATGGGCTGCTCGGGCGCGATCATGGCGGATGCGATGGACTACAGCGAGTGGAAGACAGGGATCAATCCGCTGGGAATGGGACTTGCAGTGGTATTGTTCGCACAGAAGCTGGGCGGCGGGCTCTCCGCTTCCATCCTGGGTCAGATTCTGGATGCAGGCGGCTATGACGGAACCCTTGCCGCACAGAGCGCGTCGGCCATCACGGCGATTAAGATCTGCTATACCTATATCCCCCTGGGCGCGATGCTTACCGTTCTGGTGCTTACCTGCTTTTACACGCTGGATAAAATGCTGCCGGAGATTCAGGCGGAGCTTTCAGAGAGGAGGAACGGACAGAAGGCATGAGAGAAGAATTGAGACTGAGGGATGTTGTTGTAGAGCATATGCATGAGCCGGTGGGACTGGATATTCATAATCCGAGGTTTGGCTGGAAACTGGTCAGTACCGAAAAGGGAACGCATCAGACGGCCTGCCGTGTCCAGATCCGGTCGGAGGGAAAGGTGATCCGGGATACCGGATCCCTTGCCACGGCCCGGTCTGTGGATCTGGAGCTTACGGACTGGACGCCGGAGCCGATGACGGAATATCAGGTGCACGTAGAGGTTTGGGACAATCACGGGCGGAGGGCGGAGGCGGATACACGGTTTGAGAGCGGCCGGATGGGCGTTCCCTTTGCGGGAAGCTGGATTGAGCCGGAACAGGAGCCGACGCCGGAGAGCATTGGGAAAAAGAAAATCACCAGCACCTCTGTGGCGGAAAATACCTTCCGGGGCGTGGAGCGGGATTTCGCGGAATTCCGTCCGGTACAGCTGATCCGGATTCCGTTTTCTGTCACAAAACCGGTGAAGCGTGCCCGTGTCTATGCCACGGCCCACGGGGTTTATCAGCTGAACGTCAACGGAGCGCCTGCGGACGGCCGCCTGTTTGCTCCGGAGGCGACGACGTATCATAAGCATCTGCTGTATCAGACCTATGATGTGACCGCACAGCTTGCGGCGGGGGAAAATGTATTCGGCGTGATGCTGGCGGACGGCTGGTGGGCCGGGAGAATCGGCACCACCGGAGACTGCTGTCAGTATGGGACGACCACCGGTCTGCTTTTTGAAGCGCGGATTACCTGGCAAGACGGTACTACAGATATCGTAAATGCAGAACAGGCGCGTTCCGCCACCGGTCCCTTCCGGTATTCGGATCTGTTTGTCGGGGAATATTACGACGCCACGAAGGAGATTCCGGGCTGGGATCTGCCGGGATTTGACGCTTCGGGCTGGAAACCGGTCCGCATCATGGATTATGGCCAGAAGAACATTGCCGGACAGTATGCCCCGCCGGTTCACTGTCTGCGGATCATGGAGCCTGAGCGCATCATCACGACGCCGGCAGGGGAGACGCTGGCGGATTTTGGCCAGGTGATCGCCGGTGCGGCGGAGATCTCGCTTGCAGCGCCGGCAGGCGTCACGATCCGGCTGGAGCATTCGGAGGTGCTGGATGAAAACGGCAATTATTTTAATAATATTCTGGGCGTGAATAAGGAGCAGACGGATACCTATATCACGAAGGAGGGATTTCAGACCTACCGCCCGTATTTTACCTATCACGGATTTCGCTATATCCGTGTGACCGGCTGGCCGGGGGAGCTTACGACGAAGGAGATCCGGGCATATGTCTACACCAGCCGGATGGACAACATCGGCAGCTTTACGACCTCGGACGAGCGCCTGAACCGCCTGCAGGAAAATATCTGGTGGAGCCAGGTGGCCAATACGGTTTCCATTCCGACGGACTGCCCCCAGCGGGAAAAGGCGGGCTGGACCGGGGATATCATGGCATTTGCGCCAACGCTGTGCTTTAACCGGAACGCGGACGCATTTCTGACGAGCTGGCTTGACAATTTACGGCTCGATCAGACAGAGGCCGGCGAGGTGCCCAATATCATCCCGTTTTGGAAAGCATACGGGATCATGTGGAATAACTCGAATAAGGTGATCACCAGCTGCGGCTGGGGAGACGCTTGCATTATCGTACCTTATACCCTGTACCGGACATACGGCGACGAGCGGGTACTGAGGGAAAATTACGGGGCAATGAAAAAATGGCTCTCCTATATTGAGAGCCGGATGCATCAGCATCACCCGGAGGAATACGCGACCTGGGATGAGGCGCGTCGGAAGAGAAGTTACTATTTGTGGAATACGGATTTTCATTACGGCGACTGGCTGATCCCGAGTATGGTACTGGGAAACCCGGATGCGGGCTGCATGAAGCAGACGGCCTATGCGACGATGCATGTCGTGGCACCGGCCTATGCGGCCTTCAGTGCCTCGCATATCGCTGAGATTGCAGACATTCTCGGCGAGAAGGAGGATGCACGGTACTACAGAGAGCTTTATGACCATATCCGCGAGGCGTTTATCGCGGAATATGTACATGAGGACGGTACCATGGCGGTGGATTTCCAGGGGATCTACGTGATCGCGCTGAAAAATAACCTTGTGACGGATGAGATCCGCCCGCGAATGACCGCGCATCTGTGCGAACTGATCAGACAGAACGGCGACTGCCTGGATACCGGATTTTTAAGCGTCCTGTTCCTGATGGATGTGCTCTGTGAAAATGGCTGCCGCGACGTCGCGCATAAGCTTTTATTCCAGACGGCTTGTCCGGGCTGGCTCTACGAGGTGGAGCACGGGGCCACCACGATGTGGGAGAGCTGGGGAGCCATCGGCGAGGATGGCACGGTGAGTACCTACAGCTATAATCACTATGCCTTCGGCTGCATTGGCGAATGGCTGTACCGGGAAATCGGCGGCCTTCAGGCAGCGGAGCCAGGCTATAAAAAGATACGGATCGCACCCGATCTGTACTGCGGCCTTACCCATGCAGCGGTCAGCGAGGACACCCCCTACGGCACCGCGTCGGCGGAATGGGAGATTTTGGGGGAACATGTGGTGGTGCATGTGACGATTCCGCCAAATACGAGGGCGGAGATCTGTCTGCCCGGGATGGATCCGGCTGAGGAAGAGAGCGGGAGTTTCCGGTATGTGGTGAAGCTGTGAGGCAGGTCTGCGTATGGACATAGTGAATGTTAAGGGGAATGGAAATCTCAGAAAGGAGCTACGGATGAACCAGGAAAAAATGACAGAGATGCTGCAGGGGCTGATTACGGGCAGGCGGATTGCCGGAGCCGCCCTCAGGGTGCGCCAGAAGGGAGACATCATTTATGATCAGTGCTTTGGTGTCGGAAATATACAGACACAGGCTGCCGTGACGGAGCGTTCGATCTTTCGCGCGGCGTCTCTGACCAAACTGATTGTCAGCGTTGCAGCGATGATGCTTGTGGAGGAGGGAACGCTGTCCTTAGATGACGACCTTGTGAAATTTTTCCCAAAGTATCCGGAGGAAAAAAGAAAGGTCAGCGTCCGGCATCTGTTAAATCACAGCTCCTCCCTTGGACAGGGACCAGGGAGTGAAGCGTACTATGAAAAGGTCTTTGACATTCACGATGACCTGAAACGGCGCACGGATAAATGGGGAGACATGCCTTTTGACTGCGAACCCGGGGAGACTGCGGATTATAACGCGTTTGTCGGTTTTGAACTGCTGGGGCGGATCCTTGAGCTTGTCTCGGGGAAAAATCTTGAGGACTTTTTAAGGGAGAAGCTTCTGCTGCCCCTGGGAATGACGGATACGGTATTTGTCCTTTCACAGGAACAGAATACCAGACTGGTGTCTTTGTACGAGCAGCAGGAGGGAGAGCTTGTATTTATTTCGGATGATAATCCCTTCAGCGACCGGGCGACATCAAAGTACGGATATTTTTCCGGTGCTGCCGGACTTTATACGACGCTGCATGACTATGACCGGTTTACGGCCATGCTCTGTGCGGGAGGAATATGGGAGGACTGCCGGATCATTGGGGAAGATACGTTAAAGCTGATGGTGACGCCGAGACAGATTACAAACATAGAATTGAGGGAGGGATGTCCCTGGGGGCTGGGTTTCCGTATCTTTGAGCATCCCGAAAAGAGCGGCTTTCCGGTGCTCCCCGGGACCTTCGGCTGGTCCGGGGCATACGGGACACATATGTTTGTACATCGTGAGACGGGACTGGCGGCCACACTGATGATCAATCAGACGGATCTGGGCGGAGCGATCTCTTTTATCTCAAGAGATGTGGAGCGGATTGTATTTGAGGAATATATGGGAGGGAACGACCTGTGAAGTGTGAAAAAATATTTTTGTATGAGGACAGAACGGATGTGTTTCTGACGACCTATATACTGGAGGATTCCCCCGCCATGCTGGACGGGGGGAGCCGGCCGGCGATTCTCATTATTCCCGGCGGCGGATATATCGGATTTTCTCCGAGGGAGGGGGAGCCGGTTGCCATGAAGTTTAATTCCATGGGCTATCATGCGTTTGTCCTGCAGTATTCCCATTACTGGGAAGGGGTACGGGTGGATGATTATGATTACCGGAAGGGACTGCCGGTAAAGGAACATTGTCAGTATCCGAAGCCGGTGTGGGAGATCGGAATGGCGATGCTTCTGATTCGGGAGCATGCGAAGGAATGGCTGGTGAATGTGGATCAGATCATGCTGGCCGGCTTTTCGGCCGGAGCGCATATGGCGGCCATGTACGGCACAAACTGGAACCGGCCGCTGATTACGGAGCATTTTCCGGCGAATGTCTCATCGATGCTTCGGCCTGCGGCGATGCTGCTGGGTTACGGGCTGTTTGACTACAGCTTAAATCAGGAGATTACAGGGGAATTTGAGCGGGCCTTTGCAAAGGCTTCCTACGTGTCGTTCCTGGGGACGGCGGAGCCGGATGAAGCGATATTGCGGGAGATCAGCCCTGTGAATTACGTATCTCCGGATACACCGCCGGCCTTTCTGTGGGCGACCGCACAGGATCATATGGTGCCGGTGGAAAATACATTTCGCATGGGCGCCGCGCTGGCAAAATCCGGCGTGCCGGTGGAGGTACACGTATTTGAGCAGGGAGAGCATGGGCTGGCGCTGGCCACGGAGGCAGGCGCGGGAAAGGACTGGCAGATGAACAGGAGAGCTGCCGCCTGGACAGAGCTTGCCGGAAGCTGGATCGCGGAGCGTTTTCCCCTGCCGGTGGGCGGGCGGAAAGCGTCGGAGACGGAGAATATCATGTAGCTCCATGCCGCTTCATCACAAAGACGCCGGTAATCACCGCCAGGGCGGCCAGGCAGAACAGGATGGCCAGGCGGAACGCCAGAGGAAATCCGCCCTCAGACTGTAGTACGATGCCCAAAAGATAAATGAGGGCGGTGTTGATCAGGTTCACCAGCATGTTCAGCCGCCCGAAGGCCTTTTCATAATGCGTTCCAAAGGAAGCGCTGCAGAGCCTGGGCATCAGCATGGAGAAGGGCGTGAAGCTCATGCCAAGTCCCGCGGACATGATGGCAAGTCCTATGACGGAACTGTTCAGAAGGATCAGCAGCGCGGCGGCGGAACCCAGCAGAACATAGACGACAGCCGCGGTTTTCCAGGCGCCGATCCTGTCGCAAAGAATTCCGCAGAGCAGCTTTGTGACAATGCCGGTGACGGACATGATGCTGGTGAGCATGCCTCCGACGGACAATGTGTAACCCAGAGAGCCGGCATAGGTCGGCATATGAGAGGCAAGTCCGTAGATGGTCGTGGCATTGAGACTGACGACCAGGATCATCAGATAAATCAGCCATGTGTGTTTTGTGCGAAGTCTGTCCCGATCCGCATCCGCCGTATTTGTCCCGGCTCCCGTTTCCACGGATGTTTCCCCAAAGGGGATTAAGCCGACCCGTTCGGGTGAATCCGGAATCAGTACAAGAGCGCAAAGCAGAATGACAAGAAGAATCACCGCGCCCATGCTAAGGGCTGCCGCGCGCCAGCCGAAGCGCCCGATGATCCGGGAGAGCAGAGGACCGGCAAAGAAGGTCAGCAGTCCGCCGGCAGCATTGCAGACCCCCATGAGGGTGCCGATTCCGGAGCGAAACCATTTGTTTAAGGTGGAAACCAGCGCCAGGATCTGGCCTGCATTACAGATGCCCAGGGCGACAGCCGACAGCAGCCACATAAAGGAACGTGTGTAGAACACCATGGGGATGTAGCAGAGGGAGCATGCAAGACCGAGAAAGATCAGATAGATTCTCCCGCTGGTTTTTAAATAGAGCCTTGTCATCAGCGTGGCGGACAGCCCGTTGACGAGGGCGCGCATGGTCCAGAATGCCGCGGATGTGGAAATCGTGATCCCGGCGGACTCCTGAATGACTGCTGCAAAAATCAGTCCGGTGCAGTCAAAGGCTGCTCCCAGGACGGCGGTAAACAGTGCACAGCCGGATACAACGGCCAGATACCGGCCTTTTAATCGTTTCATAGGATCATCCCTTCTTTCTTCATTAGATGTAATCATCATAAACGCTCTGGCAGTCAGTGGACAGGATTCTGCATAATCAGAATCACTGACTTTTTTTGATATAAAAAACAGAAGAAAACAGAAAATAGTCAATAAAACTGATTATGTGCAGTCATGGTGAGTCGTATCTGCCTGTGGTAGGATGATAAAAAAGCAAAGGGAGGTATCCATGGACAACTGGAAAGCAAAATGGATCACCACTCTCCGGAACACGGATGACGGAACCGCACCTCTTTATTTCAGGAACGTTCGCATGAGAAAAGCGGTGAAAAAAGCAGTGCTTACCATCACGGCGATGGGAGTGTATGTGGCAGAGATCAATCAGAAACGGGTGGGGAAGTTCATACTGGCGCCGGGCTGGACGGCCTACCGGAAACGGCTTCAGTATCAGACCTATGATGTGACGGATCTGATCGAACGGGAAAATCGTCTGGAAATCACGGTGGGGCGCGGCTGGTATCACACGCATATTCCGGGATTTGAGATGGTCGAGGCGGATTACAGCCGTCTGCAGGCCGTTCTGGCGGCGAGGCCGTTTGGACTGCTCGCACAGCTTGCGGTGACTTATGTGGACGGTTCCGGAGAGGTGTTCGGGACCGATGAGCGTTGGGAGGCCTCCACAGGCAGGGTGCGTTTTTCTGACATTTATCACGGGGAAATATTTGACGCCGCATATGAGCGTAAGGAGGGGCTTCCCGTACAGATCTTTGATGGCCCCTGGGATACCCTGATCCCGCAGGAGGGGCCGGAGGTAAGGGAACAGGACCGGGTTGGGGTAGCGGATTTTTTTATCACCCCGAAGGGAGAATATGTATTTGACTTCGGCCAGAACCTGACCGGGTATGTGGAGGTAAAGGTGAAGGCGGAGCGCGGCGAGGTGGTGGACTTATCCTTTGCCGAGGTGATGGACCAGGAGGGCAATTTTTATACGAAGAACTACCGGGAAGCAAAGTGCACATATGTTTACATATGTAAAGAGGGGGAACAGACCTATAAGCCGCTGACCACCTTCTGCGGATTCCGGTATATCAGGGTCAACCGTTTTCCCGGGGGCGTTACACACGCAAAGGCGGAACACTTTACCGCGATTGCGGTACATTCCCGGATGAAAAGGACGGGATATCTCACCTGTTCCGACGGGATGCTGAACCGTTTTTTCAGCAATGTGATCTGGAGTCAGAAGAGCAATTTCCTGGATGTCCCCACAGACTGTCCGCAGCGGGATGAGCGGCTGGGCTGGACAGGCGACGTGCTAAGCTACATAAAAGCAGCCTGCCTGAATTATGATGTGGAGCAGTTTTTCGAAAAATGGTTCGGCGATCTCAGGGCTGATCAGAGAGAGAACGGCTCTGTGGGATTTGTGATCCCGGACGTGACCCAGGATCCCAATTCCAGCGCGGCCTGGGGAGATGTGGCGGTGACGGGGCCCTGGGAGGTCTACCTGGCATACGGCAGTCAGGGGCTTTTGACAAAACAGTATGAGAGCATGTGCCGCTGGGTGGATTTTATCACGAAGAGTACGACCCATAAAAATCTGTGGATGGGAGGCTGGCATTTCGGCGACTGGCTGGCGCTGGACGCAGAGCCGGGCAGCTACAGAGGAGCTTCGCGGGATGAATTTGTGGCATCCGCTTATTATGCCCATTCCGTTTCTCTGGTGATCCTGGCGGGAGAGGCGCTGGGGAAGGATGTAGCGGGCTACCGGCAGCTGTATCAGGATATCCGGAAAGAATTCTGCAGCGTATTCCCGGATTACAGGACGCAGACGGAATGCGCGCTGGCGGCGCGCTTCCGGCTGGCAAAGGATCCGAAGCGTGCCGCGGATCAGCTGGCGGAGATGATCAGGGAGGCCGGAAATCAGCTTCAGACCGGATTTGTGGGAACGCCCCATCTGCTCCATGCCTTAAGCGAATACGGCTATTCGGAGCTGGCGTATACGCTGCTGCTGCGCAGGGAATATCCCTCCTGGCTGTATCCGGTCAGCAAAGATGCGACAACCATGTGGGAACACTGGGACGGCATCATGGAAAACGGTGCGTTCTGGTGTGACGAGATGAATTCTTTTAACCATTACGCATACGGATCCGTCATTGACTGGGTTTATACGGTTGCAGCCGGGATCCGGAATATGGAAGGGTACGCCGGCTATGAGAAGGTCTGTATCGCCCCGGTACCCGATGAGCGGCTGGGCTGGCTGGAGGCGGTGCTTCACACGAGACACGGGCAGATTCGTTCTGTATGGAGAAAACAGAACGACGTATGGAGATATGAGATCGAGATCCCTGTGGACGGGGAGATCCGCATTGACGGCCGGGTGTATGAGGTCGGCGCAGGAAACTACTGTTACTATTCAAAAATAGAAAAAGCCTGATTTCAGGCAGAATGCGAGGACTTTATGGAAAAAATTACAGGAAATACGATTCCGGAGGAGATTGAGATTTTAAAGCCCTATGCGCCGTATCTGATGTGGGCGCCGCAGCCACCGGGGGAGGAGCCGCAGTACAAAACGATCACGGAGTGGACAGAGCTGTTTCCCACCTGGCCGAAGGAGAGCATCATCTCTGGCCTTGAGCGTCTCGCCATGCTGGCGGAGAAAAGGAAGGTGCTCTATGACGTGTATACTCCGGAGGAGATCGCAGAGGATCCGGAAAAGGAGGCGGTAAAGATCTGGTTTATGCCCGCTGAAGTGCAGCCGTCGGAAAAGCCCTTTGTGCTCTGTTTTGCCGGAGGCGGCTATTCGGTCGTATGCTCCGATGTGGAGGGCTTTCCCACAGCGGCACGGCTGAATCGGCTCGGCTACAATGTGTTTGTTCCCACCTACCGTGTGGGTCTGCCGGATCTGATGCCCCGGCCTTTAGAGGATGTGGCGGCGATTCTGCGGTTTATCTTAAGTCACAAAGAAGAATTTGGCATTACCTGCGGGGAATATGTAGTGAACGGATTTTCCGCCGGAGGGAATCTGACCTGTACCTGGGGGCTTGCGGATCTGGGATACGGGAAGTACCGTCTGCCGAAGCCGAAAGCATTGTTTCCGATTTATCCGGTGACCACATGGGAGATCTTTGAGCCGCATGCGGTCGATGGATTATGGAAGCAGATGTTTGGCGAACACTATGACCCGGAAACCGTAAAAGAGTATGATATCGTGAAATGCCTGACAGAGGAATATCCGCCCTGCTGCCTGGTTCATGCAAAGGATGACGCTACGGTTCCTTATCGTAACTCCGTGCTGTTAAAAGAAGCGCTGGATGAGAGGGACATCCCTGTCATGCTTGAGCTGGCGGAAACAGGGGGACATGGCTTTGGCGACGGCAGAGGTACGGACGCAGAGGGCTGGATTGACCGTGCAGTGTCATTTTTAGAAGAATTATGAAAGAAAAGATAAAAACAGTCAGTAAAAGGGAGGATATGGAATGGCAAAATACATTCTGAAACGAATTTTGTGGATGATACCGATTATCATCGGAGTGATTTTTCTGGTATTCACGCTGATGTATTTCACACCCGGGGATCCGGCGCGAAACGCACTGGGCATGACCGCGACGGAGGAGGCGATCGAGGCGTGGAATGCGGAGCATGGACTGGATCAGGGGTTCTGGGTCAGACTGTTTAACTATTATAAGGGGATTCTGCACTTTGATTTCGGCACGTCCTACACCAACGGCGTGTCCATCGCCGGGGAGATTCTTTCCAGATTTCCCTATACGATTCTGGTGGGTATGCTCACGCTGGTCATCGCCGTGGCGGTAGGCATTCCTACAGGGGTTCTCGCAGCAACCCATCAGAACACATGGATTGACAACCTGTGTATGGCGGGAACCATGTTTTTTACCGCAATGCCCGGATTCTGGTTCTGTCTGGTGATGGTCATGTTCTTTTCGCTGAGGCTGGGGTGGACGCCGGTGTCGGGGTATGAGACCTGGAGGCATTACATCATTCCCTGTGTGGCTATGGGAGTGGGCAGCTCCGCCGGCATTGCCAGGCAGACCAGGTCGAGTATGCTTGAGGTGATCCGGCAGGATTATGTGACCACGGCCAGGGCCAAGGGGCAGAAGGAGCGCAATATCACCTACAATCACTGCCTGCGCAACGGCATGATTCCGATACTGACGGTGATCGGCGGGTTCCTTGCATTCTTAATCAGCGGTTCTCTGGTGTCGGAGCAGATTTTTTCCATTCCCGGCATGGGTGTGTATATGTTTAAGGGAATCCAGCAGAAGGATGTGCCGGTGGTGCTGGGCTGTACGGTCGTGATCGCCATTTACTTCTGCGTCATCATGCTGGTAACGGATATTGTGTATACGATTGTAGATCCGAGAATGAAGACTGCGATGATCAGCATTTCCAAAAAGGTGAGAAAGGACGGGAAAAAATGAAAAGGCAAAACAGGAAAAAATCTCAGGCCGCCATCGTCATGAAACGCCTGTTCAGAAACAAAACGGCAGTAATCGGTATGGCAGTGATCATTATCCTGCTTCTGATCGCGATTTTTGCCGAACAGCTGATGCCTTATGACTATGCCTTTCAGGATTATTATGCGCTGTTCCAGCCGCCGGGAGGAGACTATCTTTTGGGCACCGACCATCTGGGGCGCGATCTGTTAAGCAGACTGATCTACGGATGTCGTATCTCACTGGTGATCGGGCTGTTTTCGGTTATTCTGTCCGCGCTGATCGGCGGCGCGCTGGGCTGTGTTGCCGGCTATTACGGAGGCATGACGGATAATCTGATCATGCGCTTTCTGGATGTCTATCAGTCGGTTCCGGCCTTTGTCCTGGCACTGGCCATGTCGTCGGTGTTTGGCTATGGCGTCCCGATGACCATACTGGCGCTTGGAATTTCCGGTATGTCCGGCTACGCGAGAATGATGCGTGGCTCCATCATGACCATCAAGGGCGCGGAATATATCGAGGCGGCCAGGGCGGTGAAGGGAAACGATTTACATATCATATTAAAGCATATTATCCCAAACGCGATATCGCCCATGATTGTCAATATGTCCATGGGCGTTGGGAATGCGATCCTGATGGTATCCATGCTGGGCTTTGTGGGCATGGGGGTTCCGGCTCCCACGCCGGAGTGGGGAGCGATGCTGGCAGCAGGCAGGAACTATATGCGGGACAGCGGATATCTGGTGGTGATTCCCGGTATTGCGATTGTGATTACGGTCATGGCGTTCAATCTTTTCGGCGACGGCCTGCGGGATGCGCTGGATCCGAAACTGAAAGACTAAGAGGTGAGGGAAGATGAGTGAAAAGGCTTTTTTACAGATAAAAGATCTGAGCGTGCAGTACACATCGGATCATCAGACGATCCATGCGGTCAACGGCACGTCGCTTCGCCTGGAACGGGGGGAGACGCTGGGGCTGGTAGGGGAGACCGGGGCAGGCAAGACCACCATCGCCAAAACGATCTTACGGATCCTTCCGGATAAGGCGGCGAAGGTGGCGGGCGGTGAGATCTGGTTTGACGGGCAGGAGCTTCTGGGCCTTAAGGAAGAGGAGATGAGAAAGATCCGGGGAAACCGTATCTCTATGATTTTCCAGGATCCCATGACCGCCTTAAATCCCACGATGGTGGTGGGCTATCAGATACAGGAAGCGATCCTTCTGCACAATTCCTGCACCAGGGAGGAGGCGAAGACCAGAGCCGGAGATATGCTCGAAAAGGTGGGTATTCCAAGGGAGAGATACGACGATTATCCCCATCAGTTTTCCGGCGGCATGAAGCAGCGCGTGGTCATCGCCATGGCCCTGGCCTGTAACCCGGAGCTTCTGCTGGCCGACGAGCCGACGACCGCGCTGGACGTGACGATTCAGGCTCAGGTGCTGGAGATGATGTCCGGGTTAAAAAAAGAATTTCAGACCGCAATGGTCATGATTACCCATGATCTGGGAATCGTGGCGGAAGTCTGCGATAAGGTGGCGGTCTGCTATGCGGGGGTGATTGTGGAGAGTGGCACGGCGGAAGAGATTTTTGATCATCCTGCGCATCCCTACACGGTGGGACTGTTCGGGTCGCTGCCGGATATGACGGGGACGAGAAACAGGCTGACGCCGATCAACGGGATGATGCCGGATCCCACCGAACTGCCGTCGGGCTGCTATTTTGCCGGAAGATGTCCCCATGCCACCGCGGCCTGCCGGAGCGTGCGGCCAGAGATGAAGCATCTGGGCGGTACCCATGATTGCCGCTGTATTGTGAAAGGGGGAGAACAGTGAGCGAAATCTTAAGAGTGGAGCATCTGAAAAAGTACTTCGATACGCCGGCGGGACCTCTGCATGCAGTAGATGATGTCAGCTTTACCATAAAAGCGGGCAGTACGCTGGGGGTCGTGGGGGAGTCCGGGTGCGGAAAGACCACCCTGGGCCGCGTGGTGCTGCAGCTTCAGGACAAGACGGACGGAAAGATCATCTTTGACGGACAGGACGTGAGCAGCGTGGATAAAAAGGGATGGAGAGCCCTGCGGGACGACATGCAGATTATTTTTCAGGATCCCATGTCATCGCTGGATCCGCGTATGTCCGTCCGGGAAATTATAGAAGAACCCTTAAAGCTTCAGCGAAAGCTGAATAAGGAAGAGCGGATCACAAGGGTAAAGGAACTGATGGATACCGTGGGGATCGCGGAGCGTTTTGAAAATGCCTACCCCCATGAGCTGGACGGCGGGCGGCGTCAGCGGATCGGAATCGCCAGGGCGCTGGCGCTGAATCCGAAGTTTATCGTCTGCGATGAGCCGGTATCCGCCCTGGATGTCTCCATACAGGCGCAGGTGCTGAATCTTCTGATGGATCTGCAGGATGAGCTGAAATTAAGCTATCTGTTTATCACCCATGACCTGTCGGTTGTGAAATATATCTCGGACGAGATCGTGGTGATGTATCTGGGGCAGATCGTGGAAAGGGCTTCTTCCGCGGAGCTGTTCGCCAGTCCCATGCATCCCTATACCCAGGCGCTTTTGTCCGCGATTCCCGTGCCGGACGTACATGCCAAAAAAGACCGGATCATCTTAGAGGGGGAGATCACCTCGCCGGTGAATCCCAGGCCTGGCTGCCGCCTGGCGGCCCGCTGCAAATATGCGACGGAGGTCTGTAAAAACCCGCAGACGCCGGAGGAAGTGGCGCCGGGGCATTATGTTTCCTGCTGCCGGGCTCATGAGATCAGGCAGTAAAATTTACATGCCGCAAAAGGCGGCGGAAGGGAGATTAAAATGAAAAAGAAAATGTTTAGCGCATTACTTTGTGCTGTCATGCTGACAGCGGCAGGATGCGGGGACAGCGCTGCAGGAGGAGCCGGCGCGTCGGATCCCGGGCAGGATACGCAGCAGACGGCGCAGGAAGAGTCCGGCGGAGAAGACAGCATATCGGATAGTGCCGGCGGAAGAGATTCGGTGGTTGTGGCGGACTGGCTGGAATGCTCCGGTTTTCAGCCGGATGCGAGTATGTTAAACATGTGTGTCCAGACAAATATGTACGACCCGCTGTGGCTGGCATATGATGAGGAAAAGTTTGAGTATCGGATCGCACAGGAGCGCGTGTGGGAGGATGAGACCCACTGCCGGATTACGCTGCGCGACGATGTCCGTGACCATGCGGGAAATCCGATTACGGCCTCCGACGTCCTGTTTTCCCTGAAGCTTGCGAAGGAAAGCGGGGGAGCGACGGCTGCCAGTACATCCTTTATTGATATTGACGGCTGTGTGATCGAGAATGATTTTGAATTCGTCATGGTGATGACCAACGGCACGGCGCTGAATGACTACAATATCAGTGCAATCCCGATTCTTTCACAGAAGGCCTATGAGGAAAGCCCGGACGGGATGGTGCTGACACCTGTGGGAACCGGCCCGTATAAGCTGGCGGATTTTGTCAGCGGCTCCCATGTGGACCTGGAATACTTTGAGGATTATTACCGTTTGGAGGAAGCGCCGCAGATAAAGCATGTCAGGGTTATGTTTGCCACGGATTCTAATCAGCGTACAAACGTAGTACTTGCCGGTGAGGCGGATATTGCCATTCAGACAGCGTTTACGGATCTGGCGGAGGTGGAGAGCAATCCCGGCCTGACAACTTATTTTGGGGAGTCAACCAATCAGTTTGCACTGCTGTACAATGACGGCCCGGAGAGCGTGTTTTATAAGAATCCGGAGCTGAGAAAAGCGATCGCTTATGCCATCGACAATGCGGCGTTCTCAGCTGTTTCCACCATGGGGAACGCACCGGTGGCGCAGGCGATGGGATGCAGCGATGCGCCCGATATGACGCAGGAGAGTCTGGATGTGGTAAAGGATACGGGCTACTACGCCTATGATATGGATAAAGCAAGGGAATGTGTGGCGCAGGCGAATGTCCCGGCGGGAACCGTGATTAAGATGAGCTATGGCTATACCGCGGGACACGACAGATTAGCGGAGATGATACAGGCGTCCTGTCAGGAGATCGGGCTTACCGTGGAGCTTGAGTTTCAGCCGGACTGGCTGTCAAACCTTTTTGGAAATCCCACGGCTTACGATATGACGATCATCAGCTGGGAGGCGAATCCGAATATTCTGACCTACACCAGGTTCGGAAATATCTGGCATTTCGACGATGAGGAATATGCGGAATTTAATACACTGTATGAGCAGGCGATGTTTGACGCCAGTGGCACCAATCAGTATATGGATGAGCTGCAGAAATGGTTTTATGATAATTGTTACTCATACGGAATCTACGATGACGCCGGGTTCCATGCGGTTAATAAGGATCTGAATATTGTGATGCGTACTGCAATGATTCCGGAATACTGTGAGTGGACATATAATTAAAAATGCTCTCCGGTCAGTACACCGGCAAAAAGAGCGAAATACGCTGCCGCGGAATGCGGCGGCGTATTTCTATGTGAAAACCGGTCATTTTAGCGGATAAACGGCTCCCCGCTGTGCAGGGCATTGTATTCCCTGCGGTAAGCCGAGGGAGTGACGCCGATCATTCTCTTAAATACCCGGATCAGAGTCTCCGTATTGGCATAGCCTAAGTGCTCACTGATATCGTCGATCTTCATGGGAGTGGATACCAGCAGGTTTTTGGCTTTCTGCAGCCGGATCTCCGTCAGAAGCCCGGAAAAGGAAAGGCCAATGGCGGATTTGATGAAACGGGATGTATACTGGGTGGAAAAATGCAGATAGTCCGAAATGCTCTCTAATGTACAGTCCGCATAATGGTCGATGATATAGTTCATGATCACTGCGGCGTTCTCGCTGTTCATGCGATGCATGACAGGCATATCCGCAGTCTCAGAATAGCGCCGCACTACCTGAGTGAACAGAATCGTGATCAGGCTTGTGGCGATCCGGTTGGAATACTCATCAGACTCTTTTAGCTCGATATAGATATCGAGGACATAATTCTGGATGGTGGAATCATCGTTTGTGTGAAACAGCAGATATTTAAAATCCCTGCCGCCGTAGGTGTGGCTTAGCAGAAAGCGGGAAATCAGCGTCTTGTCGCGGATGGCATTTAAAAAGATATCCAGCAGGGTGGAGGAGCGGATGATGATATTTAAGGCGATGGTCTCATCATCGTTTATGCCGATCTGATGAGAATATCTGGGGGCCAGCATCAGAAAATCGCCCCGCTTCAGATGCAGCTGCTCGTCGTCAAAATTAATGTCGCACCGGCCGTTTAACACATAGACGATTTCGTAGAAGTCGTGCTGATGCCAGAACAGAGGGGAGTAGCGCGCTGCCTTTAAGATCGCCACATCATTCGTGTTGAGGACAAAATCGCTCTCAATCAGAAAAGAATTGTCTTTCGGATGAAGGGCATAGGAGACCCTGCCCAGGTGATCCTTCCATTTTGCCTCGAATTCTTCCGCACTGAGATCATGCTTTGCAAGACGGATAAAGTCCATATAAATCTGCTCGTCCACCGTCCATCTGCTCAGTTCTATGATCGCATCCTGATGGTTCATAAAGCGTTCCTCCTCCGTGTCTGTAAAAAGAGTACCATATTCATTTCCGGCAGTCAACAGGATGAGGTTTCGCGGCGATGTTTCTTCCTGATTCCGCTTTTATCCCACCATAAAGTTTAATAGATTATTTCTATGCAGATGGATTAAATATAAATATTTGTTATTTTCTGCGCAGGGATTTATAGTGGAGCTATAGACGAACTGATGGAGAATCAGATCTTTTTCTGAGTGGAGGTTGAAAATGGAGTACAGGACAAACAAAAGGACAGGCGACCGCATCAGCGTGATCGGCCTGGGAACCAGCTATATTGCGGAGACGGAAGAGAAGGAGGCGATCCGGGCCCTGGAATTTGCCTGCGAGAACGGCATCAACTATGCGGATCTTGCCACTGCGGGCGCAAAGACGTTTGCCTATTACGGAAAAGCCTTTTCTTCTGTCAGAAAAAATATGTATTATCAGGTACATTTTGGCGCGAATTATGAAAGCGGCGAATATGGATGGACTACAGATGCAGAGACTATCCGGCGCTCCGTGGACGCCCAGCTTACGGCATTAAAGACAGATTACATAGACTATGGGTTTATCCACTGTCTGGACGAGGAGAAAGACTGGCAGGCATATCAGGAGGGAGGAGCTCTCGCATATCTTCTGGAGCAGAAAAAGCAGGGGGTGGTGCGGCATATTGGGATGTCTTCCCATACGCCCGGCCTGGCGCAGAAGGTGCTGGACACCGGGCTTGTGGATCAGCTGATGTTTTCCGTCAACCCCGGATATGACTACAGCCATGGGGATTATGCAAATGGCAGCACCGAAGAACGCATGGCCCTGTACCGCAGATGCGAGGCGGATGGAGTGGGAATTTCCGTGATGAAGCCCTTTTCTGGCGGACAGCTGCTGGACGAGAAAACATCGCCCTTCGGCAGGGCGTTGACGCGTAATCAGTGCATCCAGTATGCGCTGGATAAGCCGGGAGTGCTGACGGTGTTGCCGGGGATCCGGAATGTGGAGGATGTGAAAGAGCTGCTGGGATTTTTCGCGGCGTCCCCCAAAGAGCGGGACTATTCTGTCCTCGGCACCTTTACGCCGAAAGAGGCCGTGGGAAACTGTGTGTACTGCAATCACTGCCAGCCCTGTCCTGCCGGCCTTAATGTGGGGCTGATCAATAAATATTATGATCTGGCGGCGGCAGGCGATTCCATGGCGACCGGGCATTACGGGAACCTGGAAAAGAAGGCTTCCGACTGCGTGGCCTGCGGTCACTGCGACAGGAGGTGTCCGTTCCATGTAAAACAGGCTGCCAGAATGAAAGAAATTGCCGTTTATTTTGGAATGTAAGGAAGAAGAGCAGATTATCCCATGAATCTTCCTGTCGGCGCCGATCCTTGTGAATGACAAGGTATGGATATGAGGAAACTTCAGGTAAAGATTAGAAAACATATAGGTTTTCTCCCTGGTGAAGACCTGTATGACCTGGAGCAGAAAAAAGCAATGGTTAATTTGTGCAGAGGATGTTATAATCTATAAAAATCACAGGAAGGAGAACCCCTTATCATGCAGATCAGCGGAACCACAGCGATGCGGATCGTATCGGAGCTGTCCGGCATCATCCAGCAGAAGGTAAATCTGATGGATGAAAACGGAATCATTATCGCCAGTACGGACGAGGCGCGCATCGGGACCTGCCACAGAGGCAGTCAGAAGATACTCACCGAACATCTGGAAAAGCTTATCATCTATAAGGACGAGGAGCGGGACGGCGTCCGCAAGGGGGTCAATCTTCCGATTGAGGTAAACGACCGGTATATCGGCGTGGTGGGAATCACAGGCGAATACGATGAGGTGGCAAAGTACGGCCATATTATCAAAAAGATGACGGAGATCCTGATCCTTGACTATGAGCGGAACGAGCACCGCAGGATGGAGCGGACCGCCAGATCCCGGTTCGTCCGCGAGTGGGTGATGAACGGCGTCAGTCCCACGGACCGCGCGTTTCCGGAACAGGCGTCCGCCTTTGGCATCGATTATAAGATTCCGCGCAGGATGATCGTCTTTAGCGAGAGCATGGCTCCCCTCACCGACCAGGAGGAAAACCTGATGCATTTGGAATGGCTGGAGCGCACGATTACCCGGGTACTGTCCAGAGAAAAGGAGCATCTGCTTTTTAACAACGGTAAAAAATATGTGCTTCTGATTCCGGAGAAAACGGATGAACAGATCAGAACATTATGCGACAGCCTGCAGAGGGCGGTCTGCCCGGAGGGAAATTCCATGCTGTTTATTGGCGCCGACAGCAGAACCGCTGACATCTATTCGATGAAAGAAGCCTATCTGCGCGCCGATAAGGCGTGGTACTTCGCGACACAGACGAAAACAGCCGATCCGGTTTTCTACGGAGATCTGAAGCTGGAATTACTGATTCACGAGATCCCTGCGCATCTTCGCAAAGAATATATGGAAAAGATGTTTGCGGGGTATGACGAAAAGGAAATACGGGAGCTCTGTGGGCTGCTCGGCGTTTTATATGAATGCAACGGTTCGATTCAGAAGGCCTGCGACCGTCTGTTTCTCCACAAAAATACCCTTCAGTATAAACTGAATAAAATCGCGGAAAAAACCGGCGTCAATCCGCGCACCATGCCCGGCGCGGCGCTGTTTTACCTGGCGACGGAGTTCCTGAAAATGGAGCAGGAGGATTCGCTCTGACGAAGATGTGTGTAAATATATGTCCTGTATAACAAAGTTTTTATTTTCGTTTTGTTCTTCATAACATTCAAAAAGTGCATAAATTGTGAGATGATAAAACCAGTAACGATGGCAATTATGCACAAAAGGAGGACTTGTTATGGACAAAACCGAAAAAAAACTAAGCTTTAAAGATCTGTTGTTTACCGGGATCGGGCTGACCATCGGCGCGGGTGTTGTATCGACGGTCGGGCCGGCGGTCGGGGTGACCGGGCGCTCCGCATGGCTTGCGTATTTTGTGGCGATCCTCGTCGGCGCGCTGACCTGTATCCCGGCCATGATTTTTTCCGCGACGTTCCGGGTCAGAGGCGGGAATTATACCTGTATCCGGAACGCCCTCGGGGAGAATATCGGGGGTATCTACATTTGTACGAATATTCTGATGGGGCTGAATTTTGCCACCTTCGCCATCGCGTCGGGCGCTTATATCAGTGGTCTTGTACCTGCATTAAGTCCCAGGCTTGTGGCGTCTGTCGTGCTGGTCGCGTTCTGGCTTTTAAATATGAGAGGACTGAATGTATTTGTAAAGGTACAGTCCGTCATGAGCTATGTGCTGCTGTCCGCACTTCTGATCTTTGGTATTTACGGACTCTTCCACCTGGATTCCGCTGTGTTTGAATTTTCCAATCCTGAATTTTTCCTGAACGGCAGTTCCGGTTTTATTACCGCTACCACGATGTTTATGTTTTCGACGGTGGCATACGGCGTTCTCCTGAATTTCTCCGGCAGTGCAGAGAACCCGAAGCGCGATATTCCAAGAGCGATGCTGGGTACCATCATCACGATTATAGTCGTCTATGAGGTGGTGGCGATCACAGCTTCCGGCGTGCTTCCGGTGGAGACGGTTGCAGGACAGACGCTTACCGTGATCGCGGAGGCCATGTGGCCGAAAACGGTTGCCGTTATTTTTGTCATCGCGGGTCCTCTGATGGCGCTTTTTACCACGTTAAACGGAAATTTTGCCAATATGGCTGCACCGCAGCTGGCGGCGGCGCGTGACGGCTGGTGGCCGAAGGTGATGGCAAAGACCAACCGCTGGGGCTCCCCGTATGTGGTTTATACGATCTGCTTTCTCATTGCGTTTATCCCGATTCTGCTGGATTACAGCGTATCGGAGATCGTCGGAAATATGGTGATTATTTTCCAGCTGAACACGCTGTTTCTCACGATTTCCTGCTATATGATCCCGACGAAATTTCCGGAGGCATGGGAGAAGAGCACCATGCATATGCCCAAATGGCTGTTTTATCTCATAAATGTTATTTCTACAATTGCCGTTCTATATGCGGCCTACATTCAGATCGGCGAGCTGCGGCCGGTGATTCTCATCGTGACCTTCGGCGGATATGCGATTGTCATTCTCTACACCCAGATCCGCAAACGGATGGGCGCTGTGGAGATAAAGGATAAGATTGAGCTGGAATAAAGGATAAAGCAGGAAGCGGAAGAGACAGAAGAGGGAGGCGATCCGATGAAACTGACACTGCCCTATGGAAAAACAGGGATAAAAGCAGTTCTGCCAGAAGGGCATGAGATTCACGTAATGCGTAACAGGCTGCATGCAGGTGTGCATGCAGATGTGTATGCAGAGATGCACGCAGGGGTGCATGCAGGTGTGCACGCAGGGGTGCGTGCGGGAAGGCAGGAAGATCCGGCAGAGCAGACGCCGTGGGAGATTGTCCGCGCTTCCATGGAACACCCGTACGGCGGACGCCGGCTGACGGAGCTTGCCGCGGGAAAACGGAATATTGTGCTGATCGCCAGCGACCACACCAGGCCGGTGCCCAGCAGAATCATTGTCCCGCAGATGCTGGCAGAGATCCGGGAGGGGAATCCTGAGGCACAGGTGACAATTCTGATTGCGACCGGCTGCCATCGGGAGACGACACGGGAGGAGCTGACCGGCAAATTCGGAGAGGAAATTGTTGTAAACGAGACGATTGTCGTGCATGACTGTGAGGATCAGGAGAATCTTGTCCGCATCGGCACGCTGCCCTCCGGCGGCAGTCTGGAGATCAGCCGTATCGCGGCACAGGCGGATCTGCTGGTGGCGGAGGGATTTATCGAGCCGCATTTCTTCGCCGGATTTTCGGGCGGGAGGAAGAGCGTGCTCCCGGGCATCGCCTCGCGCGCCTGTGTGCATTACAATCACAACAGCGGGTTTATGGATGATCCCCATGCGCGTATGGGAATTCTGGATGAAAATCCCATCCACCGCGATATGGCATATGCGGCGCAGTGCGCGAAGCTCGCCTATATCGTAAATGTCGTGCTGGACGGGGAGGGGCGCGTGGCTGCGTCCTTTGCGGGCAGCTGTGAGGAGGCGCACCGGGCGGGAGCGGAATTTGTGCGGCGGCAGACAGGCTGTGTGGCGCAGCCGGCGGACATTGTCATCACGACGAACAACGGATACCCGCTGGATCAGAATATCTATCAGATGGTAAAGGGAATGTGCACCGCGGAGGCGGTCTGCCGGGACGGCGGCGTGATCATTGCGGTCGGCGAATGTGCGGACGGCGTGGGCGGGGACGGATTTTTCTGTAGCTTCCGCGACTGCACCGATGTGACGGAGCTCCTCCGGCAGTTCCGTGAAACCCCGCCGGAGGAGACGGTCACGGATCAGTGGCAGTCCCATATCTTTGCACGGATCTTAGAGAAGCATACGGTGATCCTGGTCAGCGGCGTGGAGGAGGAGACGGTGAGGGCGCTTCACATGTTACCGGCGAAGACGGTGGAGGAAGCAGTGGATCGGGCGATATCCATGACCGGTCTGAAGCACTGCGATATTACCGTGATACCAGAAGGAATATCGACGATTGTCTTAAAAGAGGACCAGAAGGAGCGGGAGGATCTGCCCGGGAAGGAGATGACATTATGATCTATGAAGCAATGACAAATTATGGTATGGTAAGAGGGGTGCAGTCTGTAGCAGAATCAATCGTGGAATTCCGCGGTGTTCCCTATGCGGCTGCACCGGTGGGGGAATACCGCTGGCGGGAGCCTATGCCGCCCCTTCCCTGGAAGGGCGTCCGGGAGTGCAGCCAGTACGGGCCCATCGCGGTGCAGACAAAGCGTGCAGAGGATAATTTTTACCGGAAAGAGTTTTACGAGCACAGGTTTCATGCCTATCCGCCTCTGATGAGCGAGGACTGCCTGTACTTAAATATCTGGACGCCGGCGAAGACGCCGGAAGATAAGCTCCCTGTCTTTGTGTGGATTCACGGGGGCGCATATACCCAGGGCTACAGCCATGAGTCCCGCTCCAACGGCGAGGTGATGGCGTCGCAGGGCATTGTGGTGGTCTCCATCAATTACCGGCTGAATATTTTTGGATTCTTCGGGCACCCGGGGCTTGCGGCGGAGCAGGGCGGGCACTGCGGGAACTACGCCACGCTTGACCAGGCTGCCGCCATCGGCTGGATTCGTGAGAATATCGCTGCGTTTGGCGGCGACCCGGACCGCATCACGATCGCCGGTCAGTCCGCGGGTTCCTTTGCGGTGCAGGCGCTTTCCGTGATCCCGCAGACAAAGGGGATGGTTCGCCGCGGGATCATGCAGAGCGGCGCGTTCGCGCTGACCGGACAGACCGGATGGTTTTATAAATCGCAGCGCTTTGTGGAAGAAAACGGCGCCCGCTTTATGGAAGCCGCTGGGAAGAAAAGCCTGGCGGAGCTTCGCGCGATGAGTACGCAGGAGCTGATGGACGCCTATGTGGCCTGGGTCGGGGCGGGAAATCCGGATTTTAACTTCCCCTGTGAGGACGGATATGTATACCACAAAAATCCGCTGGCGGCCTTTGCGGCGGGGGAGGCCCACATCGAAGCGCTGCTTGCGGGAGCGACTTCGCGGGAGAGCATGATTATGCCGTGGGCGCCCGGCGTGACAAAGGAAAATTATAAAGAGATGGTTCAGAAGCTGGATCCGGAATTTGCGCCGATGGCTGAGATTTGTGTGGCGGACGATGCGGATGCGGAGCGCGTGTTTAACAGCTGGTTTGCCTGGTATATGAACAACGGTTCGCTGGCGCTCTGTGATTTTATGGATCATGTATCCCACAAAAAGGCGTACAGCTATTCCTTCCAGCGGGAGGTGCCGGGAAGCGATCAGCCGGGACCCTTCCACTCGGCCTGTATCTGGTACATGTTCGGCAATCTTCACAACTGCAGTCGGCCCTTCACGGAGGCGGATTTCGAGCTGGAGCATCATATGAATCAGTACTGGGCGAATTTTACAAAGACCGGCGATCCCAACGGGGAGGGACTTCCGCTTTGGGAACCGTACACGCATGAGAGCAGAAAGACCATGATTCTGGATGCGGACGCGTATCAGATGGAGGATCTTTCCGCTGCCAGAAAGGACTATTATCATCTGCGTGACCAGCTGGTAAAGGCAGCGGAATAAGGGGCTGTGACAGTTTCCCGGGAAGAGGCATGGACAGGAGAGTGACACAATGACATTACATGAGCAGGCGGAACATATTATCCAGACAGCGATCAGGGCGTCCCTGCCGGATCACGCGGTATATGCGGCGTTAAAAGATAAAAACTTCGGGGACGGGCGGATCGTCCTGATTGCGGTGGGAAAAGGGGCCTGGCAGATGGCGAAAGCCGCCTGCGACCTGCTGGGGGATCGGATCTCCCACGGTGTGGCAGTCACAAAATACAATCATGTGAAAGGGCCGCTGGAGGGGATCACCTGCTATGAGGGCGGCCATCCCTACCCGGACGACAACAGTTTCGCCGGCACGCAGGCAGCGCTTGACGCCGTCCGGGATTTAAAGGAGGAGGATACGGTTCTTTTTCTCCTGTCCGGGGGCGGAAGCGCGCTCTTCGAGCAGCCGCTGATCGATAAGGAGGAGCTGACGGACATCACCGGGCAGCTGTTAGCCTGCGGGGCGGACATCGTCGAGATCAACATGATCCGCAAGCGCTTAAGCGCCGTGAAGGGAGGCCGGTTCGCCGCCCTCTGCGCCCCGGCAAAGGTGTACGGCATCGTGCTCTCCGACGTGCTGGGGGACCGGCTGGACACCATCGCCTCCGGCCCGACCTGCCCGGATTCCTCCACCTGCCGGGAGGCGGAGACAATTGTAGAAAAATATGGGCTCACGATGAGCGAAAAGGCGAAGGCCTGTCTGAAGCGGGAGACGCCCAAAACCCTCTCCAATGTGGAAAATATCGTGATCGGCAGCGTGTCCATGCTCTGTGACGCGGCGGCAGAGGAGTGCAGAAGGCTTGGCTATGAGACCGTGATCCTCACCGACCGCTTGAGCTGCGAGGCGAGGGAGGCGGGAGTGTTTCTGTCCAATATCGCGGCCAGCCATGCTTCCGCTCAGAAAAAAAGGGCGTTTATCGCGGGGGGCGAGACCACGGTTCACCTGACCGGGAAGGGGAAGGGCGGGAGGAACCAGGAGCTGGCCCTGGCCGCGGCGCCCGGGATCGCCGGGTATCAGAATGTCGCGATTTTCAGCGTCGGCAGCGACGGGACGGACGGCGTCACGGATGCGGCCGGGGGCTGCGTGGACGGGAACACGGCGGGGATTTTAAGGGATAAGGGGATCGACATCTTTTCCGTTCTGCGGGAAAATGATTCCTACCACGCGCTTGCGCAGTGCGGCGGCCTGATCGTCACGGGAGCGACCGGGACGAATGTTAATGATGTGGCGGTGGTGCTGATCGGTTAAATGTAGCAGAAAAACGGGCATGGGTTTTCTTCGGCCCGTTTTTTTGTGTTGACAAATCGGTCTACAGGAGATAGACTGAAAAAAGAAAGGTCTATAACAGATAGACTCTGTGATGGGAAAGAGCGGCGTATCAGAGAAGAAAGAGCGGGGGTGCGGGAGAATGGCGGAGTATCGTCTGGCGGAGGGGGAAGCTAGATTTGCGGAACTGATCTGGGAGCGGGAGCCGGTGGGGTCCACGGAGCTGGTGCGGCTGTGTGAAGCGCGCTTTGGCTGGAAGAAGTCGACGACCTATACGGTGTTAAAAAAGCTCTGTGAACGGGGAATTTTTCAGAATCGGGACGCGGTGGTGACGGCGTTAATGTCGCGGGAGGAGTTCTACGGCGGGAGGAGCCGACAGTTTGTGGAGGAGACCTTCGGCGGATCCCTTCCAAAGTTTCTGACGGCGTTTATCGGAAAGGAAAAGCTTTCGGACGAGCAGGTGGAGGAGATGAAACGGCTGATCGAGAGCTACAGGGAGGTGGACTGATGGCGGAACTGTTTTTACGGGTCCTTAATATGGCGATGACAGCGGGATACTGTGTGCTGGTGATTCTTCTGTTCCGCCTGTTCTTAAGAAAATTTCCGAAGATCTATTCCTATGTCCTTTGGTCGGTGGTCTGCTTCCGGCTGGTGTGCCCGGTGTCGCTTCAAAGTCCGTTCAGCCTGGTGCGGATCGACCCGCAGGTGATATCCCCGAAACTGATTGCCGGGGAGGAAAAGCGGGGCGATGCTGCGGAGCCGTCCGGGTATTCTGCGGCACTGCAGGAGGATGCGGCGCTGTGGCGGTATGGCATGACGGAGTCGGAGGATACGGCGCTGCCGTACGGCGTGACGGCGCTGGAGGACGTGAAGCTGCGACCGGACACAGCGTCCGGCGGGAATCCGGTGAGGGCGACGCCCGGGACATCCGGCGGGGAAAGGGTGCAGCCGGCTGTAACGGCAGCTGACGGTGCACTGGTGGAGCCGGCGTCACAGCCATCCGGCGCGGGGGTTTCCCCGGCACAGCTTCTGCTGTCGGCAGGGGGGTGGATCTGGATCACGGTCGCGGCGACGCTGCTTTTCTACCATCTCTGGCAGCTGCTTCGGCTGAAGCGGCAGCTGGCCTCTGCGAGGGCAGTGGGGGACGGTATTTATGAGGCGGAGAATCTGCAGACTGCATTTGTGGCCGGCGTCCTGGAGCCGCGTATTTATCTCCCGGAATCGATTCCCGGGCGGGAGCGGCGGTATGTGCTCGCGCATGAGAGGACGCACATCCACAGACGGGATTATCTGGTGAAGCAGGGGGCGTTTGCCCTGGCCTGTGTCTACTGGTTTCACCCGCTGATATGGCTGGCCTTTTACCTGATGTGCCGTGACATGGAGATGTCCTGCGACGAGTGTGTGATCCGGGAGATGGGGGGAGAGGCGAAGCGGGAATATTCCGCGTCGCTTCTGTCCCTGGCCTCCGGCCGGCAGATCCTGGCGGGAGGTCCGCTGGCCTTCGGGGAAGGAGGAATCCGGGCGAGGATTACCAATGTGCTTACCTACCGCAGACCGAAAGGAAAAGCCGGTACGCTGCTGGCGGTACTGCTGGCAGCGGTACTTGCCGGGCTGTCCTTAAACCCGGTGGCGAAGGCGGATGAGAGAGGCGCCGGGACACCCATCGATGCAGAGATCCGGCTGGCAGCGGCGGATATGACGATACGGACGGCGGACGGCAGGCAGCTTCTGCCGGAGCTGTGGCTGACAGAAGGGACCTGCGACAGTGCAGAAAAGATGTATGCGGGCAGCTGTGAGCTTCGGGTGATAGACGAACAGGGAGAGACGGTATTTTCCTGCGGGCTGAACGGGCTGTGGGGAGAGGAGGCGGGGGAGGCGGATCCCCTTTGTTTTCCAAAGGGATTTGCGCTAAACTGCGCGGACTATAACGGAGACGGGTGCCTAGATTTTACCGTCGGACAGGCGGGGGAGGCCTCACAGCATCTGTTTCTGCTGCTGACGGTCCGTGAGGACGGCGTGATTGAGCCGCTGTGTGAGACGAAGATCCCGTCCCAGGAGACGGAGGAGTTTTCCATGGTATTCCGCCATGATACAGAGACAAAGGGAAAGCCTTTTGTGACGTATCTGCGGGATGACGTGACGGGGGAGACGCGGATCCTGCGCTACTGCTGGAACGAGAGCACAGGCCGGTATGTGGAGGAAGGCACAGCCGGTGCGGCAAGGCTGCCGGAGACGGATGCTGCTGCGGGCGCGGCAGAATGGTCCGGCCGGACGGCGGCAGAGACAGCCGCTCAGGCAGCAGGGGAACACCGGCCTGGTTTTATTGAGCCGGTTCTCCATCTGTATGTGCCGGAGAGTGTGATGGCGACCGGGTATGTGGATCTGACCGGGATGCCGCAGGAGGAGTACGAGGTCTACGCGGTGCAGGCGCTGCGGGAGCTTTACGATCTGACCGGGACGCAGATGGAGGAATGTTATTATTTTTATTATGATAACGGCGGCTATGTGTTTGCGCTGACAAAGGACGATATGGACCGGGGACGGGAGTTTTACATGAGATGCTACAGCGAGCGTGTGGACGGGAAGTTCTGGGGAATTGAGTCCATGGATATCAGCTATGCGAGACGAGTCTGGTATTCCCCGGTGTATCAGTATGATCTGCCGGCGGATTTTGATACCTATGACGAGGAAGAGAAGGCAGTATGGTTTCTGACAAACAGCGGGGCATATAACGGGCGGCAGATACAGCAGTGTTTCCGGCCCTATGACGATATGCCAAAGACCTGGCGGATCATTATGGATGACGACACGGCGTATGAGCTGACACTGGATATGAAGATCGATGCGGTGACGAATCTGACAGGGCCGTACCCGGACAGCGATATCCGGCACTGAAAGCCGGCCGGAGGAGGCATACGGCAGGAACAGTCAGCCCGGAGGGGACGAATCCCGGGCAGAAAAGAGGAAGCGATGAAAAAAAGACGGACAGTGATACTGGCGGTACTGCTAGCGGCAGCCTGCGTTGTGACAGGGGCATGCGGGACCGGAGAGAAAAACGGCGGGACGGAAAAAGGCGGTGGTGGAAGCGCAGCGGACGGCAGCGCCGGTTCCGGCGGTGCTGTTTCCGACGCAGGAAATGACGCCGATACCGGAAATGACACAGGCGCAGGAAATGATGCGGACGCCGGGAAGGGATCCGGCGCGGGAGGTCAGGCAGGCGGCGCCGTGCAGCAGGGACGAAACCTTGACGCACAGGAGCTGGCAGAATTCACTACATATATAAGCAAATCGGACAATTACGGAAACTACGGGTTCCTGCTCTCGGTCTACGATGACCCGTCCGAGCTTAATCTGCATGAGGTGTTTTACAGCGGGGCAGGGCTGGAGGTAAAGCCGCTGAATGAGGAGCAGAAGGCAGCGTACCTGGCGGCGACGGGAGGAGATGAAATCTATACGGACGTCACCTCCCTTGGCACGGCGCAGCTGGATGCGTTTCTCCTGAAAAAGACGGGACTCACCTGCGCGCAGATGAAGCATCCGCTGGAATGGGTTTACCTGGAGGATTACGATCTGTACTGTATGGAGCACGGGGACACGAACTACCAGTCGTTTACCTGTATCGCGGGCAGCACGGCGGATGAAAAGACCTTTACACTCCGGTTTCGGACAGATGAGGAATATAGCGGAAACGAAATCGGCAGCGGCTATCATAGCCTGGACTGCGAGACCGTGCTGGAAAAACAGGAGGATGGCTGGCGTTTCCTCTCAAACCGCATGGTGACGGAGGCGGACCGGATCGACGCGCAGACCTTCCCGGTCACGCTGCCGGAGCTGGGAGAAGCCGTATTTGCATCCTACGCGCCCGGGGAGGATCAGAATCCCCAGAGCGACGTGACATTTCTGCTGCTGTATCCCGACGGACGGGTGCTCCAGACGCTGATCGGTTCCTGTGAGAATAACCTCCGGGCAGACACGGAGTGCTTTGATTCGGTGCAGGCGGTCAGTTTCCCGGATTACAACGGGGACGGGGTGAAGGATCTGATCACGATCGCCTCCTACTCCTATATCCAGGGGCCGGATGCGGGAAACGGTTTTTCTGAGACAAGGGTCTATACGGGAAATGAATACGGCTATTTTTATTATGAGAAGGAACTGTCGCGGTATGTCAATGAGAATTTAAAAGAACCTACAATTGACACAGTAAATGATCTGCTGACAGAGGGCTCCTTTTACGGGACGTGGAGGATTGCCGCCTGTGCGGGAACCGCGGATGTCTGCGCGATGTCGCAGGAGGAGATCGACAGCTGGATCGGAAGACGGCTTTCCTTTGAGAGGGACCGCTATCTGTGGGGGAAGGAGGGGGATGCCTTTTATGAGGAGACGTGGGTGAACGGCTACTCCCGTGAGGAGATTACCGCAGAGGCGTTTCGCGAATGGTATCAGACGCCGCTTTCAGAGCTCGGGACTGACGCGGATCACATCTTAGAGATTCAGACCGTGGAATTCGGCGGGACGCTGGTGGAGCCGGGATTTTTCCTGATCGATCAGAAGACGCTTCTGGTGTGCCGGGACGGCGTGTTTTTTACGGCGGGGAGAGAGGAATAAGGGATGTTTTTATAGGACCGGTGAGAAGAACAATGACAGTCATGTTCTTTTCACCGGTTTCTGTTTTGTCTGAGAGCAAGAAGAAATACGGCCAGGCTGTTGAATTAAGATCAGGTTCTGTGTATAATAAAGACAAATTTAATTTTATTCTGGAAGAAACAATCTGGAGCAGATCCCGGGATGGAGGGGCGGCATGAATAAAGAATGGACATTATATGTAAAAAAGTTTGCCAAAATTGAATCAGCATCAATCCGAATATCACCGTTAATGTGTTTTGTAGGAGATAACAACAGCGGAAAAAGCTACCTGATGTGCCTGATGTGGGGGATTCTGACAATGGGAAAGGAAATATTTCCCAAAGCGCCCTCGGGATCAGGTGTATATAAACGCTGCGAATCCTGGCTGGAAGAGAATCTGAACAGGAATATCGTGCTGACAGATGAAATGACAGAAAATTATATTTCCTGGTTTAATGAAATGTTAAATGCCAGAAAAAAAGGTTTGCTAAAGAAGCTGTTTAACTATGAGGTGGAAGCGGAAAAGATTGAAATAAAAAACTACAAGCGAAAATTTGGACTGGAAATCCGCTGGGAAAGGACAGCAGAACGCTATTCTGCCACAGAAACTTATATCAAATTTCCTCAATATGACGTTTGCACCAGAGAAGAACTTTTCCGGATGAATGCATATATATGCTGGAATTTATTAATGGAAGGAATCGCAGCGCCTCTTTATACGCCGATGATAAAAGGAAGACGTATGGGTGAGCCGGTATATCTTCCGGCATCCAGAACCGGATTTATGCTGACATATCCTCAGATGATTGAGAATTCTTTACAGATTAGCTACGGTTCGGCCGCACAGGAAAATTCCAGTATGCTTACACTGCCTTATGTTGATTTTTTGCAGCTGCTTACAAAATTTGACGCAAATGGGAAGCCTGGCAAAAAGAAAAGAGAAATCGTCAGTTATATTGAAAACCATATGATGAAAGGAAACCTGACTATAAAAAAGGAGATGATTCCGCTGATCCGGTATTGTCCGGATGATATTCAAAAAGAGATTCCGCTGTATGTGGCATCTTCTATTATTACGGAACTCTCGCCGATACTCCTGTTGTTTCAATCCGATATCAATTTTAAGACACTGATTATAGAAGAGCCTGAGGCACATCTGCATCCGGAGCTACAGCAGAAGATGTCCCGGCTGATTATCAATCTGGTGAATATGGGGATTCCGGTATGGATCACTACCCACAGTGAGACGATACTTCAGCATATGAATAATATGCTGAAGCTTAAAAATCATGAAAACGTATCGGAACTGATGGCGGAATATGGCTACGGCAAAAATGACCTGCTGGATGGAAGAGACGTTTCCATGTATCAGTTTGTTCCGTGCGAAAATGGGAAAACGAGGCTGGAAGCACTCGAACGGACACAGTATGGTTTTGTAGTACCTACGCTGAATGATGCGCTTGAAAAAATACTGAGAGAAGTTTATGCGTTTCAGGAGGACTAAAAATGTTTAACGCGAGAGTCCGGTTTGCGCTGGATCAGTTTATAAAAGAAGATTATTTTCTGCCTGTAAGTGATACATATCACCTGATCGAAAAAGAGGATTCTGGCAGGAGCGAACTGATCGTCCATGTACAGAATGAAAATTTATGTATCTGCAATTTTGACGGCCCCCAAAAAGGAAAATGTAATTTCTTACGGCAGGAAAAGAAATATGGTCTCCAGAAAAGTGTGGATCACGTATTGTTTGAGCACATGGAAGCCGGGTGGCGCCTCCATCTGTTTGAAATGAAAAGTGGTGTGGGATATAAAACATGGCAGGAGAGTATAAAGCCCAAGGTGAGAACAAGTTATTTTACGGCATTAGCGATAGCGGAATTTTTGGGAATCCGGATCTGTGAATGTATAGTATACACCACCTATGAAAATGAAAAATTCAATATGGTAAATCAGGGGACAAATCCAAAAACAATGATTCCGCGCCTGGGATGTGCGGCGCGGGACCCATATGAAGATGAATGGAAAAAGAATAGAATCATATTGAATGTTGGGACAGAACTGGAGCTTTTGCACAATAAAGTAAAAATGAAGCGAAATCCGGTGAGTGAGGTTTTAGAAGAAACACTTACAATTTAAAGGCGACTTATTAGAAATACTAATAAACAGAATTACAATATATAATTGGAAATTCCGCTGCTTTCCATATATACTATACACAGACAGGGCGGAGGGCTCCTGTCATGGCGAAGGATAGAATGGAGGAAAACTATGGATTACAAGAAGTCAGGCGTGGACATTGAGGCGGGCTACCGGTCCGTGGAGCTGATGAAAAAACACGTGCAGGGGACGATGCGTCCGGAGGTGCTGACCGGACTCGGCGGATTTTCCGGTGCGTTTTCCATGGAAGCGTTTAAGTCAATGGAAAAGCCGACACTGGTGTCGGGAACGGACGGGGTCGGAACGAAGTTAAAGCTGGCGTTTCTTCTGGACCGTCACGATACGGTGGGCATCGACTGTGTCGCCATGTGCGTCAATGATATCGCGTGCGCCGGCGGTGAGCCGTTGTTTTTCCTGGATTATATTGCCTGCGGGAAGAATTACCCGGAGAAGATCGCGTCGATTGTCAGCGGCGTGGCGGAGGGCTGTAAGCAGGCCGGCGCGGCGTTAATCGGCGGCGAGACGGCGGAGATGCCGGGCTTTTACCCGGAGGATGAGTATGACCTTGCGGGCTTCGCGGTGGGCGTGGTGGACGAGAAGGACATCATCACCGGGGCGGATGTGAAGGTGGGGGATGTGCTGATCGGCATGGCGTCCTCCGGCGTGCACTCAAACGGATTTTCCCTGGTGAGACAGATTTTCCCGATGGAAGCAGAGGCCCTTGGAAAGCATTACGAAGCGCTTGGAACGACACTTGGCGAAGCCCTGCTGGCGCCGACGAAGATCTATGTGAAGGCGCTGCGGCAGATTAAGGAGGCGGGTGTCCGCATCAAAGCGTGCAGCCACATCACGGGCGGCGGATTTTATGAGAATATCCCGCGGATGCTGCCGGAGGGAAAGCAGGCGCTGATCATGAAGAACAGCTATGAGGTGCCGCCGATCTTTGGCATGCTGGCACGGGACGGCCAGGTGGAGGAGCATGTGATGTACAACACCTACAACATGGGCATCGGCATGGTGCTCGCCGTGGATTTAAGCGATGCCCAGAAGACGATGGAGGCCATCCGGGCAGCCGGCGAGACGCCCTATATGATCGGCGAGATCGCGGACGGGGAAAAAGGAGTGTCGTTATGTTAAGATTAGCGGTGCTGGTGTCCGGCGGCGGAACCAATCTGCAGGCCATCATGGACGCCATTGACAGCGGGAAGATCACGGGGGCGGAGATCGCCGTGGTCATCAGCAACAATAAAAACGCCTACGCCCTCACCCGGGCGAGGGAGCGGGGAATCGGGGCGGTCTGCATCTCACCGAAGGAGTATGAGAGCAGGGAAGCGTTTAATGAGGCGTTTCTCGCGAAGCTGGATTCGTTTCAGGCGGATCTCATCGTGCTGGCTGGCTTTCTCGTGGTGCTGCCGGAGCAGATGATAAAGAAATACCCGAACCGGATCATCAACATCCATCCGTCGTTAATCCCCTCCTTCTGCGGGACAGGCTTTTACGGCTTAAAGGTGCATGAGGCCGCGCTCGCCCGCGGGGTGAAGGTCACGGGGGCGACGGTGCACTTTGTGGACGAGGGCACGGATACCGGGCCGATCATCTTACAGAAGGCGGTGGAGGTGCGCGAGGGGGATACCCCGGAGGTGTTACAGCGCCGCGTGATGGAGGAGGCCGAGTGGGTGATCCTGCCCCGGGCGATTGATCTGATTGCAAACGGAAAAGTGTCCGTGGCAGACGGACATGCGACGGTCCGGGCGTAGCGCAGCGGTGCAGGCAGAAGGGCAGAGCAGCCGGGCAGCATGCAGCGTGAGAAGCGCTCAGACAGCAGAATGGAGGAGACGGCAATGAAAGTACTGGTAGTGGGAAGCGGCGGAAGAGAGCACGCCATCGTGACAGCGGCGGCGAAGAGTCCGCGCGTGGAGAAGATCTGGTGCGCGCCGGGCAACGCGGGGATTGCAGCGCTGGCGGAGTGCGTGCCCATCGGTGCGATGGAGTTTGAGAAGCTGGTCGCATTCGCGAAGGAGCGGCAGATCGATTTTACGATCATCGGCATGGACGACCCGCTGGTGGGCGGTATCGTGGACGCGTTTGAGGCGGAGGGCCTGCGTGTGTTCGGGCCGCGCAAAAATGCGGCGATCCTGGAGGGCTCGAAGGCGTTTTCCAAGGATCTGATGAAAAAATACGGGATCCCGACAGCGGCCTATGAGAAATTCCATTCGCCGGAGGCTGCCCTGGCCTACCTTGAGACGGCGAAGATGCCCATCGTGTTAAAGGCAGACGGGCTGGCCCTCGGAAAAGGCGTCCTGATCTGCAATACGTTAGACGAGGCGAAGGCGGGCGTGAAGGAGCTGATGGAAGACAAAAAGTTCGGCGACGCGGGGAATACAATTGTAGTGGAAGAGTTCATGACGGGCCGCGAGGTCTCCGTCCTCTCCTTTGTGGATGGAAAGACGATCCGCATCATGTCCTCCGCCCAGGACCACAAGCGCGCGAAGGACGGAAACGAAGGGTTAAATACCGGCGGTATGGGCACGTTTTCCCCGAGCCCCTTCTATACGGACGAGGTGGACGCCTTCTGTAAGGAGCATATTTATCAGGCTACAGTGGACGCGATGGCGGCGGAGGGACGCCCGTTTACCGGGGTGATTTTCTTCGGTCTGATGCTCACAGAGGACGGGCCGAAGGTACTGGAATATAATGCCAGGTTTGGCGACCCGGAGGCGCAGGTGGTGCTGCCCCGCATGGAAAATGACATGATTGAGGTTATGGAAGCCTGTGTGGACGGAAGGCTTGACGAGGTGGAGCTGTCTTTCATGGATAACGCCGCGGTCTGCGTGGTGCTCGCATCGGACGGCTACCCGCTCTCCTATGAAAAGGGCCTGCCCATCGACGGGCTGGAGCGGTTTGAGGGAAAGAGCGATTATTTCTGCTTCCACGCCGGGACAAAGGCCGGGGAGGACGGCAGGATCCTGACAAACGGCGGCCGTGTGCTCGGGATCACGGCAATGGGTGCGGATTTAAAGGAGGCCCGCGCGAAAGCATATGAGGCGACGGAGTGGGTCGGGTTTGCCAATAAATATATGAGGCATGATATCGGCCGCGCGATTGACGAGGCATAAAAAGGATCAGGACATGATGCGGCAGGAGACATTAAAACGTTCCTGCCGCATTTATGCGTAAAAGTTCAGCCATCTTCTGCGTGCTGAACTTATCTTTGGGGGAAAAACAAATGTATCGTGTACTGGTGGCGGATGATGAGCGCTGGATCCGGAAGGGGATTGTAAAAATGATCGACAGGGAGGCGCTGGGAATCGGTGAAATCTATGAGGCTGACAGCGTGACGGCGGCGCTTGAGGAATTCGGGCTTCACGAGCCGGATATTATTTTATCGGATGTGATGTTTCCGGCGGAAAACGGGTGCAGCTTCTGCGAGCAGGTCTTTTCGGTAAAGCCGGAAACCAGGATTGTGATGATATCGGCGCACGACAGCTTTGAGTTTGCGAGAAGGAGCATCAAATTCCAGGCAGTGGATTATCTGTTAAAACCTGTGAGCAAAGAACAGTTAAACCAGGTGCTGCGTCAGTGCATCGAACAGATCGAAAAGAACCGGAACGCTGATGATATAAGGGAAAAAAGCGCCCTGCCGGCGGAGGAGGTCCAGGGGGAAGGGGAGGAGACTTCCAGGGAGCAGATCAAAGATATGATGAAATACATCCGGAACAACCCGGCCGAGCGGTACACGCTGGCCGATATGGCGGCGGAGTGCTGCCTCTCCGAGGTCTATTTTTCCAATCTCTTTAAAAAGGTATCGGGCATGTCGCCCACCAGCTTCATCACCTCCGTGCGGATGGAAAAGGCAAAGGAGCGGATCGCCTCCACCGACTGGAAGCTGGTAAAGATCGCGCAGTCGGTCGGATATACGGATTACCAGTATTTCACCAAGGTATTTAAGAAAGCGACAGGACAGACGCCCGGGGAGTATAAGGAGACGCTTCAGAAGGAGTACGGGGATGATTAAAAAGGTGACGGGGATGATCGGGAAGCTTTCGATCCGAAACAAACTACTCTTGACATTTTTGTTTCTGATCCTTGTGATCGCGGTGGGCATCACCGTTTCTCTCCGTTTTTATAACCAGCGTTTTATTCAGAATATGGTCCTGGAAAAAAACCGGCAGATGATGCAGGAAATGGATGCGGAATTTAACAGTATTTACGATAAAATCGACCAGGTATACATTTCCATCAGCAATCAGGAGCTGTACCGGATTTTTTTAAAACCGGAGGACGATGCGGCCACGGATTTTCAGGTGATTCAAAAAGAACTGCAGTATAAAAATATGGTCAGGGATCTGATCAACACCAACAACCTCCAGAAATACGTGGACGGGACGCTGCTTTCCGTGAATACGGATACCTGGACCTGCGTGGGGGCGGGAAACGTAAACCGGGATTTTGACATCGCCTCCGCCGACTGGTACGGGCGCCTTAGGGACAGCAGTACGGGACGGCTGATCTACGGGCCTCTGGTGGAGGATTTTAAGGCGGCCAACATCCGGAAAAACGAAGTGTTTTACTTTATGCGCAGATGGCATATTCCGCAGAACAGCGGCGTTTCCACGGGTGAGAGCCCGTTTATCCTGTTCAGTATCAAAAGCAGCGTTTTTATCGATATCTTCCGGCAGTTTTCCGGCGACACCAAGACCGTGCTGGCCATGGACGGGGAGGGAAACGTTATCTTTTCCGTCAATATGGAGGAGGATACCGGGGAAGAGATACTGGCGCTGATGAAAGCACATAAACAGGAGCTGGAGGAGCAGGGAGCGTGGTTTAACAAGCGGTGGGCCATCACCAGGATGAGAAATGAAAAATTCGGATGGGAGATCTGCTCCGCGGAATCCACCAGGGATACCTTTCGGGATATGAACCGGCTGATCCGCAATATTTACCTGATCATCCTTACCGCCGGCGCAGCGGCAATCCTTCTGGCGCTGTATCTGACCAGGAAAATCATCATGCCCCTGGCCGATCTGAACCGGATGATGGATCAGATCGAGGAGAAGGACGTCTATCTGGATGTGAAAAGCCAGGACGAGCTGGGGCAGATCGGAGCGCGCTTTAACCGGATGAAGCGGCGGATGCAGGAGATGGCGGAAAAGATGTACTTAAGCGTGATGCAGGAAAAAGAAGCGCAGATCAGCGCGCTCCAGGCGCAGATCAATCCGCATTTCCTCTATAATACGTTAGATAATATCTACTGTATCGCCCAGCTCGAGGGCAGCGAGGATATCATCCGCCTGACGGAGAATCTTTCGAATATGATGCGCTACAGCATGAGCATGAAGGATCACTATGTGCCGCTGGTCCGGGAGTTAGAGCATGTGAAAAGCTATGTGGATATCTTAAACGTCCGCTTTGACGATTCCATCACCCTGCAGATCCGGGTGGATGAGGAGGCGAAGGAGATCCTGCTCCCGAAGCTGTCCCTCCAGCCGCTGGCGGAAAATGCCTGGAACCACGGGATCCTCCCCAAGGCCGGGCACCGGGGCGTCATCCGCTTTCAGGTTTCCGTGGAGGGGGAGGACTGCCTGATCCGGGTGGAGGATGACGGGATCGGCATTTCCCCCGAAAAATCCGACGAGCTGAACCTGGCGATGCAGGAGATCTGCTATGACACCACAGTCTCGGAGAGCGGATCCGGCATCGCGCTGCGGAATGTGAACAACCGGATCATGTTAGAGGACGGCGAGGGCTACGGCGTGCGTCTGTATCCGGGGGAGGAGGGCGGCTGCCTGGTGGTGGTAAGGATGAGGCGGTATCGGGGAGAGACAGAACCTGTGGCGAAAAAGGAAAGCTGAACTGGATTTCGAAAAAAAGACTAACCGCGGTGATACGGTATACCTTGTCCGTGCCATGACAGGCACGGGCATTTTTTTGTATTATTTCAGTTCGATCGTTAAAATCCTCCACTATTATTGTTAAAATTGTCCACTGATTTCCGGTGAGAAAACCGGTATATTGAAGAAAATAACAAAGACATATGAAACAAAACGCACGGTATTTTATGTTTTGACGAAAAACGGAAAGGAGGGGAGACAAAATGAATTTCAGGGAAGAACGCATCACAATCACACATACGGCGGACGAATATGATAAATACTTAAATGCCGTGGTGCCGCCGGTCTTCTTAAATTCCCTGCATGTGTACGACCGGTTTGAGGATTACCGGGCGGCGGCGGACGACCCGTGTCAGGAGGGGAAGTTTGTATACGGGCGCGACGGCAACCCGACGGTACATATCTTAGAGCGGAAGATGGCAGAGTTAGAACACGGTGCACGGGCGGTTGTGTTTGCATCGGGCATGGGGGCAGCCGCGGCGGCGATTATGGCCACCTGCCGGTCGGGGAGCCATGTGATCTGCATGAGGGATGTGTATCAGCCCGTGAAGCGTTTTTTAAACCAGTTCTGCGTTCCGCGGTTCGGAATGACGGTGACTTATGTCTCAGGCAATGATCTGGATGAGATGGAGACAGCCATGAAAAAACCAGGATCCTCGCTGGTGATCCTGGAAAGTCCGGCGACATTTGTCTTCCGTGTGGTGGACCTTGAGGAAATCGCAAAGCTGGCACACCGGTATGGTGTTAAGACCTACATCGACAACACCTGCCTGACGCCGCTGTTTCAGAAGCCTCTTGATATGGGCATCGATATCGTCATGCACACCATGTCAAAATACATCGGCGGACACAGCGATCTGATCGGGGGCGTGCTCGTCTCAAAGGATGAGGAGCTGATGTGCAGGATCATCACGACAGTCCGGGAGTGGTACGCGAGTATTCTGGGACCAATGGAAGCGTGGCTGGCGATCCGGGGGCTTCGGACGCTGCCGGTTCGTGTGATGGAACATCAGCGCACTGGCATGGCGGTGGCGCAATGGCTGGAGCAGCATCCCAAAGTAAAACGGGTCCATTACACGGGGCTTGCGTCACATCCGCAGGCGGATCTGATCAGACGACAGCAGAAAGGACACACCAGCCTGATGAGCGTGGAGCTGGACGCGGATGCGGATGCAGCGGTAGCGTTTATCAACCGCCTGCGTCTGTTCGGGAAGGGCTGCTCCTGGGGAGGATATGAAAGCCTGGCGCTTGTTCCGCTGTATGCTGCAAAGCCAGAGGAGATCGATTTCCTACAGGCAGAACGGGGAATGATCCGGCTGTACTGCGGCCTGGAGGGCAGCGATAATCTGATTGAGGATCTGGAGAATGCGTTTCGTGGAATGTAGGGCGGTCTGGCCCGGCATCCGGTGAGAAAGAGAGGAGGGGTAAGGTGAGAAAAAAGAAAACACCATGGCAGTATGCAAAACCATATCTTTTTTTACTGCCGATTTATGTTCTGATGGTGACATTTAAGTATATTCCGTTCGGTATGGCGGTGGAAAAATCATTTTTTACCTGGAACGGAACCAATGTAAACCAGTTTACAGGGCTTGCAAATTACATGCAGGCATTTCGGGATCCGGTATTTCTGGACAGCTTAAAAAATGTCGGGATCATCGCCATTGCGTATGTGCTGATCGTGCTGACAATCCCGATCCTGGCGGCGGAGCTTTTGTACGCGGTCCGCTCGGGGAGAAAACAGTATGTGATCCGGACGGCGTTCACGTTTCCGATGGTGGTCCCGGGCGTTGTCATCATTCTTTTGTGGAAATGGCTGCTGGCAGGGGATAACGGGGTGGTAAACAGTGTTCTGATGGCGGCAGGGCTGGAACATATGGTAACACCCTGGCTGGGCAGTACAAAAACGGCGCTGGGTGCAGTCATTGCTGTGGGATTTCCGTGGCTGGGGAGCGCGACCCTGGGAGGCCTGCAGTTCCTGCTCTATTACGGGGCGCTGCAGAGCACATCCTCCGATCTGTTCGAGGCAGCAGAGATCGACGGGGCGAATATCCTACAGCGGTTTTTCCGGATCGATCTTCCCATACTGGCCAGCCAGATGAAGCTTGCGGTCACGCTTGCCATCATCAACGCGGTGCAGGTGTTTGACACGGTGTTTATCCTGACAAAGGGAGGCCCCGGGACGGCGACGATCACGCCATCGGTGGTGCTCTATGAACAGGGATTTACGTACAAAAAAATGGGGTATTCTTCCGCGGTGGGTGTGATCATGTTTGCGATCATCATGGTACTGACCGTGATCAATCAGACGATGATGAAGAATACGGAAAAGATGGATTAGGGGGAGGCAGAATATGAGTAAAGTTGTAAGTGTGTTCAGCCGTGTGCTGCTGGGGCTGCTGCTGGTCCTCACGCTGCTTCCGTTTTATCTGCTGTTAATCAACGCGTTTAAGTCGCAGACCGAGATTATCTTAAATCCTTTCCGGTTTGCAGGAACGTGGCAGTTTCAGAATTTTGCGAAGGCAGCGCCGCAGATATACCGGCCTATGGCTAACACGCTATTCGTCACAGTTGCAGTCATCGGGATTACCCTTCTGGTATCGATGCTGGCCAGCTATGCCTTTGTCCGGTATGAGCGGTTTTTCGGCAGGGAGATTCTGTATTTCGGAATCGTAGCCCTTCTGATGATCCCGGGATTTGTCATGCTGATTCCTCAGTTTGTGCAGATCACGAAGCTGGGGCTTTATAATACGTTTCTGGGGCTGATCCTGCCGCCGGCGGCCTATCAGGTGGCCATGGGGACCTTTCTGACGAGGACGTCCATGGATGCGATCCCGAAAAGCCTGTTTGAGGCGGCGGAGATCGAGGGGGCAAATGATATGGATATTCTCATGCGGGTAGTGGTCCCGCTGTCAAAGCCCATCATGGCCACCGTGACGATCATGACAGGATTGAACGCCTGGAATAATTACATCTGGCCGCTGGTCTCCTCGTCCGGTGAAAAGACGCAGCAGATCGCGGTGGCGCTGACGAAAATCGTCGTCTCGGTGTCGGACGGAAAAGGCGTTGAGTTCGCGGCATATATCATCGCATCCCTGCCGCTGATCATTCTGTTCTGCTTTGCGAGCAAATATTTTGTCGAGGGACTGACGTCAGGCGCTGTAAAGGGATAAGGTATTTTTTTAAAATAATATAAATCAAGAGGAGGATTCTATGATGAAGAAAAAACTGACAGGTATGCTGCTGATGTGCACGGTGACATCGTCCATGCTGTTTGCGGGATGCGGCGGAGGGGGCGGTGAGACGCCAGAAGAGCCGGCCGGCGGTGACGCGCCCTCCACGGAGCAGGAGGCGCCAAAGGACGATGCCGGTGAGGGAGACAATGCCGGTGAAACGGCTGCCGGCGGTGATTTTTCCGGCATTACGCTGGTATTTGCGCAGGATCTGGGGACGGATGAGGCCGCAAATAATGTGACCAGTGAGATTTTGCAGGAGTATATGGACCGGACCGGCGTCACGATCCAGTTTGAGAATCAGGCGACGGAAGCGGATTATGTCACCTGGCTTACCACGCAGTTTACCGCAAACCAGGGACCGGATGTCTACAGCGGCATTATTTACAATATGACCAAGGATTATGAAGCCGGGTATCTGTATAATTTTAAGGATCTTTACGAGCAGGAAAGCCCCTATGATCCGGGAAAACCGTGGAAGGACACGCTGCCGGAATCGATTCTGGAGCGTATGTATATCACGCCGGACGATGTGCCGGGCTATCCGTCGGCGACGAGTGTAGTGCGCATTTTCTACAACAAGACGCTCTTTGACGCGGCAGGAGCAAAAGTGCCGGAGACCTGGGCGGAATTTATGGAGGCCTGTGAGAAGCTGAAAGCCGCGGGGACGATTCCGTTCGGATTCCCCAATGCTTCACAGAATGATCTGTCCTGGCTGTGGTTTAACAATTCGGTGTGCAGCCAGTTAAACGGCCAGATGGTGGAAGCGCTTGACGCGTCTGGAAACGGATATGTGGAATTAAACGAGATGGCAAAGGGATTTGACGAGGGAAAGCTTGATTTTACCAGCGACCAGATGAAGGCTGCCTATGAGCTGATGAAAGATTTTTCACAGTACTGGACCTCTGATTATAATGGGCTGGATCAGGCGTCCGCGATCGACATGTTTATCCGCGGCGAGGTTGCCATGGTGCAGGCGATGTCGACGGATCTGACAGGAATATCGACGAATGTGGGAGACAGCTTTGAATACGGCGTGATGCCGGTTCCGGTCATCACCACAGAGACGTCGGAATACGCCATGGGCCAGTCGGTGATCTTAGGCGGCCAGCCGAATATCATTTACGGTGTCAATAAGGCCCTGGAATCGGATCCCCAAAAGCTTGCCGCAGCGATTGATTTTGCGCAGTACATGTCCTCACCGGAGGTACAGACAAAGTATGCGGAGACGATCAACCGGATTCCGCTGGCCACCAGCAACGAGCTGCCGGAGCATCTGGCCGGATTTATCATCACGGAGGATGCCCTGCGTGTGCCGTATTATACCGGCGTCAGCGGGGAGCTGAGAGATTTCTTCTGCCGCGGCGGCCAGCTGTATCTGGAGGGAAGCTACAGCACCGACGAATATGCGCAGTATGTTCAGGAATCCTTTGCGACCGTGCTTGAGACCATTAAGCTGGAAAACGGCTGGAGCGAGGAGAATAATTACGGACTGGAATAATACCGGGAAGAAGGAAAAAAGAGATGAAGAAACCTAATCTGATCTATATCTTGGCGGATGATATGGGATATGGCGATATCTCCGCACTGAATGAAAACTGCGGGTTCTGCACGCCGAATTTTGACCGGATGGCGGCGGAGGGCATGTGCTTTACCGATGCCCACGCCACCTCGGCGGTGTGCACCCCGTCCCGGTACGGGATTTTAACCGGGCGCTATAACTGGCGCTCGCGTTTAAAATCCCATGTGATGGGAGGTTATTCGGAGGCCCTGATCGAGGAGGGCAGAAAAACCGTCGCCGACCTGTTAAAATCGGCGGGCTACCGCACGGCGATCATTGGGAAATGGCATCTGGGCATGAATTTTGCGAAGGAGCCGGGATTTTCGGAAACGCCGGATTTTGAGGCCTGCGACCATGTGGACTACAGCGGGAAGATTGAGCGCTCGCCGGTGACAAACGGATTTGACTATTACTTCGGCATCAGTGCATCCCTGGATATGCCGCCCTATATTTACATTGAAAACGATCATTTTACCGCACTGCCGGACCATGTGACGGAGGGGACGGGGAAGGGATTTTTCCGCAAAGGCCCCACGGCGCCCGGATTTGTCCATGAGCATGTGCTCGATGAGCTGACGGATAAGGTGTTAGAGCAGGTGGAAGAGATGAAGGACGGACCATTTTTTATTTACTTCCCGATGCCTGCGCCGCACACGCCGATCCTTCCGGGCGAGCGTTTCCGGGGAGCGTCCGGGACGAATGCGTACGGGGATTTTGTGCTTCATGTGGACGATGTGGTGGGACGGATCAGCCGGAAACTGAAGGAAGAAGGGCTGGATGAGAATACAATCGTAGTGTACACTTCCGATAACGGGTGCTCGCCCATGGCGGATTATCCGGAGCTGCTCGCGAAGGGGCATAATCCCAGCTATATCTTCCGCGGCACAAAGGCGGATATCTACGAGGGAGGACACCGGATTCCGCTCATCGTCCGCTGGCCCGGGGTGGTGCCTGCGGGCAGTACCTGTGACCGGATCGTGTGCTTAAGCGACCTGATGGCCACCATGTGCGATATACTGGGAATTAAGATGGGGGAAAGCGACGGGGTGGACAGCGTCAGCAATCTGCCGCTGTGGAAAAACCCGGATGCACCACAGGTACGGGAAGACCTGATCCATCAGAGCATCGACGGTTCCCTGTCCATTCGGAAGGGAAAGTGGAAGCTTGAGATGTGCCCCGGTTCCGGCGGCTGGTCGGATCCGAAGCCGGGCGAAGAAAATCCGGAGGACCCGGCGTTTCAGCTGTATGACCTTCTGGAGGACATCGGGGAGCAGTGCAATGTCATAGAGCTTTATCCCGGAGAGGCAGCTGTTTTAAGGAAAACGCTCAAAGAACATATTTTCCGTGGAAGAAGTACGCCCGGTTCAGAGCAGAAAAATGACGGGCAGGCTGTCTGGGAGACCATCCGGTGGGTGGAACGGGAGGAATGAGGGTCAGCCGGTTTTGGCGGATCCGGTCAGATACGCGCGGAACATGGCCGTCATCTCCGTAAACTGCCGTCTGAAATCTGCCTCCTTTGTCTGAAACGCTTCCTCCGTCATCAGCGCCAGCTGCAGGAGGACGCTCTCGCAGATCCCGTTCATCAGGTTCAGCGCGTCGGCCGCCTCGATACCGGGACCAAGCTGCCCCTCCTGCTGTGCGGTCGTGAGCAGCGCCAGCTGCCGTCCGTAAAAACCGTGAGGATACGGCAGCGGCGGCATGGCGTCCGCCGGATCCCGGCTCCTTAAATGGCTGCCGGTCAGCGCGATTAACGAGACGTCGGAGCGGTGCGCTGCCAGCTCCTCATAGCAGTAAAGATAAATCTCCAGAAAATCTTTTAACGCGTCCCCGGAGGAGGGGAGCAGCATGCCGGATACTGAGCAGTTTAAAAGGGCATGCTGCCGGAGCGCCTCCATCACGTCCTCACTGTTTTTAAAATATTTATAAAGTGTCACGGTAGAGATATCCAGGGTGCGGGCCAGCTGCTGCATCGTGAAGGCGTGCAGTCCGTATCCGAGTATGAGCTCTCTGGCAGCAAGGAGGATCTCCGTCCGCCGTTTTGTCCGCATCTGTTCAAAATATGCCGTCTGATCCATAAGTTTCCGCCTTTCTCTGATGAAATCCATTGTACCATTTTTTCCCGGAATGCGCAAATCCTGCCGGATGTGGGATGAACGGTAACCTTTTGTAAAGGAATACCTTGTATTTTCCTGCAAAATGAGTTAATATACTATTAATTCATTTTATACATATTGTATGGAATTTTATATCCCGGCCCATACGGCATGAAGGGGCCCGGGAAGAAAGGAGAATGACATGTTACAGTCAGCAGCGATTTTTTCGGAGGGAATGATCCTGCAGCGGGAGAAGAAGGTCCCGGTGTGGGGCAGCGCGGATCCCGGCACGACGGTCAGCGTCAGCATTCAGGGGCAGTGTGTGACGACCACGGCGGGGGAGGACGGAAGCTTTGAGGCAGCGCTGGAGCCCCTTCTGGCGTCGGAGAAGGAGACACTTGTAATAAAAACAGACCATGAGGAGATCTGTATCCGGGACGTGGCGGTGGGGGAGGTCTGGATCGCCGGAGGCCAGTCCAATATGGAATTTCCGCTGCGCTATGAGAAATACCGGGACGGGGAGTTTGGAACGGTAAATACGAACCTGAGATTTTACGATGTGCCTGAGATCTGTTATGAGGGGCAGGATCAGGATTTTGACTACAGCAGTGTGGGGATCTGGAGAAAAGCCGAGGGGGAGGACCTGGCGTATTTTTCCGCGGTGGGCTATTATTTTCAGAAAGAGATCGCGGTGGAGCTCTCCGTGCCGGTGGGGATTGTGGGCTTAAACTGGGGAGGCTCCCGTTCCTGTGCCTGGATGAAGGAGGAGACCATACGGCGGGTTGGAGAACCCTGGATCCGTCTGTATGAGGAGTCGGTGGCAGATCTTGACATGGAGCAGTACTGGAAGGAGCAGCGGACGAACCCGATGAACGACCGGGGCAGTCAGGGTACAAATCCCTTCGAGGCGTTCATTCTGCCGCGCACGCCTTCCGCGCAGGAGGTGCAGGACTTTTTTGCACAGATGGGCGGCCAGATGGAGCCGGAGGGCGAAGCCCCCGGCGGGATTCCGGCGTTTGATGAGGTGGTGGACGCGAAGACGCGGCCGGGCTGCCTGTATGAGCACATGGTGACAAAGACAGCGCCCTTCGCGGCAAGGGGAGTTCTCTGGTATCAGGGGGAGAGCGACGATATGCCGGGGCTGCAGTCCCTCTATACGGCGATGCTTGGCGGACTGATCGCGGACTGGAGAGCGCTCTGGAGAGAAGAGACGCTGCCCTTCCTGATCGTGCAGCTGCCCGGCTGGCGTTCCTGGCTGGATATTATAAATGACGATTACACCACGATCCGCCGGTGCCAGCAGGAGGTGGCGGAGAACGTGAAAGAGGTGTACTTAGCGTCAGTCTCGGATGTGGGGGAGGAGCTTGATATCCACCCGAAGGACAAGCGGACGGTGGGGCACCGGCTGGCGCTTCTGGCGAGAAATCACGTCTACGGGGAGGAGCTGCTCTCCGATGCGCCGGCAGCGGACGCGGTGCGGCGTGAGGGAAATGAGATTACAATTGTCTTCAAAAATGCCGGAGCCGGGATGACAGTCGCGGGGGAGACCGTAAATGCGCTCACCGTCTCCTGCGGGGAAAAAGAGATTCCGTATACGGCGCAGACAGCGGGAGACTGCCTTAAGATCCTGCTTCATGAGCCGGCGGAGGGCAGGGTGAGGGTCGCCTTTGCACAGGGGGACTGGTATCAGGTGAACCTGTTTAACGAGGCGGGGATCCCGGCCATTCCGTTCCGTGCGGAGTGCTGACGCGCCGCTATTGACACCGTTTCATCCGCTGTGATACCATGCTGAAAGAAACGTTTGCGGGCAGGAATGCGAGGGCAGGACACAACGGCTAAGGAGGGAAAAACACATGGATGGAGAAGCAAGGCAGTACAGCGTTCTGATTTATCCCCGTCCGGAGGAGGGCGACGCCCCGGGCGCTGCGGTACATATGGAGATCAGCGGTGACTATGAAGAATTTTGCGAAAATATAAAGGAGTGGAAGGAGAGGCTCTGTTCCCAGCCGGTGTATCCCCGTGGCGACAGCCGGGAGCTCTGCGAATGCCGGATCAGCGACGGGCTGGGTGAGGATTTGGTGGTCAGCTGCGATGAGAGGACGATTCTGATCACGCTGCTGGATTACTGTGCGGATCCGGGGATCGCGGTCAGAAAGCTGTGCTGTCCGGGAGCGGTTTACACGGATATCACGGCTGTCACAGCTTTGGATATGGTGACGGACGATGATGAGGGATCCTTCTACACGATGCGCCCGCTGCAGTGCTTTGCGAAACGGGACGGCCGCGATGTAACGGTCTATTTCTTCGGGCCTTTCACGGGTGCGGATGGCGGATATTACTATGTGTTATCGAACGGTATCGTGGAGGCGGACGGGAAACGGCAGTATGCGGGCGTATTTTCCTATAATGTGGAATGGGAGAATTCCTGGATCAATGAGGCCGGCGTGGACGAATCGGAAAGCTATAACTACGATGTACAGCTCCATACTTTTCTGGATACGGACGGAGATCATGTGACCTTCAGTCTGCTGTCTGGCGGAAGGCTGTACCAGAAGATCAGCAGGACGAAGGATGCGGTCATCTTTTATGATACGCCGGACAGCTATGATCTGCTGGCCTGTGGATTTGAGCAGAACGAAAGCAGGAGGGACGTGGTTTTTCAGAATATAAACGGGGAATACCGGTATACTGCCGAAAACCGGGACAGCGGAAAAAACAGATATACGGGGGTTGTTTATATCCCCCCGGAGCTGCCGGATCCCCACAGCCTGACTACAGAGTCTGCACACGACCTGTGTACTGCTTATATCCGCGCCCTCGGTTCCGCGTTTTCCGGTGCGAAGACTTACGAGGCAAACGGGTATGTCTTCCGGCATATCGACGGCACAAAGGATCAGTATTTTCTGAAAACAGAGACCTTTGACCTGACGGCGCAGTGGATCCCGCCCCGGATTTTAAAGAATTCGATTTCGGGGTACCCTGGCGGGTACGGCAGCTTTGAAGCCTCTGCCAGGATCGACGTGCTGGAGGCGGTCTTTTATGAAGGTGAGACCAGGATCGCCTTCCTGCCGAGAGGATACTCCGCTCCTGGGATCAGAGCGTCGGTCCGCGGGCAGAATAAAACCTTTACCGGCGATCTGAACAGCCTGCGGGAGCGCAGCTCCTTCCCCGGTGAGGAGCTTCCCGAGACCATGCGGCTCGACCCGGATTTTGAAGACTTTCTGAAGAACGGGACGCTTTGGCAGAGCATCAGAAGGGCTGTCATAAACTTTGGCGTAAACCGGCTGTTTCTGGATCCCGCGAGACTGAATGAGATCAGCCGTGAGGAGATGAAGGAGAGGCTGTACGGTGAGGACATGGTGGCGGATCAGGGCGTCATCGCTCTTGCGACCGAGATGAAAAATGAGTTCAACAGGAACGGAAAGATCCCGAATGTCGCGCTGATGGGCGAGGCGGGCACAGGGAAGACCGAACTGGCGAAAAAACTGGGGAAGTGCGTGTTTGACCGGGAGGTGCAGGAGGTCGCGCCGCCGGACTTAAAGGGCGCGTATGAGGGCTGGACAAAATATGAGGTCTTAAGCAAACTGCTGGAAGCGGCGGAGAACAACGCGATCCTCTTTGTGGACGAAGCGTATGAGCTGATGTCGGACGGCTTTGGCCGGGAGGCGGTGTCCCTTCTGCTGCCCTTAATGACAGGCCGGACAAAAGTCGACGCGTCGACCGGCGACAGCGGGGGAAGCCGGCGTACCCTGTCAGTGGATTTTGAGACAGGGGCGGTAAACGGGGGCGCGAGATATATCAAACCGGGCGTCCCTCCCATCTGGATCGCCGGATACGAGGATGAGATCCGCCTGATGTTAAACCAGAACAAGGGCCTCTACAGACGTCTGAAACGGATTCCGCTGACACCGCCCACAAAGGACCAGCTGTACGACAAGCTCTGCAGGGAACTGGAGCATCAGCGGGACAATGTGGCGTTTAAGAAATACGATATCTTAAAAAAGCAGTTCCAGACCCAGAAGGCAATGCTCACAAGGTTTTTCATGTGGGGTGCGCAGCCTCAGAATTCGCCCTATTTCGCCAACTACGCAGGCGTCGAGAGCTTCCTTGGGCGCTGCATGGACGGCATTGATTTCGACTGCACCGAGGGAAACGGCATCACCGGGCAGATCGAGGCCATCATGACCTCCATCAAGCGGGATGTGAAGCGCCAGCTGGACACCGTAAGGCGCAGGGGAGGAAACATTTACGCCGCCGGCACCGCTGATTCGGACCGCATCCAGATGATTACTGACATCGACACCCGCTTTGACGATCTGGAGGGCTGTGAAAATCAGACGGGGTATATGCAGAGCATCATCGATATGCTGGCGGAGAGGGTCCGGTATGACCGGTATCACATTACCGTCCCCAAAGGAGCTCTGCTGATGGGACCGCCGGGGGTGGGCAAGACCTTTATCGCCCGGGCCATGGCGGGGGAGCTTCAGGCGAGATTTGAGGCTGACGCTGAAACGGCAAATAAGCGGGTGGGCTTCATGTCCCTGTCGGCCCCGGAGATCACGACAAAGCCGGTCAGCTTTATTGCCAGCATTTTTGACAGGGCCGAGGAGTATGATGTCTGCGTGATTTTCATCGATGAGGTGGATGCTATCGCCAGGAACCGGTTTCAGAACGAGAACTATTCCCATTTTATCGAGCTGATCCGGCAGATGGACGGCATCGAGCAGCGCACCAATGTGTTCATCCTTGCCGCCACCAACGCCTATGAGTTCCTGGACCCCGCCTTTACCCGCTCCGGCAGGATCGACAAGAAACTGTTTTTCACGCTGCCTGACCAAAAGGCCCGCCGTGCGCTGGCGGAACGATACATTCTCAGGCGATGTGGGGCACTGGCGCAGTTTGGCAGCGGGCCCGACGAAAAGGGAGAACAGATCCTCTCTGCGGCGGAGCTGCGCGGCGTGAAAAAGCTGGCGGAGGAGACTGCCAGGATCACCGCAGGGCGCGCGCCCGGCGATATCGAAAACATCATCAACACCGCCTTTATCATGTACGACCAGGAGGCGATGTCCCCGGACAGGAAGCCGTTAAAGGGGAAGGAACCGCGGTTCGGGAACAACGTGGAGCTGGGGTTCCTCTACCGCAATATTTACGAAGCCGTGGAGCGGTTTACGGTGGGCGATCCGCATCCGGCGGACAGGGACAGCGGCGCCAGCACAGGCAGCAACGATGGGGGACGCTTCGCCGTCTCCGTCCATGAGGTGGGACACGCGCTGGTGGAGATTCTGTACGGCCGCGAGCCCTTCGAGAAGATCACCTCCCTGCCCAGAGGCGACGCCCTGGGATATGTGCGGCCCAGCCAGAGGATCCTGCTGACGAAGCGGGATTTCGAGATCCGCATCCGCGCCGCCATGGGCGGAAGGATCGCCGAGGAGATCGTCTATGGCAGGGATAATATCTCCACAGGCGCTTCCTCGGACATGGCGAACGCCACCTACTGGGCCCGGGCGATGGTGGAGCAGCTGGGCTTTACGGAGAAATTCGGGTTCATGACCTTAAAGCGGGACACGGCGCAGCATCTTGGCGTAAGCGCGTACAGCTGCTCCGACGCCTTCCGCGAGCAGAGTGACCAGGCGGTAAACGAGCTGTTAAAACAGCTGTACCAGGAGACAAGAGGCCTTCTGGCGGGCAGGAAGGAGCTCATCGAGACGCTGGCAGCGGAAGTGGTGAAGCGGGAGACCATGACGGGCGTGGAATTCATCCGGTTTTACCGGAAGGTGCTGGCGAAAAAGTCCGGGGATCCGGTTCGGCCAGATAAATAAAATGAAAAAAGGGTATTGACATTTTATGGGACAGGTAGTATACTAATCAAGTCGATTGCGACAGGGCTGGCATCACTGCCTGTCCCAATAAATATGATTATGGCGGAATAGCTCAGCTGGCTAGAGCACACGGTTCATACCCGTGGTGTCGAGAGTTCAAGTCTCCCTTCCGCTACTTACGGAATCCCGAGAGCAGAGAGCTTTCGGGATTTTATTTTAAAAGTTCAGCCATGCTTTGCAAAATGGGCGAATCATGCTCGCATGAATGAGCACATTCTGCGAAGCATGAGGGGAGCGCCCGTATATGAGCAAAAATCAGCCGTGAAACGGCGGAGAGTGTCGAAGACACGGTTTTGCGAATGGCGCGGGCTGAACTTTTGTTTTATAAAGGAGTGAGAAATTTGAAAGATATTCCAATGGCAGCTGAGTTTAAAGACATTCAGCCCATTAATAAAGGTATGTCAGGCGATGAAAAATACTTCGTCACTGCCAAAAACGGAGAGCATTTTTTGTTGCGGATAGCAGAATATAAAGAATTTGATAGAAAAAAAGCGGAATACGAATTGGTGAAAAAGCTTTTCCGTTTGAATGTTCCAATGCCGTCGCCAATTGACTTTGGAGTTTGTAATAACGGAGCGAGTGTATATACTCTGTTGTCCTGGATAGATGGAGAAGAAGCAGAAATTGCCATACCAAAATTATTAAAAAACAAACAATATGAATTAGGGGAAGAATCGGGGAGGATACTACGGAGAATCCATACCCTTAATGCACCAGAAAATACTGCTGACTGGGAAACACGATATTTTTCAACCATCGACGAAAGACTGGAAGCATTTCGCAGAGAAGGTATCATGTTTGAGGGAAGCGATATTGTTTTAAACTACATTGATACCAATAGGCATATGCTCAGGAATCGTCCACAGTGCTATCATCATGGCGACTATCATATGGGTAATTTAATTCAATCAAAAAGCGGGAGGCTTTTTGTTATTGATTGGCATACTGTTGATTTTGAGAATTACGGAGACCCATGGTACGAGTTTAATCGAATCGGTATTGAATATCCTTATTTTGCATCAGGCCAGATTGATGGCTATTTTGAGGGCAATGTCCCTGATGATTTTTGGAAGCTACTTGCATATTATCTTTCTGTCAGTGCAATTACTTCGATTGTATGGTCTAAATATTTTGCCCCAGACAGATTGACTTCAATTATAAACCTGAATAAAGACATCCTGAAATGGTTTGATAATATGAATAGTGATACTCCAACATGGTACACACAGGCAAAATGAGCATATAACCTGCAAATAGGATGATTGACCGGAACGGCAGGCTGCATGTTATCGACTTTAATCGTAATGATTACGGCGATCCGCGGGAAGAACTTTCGTGGTATGACAATATGCGTAATCCCGTACCAGCATGGTATTCCAATGGGCTGACGGAGATTGCATGGGCAGAATGAACTGGTGGCGGGGGTCATGCAGGAACAGTGGAGGATTGCTTCTATACTTTCTGCGCTGGACGATAAAATTGAAAAGAATATAGCGATAAAAGAATGACAAACAGATACGCATTGACATATAATTATGGAATATATAAAGTTTGAATAGGATAATATGACCAGGGGGAGGGATCATATGAGAGTAGGAATGGGATATGATGTACACAGGCTCACGGAGGGCAGGGATCTGATCCTCGGAGGAGTAAAGATTCCGCACACAACCGGGCTTCTGGGGCATTCTGACGCGGATGTGCTGCTGCACGCGGTGATGGACGCGCTGCTCGGCGCCGCTGCCCTTGGGGATATCGGGAAGCATTTTCCGGACACGGACATGCAGTATCGGGGGATTTCCAGCATGAAGCTTCTGGAGCATGTCGCCGGGCTGATCCGGGAAAAAGGCTATATCGTGGAAAACATCGACGCCACGATCATCGCGCAGCGCCCGAAGCTGCGTCCGTACATCGCGCAGATGGAGGAAAATATCGCAGCGGTTCTCGGGGTTGCGGCGGATCAGGTGAATGTCAAGGCGACGACAGAGGAAGGGCTGGGCTTTACCGGGACGGAGGAGGGAATTTCCGCCCAGGCGATCTGCGCGCTGACGACGCTCTATGAGAGCAGCGTCACGGTGGCGGATTCGGCGCGAACCTGCGCAGGCTGTGAGGGCTGTCATGCTTCGTAGGTGAACTTTTGAGAAGGGATTTTACCGCCAGAAAGTACGGTATCGATTTTGCGCTGAATATGCAAAAGACTTTGCGAAACGGTTTAAGCCAGAGGAAAAGAACCATTTTAAGAGTGGGATGACTAAGTGATATTTATCACAAGATTTTCTTGTGTTTATATAGATATTTTCATGTAAAGGAGATGATGTGATATGAAAAATAATGGTTGTTGTCAAACACGGAGGGTGACTATAATTTAGCTCTCCGTAGACAATAGGGAGAGATTAATGAATATAATAAATTTTGGAAGAAAACATGTTAAGGAAGCAACGGAGATTGCCCTTGCAAATTATAATGATGAGCGGCAATATGTAAAAGAATTGCCACAAGTGTGTGATATTCCTGACTTATACGGTTTTGCCGAAAATGGATTGGGCGTTACTGCATTTGAAAATGAAAAGATGATAGGATTCCTGTGCTGTTGTGAACCTTTTGACAATGCGTTTCGTGCCACCGATGTGAGAGGGATTTTTTCGCCTATGGGTGCAAATGCCGCCGTTTCTAAAAACCGCCCCCAAATTTATGCAGCCATGTATCAGGCGGCAGGAGAAAAATGGATAAAGACCGGGGCAGTTTCCCATGCAATCTGCCTGTACGCCCATGATGAAGAACTTCAACAACAGTTTTTCCGTTATGGTTTCGGTTTGCGTTGTTTAGATGCTATCCGTCCGATGGAATTGATTAATTGTGAACTTTGTGCCGGATATGATTTAGCCGAATTGTCAAAAGACGAATTTCATTTTATCTATCCGCTTCATTTAGCGTTATATCAACATTACCGAGAGAGCCCTTTCTTTATGAATCGTGAGCCCGAAACACGAGAGGAGTTTGTAGTATCTTCAATGCAGGAAGGGGCACGTTACTTTGTGGCAAAGCAGAACGGAAAAATATGTGCGTTTGTAAAAATTTCGGTTCCCGGCGAAACGTTTGTTGCAGCGGGTGACACCTATCGTCATATCAGAGGTGCATACTGTCTGCCAAAACACAGGGGTAAGGGATTATATCAAAATTTACTGAACTTTACCATATCTGTGTTGAAAAGAGAAGGCTATAGCAAACTTGGAGTGGATTTTGAAAGTTTTAATCCAGCAGCTCGCGGATTTTGGTTAAAATATTTTACTGCATACACTAACAGTGTAGTTCGGAGGATTGATGAGCGAATTATACATTTGTGATTATAAAAATCCCTTCGTTGTTTATTGCTTTAGAAATGGTAAGAGCAAATAGTTTCTCTTTATAGAGATTTTACATGGTGCTACCGACATCTTTTTGTATGTCTAAATGAGAGCTGAGTATGAAAGTAATTGAAAATCAGACTTTTGACATGGAGCGTTCTTTTCATGTTCCAGGAAGTTTCACCACAGTTCTTTATGATTTTCCAAAAACGGTTGACAAATCCTCCCTGCCTGCATAAACTATAGAGAAGCAGAGTACTGATATCAGAAAAAGGCAATGAACGGAAAGAGTAGGGACATCACGACCTGTCAGAGAGAGACCGCCGCCGGCTGCAAGCGGTCTTCGGGGAGAGGGTTCCGAAGTGCCTCCGCAAGCCGGTCGGGTGAACGACTGTGCGGCCAGTGGGCCGCGGGGTCTGATAGCCGGACACGTTTCGCACACGTTACGTGCTTTGAGTGAAAATCATCTGATTTTAAGCAGAGTGGAACCGCGGATCATTTCGTCTCCTGCATGCATACACTAGGTATGTGACGGGAATGAAATGATCTTTTTTATGGAGGAATGATTGATATGGGAATGATGAAACATATCAGAGAAGAATTTGAGGTGATCCGGGAGCGCGATCCCGCGATCAAATCCCCGATGGAGGTTTTGCTTTATCCGACGTTTCATGTTATGCTAAGTTACAGGAGAGCGCACCGTCTGTACGAGAAAGGGCACTTTTTTATGGCGAGGCTGATTTCACAGCGCGCTGCGAGGAAGACCGGGATTGAGATACATCCGGGCGCGCAGATCGGGAAAGGATTTTTTATCGACCACGGGAGCGGCGTGATCATCGGCGAGACGACGGTCATCGGGGATAACGTGACGCTCTATCAGGGCGTGACCTTAGGCGGTACCGGAAAAGAGACCGGAAAGCGTCACCCGACGATCGGCGACAACGTCATGATCAGTGCGGGCGCAAAGGTCATCGGCTCCTTTACGGTGGGGGAGAATTCCAAGATCGGCGCGGGGAGCGTCGTGATCGGGGAGGTTCCTCCGAACTGTACGGTGGTCGGCGTACCGGGACGGATCGTAAAGCGGGACAATGTCAAAATCCCGCGCAGCGATATGGATCAGGTGCATCTGCCGGATCCGGTCAAAGAGGACATCACGGTGCTGCAGCATGAAAATACGGAGCTTGTCAACCGCGTGACGGAGTTAGAGCGCACCGTGCGCGTGCTTGCGTCGGGAAATACCGCGGCGGAGAGCTGAAACAAAGCCCGGGGCTCTGACAAAACTGATAGAAATGGAGAATACAAAGGTGGAAAACAGATTTCGTTTTTTTAACACACTCACAAGAACCGTGGAGACGGTGATCCCGCATGAGGACGGAAAGATCGCCATGTATACCTGCGGGCCGACCGTGTATCATTTTGCGCACATCGGAAACCTGCGCAGCTATATCATGGAGGATGTACTGGAAAAGGCGCTTCGCTATGTCGGATACGACGTAAAGCGCGTGATGAATATTACAGATGTAGGACACCTGGCCTCCGACGCGGACACCGGGGAGGATAAAATGCTCTCAGGCGCGAAGCGGGAGCACAAGACCGTGATGGAGATCGCGAAATTTTATACGGACGCTTTTTTTGAGGACTGCCGCAAATTAAATATTAAGACGCCTGACGTCGTGGAGCCTGCGACGAACTGCATCCCGGAATTTGTTCACATGATTGAAGTGCTGCTGGAAAAGGGCTACGCCTACACGGCGGGCGGAAACGTCTATTTTGACACCTCAAAGCTGGACGATTATTACGTGTTTTCCTCGCAGAGCGAGAAAGAGCTTTTGGTCGGCGTCCGCGATGACGTGGAGGAGGATGTCAACAAGCGCAACAAAAATGACTTTGTGCTGTGGTTTACGAAGTCAAAGTTTGAGGATCAGGCGCTGAAATGGGAGAGCCCCTGGGGAACCGGCTATCCAGGGTGGCACATCGAGTGCTCGTGCATCAGCTTAAAGCATCTGGGCGAATACATGGATATCCACTGCGGCGGCGTGGACAATATTTTCCCGCACCACACAAACGAGATCGCCCAGTCGGAGAGCTATCTGGGGCATAAGTGGTGCAATTACTGGTTCCATGTGAATCACTTAAATGATAAATCCGGGAAGATGAGCAAGTCAAAGGGTGACTTTCTGACGGTGTCCCTGCTGCAGGAAAAGGGGTACGATCCGATTGTGTACCGCATGTTCTGCCTGCAGTCCCATTACAGAAAGCCGCTGGAGTTTTCCTATGAAGTGCTCGACAATATGAGCGCGGCCTACGCCAAGCTGATCCGGCGGATCGCGGAATTAAAGGACGAGGGCGGCGTGGATGAGGCGTGCGCCGCGTCTTACCGCGCGCGGTTTGCGGAGGCGCTTTGCAGCGACTTAAATACTTCCATGGCGATTACAATTGTCTACGACCTGCTGAAGGAGCCGGTGAGCGGCCAGACAAAACGCACGCTGCTCGCGGAGTTTGATACCGTGCTCTCCCTAAACCTTCTGACGGCACAGACGGCGGCGGAGGCTGCGCCGGGGGTGGACGAAGAGCTGGAGGCATATATTGCCGAAAAAATCGAGGAGCGCAGACAGGCGAAAAAGGCAAAAGATTTTGCAAAGGCGGATGCGATCCGCGAGGAGCTTGCGGCAAAAGGGATCGCGATTAAGGATACCAGGGAAGGAACCGTCTGGGAGCTGCAGGGCTGACATGACAGCAGGAGGAACGGCAGAGTTGGAAAAAGGAATCGATGCGTATATAAAGGAACAGTTTGAGGTCCCGGATGTGGACATCAGGACCTACTCGCCGCTGACCCTGGCCTATATCGGGGACGGTGTGTTTGACCTGATCATCCGCTCCGTGGTGGTCGCGAAGGGCAACGCGGGAGCCGGCACGCTGCACCGCCACACGAGCCACATCGTAAAAGCCCGTACGCAGGCGCATATGATCGAGAGCCTGCTGCCGTCCCTCACGGAGGAGGAAGCGGATATCTACCGCCGCGGACGCAACGCGAAATCGCCGACCATGGCAAAAAACGCGACGATGTCGGATTACCGGAAGGCGACCGGCTTTGAGGCGCTTATTGGCTGGCTGTATGTGAAGGATGAATTTCCCAGGATCATTGCGCTGGTAAAGGAAGGCGTAAAAGCGTGCGGCCTGAAGCTGTAAAAGGTACGGCCGGGCTGCTGCCGGTCCGGCAAAAGGAAAGGATAGCGGACATGAGTTACGAGGAATCGAAGATCGAGGGAAGAAATGCGGTGCTTGAGGCGTTCCGTTCCGGAAAAACGGTCGATAAATTATATGTGTTAAAGGGATGTCAGGACGGGCCGGTGCAGACCATTGTGCGCGAGGCCAAAAAGACGGATGCGGTCATAAGCTTTGTGGAGCGGGAGCGCCTGGATGCGCTTTCTGAGACGAAAAAGCATCAGGGGGTGGTCGCGGTCGCGGCGGCATATGATTACGCCACGGTGGATGAGATTCTTGCGGCGGCGGAGAGAAAAGGCGAGCAGCCGTTTCTGTTTCTGCTGGACGGAATCGAGGATCCGCATAATCTCGGGGCGATCATCCGCACGGCGAATCTGGCGGGCGCGCATGGCGTGATTATCCCGAAACGCCGTGCGGCGGGGCTTACCGCGGTGGTGGCGAAGACCTCGGCGGGCGCGTTAAGCTACACGCCGGTGGCAAAGGTGACGAACCTGACCGCCACGATAAAGGAACTGAAGGAGCGCGGGATCTGGTTTGTCTGTGCGGATATGGACGGCGAACAGATGTATGACCTGGACCTGACCGGGCCGATCGGCCTTGTGATCGGCAGCGAGGGCGAGGGAGTCAGCCGGCTCGTGCAGAAGGAATGTGATTTTGTGGCGTCGATCCCGATGAAGGGGGAGATCGGTTCGCTGAACGCGTCTGTCGCGGCGGGGGTGCTCGCCTATGAGATCGTGCGGCAGCGGCTGACAAAAGCAGGCAGATAACGGAGGAAACGGTGGAGGGGTATCAGAACCTGTCGGATGAAGAGCTGATCGCGCGTCTGCGCGGCGGCGACAAAAAAATAATGGACTATATCATGGACAAGTATAAGCCGCTGGTGCTGGGAAAAGCAAATGCGATGTTTCTGATCGGCGGCGATACGGACGATCTGATCCAGGAGGGGATGATCGGCCTGTTCAAGGCGATCCGCGATTACCGGGAGGACAGGGAGAGTTCCTTTTTTCACTTTGCGGAGCTCTGTATCACCAGGCAGCTGTATCATGCGGTGGAAGCTTCGAACCGGAAAAAACATGTGCCGCTCAATACCTATATTTCTTTTTATTCCCAGCAGGACGAGGAGGGCCGGCCGCTCGCGGAGACGCTCCCGACGGATGCCAGCAATGATCCGGAGCAGCTTGTGATCAGTCAGGAGACGATGCAGCGGTTCTGGACGGATCTGCGCGGCCGTTTAAGCAGTATGGAGCGGGAGGTGCTCGACCAGTATCTGGCCGGCTTCCATTACCGGCAGATCGCAGAGCGGATGGGAAAAAGCCCGAAGGCGATTGACAATGCGCTCGGCAGGATCCGGGCGAAAATCCGGTGATGCCAGAGAAAATGAGCAAAATCCGGCGGCCGTTTGTTGAAAATTTTTGCGAAAAACAGATGTCTGTGACAGACGGATGTTAAAAATGCACAATTCTTTTTGCAAATTTTTTTGAAGTTTGTGAACACTGATTTTGAGAATCATGGTATTATAATTAACGTAAAAACCCCCCAATACATTATATAATTTTTGCTATACCCCATAGTAAAAATACCTTCTCCTAAAAAGACAGCTGATCGACAGGCTGTCTTTTTTTTATTTCAAAAGTTCAGCCATGGTTCGCAAAATGGGCGAATCATGCTCGCATGAATGAGCACATTCTGCGGAGCATGAGCGGAGCGCCCGATTATGAGCAAAAGTAGCCGTGAAACGGCGGAGAGTGCCGTCAGGCACGGTTTTGCGAATGGCGCGGGCTGAACTTTTTATAGCGAAAAGTTCAGCCATGTGAACGGCACGTTACACCGTCGTATTGACCCCGTTTACCGCGGCATGCTCGTCCTCCTCCATCGGGATGACGAGGCATTTTTTCCCGTCGATGATCTGGGAGTGGATCTGTCCGACCTTCTCCGGTTTTACGCGCAGGATCACGTCGTAGGTTTTTACCGCGGGCGCGTCATCACCGCCGTCTTCGGATTCCGTGACCGGGAGCGAGCGCGTCTCGTTTAACTGCTGCGTCAGATTCGCTACCTGCTGTATCAGGCCGAGCTTTTCCATGCGTCTGCCGTTCGCCTCCACCAGCTTCGGGTCGACGAGCTGCTCCGCCTCCGGGAGTTCGTCGGCAAACGCTTCCTCATAGGTTTTTCCGATGATGGCGGCCTGCTCCTCCGGAACGCCGCTGTCCGCGAGCACTTCGGCGATATCGGCGGTGGTGAGCGGCATGGGTTCCGGCTCGGCCTCCTCGTCCGCCGTGACGGGGATCATATCATTCAGATTGCCCTGGATGTTTAAAAACATCGCCTCGCTCTCCTCTTCCTCCTCGCCGATCACTTCTTTTACAATGCTCTGGAAGGTCAGCTTCTTTTCCGTGGCGGTCAGCTTTGAGCCGCAGCCAAGGCCGGATTCCATAAATTCCGTGTGCGGAAGCTTTGTGTCGCGCGTGTAGAACATCAGCGCATGGATATCGCTGCTGCGGTCAGAAAAGGCCGGGAACACAAAACCGGTATCCGGCACGCCGACCACCCAGTCGCGGATGCGCGGTCCGATGCGGTTTTCGTCCTCGCGGTAGCCGAGCCCCGGTTTGGTGAGCGTGACCGGGCAGATCGCGCAGAGTAAGTATTCGTAGACCTCCTCGGATTCGTCGAGCTTATTGTGGTCTGAGGTTCTGGTCATCACATCATAGGCGTCGTGGAAGATGAGGATCAGGTAATTGCCGACATAACTATAATTGTCAATTACGAGATCATAAAAGGTTTCCATCAGCTCGTCGTTTTTTAAAGCGCTTTCGCGCAGGCCCATCAGAAACTGCTGTCTGCCGCCGGGCGCTTCCTCCGCGGTGGGGAATTCCAGCTCTAAAATGTTGTTGCCGACGGTCCCGGAAAGCACTTTTTTCGCGATGTCCAAGTATTTGAAAAATTCCTCGTCCTCTAAATTTAAAAAGGTCTCGCCGAAGGTGGTTACCTTGTTGCGGTCAGCGTCCACATAGCAGCCGCAGAGTCTGGTAAAGGTGCAGGCCTCCTTTTTCATGCGGCGTTTTAATTCCAGAATATCTTTTTTGTTCATCGTATGTTCCTTTCTGTGTGCGGATATGGGAGGGGTGCGCCGGTGCCGCCGGCATCCGCTGTTCACCCGTTGCTTTATTATAGCGGGAAACGGAAGCGGGTGCAAGAAGCATTTGCCGGTGTGAGAGAGGGTGTTTGACAATTTCTGGAGTCTGATGTATGATGACAAACGGCGGAAAAATGAGAAAAACTGCACGACAGCAGATAAGGAGATTACAAATGCTTTTTAATTCCTACATATTTATTTTTTGTTTTTTGCCGATTGTTCTCTGCGGATGGTACGGGCTGAATCATTTTGGGCGGTATCGGTCTGCGCAGCTGTTTTTACTGCTGATGTCGTTATGGTTTTACGGATACTATCATCCGGCATATGTGATTCTGATCCTGTTTAGCATATCCGGAAGCTGGCTGGTAAGTCTGTGTATGGAGAAAACCGGAAAACGAAAGCTCTTTGGATGGCTGGGCATTCTGTTTCATCTGGGAATTTTATTCTATTATAAATATTACGATTTCTTTGTTCAGAACATAAATTCGGTTTTCAAAACGGACTGGGTGATCAGAAATATAATGCTTCCGCTTGGAATCAGCTTTTTTACCTTTCAGCAGATTTCTTTTGTTGCGGACCGCATGCGGGGCGAGGCGCCTCATTATTCCATGATAGAATATATGAGCTATGTGGTGTATTTTCCACAGCTGATCGCAGGGCCGATTGTGAGCCACAGCGATCTGATCCCGCAGTTTCAGGGTGAGGAGTGTCGGAAATTCCGATGGGAGAACCTGCTGTACGGCATCCGGCTTTTTACCGCGGGGCTGGCGAAGAAGATTCTGCTTGCGGACGAGCTGGGAGCGCTTGTGGATGCCGGTTATGAAAATGTGGCCGCGCTGGATACGCCGGGCGCGTTTCTTGTGATGCTTGGGTATACCTTTCAGATTTATCTAGACTTCAGCGCGTATTCGGATATGGCGATGGGTCTGGCAAAAATGATGGGGATCTCGCTGCCGGTTAATTTCAGGTCTCCGTATAAAGCGCGAAGCGTGCGGGAATTCTGGAGAAGGTGGCATATTACGCTGAGCGCTTTTTTTACAAAATATGTTTACATTCCTCTTGGGGGAAACCGTGTGGGAAAAGTGCGGCTGATCCGAAATACGATGATCGTCTTTTTCTTAAGCGGCCTGTGGCATGGAGCGGACTGGACGTTTGTGCTGTGGGGGCTTCTGCACGGTGTGATGATATCGCTGGAAAATATATGGGGCTGGCGGAAACAGCCGGATAAAGATGATACCGCACTGTCAGGCATATGTGAAGACAGACCAGCCGGACAGGTGAAAAAGAGAAGTTTGGGAAGATGGCTGGTGACGTTTGGTTTTGTCAATCTTGGGTGGGTGCTGTTCCGCAGCGATTCGCTGGGGACAGCGGTACTCTTTTATAAACGCCTGGTCTCCTTCACCTATAACGGTACGATATGGAGATTCGGGCAGGCAATGAAAAACTGGCGAAATGACCTGCTCTATCAGCTGGCGGATAAAATAGGCGGCTATACGGCGGGCCGTGCGCTGTGTATTGCGTGGATGCTGCTGATTTTTGGCCTGGCGGCGGCGCTGTGTAAGGGGTCTGACCTGTATGAGTGGGCAAAGAAAAAACCGGCGGGGTGCATCCAGATGTGCGGACTGGCAGTTTTGTTCTGTCTGTGCGTGCTTTCGTTTTCGGGGCTGACTGTCTTTTTATATTTTAACTTTTAGGAGATTGTGAATGACAGAGAAAAAAGCAAAACAAATGGCGGTTCTTTTCTTTTTTGTGGCGGGCTTTCTCCTTACGGCGTCAGCGCTGTCCGTGTTTCTGATCGATCCTTTTTTTCATTTTCATAAGCCGTGGTTTGGACTTGCGGCGTATCAGAATGATAAAGAATATCAGATTCCGGGCGTGCTCGACAACCTTGATTACGGCAGTGTGCTGCTCGGGTCTTCGGTGGTCATGAGTGTGGATACCGGGGTGCTCGAGGCGCGCTATGCCAGCGGAACCGTGAAGGCGGTTGCAAATACCGCGCCGGCGCCGGTGCTTGCGGAATATCTGAGACGCGCCTTTAAAAGTCATGATCTGGATTATGTATTTTACGGAATGGACGTGTTTTCGTTTTACAGTGACCCGGACAATGAAGGAACGCCGTCAGATGTAGAATACCTGGAGAATGAGAATCCGTTTGATGACGTCTGGTATTTATGGAACGGGCAGATCCTTGTAGAAAAGATACCGAATATGCTGCGCATGTCCAACGGAGCGTATACCTGGGGGAAGGCATACAGTTTTAATGAGGGAGAGCCGGCCGGGCCCGATCTGGTGCTGGCCCGATATGAGCCGACCGGACTTGTGGAAGTGGAGCAGGAGCCATGGGAGAATGCGTCAGGACTGGTCATGAAGAATCTGAATTATCTGGGGGAAATTATTGAGGCTCATCCAGAGACCGAGTTTATTTTTTTCCTGCCGCCGTACCCGATTGTGTACTGGGACCGGGCATACAACCGGGGACTTCTCGACTCCTATGAGCAGACGTTAAGAGTCTGTATTACGGAGCTGCTGAAATACGGGAATGCAAAGGTGTATGCAACGCGTTTTAATGAGGAGAGTCTGATCACGGACATGTATCAGTATATGGATGATATCCATGGCGCTGCTGCGGTAACGGATCAGCTGGCCTGGGATATCGGGGATCCGTCGATGGAGATTACGATGGAAAACTGTGAGGAGGAGATCGCAAAGCTGGATGAGATCCTGTGGCGGTTTAAGGCGCGTGTGGACGCGGAGGGTACCGGGTTTATGTATGAGGTGAAACAGTAGATGGCAGAACAAGACGCAAAACGGCGGACGCTTCAGTTTCTCGCGGCGTCCGCCCTTATCCTGGCAGTGACGGCGGCGGTTGTAATATGTGTGGATCCGTTTTTTCATTATCATAAGCCCTGGTTCGGGCTGGCAGCCGTGCAGGATCAGAAGGAGTATCAGATTCCGGGGGTGCTTGCCCATGTGGACTATGACAGTGTGCTCTGTGGCTCGTCGGTCGTGATCAGCATGAATACCGATGTGCTGGAGGAGCGGTTTGGCGGCACTGTGGTCAAGGCGGTGGCGGATGCGGCGCCGGCTCCGGTGCTGACGGAATATCTGGGGCGGGCATTTCTGCATCGATCGCTGACACGCGTGTTTTACGGGCTGGACGTCTTTTCCTTTTATTCGGACCCGGATATGGAGGTTTTTTCGGAGGATGTGGCATATCTGGCGAACCGGAATCCCTTCGACGATGTGAGGTATCTCTGGAACGGTGAGATCCTGACGAATGAAGTCCCGGGGTTTCTGGCAAATCCCGCGGCGGAGGATTACTCCTGGGGGAAGGCCTACAGCTTTAATGACGCCATGCCGGCCGGGCCGGATCAGGTGCTGGCCGGCTATTACCCCACCGGCCTTGCGGAAGTAAAGCAGCAGCCCTGGGAGGAGGAGGCCGGCCGGGTGGAGGAGAATCTGAACCGGATTGAGACGATTGTCGCAGAACATCCGGAGACGGAATTTCTCTTCTTCCTGCCGCCGTATCCCATTGTGTGGTGGGACCGGGCATATAACCAGGGACTTCTCGACTCTTATGAGCAGACGTTAAGGGTCTGCCTGAAGCGGCTGCTGGCATATGAGAATGTGAAGATATATACGACACGTTTTAATGAGGAGCATCTGATCACGGACATGTATCAGTATGTGGACGTGGTACACGGTTCTACGGCGGTAACGGACCAGCTGGCCCGGGATATCGGGGATTTGTCCATGGAGATCACGATGGAGAACTATGAGGATGAGATTGCAAAGCTCGATGAGATCCTGTGGCGGTTTAAGGCGCGTGTGGACGCGGAGGGCGTCGGTTTTTTGTTTGAGGTGAAAACCGGGTGAACCGGTCAGGGCCGGCATCCCGGGCTGGTTTGGCAGCGAAAGCCTGTGACGGAAAACGTCACAGGCTTTCGCGTATTTTGATGTCTAGGTTCATGTGCCAGAACGTCTGCTCCGGCAGCTCCCCGGTGAGCAGATAATCGACCAGCAGGGAGAGCGAGCGGACGCCCTGCTCCTTCGGATGCTGACAGATCGTGGCGGTGATCACGCCCTTTTGCAGCATTTTTTTGGTGGTCGGAACAGCGTCAAATGTAATGACTACCGGCATCCGGGGAAGCTCCGCGTCTAAGATCGCCCGGCAGCCGCCGTAGACGCCGGCCGCCGTAAAGTACAGCGCGCCGATATCCGGGTGCGCGGCAAGCAGGGAGGAGACAGCGCCGTAGCTGCGGTAATCATCATCCCCGTTTACCGCGATATCGACCGTGTGCACCGGCGCGTGATGCGCGGTGATATAATCGGAAAATCCGCTGATCCGTTCTTCATGGCAGAGGACATTGTGAGAGCCGGTGATGATCCCGACTTTTGTCTCGCCATGGGTCATCAGACAGAGCAGCCCCGCGGCAACCTGACCGCATTTGTAGTAGTCGCTTCCCACATAGGCGATCCGGCGGGAATTCGGGATGTCGGTATTGACGGTCACGCACGGGATGCCGTCGTCCCAGAACGCGTCGATTTTCTGCCGGATCTCCGGCGCGTTGTAGGGGGAGAGGATCAGGCCGTGAATCCCGTCCGCGCGCAGCTCCTCCATGGCGTCAAGCTGTGTGGCAAGGTCAAACGGAATCCGCCGTATGGTCATCGTGCAGCCATAGATGGAGAGCTCTCCCTGACGGAAATTTAATCCGTCGATCACCTCGTCGAAGAACGGGTTTTCTTCCCCGAAGAGCAGCACGCCGATGTGATATTTTTTCTTCTGCGCGGCGAGCGCCATGCCGGCCTTGTTGGGCTGATAATGCAGCAGGGAGGCGATCTCTAACACCTTTCGCTCCGTGTCCGGGCTTACGAAGCCGCGATGATTGAGCACGCGGTCTACCGTTCCGCGGGAGACGCCCGCAAGCTCTGCGATTTCTTTGATGGTTGCCATGGCGTATACCTGCCTTTCCTGATACAGAACACTTCTTTCGTCTGGCGAATCCTTCGTCCATGGAACCATTATAAAGCATATCTGCCCGGTAAGTCAATTTTACGTGCCCGGTAAAATGCACCAGAAAGCAGAGGCAAAAACTGTGAAAAACGTATATTGCACATTGTCCGGTATCGGTATATGATATAAGAAAACGTGCACGGGCACGGAAAGGAGTGGGACGAGTAAATGTTGTACATAGGAATTGATCTGGGCACCTCTGCGGTCAAGCTGCTTTTAATGGACGCAGACGGCAGGGTGAAACATATTGTCTCCAGGGAATATCCGCTGTATTTCCCGCATCCGGGCTGGTCGGAGCAAAAGCCGGAGGACTGGTACCGGGAGACCATGCAGGGGGTAAAGGAGCTTCTGGAGGGATTTGATAAAAGCCAGGTGGCCGGCATCAGCTTTGGCGGGCAGATGCACGGGCTGGTGATCTTAGATGAGGAGGATCAGGTGATCCGTCCCGCGCTTCTGTGGAACGACGGCAGGACCGCGAAGGAGTGTGACTATCTGAATCAGGAGATCGGGAAGGAGCGGCTCTCCGCGTATACGGCGAATATCTCCTTCACCGGATTTACCGCGCCGAAGATCCTGTGGGTGAAAAACAACGAGCCGGAGAATTTCGCGCGGATCCGTAAAATCATGCTGCCGAAGGATTATATCGCGTACCGGCTGACCGGCGTGCACTGCACGGATGTGTCGGATGCGTCGGGCATGCTGCTTCTGGATGTAAAGAACCGCCGCTGGTCGAAGGAGATGTGCGACATCTGTCATATCACGGAGGAGATGCTGCCGCGGGTGTTTGAGAGCTATGAGAGCGTGGGGACGGTGCTGCCGGAGATCGCGTCGGAGCTGGGCATCCCGGAGACGGTGAAGGTGGCGGCAGGCGCCGGGGACAACGCGGCGGCGGCCGTGGCGACCGGAACCGTGGGCGACGGGCAGTGCAATATCTCCCTGGGGACCAGCGGGACGATCTTTATCTCGTCAAAGGACTTCCGGGTGGATGAGAACAATGCGCTGCACGCCTTCTGCGACGCGAACGGGGCCTATCACCTGATGGGCTGCATGTTAAGCGCGGCCTCCTGCAATAAATGGTGGATGGATGAGATCATCGGCACAAAGGACTACGCGAAGGAGCAGGAGCAGATCGGAAAGCTCGGCGAGAACCATGTGTACTATCTGCCGTATCTGATGGGAGAGCGGTCCCCATACAACAATCCGAATGCCAGGGCGACTTTTATCGGCATGACGATGGATACGACCCGCGGGGATATGACGCAGGCGGTCTTAGAGGGCGTGGCCTTTGCGCTCCGCGATTCCTTCGAGGTCGCGAGGTCCCTGGGCATAAAGATCACGCGGACAAAGATCTGCGGCGGCGGTGCGAAGAGCCCGCTCTGGAAGAAGATCATCGCGAATGTGTTAAATATCAGCGTGGACGTCTTAGAGACCGAGGAGGGCCCGTCCTTGGGCGGTGCGATGCTGGCGGCAGTGGCCTGCGGGGAATATGAGAGCGTGGAGGCGGCCGCGGCGCAGACCGTGAAGGTGATCGATACCGTGGAGCCGGAGGCGGAGCTCGCGGCGAAGTACGAGGCGCGCTATCAGCAGTTTAAGCAGATCTATCCGGCATGTAAGGAATTGTTTGATAAAATTGTATGATGCGGCCGGGCGCAGGAAAGGAAAGAAAACAAGGAGGATAGCATGAAGATTTATGATGTGACGGACGAGCGCTTCCGCGTCTACGGGCGCGTGGTAAAAAACATCGATTTTGCCCCGCTGGTGGAGGAGTTAAAAAAGACTCTCGTGCCGGACGGCGTGGTCTATGAGCCGAAGGTGGAGGCATTTATGACGCTGCCGGTGGCGGAGGAGATCCGCAGGGTCTTTTACGGCGAGCTGCCGGTGCAGATCGGTTACTGCAACGGGCACAACGTGCTGTTAAACGCAGTCGAGTATCACAGATGCTCCGAGGTGAATGTGGCTGCGACGGACGCGGTATTAATCGTCGGACGGCAGCAGGACGTGACGGAAAACTGCACCTATGACACGGCGAAGATGGAGGCGTTTCTGGTGCCGGCAGGCTGTGCGGTGGAGCTTTTTGCGACGACGCTGCACTATGCGCCCTGCCATGTGGCGGAGGGCGGCTTCCAGGTGGCGGTCATCTTACAGGACGGGACGAATTATCCGCTTGACGAGCCGCATGACAACGGGGAGGACGCGATCCTGGCCGCGAAAAACAAGTGGCTGATCGGGCATCCGGAGGGCGGTCTGCCGGAGGGAAGCTTTATCGGTCTGTTCGGGAAAAATTTAAATATTACGGAATAACATACATCATTACATTTTATAAAAAACAGGAGGAAACGAATCATGAACAACATTCCAAAGGTAAAAGTCGGTATCGTGGCGGTCAGCAGGGACTGCTTCCCGGAATCCTTATCCGTGAACCGGAGAAAAGCGCTGGTGGAGGCGTATGCCGCAAAGTATGACGCGGCGGACATCTACGAGTGCCCGGTGTGCATCGTGGAGAGCGAGATCCATATGGTACAGGCGTTAGAGGATATCAGGGCTGCGGGCTGCAATGCGCTCTGCGTGTACTTAGGCAATTTCGGGCCGGAGATTTCCGAGACGCTGCTCGCAAAGCACTTTGACGGGCCGAAGATGTTTGTCGCTGCCGCGGAAGAGACGCAGGAGGATCTGATGCAGGGCCGCGGGGACGCATACTGCGGTATGTTAAACGCGAGCTACAACTTAAAGCTGCGCAACGTGGGCGCCTATATCCCCGAGTATCCGGTCGGCGACGCGGGGGACTGCGCGGATATGATCCATGAGTTTCTGCCGGTTGCAAGGGCCGTCGCAGGTCTTTCCGATTTAAAGATCATTTCTTTCGGACCGAGACCGCTTAACTTCCTGGCCTGCAATGCGCCGATCAAGCAGCTTTATAACCTTGGCGTGGAGATCGAGGAGAACTCCGAGCTGGATCTCTTCGAGGCATTCAATGAGCACGCCGGGGACGCGAGAATCCCGGAGGTCGTGGCCGACATGGCGGCGGAGCTGGGCGACGGAAATAAGAAGCCGGAGATCTTAGAGAAGCTGGCGCAGTATGAGCTGACCCTGCTCGACTGGGTGGAGGAGCACAGAGGCTACCGCAAATACGTGGCGATCGCCGGAAAGTGCTGGCCGGCCTTCCAGACACAGTTCGGCTTTGTGCCCTGCTATGTCAACAGCCGTCTGACCGGCCGCGGAATTCCGGTATCCTGCGAGGTGGATATCTACGGCGCGTTAAGCGAGTTTATCGGAACCTGCGTGAGCGAGGATATCGTGACGCTGCTCGACATCAACAACTCCGTGCCGAAGGATATGTATAAGGAGTCCATCGAGGGCGAATTTGATTATAAGCACACGGATACCTTCATGGGCTTCCACTGCGGCAACACCTGCTCGAAGAAGCTCTCCGCCTGCGAGATGAAGTACCAGATGATCATGGCCAGGAGCCTTCCGGTGGAGGTGACCAACGGAACCTTAGAGGGCGATATCGCTCCGGGCGAGATCACGTTCTACCGCCTGCAGTCCACGGCTGACTGCAAGCTGCGGGCCTACGTGGCACAGGGCGAGGTGCTTCCGGTGGCCACCCGTTCCTTCGGCGGCATCGGCGTGTTCGCGATTAAGGAGATGGGCAGATTCTACCGCCACGTGCTGATCGAGAAGAACTATCCGCATCACGGCGCGGTGGCGTTCGGCCATTACGGAAAAGCGCTGTTTGAGGTGTTTAAGTACATCGGCGTGCCGGTGGAGGATATCAACTACAACCAGCCGGCTTCCCTGCCGTATCCGACGGAGAATCCGTTTGCGTAAATAAGGCTGCGGCAGCAGAGAGACCCCCGGGGTGTCTTTTGGCATCCCGGGGGTTTTATGATAAAAACCATCATGTGATTGTTGCGGAAGAAAATAGGAAAATCGTATCTTCCTGTGTCTGTGTCATCATTCGTGATCTACTGTTTAATGCACGAAGGAGAAACTGCCGCATGGGGAAACTAAATGTTAACGGAACGGAAATACAAGTTCCTGGCATATGGGAAGACTCTGTAATGGTCAAATTTCAGACCGCATTTTTCCATAACTTTACCCGAACGCGGATTGTCTGCTGCATGATCTGAGCAGATTTTATTTACGCCAGGTTCTTTGTGCACAAAATCAATAATGGCTTTCATTGCTTCAGTGCAATAAATTTTGAAATGGATTGTGAGCATTTGCTTTCCATGGTCCTGATGATCGGGATCAATGCGTACAATATCGTAAAATTAAACCGCGAAACCGGAAGCGGGGTGCCGGCAATGAAAGATATGTATCTGAATCAGATTTCGCTGACTGGCGGAATACCATTTGCGGTGTCACTGCCCAAAGCACCGCAATCGGTGAATGCGGATCTGATGTCTGTGGAAGAAATTCATACAAAACTGCAGGAAGGCTATGAGGATGTGAAGGCCGGCAGGGTGCAGGATGCAGCGGCAGCATTTGCAAAGTTCACGGAGAGACACTGATATGATGCAATATACGGTACAGATTACAAACAAAGCATTATCGGATATGGAAGAGATCTACACATATATCGCAGAAGAGCTCATGTCACCTGAAAATGCGATGGGGCAGTACAATCTCGTATCGCGGAAGCAATACAGAGTTTAACTGTATTTCCCGAACGGATACACATAATGGAATCCGAACCGGAGCATAGAATGAAACTTCGACAGCTCTTGGAAAGCGATTTGTCAAGGGTATTTTTCCCATATTGTAAAGATAAATAAATTTGCTGATGATTCTGTGAAAAATCAAAACCACTAGTAAACTAGTGGTTCGCACATACCCCAGAGGGGTCAGTACTTGCCGACCCCTGGAAGGGGTACTGTTGCGTGGTATGACCGTCTGGACGCCAACCGTCAGCGCAAGGAACGCTATCACGAGCTGTTCCGAAGCGGTGATGATGTTCCACTTGATTACGGTGCAGTCGAGGACGGATTATCTTTTCCCAATACGCTCAATGATGTGCTTTCAAAACTGGAACGCAAGGGAGATTTCATAGATTCCATTTTCTATTGCCCTTACGATATACACGAGCTTGTAACGGACGGGGATATATCCAATATCCTGCGAGGGCTGACCGAAGATAACAAATTTCTGTTGTTCCTTTGGGCATTACGGCAATACAGTTCTGTCAGAATTGCCGCTATCCGTGGGACGTGGGCGGTCTGACCGCAATATCTGCAAGGTGCGGAACACGATGCTGAGGAAGATACGAAAAAAGCTGCTTGCCGCACTTACCGAAAAAGTGCAGGCACAGTAGCCCCTGACCTTGCCTGAAAAAGATTTTCTAATTGAAAATGGCATAGATATTGAGAATAACAGCAAGGCGTAATATAATTACAGATAATATCGGTTACAACACATGGCGGAGGACAAAAATATGGCTAATATCAATGCGAATGACGCAATGCGTGAATTGACAATGATGCTGATATACCTTTCCCGATCTGCACGGGGAGAGAAATTTGACGAGGCAACTGATTTTTACGCTTGGAAAGGATATGACTTCGATATTCTGAATGAATTGGACGATGCAGATTATATAAGGCAAGGAAGTCATCCATCCCGTTCCAAATCCGTTTACATAACCGAAAATGGGATGGAACAGGCACGGGAACTGTTAAGCAAATATGGAATAGATGATTGGAAGCGCAGATGAGAATATGAAAAATTTATTTGAACGCACCAGTTCTCATTGGGTGCGATATAGCGAATACGAGTGGAGGGCGGCAGCGGACGGGACTCTGTACCTCACGCCAACAAAGACAGCCCAGTATTTACGATCCGTTAAGCGAGTATCAGCGGATTGTATTAGATGCCATTGACATAGGACGGCTGGGAATGAAACATAAACCAGACGCCGAAATTCAAAAGGTGATCCAACAATTCGCCGTGAAATACGGTCTGTTCGGCTTGATGACTGCACTTCCGACCACGCCGAGTTTTATGGACTATGAGGCGGTGTACTTGCCGAAAAACCACTTTATCAAAGAAGAAACGATGTCCACCGAGGACTACCTGAATATATTTTTCCCTTTTGACAGTTTAGAAGTCATTAAGCGTGGCGTAGAATCTATGTGGAATATTCAGAATGACCGTGTAATGATGGCGCTTGCTATGACCATAACCGACAAGCCGATGGTGGTCAATATGAGCTTCCAAAGGAACCATGCCGAGCCGTATGAGTGGATGAAACAGCAATTCATTGACTGGTCATTTACTCATGTGAGCAGCTCCCTTTATTATGAAGAGTTTGGGATTTCCATTCCTTATTGCTGGGTATTCAGATGATGCTCAGCTTCATGCTGACAGATAACGACAACCCGATCCGCCTATGCAGACATTGCACCAAGGCATTTGTGGCAAACAGACCGAGTGCGGTATTTTGCAGCCCCTGGTGCAAGAATAAGTATAATGTGTATAAAAGCAGATCGAAGGATAAAAAGGAATGATGGGAAAGGAAGAAAAATTTATGATAGACAGATGGATCGCAGAAGCAACAGAATGCGATTTCAAAGTTGTTTTGGAAGTTAAAAAGCCGAAAAGCTGGCTCAAAAGTGTCAGTGCCTTTGCCAACGGTATCGGCGGTACACTCTTTTTCGGTATAGATGATAACAGAAACACCGTTGGTTTATCTGATGTACAGTCAGATGCAGAAGATATTAGCCGCTTGATTAAAGAACGCATTACGCCACTGCCGGAATTTTTGTTAGCTCCAATGCAGGAGCAAGGAAAAAATCTGCTTTCATTGACTGTAAATTCCGGTCCCGCTACACCGTACTTTTATAAAGCGGACGGTGCAACCGAAGCCTATATTCGTATTGGCAATGAGAGTATGGTAGCGCCAGATTATATGCTGCGGGAGCTTATACTAAAAGGTACAAATCGCACTTTCGATTCTCTGATTACTGACAGCAAGAAATCAGATTATAGCTTTACATTGCTTGAAGCAACATATTTGGAAAGAGCAAAATTGCGTTTTGAGCCTACGAATTATGTATCCTTTGGACTTGCGGACAAAGAAGGCTTTCTAACAAATGCTGGTCGCTTGCTGACCGATCAGCATATCGTATATAATTCAAGGATTTTCTGTACCCGTTGGAATGGGCTTGACAAGGGATCAATTTTTGACGATGCTGTGGACGACAAGGAATATGAGGGTAATCTGATTTATCTGCTCAAAAGCGGCACAGAATTTGTCCGCAATAATTCAAAGGTGCGGTTTGAAAAGAAAGCACAATACAGAGTGGATAAACCCGATTATTCTGAAAGAGCTGTTACGGAGGCGCTTGTAAATGCTCTTATTCATAGGGATTACCTTGTTATGGGCAGTGAAGTTCACATTGATATGTACGATGATCGCTTGGAAATTTACTCCCCCGGCGGAATGTATCGTGGAAAGCCGATTCAGGAGTGCGGCTTGGATGAAATTGATTCCGTGCGCCGCAATCCTGTAATCGCTGATTTATTCCATCGCATGAAGTTTATGGAGCGACGCGGAAGCGGCATCAAGAAGATTTTGGACGAAACTGCAAAACTGCCCGGATATACGGAGGAATTGAAACCTACATTCCATTCCACTCATTCATCGTTTTTTGTAACCCTGAAGAATGTCAACTATTCATCTCAGTCACTCAGTGACCAAGATACTGACCAGGTTGTGACTAAGACGATTCTTGAATTTTGCGTAGATCCAAGAAGCAAACGTGAAATATGTGAACATCTCGGCTTTCGTAATCTGACATATTTTACACGCACATACTTGAATCCCTTGCTCAAAACAGGGAAATTGCTTAGAACGATTCCCGAAAAACCAAGCAGCAAAAATCAAAAGTATGTCCGTTCCTAAAAAAGTTGATGCCCGTTATCAGCCATACGTTCGATAACGGGCATTCGATTAAGCATATACAATTTCGGTCAAAATGATTTCCTCCGCACGGTTGTGGATGGAATTGATACGGCGTACCCATTCCATTTGATCAGCCGCTTTAAGTGCTTCGGTCACGCCCTCTTGCTTTGCCATAGCGGAAACGATGATTTCCATACGCTCGTTGCAGGCTTGGTCGATTTCAGCCAAATGCATGAACAGTGTACCTTCCATCACATAATTTGTATAAAGGATTTTACGATGTTCTTTCAGATAGCTGCGGCGCATACGCCCATATTTGCCAATCTGATAGTTTTCTGTATCTGGCAGGACAAGGTTGGGGACGAAATAATCGCCCACTCGACGGTATGTGCCGCCCATTTCTTCAAAGATAGATTTCATAGAATATCAGCTCCTTTTTGTGTTGAGTTTCAGCGGTTATAAGACTTTTTTGACTCCTTTCTTACAACTGCTTTTCCGTTCTCCACAAATGAGCCGCAGTCATATGTATTAGGTGGCAAAAACCACCCTTACATATTAACTCCTGATTGATTATTTTTCTGTTTTTTTACGTGATTGAGGATGACAGGGTAATTGTTTCGAATGTACTTTACAGCGCTTCGGATATTGGCAGAAGGCTGGTGGAACATACAGTTGGGATCTGATTTTATTTTATTTCGGGAAGGCGGCATTAGTGTCAGTGTCCCACTGCTTATCCAGATGTGCAAGAAACCGCCGCATACTCTGCGTGAGAAATTTACTCCTGTGGTAAACCAGGTAATAGCTTCTGCTTAAGGAGACCCCGGCGATAGCGACGGGCACGAGCGCTCCGGCGGAAAAATAGGGTGCAAGAACAGCGCGCGGAAGCAGCAGCAGCCCGTGGCCGCGCAGGGCGAACTCGATGAGAATCTGCGTGCTGATACTCTCCGCCGCGATGGTGGCGTTCACTCCATATGCCCGGAGCAGCTGGTCGGTCACGGTTCGGGAGCCGCTGCCTTTCTCGCGCAGCAGCAGAGGGATGCGGGAGAGGGATTCCGGGGGAATTATATCCGGCAGAAACGCGCAGTCCGGGCTGCAGGCCGCGACGACGTCCTCCGACAACAGCAGCCGGCGGTGAAAGGATTCCGAATCCGAAAGGTCGTCCGCGATGGCAAAATCAAGCTGATTGCGCAGCAGCAGTTCTTCGACGCTGCCGGAATTCTGAATCGTGACCAGAACCGGGATATCCGGATATTTCTGACGAAACGATGTGATGATATCCGCTAGATAGCTCTGACCGAAGGAGACATTGCTGCCGATCCGGATCTGCGCGGCGGAAGCGGCGTCTGCCAGGTGCTTTTTCGTCTCGTCAAGCTCCGCCAGGACGGCGTCCGCGTGATGCAGCAGATATTCCCCTGCCTGCGTGAGATAGAGCCTGCGGTTCATTCGCTCGAACAGTCTGGTCTGATAATAGGACTCCAGTTCCCGGATGGCGGTGCTGACCGCAGGCTGCGACATGTTCAGACGGTCCGCAGCTTTTGTGATGCTCAACTGATGGCATACCTCGGAAAAAATGGTCAGATGGCGGAGAGTCATGGCAAAGTCCTTTCTGGCTCTGTCTGTATGGAGCCTGTCTTTTTCTGTCAGTCGTAACTTTAATGTATAAGTAAAATCATATGTATTCTATAATAACATAAGAATTGAAGAATGAAAAGTCCCTGTTTATACTGAAAGAAGTGGTTATAGATCAGCAGGATCGATCCATCGGTATATGCAGGGAGGGGCTTATGTCATTTTTCTTTTTTATCATCTGTTTTCTCGCATCCATTGTGGGGGCGATTTGCGGGATCGGCGGGGGTGTGATCATCAAACCGGTGCTGGACGCTACAGGGGTGCTGGACGTATCGACGGTCAGTTTTTTATCCGGCTGCACGGTATTATCCATGACGGCGTATTCCGTGGCGAGAAGTAAGCTCGGCGGGGAATCGCGGCTGGATTTACATATTTCATTTCCACTGGCCGTCGGGGCTGCGGCAGGCGGAGTACTCGGCAAATGGCTGTTTCAGATGGTAAAGAATATGAGTGCGGATCCGGACTGCGTGGGGGCCGTACAGGCCGGATGCCTTCTCGCGGTGACGGTGGGGACACTTGTTTATACGCTGTTAAAGCATAAAATTAAGACGCATCGGGTGAGAAACCGCCTGGTCTGCCTTGTGATCGGCCTGGCCCTCGGGGTGATGTCTTCTTTCCTGGGAATTGGCGGCGGGCCGGTGAACCTGGTGCTCCTGTTTTACTTTTTCTCGATGGGCACGAAAACGGCGGCGGAGAATTCCCTCTATATCATATTATTTTCACAGATTACCGGGCTGCTGCAGAGCATTGTGACGCAGACGGTTCCTTCCTTTGCGGTGGGCACGCTGGTCGTGATGGTGGTCGGGGGGATTGCCGGAGGGATCGCCGGGCGGGCGGTGACGAAGCGGCTTTCGGATCAAACGGTGGATCATCTGTTTATCGGCCTGATGGTCTTAATGATCGGGATCAATGCGTACAATATCGTGAAGTTTCTGTAAAACTATAAATGTGAGAGACGGCGGATGTTATCCACAGGTCTTCGGCGGAAGGAATGGACAGCCGGGGAAGGGGTATGCTACAATAGGCTTATTTCACAGAGAAAGGAAATAGTATGAAGGCAATAATGGTGATGTTTGACTCGTTAAACCGGAGATTTCTCCCGCCCTATGGGTGCGACTGGGTGGATGCCCCGAATTTTCGCAGACTGGCGGAGCGAACGGTATGTTTTTCCAACGCGTACGCGGGGAGCCTGCCCTGTATGCCGGCGCGCAGAGAACTGCACACCGGGCGGTATAATTTCCTGCACCGCTATTGGTCGCCGCTGGAGCCCTTTGATGATTCCATGCCGCAGCTTCTGGATGAGGCGGGGATCCACACGCATCTGATCAGCGACCACGGCCATTACTGGGAGGATGGCGGCGCGACATATCACACGAGATATTCCACCTGGGAGTGTGTGCGGGGGCAGGAGGGCGATCACTGGAAGGGAAATCTTGACCCCGGGATCCGGCTTGAGACAAACCTGGATCACGATCCGGCTGTCGTGGCACGCAGGCAGAAAGGATACCGTCAGGAGGCGGTTAACCGCAGTTACCGGAAGGACAGTCTCCACAGCTGTCAGCGGCAGACCTTTGACGGCGGGCTGGAATTTATGGAGACCAATCATGGGTACGACAACTGGTTTTTACAGATCGAATCCTTTGATCCGCACGAGCCGTTTTATACCTTTGAGGAATATCTGGAGCGATACCAGCTGCCAGAGATCGGGAGGGATCTAGACTGGCCGCCCTATGACAGGGTGAAGGAGACGCCGGATGAGGTGGAGTATCTGCGGAAAAAATATGCGGCGATGATCTCGATGTGTGATGAGAATCTGGGCCGTGTGCTGGATCTGATGGACCGGTATGACATGTGGAAGGATACCATGCTGATCGTCAATACGGATCATGGCTACCTGCTCGGAGAACACGGCTGGTGGGCAAAAAACATAATGCCCTGCTACGACGAGATCGTACATATTCCGCTCTTTATTTGGGATCCGCGCAGCGGGATCTGCGGAGAGCGGCGGGAGAGCCTGGTGCAGACCATTGATCTGGCGCCCACGCTGCTGGAGTATTTCGGATGTCCGGTTCCGAAAGATATGACGGGAAAAAGCCTGTGCGGGACGATTCGTTCGGATGCACCTGTGCGGGAGTATGCGCTGTTCGGATACCATGGCAATCAGCTCAATATCACGGACGGACGATATGTCTACATGCGCAATGCCGTTCATCCGGAGGTACCCTTATATGAATACACGCTGATGCCTAACTACATGAATAAACGAATGAGCGAAGTGCTGAAAGAGGCCGTACTGGCGGAGCCTTTTTCCTTTACAAAAGGAATGCCTGTACTGAAGATTCCGATGTCGGTGGATATGTCCGCGGTGACGGCAGCGTACGGCACACAGCTGTTTGATCTGGAGAAGGATCCCAAGCAGGAGCATCCGATTCACGATGCGGTGCAGGAGGAGCGGCTGACGCAGGCGATGCGCCGGCTTCTGGAGGAGCATGACGCCCCAGAGGAGCTGTATGAACGCATGGGGCTGTAATCCGGACGGCGGTCGCCGCCCGGCAGCAGATCTTTTGGCGTCTACTCCGCCCCTTCCATCGACGGCACGATATCCAGCTTCGCGATGGCGCCGAGGGGAGCGGCCGTCGCCAGCAGACAGGCGGCGACGGAGATCACGGCGGCTTCCAGGATGGAGAGGACCGGAACCGCAGTGACGGCGAGAGCGTCCGATGCCGCTGCATTTACAAATATCGTACAGAGATATCCCAGCAGCCCTCCTGCGGCGGAGGCGAGGAGCCCGTAGTACGCCCCTTCCCATAAAAATGTCCGGTACAGGCTGGCGGCGCTCATGCCGATGGCGCGCTGGATCCCGATCTCGGAGATCCGGGTGTGGATGTTGCTGTACACAGTATTGATGATGTTTAAAATCCCGATCAGCCCGATGAAGAGGATCAGCCCCCAGCTGAGCAGACGGATCTGTTCGAAGCTTTCGGCCAGCTGTGCGTCGGTTTCCTCGTAGGACAGCCAGTGGCTGCCGGGATTTTCTTTGCAGAAATCGTTAAGCCAGGTCTCGAAGGCCTCCCGGTTTGCACCCTGCTTTAAGGTGGGATAAACCTCCTGGTAACGGTTTTCCCCGGTCAGCTTCTGATACAGCTCCTCGTTTACCATGATCTGCACGCCGTTGATATAATCGCCGTTGTTGACGGTGACAGTCGCTTCGGTGATGCCGGCCACACGCAGGGGATGCCCGTTTACGGTGACGGTGTCGTTCACGCGAAGGCGGGTGGTTTCCACCTTCTGTCCCTCATAGGAAAAGGGAATGGGATTTTTCACGATACAGGCGGCCCCGGACCGAAGCTCCGTGAAATCCTCCTCCGTGAGCCCCTCCGCGTAAGAGGTCAGGCGCGCATTGTCCACTCCCGCGATGTGAAACGCCTCCCAGGACTGCAGGGAGAGATCCAGTTCGACCGGGAGCATACCGTTTTCATCCTGCGTGTAAGTGGAAAGCATGGTTTCCGCCAAATCTTCCACCGCCTCCTGCTCCCGGAGCTTCGGGAGGTCATCCTGCGAAAATCCGTTCACTTCATTTGTAATCGAATAATCTCCCAGATGCATGTTTTTCACATCAGTACCTGTGTCGAGCAGGGCGGTAAAGCTCTGTAACGCCACGAATACCGTGATGCTCATGACAAGAGACAGGATCGTGATGACCGTCCTGCCGCGGCCCCGTTTTAAATTCAGCCAGGCATACCAGGCCTCAAAATGCCGGATCGGCTTTTCTTTCACAGAAGAGCGGTTTGGGAAGCCTGCGGTCCGCTGTCTGCGTCGTCGTACGATGGCGCGCTGGCCGGTCATGGCGAGGGTCGGGGAGACGCGGGAGGCATAGCGCGCCGCGGGAAATGCCGCCAGCATGGCGAAGCAGGTGGTTACGGCTGCGCTGACCAGGTAAGGGGCGATCCCGCCGGAGTCCGTCCCGCGGATGGTCTCATTTAAGGCCGTGGAGCTTTCCGCCAGAAACAGGTCGGGATTTAAAATACCGGTGGCGGCGGCTAAGATGCTTCTGGCGGACATCGCGCCGGCAAAAAGCCCCACAGGGATGCCGATCCCGCATAAAATCAGCAGCTGAAGGGCGACGAGCCGGTAAATCTGGCGTCGCTCCCCGCCGATGGCGCGCAGCGTGCCGTATTCCGTGATCCGTTTTGTCACAGAGATTTTTAAAATGTTGTAAATGACAAGCCCCGCAGCCAGCAGCACCAGGGCGCCCACCAGCACGCAGGAGAGGGCCATGAAGGAAAAACCGGTATCCGTGTCGGAGGAGCCGGCTTCGTCATAGGCGATCCCAAGGGCATCAAGGAGAATCCAGTTGTACTGAATCATGGCCGGCTCCACGGAAAGGCGCGCCGCCAGGTCGTCGACGACGGACTGAAAATCCGCGAGGTCTTCTGTTTTAAAATCGGTGGAGTACAACAGATAGTCCTCCGGCAGCAGGGCGGAGGCGCTGCCGCATCCGAGCACAGCATCCAGGGTGCCCGAGGTGAGGCTGATGTAGTTGCTTTTCAGTATACCCGTAATCAGATAATCCGCGGTAAACTCATATGCGGGCAGGGATCCGTCCATGCGGGAAATTTCCATCTGCAGGGAAACGGTATCGCCGATCTGAATCTCTCCTTCAAGGTACGGCAGGGCATTTTCGGGGAGCGCGATTTCCAGCGGGGAGGCGGGCAGACGTCCCTCGAGGATGATTCCGTTACCAGGATAGGCGTCCAGGGCATTCCCCAGATATTCGCGGGCAAAGAGCGTCAGACCGCTGCTGCCCAGCTCCGTGTGTCCCACTGTGACCATGCTGCCCACGGAGGAAAGCCGGGGATCCGTTTCTAACTGCCGCATCTGTTCTTCTGTGAGCTGGTGGAAGGTGGCATAGCGGTCCCCGTTTAAGGAGGCGGCCTGCCGGATACGCAGCGTCTGCAAAATGCCGAGAGACCCGCCCAGGGCGGTTGTCATCATGCAGGAGAGCATCACGGCGATAAGGATCAGGGCGGACATCAGCTTCTGGGCCTTTAATTCTTTTACGGAAAAGGATAAATAGGATTTCATGCCGTCACCTCCTGTAACACGCCGTCCGTGATGGTAAAGCGCCGCTCCGCCAGCCCGGCGATGTGCGGGTCATGAGTGATGACTACAAGCGTCTTGTTTAATTTTTCCCGGATCTCGCAGAGCATGCGCATCACCTCACCGCCGCTTTTGCTGTCGAGATTTCCCGTGGGCTCATCCGCAAAGATAATGTCCGGTTCTGCGATGAGAGCCCGGGCGATGGCCACCCGCTGCTGCTGCCCGCCGGAGAGTTCGTGGGGCAGATGGGAAAGGCGCTGCTTTATGCCAAGGAGCGAGACGAGCTGGTCAAGATAGGCTTCATCAGGCTGTTTTTTGTCCAGCAGCAGGGGCATGATGATGTTTTCCCGGGCGGTCAGCACCGGCAGCAGATGAAACTGCTGGAAGATAAAGCCGATTTTCTGGCGGCGGAAGGCGGAGAGCATCCGGTCGCTGCCGTGATGGATGTCGGTGTCCCCGTAGAGCACGCTGCCGGAGGTCGGCGTATCCAGCCCGCTGACCAGATGCAGCAGGGTGCTTTTTCCGCTGCCGGAGGGCCCCATGATCGAGATAAAATCGCCTTCGCGTATCGTTATGGACGCGTGATCCAAGGCGACGACCCGGTTTTCTTTTGTGCCGTAAATTTTTGAGAGATCCTTTACCTGTATCTTCATAAATACCTCCATTCTGACGCTGTTTCGCTGTCAGATAAGAGCATACAGGGAAAATCTCAAAATTCTCTCAGGATTTACCGGTTTTTAAGGTGGCCGTGACGACGGCGCCGGTGGGGATGTTCTGGATCGTGAGGCTGCCGCCGTGTTTTTTCGCGAGAAGGGAAGAGATGTATAATCCCATCCCGAAGTGCCCGGCCTCCTCCTTCCCCTTCTGAAAGGGACGGATTCCCTCCCGGATCAGCAGGTCGGGAAAGCCGCCGCCGTCGTCCGTGACAGACAAAAGCAGAATTCCATCCGTGACAGAGCAGGAGATCAGAACACGCTGCCTTGCGAAACGGAAAGCGTTGGATACCAGGTTTTCCGCGATCTGAAACAGGACCGAGGAATCGACAAAAATAGTATTTGTGTCTAAGACGGTTTCAAGCTTCGGTTGAATTTTCGAGCCGGAACCGAGAAACTGCATCATGTCATTTAATTCGCGGACAATCCCGTTCCAGTCAGTGCCCTTTCTGGCCAGCGGGATTTCCTCCAGCCGCTGGACACTGCTCATGGTCCCGATGTAATCCTGAATCCGCTTCGTGTAATGTTCCATCAGGGAGAGCTGTCCGGCAAGCTGCGCCGGATCCGCTGAACCGCTTTCCAACTCCTTTCTGGACAGCTTCGCCGCGCCCAGAAGGACGGTGACGGGATTTTGCAGATTGTGGGCAAAGGCTGCGTTTAAGCGCCGGCGCTCTTCCGCCTGCCGCCACAGCTTACGGTTATTTTCCAGCAGCGTGGCACGCATGGTCTCAAAGGCGGTGCACAGCAGTCCGAGCTCGTCCGCCGAACCTGCTTCGATGGTAAAATCGAGGTCGTTTTCGATTATGCGGGTCGCCCCGTCAGAAAGCGCCGCAAGAGGGGTTTTCAGCTTTAACCTGTAAAAGGTAAATGTAGTTGAAATCAGTGCCAGGATGCAGATCAGCACCGGCAGCGCCAGCTGGAGGAGGGAGAGGAACCAGGTGGTCCGGGCGGTGCCGGCCGCTGACGCTGCTGCCCCGGTCTCCGCAGCGGTGCCGGTAGTCCGCGCCCGGGCCTCTGCTGCCGTGCCAGATGCCGGCGTCCCGGTCTCTCCTGCTTGTGCCGCCGTGTCCGGCATCTGCGCTCCGGTCTCCCCTGTCTCTGCCGCCGTGTCCGGCATCTGCGCTCCGGTTTCCCCGACCTTTGCAGCCTGCCCGGACGCCTGGTAGGGGATCACGAATATGCTGCCCTGCGGGGCGATCCGCGAGACTGCTTCCACGCATCCCCAGAATGCGGCGGCGGACAGCAGGAGCGCAGCCGCGATGTGAATCAGGGCGATGACAAACAGGGATTTTTTCAGACTCATCTGTTTTAACCATTCCATTTATAGCCCACCCCCCACACGGTTTCAATATAGCTATGAGAAGATAACGCGGAAAATTTTGCCCGTATCTTCCGGATATGCTCCATGATGGTGTCGCTGCTGCCGTCGCCGTCATATCCCCATATCGTCTCGTAGATCCTCTCCCGGTCAAAGACCTGCCCCGCGTTGACTGACAGCAGCTCCACGATGTCAAATTCTTTTTTGGACAGCGGGACGGGGGTTCCTCCCACGGAGACCTGCCGACCGGCGTAGTCGATGACCATATCCTGAAAAAACCGCAGGACGGACTGCTCCTGCCTCCGCTTTTCCCGGCGGAGATGTGCGGCGACTCTTGCGCCGAGCTCGTCTAAGTCAAAAGGCTTTCCGATATAATCGTCCGCTCCGGTGGCCAGCCCCTTTATCCGGTCGGCAGTCTCGTTGCGGGCGGTCAGAAACAGGATCGGGCAGCTGATATGATCCCGGATCCGCTCACAGAGGGCAAGCCCGTCCATGTCCGGCATACTGATATCCAGCAGAATCAGATCCGGCTGGCAGGACAGTTTTGATAAGGCTTCCTGCCCGCTGTATGCGGTGACGATGCGGTAGCCCGACAGTTCAAAATAGCGTTTCATGATCTCGATGACGCCGGGCTCGTCATCCACCAGCAGTATGGTTTCCTTCAAAGCGATCGCCTCCTTCCGGGATTATCTTACCACAGAAATCTCAAAAAAGTCTCAGATTTATCCTGCGATCGGAATTCCATGTTTTTTGATGCCGGAGGCCGTCAGCTTTTGACGCCGGAAGCCGGATGTGGTAGTATGAGGAAGAGCTCAGCCTTTTCTTCGGAAGGTGCCAGAAGCGCGTTTTTCGCGAAGGCGCAGGCGGAATATTTTTACAGACAGAGAGGAATTACAAATGCAGTATATCAGCCATTATCATTCACCCCTCGGCGATATTCTCCTGGCCGCGGACGACGCCGGGCTGACCGGGCTGTGGTTTGAGGGGCAGAAATATTTTGCGGCCGGTCTTATGCCAGAACGGGAAGAAAAAGAGACGCCCGCCCTTCGGCGGACAAAAGACTGGCTGGACGTCTATTTTTCGGGCAGGGAGCCGGATTTTCTGCCGCCGCTTCATCCGGCGGGCACGCCGTTTCAGCATATGGTATGGGAGATATTGCAGAAGATTCCCTACGGGACGACAACGACCTACGGGGAGATCGCGGAGGAGATCGCGCGGCAGAAGGGGCTTGCCAGCATGTCCGCGCAGGCTGTCGGCGGGGCGGTGGGGCACAATAAAATATCCGTGATCATCCCCTGCCACAGGGTGCTGGGGACGGACGGGAGCCTGACCGGATACGCAGGGGGGACGGATAAAAAGGAGAGGCTGCTGGAGCTGGAGGGGTGTAAAGCCCGGTTACTCCGCCGCTGAAGCCGCAACGTATTTCTGACGCCTGCTTTTTGGGGCATCCGGTATTGTCCGCTTCAGTTTTCCTGCCTCGATCAGGGGACGCTTTTTCTGACGGGGGGATCTGCCGGTTATATAGTGTGACTTTGAATACACCGCGCCTGCTCTCAAATACTGTCGGAGGAAGCCCTGCTTTTTTCATCTCTTCTATGATTGCAGGTATACCAGAAAAACGGTTTTCCATTGCCGGCAGAACCTCTGATCCGCCGGCAATGAACGGGTTTATTCTCAACCTCAGCAGGTGTGTCCGGATCAAAGGAATCCGGTTCGGCGCGCTCCACGATGCGCAGCTTATCCAGGATTTTTCGTTTGAATACCTTGTAGCTGTAGAAATGGGGGATTTTTTTCCTGCTTTTATTGGCAGATATGGTGTGAAAGGAAATTTCAAGTAAAACAATGTAAAACAAATACAGATGATATGTTGACATTGTTTGCGCCTGGCCATATAATAAAAGAAAAAAGAGGATGGTGCAAATATGGCTACTACAAATATAAATGTGCGCGTGGATTCTGTTCTAAAGCAGGAGGCAGAAGCGCTTTTCAATGACCTCGGCCTAAGCATGTCTGCAGCAATTAATATGTTTCTGCGTTCCGCAATTATACATGATGGTATTCCATTTGAAATAAAGCGTCAGATACCGAATGCGGAGACAAAAGCAGCGCTGGATGAATATGAAGAGATGAAAAAAAATCCGGAGAAGTACAGGCATTATAAATCATTCGATGAAATGATAAATGAGGTCTGACTGGAAAAGCGCGAGACGGGACTCGAACTTTATTTTGTCCCAAAAGCCCATAAAATCAAGGAGGAATGCACACTGTCTACAGGGTGTCTGCAATCTTCCGTAAGAGGTCGGTAAACTTATTTTAAAAATGTACCCTGTGAAGAGTGTGAGCAATGCGGGGAGAAATATTATTCGGATGTGGTTGCGGAGCAGGTGGAATCTCTTGTGAATATGGCGAAACAGCTTATGCAGGAAATTGCTGTTATTGATTATTCCAAAGCCGCATAAAGCTACGCAAATGGACAGGAAGAATGAATAACATAAGGGCTTGTGCAAGGAAGATTGTGAACGAGGAAATCATTTATAATTAGTGAAGAAACGGTAGGATATCAAAATCAAAAATCCTGCCGTTTTTTAATGAGGAACGATTCTTATTCATGGAATCAGAAATGGGGATTGTCCGAACGGAGGATACAGGTATTATGCGCTGCAAACCGAATCCCCGATGTAATGCGAATCAGCAATGTGTGGCTGATTCCAAAGAC
>CANRSX010000013.1 GCA_947642555.1 uncultured Roseburia sp. | reverse complement strand
TATCGTCTACATATCGCTTGACACATTCCACGAGGTGGTTCACAATATAGATAAGGAACTGGATGCCTGGCTGACCTTCCTAAGCTCGGACCGCCCGGCTGATATCCTGCGGCTGGTTCAGGCGTATCCGCAGTTTGCAGAATGTTACCAGGACATCGTTGACTTTCGCAGACATCCAAAGGAGCTGATCGGTATGTATTCAGAGGCACTGGCGATCATGGACCGCAATACGGTTCTGTACATGTGTGACGAGCAGAAGAAGGAGATTGAGGCCAGCAAGAAAGAGATTGAGGCTCAGGAAAGGGAGATCGAGGCACGCAAGGAGGAGATTGAGGAGCTGACAAAGCAGCTGCATTCCGCAGCAGCGGAACATGAGAGTATGGCGGCAGCCCTCTCAAAAAAAGATGCTTTGATCGCTGCACTTCAGGAAGAAATTCATCGTTTAAGCCAATAGCACATGCAAAGGCATATCCAAACCAAGCCGGCATGGATATGCCTTTCAGCATGTCCTACAGCAAAAACTTTGCCAGCGCATAGTTGCTCAGATCCTGTCCCCGCTCCGTCAGAAAGATCCGTCCCGCGTGCGACTTTAAAAGCCCTTCTTCCTTTAGCTCGTCTAAGATCCCCTGGTAGATGGCCTCGATCTGGACGCCGAAGGCGCGGGCAAAGTTCTCCCGGGAAATCCCCTGGATCATGCGAAGCCCCAGGAACATAAATTCCTCGATCTGCCCCCTTCGCGTAATCCGGTTGGCATCGGCGTGCAGGTTTGTCGCCGGGAGATCCTCGTTCTCATTCTCCCAGAGACCCTCCCGGATATTGTGGCTCTCCCTTAAGTACCGGTAAAGATCCGGGATATTCGAATAACGTATATTTTCCATCAGGGACGCCGCGCCGAGGCCGAGGCCCAGATAATTTTCACGCTCCCAGTAACCGATATTGTGCCGGCAGGCAAACCCCCGCTTCGCGTAATTTGACACCTCATAGCGCTCATAGCCGGCCTCCGCTAACATGCGCTCCGTCACCTTTCCGATCCGGTACACCTCATCCTCCGTCGGAAGAGCTGCGGTCGGCATTCCGGCCCGCTGCTTTACCGCGTCAAATTTGTAATAATCATAAAACGGCGTACCCTTCTCGATGATCAGGGAATAAACGGAAAAATGCTCCGGTTTTAAGCGCAGCACGCTCTGTAACGTACGACCGAAGCTTTCCGCCGTCTGTCCCGGAAGGCCGCTCATCAGGTCCACATTGATATTGTCAAAGCCGTGTTCCCGTGCCAGGGTATAGGTTTTTAAAAACTGATCGTACGTGTGAATCCGCCCGAGAAGCTTTAACTCCGTATTGTCCGCCGACTGGCATCCGATGCTGATGCGGCTGATCCCCGCCTCCCGGTAGACCGACAGCTTGTGTGCCGTCACGGTCCCCGGATTACACTCGATCGAGATCTCCGCGTCCGACGCCACGGTAAAGGAGCGGTGCACCGCGCCCATGATCCGGGCGATGTGATCCTCCAGCAGCCAGGAGGGCGTGCCGCCGCCGATGTATATGGTCGTCACGAGATAATCCCTGCATTTTGGCCCGTAAAAAGAAATCTCACGGATCAGCGCCTCCACGTACTCTTTCTGCGTGTCCTCCGTGGCCGGCAGGGAGAGAAAGTCGCAGTACGGGCATTTTTTCACACAAAACGGGATATGAAGATATAGTTCCATCTGTCTCATACGCGCTTCCTCCTTCCTGTCCGCATCTGCCGGTGCGGCTCTTCTTTCTTACGTGTGCTGACACATTCAGTCCTCATCCAGCTTTAACACGCTCATAAAAGCTTCCTGCGGGATCTCCACGTTTCCGATCTGACGCATCCGCTTCTTTCCTTCCTTCTGCTTCTCGAGCAGCTTCCTCTTCCGCGTGATGTCGCCGCCGTAGCACTTCGCGAGCACATCCTTGCGCATCGCCTTCACCGTCTCCCTGGCGATCACCTTGCCTCCGACCGCGGCCTGGATCGGGATTTCAAAGAGATGCCTGGGGATCTCACCCTTTAACTTCTCACACATTTTCCTGCCCCGCTCGTAGGCGCTGTCCTTAAACACGATAAAGGAGAGGGCGTCCACCTGCTCCCGGTTGATTAAGATATCGAGCTTCACCAGCTCGGAGCGCTCATAGCCTTTCAGATCATAGTCAAAGGAGGCGTAACCCCGCGAGCGCGATTTTAACGCGTCAAAAAAGTCGTAGATGATCTCATTTAACGGCAGCTCGTATCTGATCAGCGCGCGGGTCTCCTCTAAGTATTCCATGCTGATATAGACGCCGCGGCGCTCCTGGCAGAGCGTCATGATCGCACCCACGTAATCGCTCGTCACCATGATCTCCGCGGATACCACCGGCTCCTCCATATATTCGATCTCCGCCGGATCCGGCAGGTTCGATGGGTTTGTCAGCTCGATCACATCGCCATTTGTCTTATGCACCTTATAGATCACGCCGGGCGCCGTCGTCACGAGGTCCAGATTAAATTCACGCTCTAAGCGCTCCTGGATGATCTCCAGATGCAGAAGCCCTAAAAATCCGCAGCGGAATCCGAAGCCTAATGCCATGGAGGTCTCCGGCTCGTAGTGCAGGGACGCGTCGTTGATCTGAAGCTTTTCTAACGCATCGCGCAGATCCGGGTATCTCGCGCTGTCCGCCGGGTACATGCCGCAGTATACCATCGGATTGACCTTTTTATACCCCGGCAGCGGCTCTGCGCACGGATGCGCGGCATTTGTCACGGTATCGCCCACGCGGGTGTCCGCCACGTTTTTGATGCTCGCGCACAGATAACCGACCATGCCTGCGGAAAGCTCCTCGCACGGGATAAACTGCCCTGCCCCGAAATAGCCGACCTCCGTCACCTCGGACTTCGCCCCGGTGGCCATCATAAGGATCGGATCGCCGACGCGCACGGATCCCTCCCGGATCCGGCAGAACACGATCACGCCCTTGTACGAATCGTAGAGCGCGTCAAAAATCAGGGCCTTAAGCGGCGCGTTTTCATCCCCAGAGGGCGCCGGGATCTTTTCCACAATCTGCTCTAAGACCTGATCGATATTTAACCCTGTCTTCGCGGAGATCCGGGGCGCATCCTCCGCCTCAATGCCGATCACATCCTCGATCTCGCGGATCACCTCGTCCGGCTGCGCGCTCGGCAGATCGATCTTGTTGATCACCGGCATCACATCCAGATCGTGGTCTAAGGCGAGGTACACATTTGCAAGCGTCTGCGCCTCCACGCCCTGCGCCGCGTCCACCACAAGAATCGCCCCGTCGCAGGCCGCCAGGCTTCTTGAAACCTCATAATTAAAATCCACGTGCCCCGGCGTGTCGATCAGGTTGAAGATATACTCCTCCCCGTTCCCTGCCTGATAAATGATGCGGACGGCCTGGGATTTGATCGTGATCCCGCGCTCCCGCTCCAGCTCCATATTGTCGAGCACCTGCGCCTGCATCTCACGGGCGGTCAGCGTTCCGGTGCTCTCGATGATCCGGTCCGCAAGCGTCGACTTCCCGTGGTCGATATGCGCGATAATGCAGAAATTCCTGATTTTACTTTTGTCTACTGACATGAATGCCTCCTTCACCTGTCCCCGTATTCCTCCGCCGCAAGGGCAAGATCAAACATCGTTTCCTCCACCACCCGGACGCACTCGTCCGTATGTTTTTTGATATCGCTGCCCCAGAAACGGATCACCGTATATCCCAGATACAGCAGCTGCTTGTTCACCTCGTCGTCCCTCTCTCTGTTGCGCGAGATCTTACTGATCCAGAATTCGCTGTTGTCAGACTGCATGAGCTTCGGCTTTAACACCTCCCAGTCTTTTCCGTGAAAAAACTCCCCGTCGCAGAAGATCGCGATCTTATATTTTGTCAGCACGATATCCGGTTTCCCCGGCAGATCCTTACAGTTTTTCCGGTAACGGATCCCCTTATGCCAGAGCGCCTTTCGGAGCTTCACCTCAATCACCGTATCCTTTGCGCGGATGTGCTGCATATTCTTTTTTCGCTGTTCCGGTGTCAGCACGTCCATTGATCATCCCTCATCCACATGTCGTCGGATACAGTCCGCCAGCCGCTCGCACGCTGTGGCATCCTTCCCCGCTGCAATCCGCATCAGGTCTTTTACATCCACCAGGATCCCCTGTACCCGCTCGTAGCTCTTCTGGTTTCCTTTCCAGTCGCTTACCGCCTCGCCGATCCGGCGCAGGGGCTGCCCGCCGGCAAACCGCGGATCCGACGCGTCGTACGGCATCAGAAACGCATTGTAGATGCGCATCCCCTCCCCGTACCGCTCCGCAAACCGCCGCTGCGACGCGATGTATTCCCCATACGTGATCTGCTTGTGTACCGACGCGGTCTCTGGCAGATCACCGGGAAGCAGCGACACGCCGTACCGGTAATATTTCGCGTCGAGCACATAAATGTCGCCCCCGTACACCATGATCGTATCCGGCCTTAAATGTGAACCGGCGGTCACGGTATCCCCGATGATCCAGGACGTCCGCGGGAAAAAATCTGATTTGTCCGGGGTCCCGAACACCTCGTCGATCAAACGCTCCCACACATACTCAAACCGGTTCGTACCGTAATAAAAATCGCCGTCTGCATCCGCATTCCCCTGATAAGACAGGATCTGAATCATGCAGCGAAACAGCCTGCGGTTTTTATCGTCAAATGTATGGGAAAGCTTATCCTGCAGCACAGTCAGAAACTTCTTTTTCTGCAGCGGGATCTTCGGTCTTTCCGGCATGCCGGATAAAAACAGCCAGCCCGCCTTCGCAAAGCTCTCATACACACAGTATTCGTGAATGCGTGTGATCAGCTCGCGCTCGCTGCTTTTATTCTGCCGTGTGACAAAATCCAGATAAAGCACCTCGTTTCCCTGCACCAGCGGGCGCACCGTCCGGATCGTCCTGCCCCAGTGGATCTTTCCCCGCTTCGCAGTCCGATATACGGTCTCCCTCTCCCTGTAATAACCCCGCTCGAAAAAATCGAGCAGCACCGCAAGGTATGCGTGCAGCGGAAACGCGTCCTGCATTTCTTTCGTCTGACCGGAAATAAGCCGCGACTCCTTCCTCGCCGTCGTCCGCCGGATCGCCCCGAGCAGCAGAAAAATATCCCGCTGCAGGGATCTGTCGTCCTCCCCGTCAAACGCATATCCCATCGGAAACTGTACACGGATCTCCCCGTTTTCACATCGGATTCCTACAAACGTCTCCGCATTTCGGTTTGTATTGATCCCGCATCTTTCACGAAGCGATCCTCCCGTCATGTCTCACTCCTCTGCTGCGTCCCGCTCATCCGCGCCCGCATCCCCTCATACACCTCCGGGCGAAGCACGGTAAGAAGCCGGTCCCCTTCCGCGTCCTGATAAGCGGCGAGCACCTCGTCCAGCGCCCGGTACCGCTCCTGAAACACTGCCTCCCGGTCCAGCCGGAACGCGTCGTCCCACAGGTATTTTAATACCTTCTCCGAAAACGGCTCCGCCAGAAGCCCGTCCTCCGTGACAAAATACGCGCCCAGCCTGCGGTCCTCGGAGCTGACCATGTCCGTGTCCGCAGAGGTCAGCCGCTCATTGATCTCCAATGCAAACGCGCCCCAGCTGATCCCGGTCCCCTCGATCCGCACATCCGCGTGTGCGGCGTCCTCCACGCGGTTTCTGATATGACACATCTTCCACCTGCGCTGAAAGGCCGTATCCAGGGTAAACACATTCTGATCCGACGTATTCATCGTCGCGAGCACAGAGAGATTCGACGGGATCCGCACCTCCTGCTCCCGGTCCCCGTACACGCGCTTCGCCACGTCATGCTGCGCGATCCCGTACTCGCTCTCGCCGGCTTCCCCGTCGGACCGGCTTCCCGCGCGTTTGCGGTCGAGCAGCTGAAAGATCTCCCCGAAGATCGCAGGCGCATTTCCCCGGTTGATCTCCTCGATCACAAGATAATACATATGCTGCGGATCGTCCCACGCCTTTTGTAACACCCTGGTAAACGGCCCCGGCGTAAATTCGTAGGTCACGCGCTCCCCCTCCACGCGCGGCAGGATCTGACCCACAAAATCCGAATACGTGTAATCCGGATGAAAGACCACCCGCTCCATATAACGCGGATCGCTGCAGTAGCGCGTCCGTATCGTGTGGCTCTTCCCGGCGCCGGGCACGCCGTAAAGCAGCACATTCTCCCCGCCAGACATACGTGGCTGGCGTTCCACCAGTCCTGGTGGGCGTTCCGACATACATGGCTGGCGTTCCACCAGTCCTGGTGGGCGTTCCGACAGTCCTGGCTGGCGTTCCGCTTCGTCTGCGCTCTCACGGCTGTCCCCGTCTGGCATCCAGCCGCTCCCGTCTTTTGTCCGCCGGTATGCGTCGGCGCCGCTTCCGCCCGCCGGGCTCTCCGGAAACTCCGCAGCGATATGATAAAATTTGCAGAAATTCGCATAGGTATAGCGCTCAAAAAACGCCGCCTTATCCTTCGGATCCCCGATCGCAAACTCCGTCTCGATGAACTCCACTTCCTCCGCCAGCGCGGCGAAATCCTCCGCACGAATCCCGAATAAATCCCTCCCGTGATCCGGCTTAAAGATCAGCGGCGCCGCGTAATTCTTCAGACAGTTGAACAGGATATCCTTGCTCCCTCCGCCGATCCTGCGCGCGAAAAACGCATCGTAATCCACTGTGAGATCCTCCGATTCGAGAATCTCCTTCGCCAGCTCACAGTAGATCAGAAACGGCGGCTCCTCGGACTTCACATACGGGTTCGGCGCAAAATACGTCTTGATCCAGAAACGGATGAACCGCTCCAGGTTTCCGTCCTCAAAGGTATACAGATAGGTCTGCACGCGGAAACGGCCACCCGACCGGTCCTCGAGTCCGAACTGGCAGCCCTGCTGCGCGGCGGTCTTTTTATATCCGTCCATCTGCGTCTCCGCCAGATCCCCCGCCTCGCCCCAGCTTAACTCCCCGGCCAGGTCCGGGTAGACCTCCAGCAGCGCCTTTAAATTTTTCACGGTATAATTCCGAAATCTCGCCAACGGTGAAAATGCCATCGCCTACTCCTTCCCCAGCTTCGGATAGCTGTCAAGCACCGACTCCATGATGTGGATCAGCACGTCCACGACAATCGAATTCCCCGCCTGCTGATAGGCCGAGGTGTCCGAGACCACGATCTGAAAGCTGTCGCAGAATCCCATCAGGCGTAAGCACTCCCGGGGCGTGAGCTTTCGAAGCCGCCCGTCCGTCGTGACGTAATTGTCCACGCCGGCCCGGTGCATCTTGTGCATGGTGGTAAGAAGCGGCCTCGCGATCTCAAGGTCGGTCTCCGGTCTGGAATAAAAATTCTTCGTCCCGGACGCGAGCACGTATCTGCGCACCTTTTCCGACAGGAAATACTTCTCCAGCTCCTCCATCGTCCGCTCCCGGTCCGTATTTTCCTCCTCAAACACAAAATCGCCATGCCAGTTAAACTGCTGATTCTTCTTCTGGCACAGCTGGATCTCCCCGTCGATCTGGGTATATTTTTTCGTCAGGTTCTTCTCACTCGTGACAAAATCCACGCCCTTGCGCGGCAGATAATAGCGCCCCGAGACGTTTTCGAGCAGAAAGTCCTGCATCTTCTTTTGTAGTTTTACTGGTTTCGGCGGCTCAAACGGCTTTTCCCGGATCAGGTCGTTGCGGAACCCGACCACAAAAATCCGCTCCCTGTTCTGCGGGATCCCGTAATCCCTGGCATTTAACACCATCGGCGTCCAGGTGTAGTTCAGGTCGGTAAACACCTTCTGCACCGTCTCCCAGGTCCTGCCCTCGTCGTTGGAGAGCAGCGCCTTTACATTTTCGTAGATAAACACCTTCGGCTGGATCTCGCCGACCAGACGCGCGTACTCGTAAAACAGGGTTCCCCTCGTGTCCTCAAGCCCGCGCTGCTTTCCGACCAGCGAAAACGACTGGCACGGGCTTCCGCCGACAAACAGATCCACCTGATTCCGGTACTGCCTGCCGTCCAGGAACGAGACATTCCAGTGAAAATGCTCTTCCGCGAGCTCATAATTGGCCATATAGCTCTGCTTTACTTTATTCTGCGCTTCCCTGCCGTGATAGAGCGCATCCACGTAGCGCTTCTTCTCCCCGTAATCGCTGATCTGCGCGAGCTCCTTTAGGATATGGAAGGAATTGATCTTCTCGTGCAGCATGCCGGTCCGCTCGCAGATATCCTTCATCCGCCGCAGCAGCTTCTTGCCGCGGTTCGCCTCGAGCACACCGTACGCCGTGCGAAGATCCTGATCCACCCGCTTCCAGTCAATCCCGTCTTTGCTGGTGTATTCCGCGCCCGCTCTGCCGAGGCTGGGCAAAGGATTGTCCTTCTTAAAATCATTGCTCACCGCAAGGATATCCTGATAGCAGTAAAAGGTCGCGCAAATCCCCTCCGCCGCGGTTAGCTGTGTCAGAAAGGACTGATATTCCTTCCTTCTCGCCGCAAGAAGTCCTTCCGTCGCCAGAATCCGTTTTAAGATATCCTCCATCCGGCGCACATCCGCATCCTTCTGACAGGCGGCAAGATCCTCTTTCAGCTTCTCATACTCCTCCCTGGTCCGCAGCAGCATGCGGTCAAGCTCCTCCTTGTAGAGCGCGTCCTCCTCTTCCTCCACGCGGATCCGCCCCGCAAGCTCGCCGAGCTCTGCGAGCTCCGCCCCTACCGCATCCGGATCCGGCGGAATCTTTTTTGATAATATATCCACATCTCCATTGTCACAGGCAAATACAATCTCATGCGCAAGCCTCATCCGCTTTAAGGCATGCTCGATCGCGCCGATGCCGCTGAACACGGTCGCCAGTTTTATCATGATCGTCTCCATTTCCGCCACAATCCGCGCCTTTCTGGCACTGATTCTGACTGTCGGTTATCAGTATAACATAAGAAGACAAACATGTGTACCGTTTTTTATGCGTCTGCGGATACTTTTCTTCACTGCCCCGCATCCTGCGGAATCCGCACCTCCACGACCGCCCCGTAGTTTTCATCCATGTTCTGAATGGTCAGGGACGCCCGCTGCCCGTACAAAAGCGCAAGCCTCCGGCGGATGTTCTGAAGTCCCACGTGTTTTCTTCCGTTATAGACAATCGGCAGATCCTCCTCAATGGCCGTTAAGATTTCTTTGGAAAATCCTTTTCCCGTATCTGAAAGGCAGATGTAGAGATATTCGCCGTCCTCGTAGGTTTCGCCCGTGATATACAGGGAGATCTCCACGGTCTGATCCAGGTTCACCGCATGCACGACCGAATTTTCCACCAGCGTCTGAAGCACCAGCGGCGGGGTGTGATATTCCCCGATGATCCCGTCCTCGATGACCTCAAACCGGAACGCCTCCTCCCCGTAGCGCAGCTTCTGAAGATCCATATAGGTCCTGACGTGCAAAAGCTCTTCCTGAAGAGACCGCTCCGTCCCGGAATCCCGGTAATTGTACCGGATGTACTCCGAGAGCTCCTTCGTGATCCGCGTAATCTTTTCCTCGCCCTGCGCATCCGCAATCCCGTGAATCAGGCTGAGGCAGTTTAAGGTAAAATGCGGCCTGATCTGCTCCTGCATATACTCTAACTCCGCCCGCTGCTCGTTTAACTCCTTCTCATAGATCGCGATCTTTAAGGAGCGGATCTTGCGCAGGAGGACGCGGAACCGCTCGCTCACCGCCTCGAGCTCTAAGATGTTATTCTTTCCGTTCTCGTTTAACATCTGCTCCTCCTCCATCTCGGAAATGCCCTGGACAAAGCTGCCCAGCGGCTTCATCAGGCCCTGATAATAGCGCCAGACAAAGACCAGACACAGCAGCAGGAGCACGATCACAAGGACGATCAGAATCACCTGCATCTTCAGCATACTTTCCAGCGTCCCTCCGTCAAGTATGACATACAGACAGATCTCCCCAAGCGTCCCGAGCTGGTACTCATACATTTCCTCATGTTTCCCTCCCGTGCTCTCTCCGGCCCCCGTCTTCTCATACTCCTCCGAATAAATCATGGTACCGTCCGGCTTCCTCATGTACGGTATCACCTGATAGTGATCCGGCATTTCCTGAAGGATGGAAAAAATCATATCCAGCTTCACCATGCAGCCGATCATCTTCCCTTTTTTCGCATACCAGCCCACCAGATACGTCTCCCCATCCGCCGTCAGATAATCCCATCTCGTGGTTCCGTAGTCGTCGCGCGCCGCAATCCGGCAGAACTCACGAAGATCATACAGATATTCGTCGACATAGCTGTAGTCAAATACGGTTCCTGATTCCGAGATCAGAACGTCCGCCTCTCTCTCGTACACGAAAAAGATGTCCGCTTCCCGGTAGTGGAGCTTCATGATCATATTCTGCGTCCTGATTTTTCCAAGCAGCCCGTAATAGCCCCCCTGCCTGGAGGTGAGATCCGCCGGAATCTGCCCGATCTCATCACTGTTTTCCAGCACCAGCACCAGCTCGGTGCTGATCTGGACAATATCATAATTGATCTGATCCACGTAAAGCTCCGCCGTATCCTTCGCATACTGGCTGGCCAGCCTGCGCGTCTCGATCAGTCCGATGAAAAGACAGGTCAGAAGCCCGAACAGCGCAAAAAAGACAGGAACCAGAATCTTCATCCCCATCGACTGCAGCGTCTGTCCCCTCTCCCTTTTTTCACGCCGCACCTTTTTTTGTTCTGACTGTACGTTTTTTTCCATCCGACCTCGTCCTTTCCCTCCGCCCATCTGGCTGCGTCTGTGAATGTCCGCCACCTTTTATATCATAGCAAAACCCGGTACGATCCGCCACATATCTGCACCGTCCGTACCGGGTTTTTCTCAATTCTTATTTCCCAAGAGACTCCTGATATGCCGCGTATGCGGTTCTCTGAATCTCAAGCAGCTCCTGTAAGCCCATCTGGTCGAGCTGAGCGAGATACTCATCCCACTCTTCCTCGATTCCGCCCTCGGTTACCCAGTGCGCATACATGGTTTCCACATAGGTGTAGATGTCCGTGCCAAGCGTCGTCAGACGGGATTCCTCCTCATCCGTATAGTGAAGGACCGGAAGAACTACGTTCGTATCCTCTTTTACATACTTGCCGTTGACTTCATCGAGCGCCAGCTTCACGCCGTCTCCCTGATCCGAAGGAAGCGTTACCTTATCCTGGAAATCCGGGCTCATGTATTTCGGTCCGAAATCGCGAAGCGAATTTGACCATGCGGACGTATCCAGCGAGCTTCCGTCCGACGGAACGTTCACTGTGTAGGTGCCGTCGCCGTTGTCCGTGATGCATCCGTCCGAGATTGACCCGTAATAGGTCTGCAGCGTTACCAGATCGTCGTAGAAACCGTCTGCCCATGCAAGCAGCTTCTCCGGATTCTGGCAGTTCTTCGTGATGATCAGCTCACGGTTTGCGATATCGATATTGGTCGTCGCATTTTCCACGTAGTGATTGCCGTCGTATGCCGTCGGCGCCTCGAGCACCTCAAACTGGCCCACGTTCAGCCCGACAACAGCGTCCGCCGTCCAGCCGAATACCAGGCCCGCCTGGGAGCCGCCCTCCGCCTGAAGCTTTGCGGTGTACATGGAGTTATCCTGCGTGAAATATTCGGGATCCAGAATTCCCTTCTCCCACAGATTGCGCATCCACTTTACAGCCTCAAAATAGTTCTGCTCCACCGGAACAAACACCGGCTGGCTGTTCGCGTCAAGTCCCATATAGTTGTCCTGACGGCTGACATAGGTTCCGGCATACATCCCCATGATCTGCCACAGGTCGGAGCTTAAACGGTTTGCCGCCGCACATCCGCTCAGACCGATCTCATTGTTCGGGTCGCCGTCGCCGTCCGCGTCTTCCGTCACGAACTTATAGAGCACTTCCTCGAGCTCCTCGCAGGTCGTCGGCGTTTCAAGTCCCAGATTATCCAGCCACTCTTTGTTGATAAACGCGGCGTAGCCGGCTACCTCCGGGCGAAGCGGCAGCTCCTTCGGAAGGCTTAAAATCGTGCCGTCACGCTCGGTGCACACGGCGAGAAGCGTCGGGTTTTCCTGCGCCGCACGCATGAAGTTCGGCATCGTCTCCTCGTTGACATACGGAGAGAGATCGATAAAGCTGTCTTTATTCTGCGTTAAGTCGGAGGACGTCAGCGCATTCGATCCGAGGAAGGCATCCGGCAGATCCCCGGACGCTAACAGCAGCGATTTCTGCTCCGCCCAGTCGGAGGCGTAGTAGATCTCCCACTCGATATTGATCCCGTATTTTTCCTCCATCTCGGCCATGACGCCCCTGTCGAGGAATTCGGTCGGCCATGCGTCCGTCCAGCGCACTGTCGCGATCCGGTAGGTCGGCACGCCGTCCTGTGCGCCTTCACCGGCGGATCCGCCTGCGCTCTCCGTTCCGCCTGCCGCTCCGGCGGTTCCCGCACTGCCGGCGGTTCCCTGATCACCGCCGCCACCGCATCCGGCCAGCAGTCCCGCTGCCATCGACGCGACCAGCAGTGAGCTGACCAGTTTTGCAAATCTGTTTTTGTTTCTCATAAATCCTGCTCCTTTCTCATATACCCTTAACTTTTTCTGCGGGCTGTGCAAATGCGTTCCCAGCCCCTCTGAGCCTGATACATCCGGGCGCCAGAGCCCTGCCGCGGCCGCCTCTTCTGGCAGCGGCACGGCTCCGGCGCCCGGTTCTCTTCCTGATCCTCCTTTCCGTCACCGGATCAGAATCTCCCCCTCCGGCTGTGTCAGGGAGATCGCAAGCGTGTTGTTCCCATACTCCCGGTACGACGCCGCCTCCCCGTTTAAAAACACCTCGTGACAACGGCTTTCTCCCGTCACGACAAGCAGCACGCCGCTGCACGCCCGGTTTCTCTGATAGCAGATCCGCATCTTTTTCCCGTCCGCAGACGCCTCCCGGTCGCGGATCCACGTGTCAAAGCCTGCCGTCACCGTCCCTGGCTTATAATACGCCGCGTAAAAGCTGCACACCGGCGCGGACAGACCGCCGAACTGGTGATACCAGCCGCCCCGCTCCGAACGGATCTGAATCATCTCGAACGTGTGGTAGCTGAATTCCGTTTCTTTTTTCCACGCGTCAAGCGCTTTCGCGGCAATTGCATACGCTATATCCGCTTCCCCGAGGTCGAGCATAGCCTTAAAGAGCAGAAACTGATACGGGAACCACACGCTGCCGTTCCAGTAGCCGTTGTCGTAGAAATATGATGCGCTCATATCCACTGTGGACAGCCCGACCGGCGACCAGAGCTCCTCTTTTGAACGAAGATGCCCGAGCATCCGCGCGGTCTGCCGCCCGCTTCCGATCCCCGCGATTAACGGCGTGACGCCGTCAATTCCCCGGTTGTAGTTTTCCCCTGTTTTTGTCCGAAGGATACCGGCCGCATTTCCCGCGTCGTCGTGCCGCACATAGCCGAAATACCCGCTCTCCTCGTCCCAGGAATGGGTGAGAAGCGCCTCGGACACCCGCCGGATATCCGCCTCATACTCCGCGGTCTCTTCCTCTCTCCCGCAGTACGTGGCGATCGCTTTCATCATCTGCGCAATCCTCACCATAAACACGCTGGTGCAGACCGGCGCGATATGCCGCTCCTCCTTTAGCCGGTGAAGCTCCGCCTGCGCGGGATAATCATCCATGCCGCTCGCATTGTAAAAATAATCGTACGGCGTCAGCAGTCCGCTCGCATAACGCGCCGTCGTCGAGCCCTCCGCCTTTCCCGCAAAGAAGCGGTAATAGCGGTAAAACATCGGATAATATCCGGCGAGCTCCTTCTTTTTCTCCCCTGTGGCGCGCTGCAGCAGCTCATACCAGAGGAAAAACTGCGTAGGCACCATCGATCCGTGAAAGAGGAACGCAAAATCCTGATTTTCCTCCTCCGACAGGTACAGATCCATGATGTACTCCGCCCGCTCTGGCGAGTACTCAAGCATCCCAAGCCCGATCATGCCGGAATCCCAGGTGTAGAGGCTGTCCCACCGCTTGCCCGGCGTGTAGTGGATCACCGGTTTCCCGTGCCGGTCGATCGGATAGACGACGTTGGAAAACAGCGCTGCCTTTAACAGCCGCACGGAAAACGCATACTCTGATCCGGCGTCCGCAGCGCTGTCACCAGACGCCTTATCCCCGTCTGGCCCGCACAGCTTCATCCTCCCGGCATGCCGTTCCCAGCAGGCGTTTACCTCATCCTCCGTGCAGTGCAGGGGCTTTGTGCCGATACATCCGAATATCACACTCGTCTGACCCGCCGGCACAAAGACCGCCTCAGCCACCGTATTGTGATAATAGCCGGGATCGGACTGCTTTCTCTGAAACGACCCGGAAAAGCTCATCGTCAGATCGTCATAGGTGTGATCCGAATTGGACAGCCGCGTGGACAGCGCGTCCTCCAGGCAGCCCGTGTGAAGCTCCCTCGTCCGCACCCGCTCCCAGAACAGCGACAGGTACACCGGCGGCTCGCCGTTTGCATACCGGTAGCACACCTGATATCCCGCGGAAGAATCCGCGGAATTTTGCTCTGCGTCCCCCACGTTTGCCCGGGCCGGTTCCGGCGCAGCAGGCTTTGGCGTAACGTCATACCGCCGTTCCTGCACCAAGACCTTCCCGGCCTCCTCCTGCTCCGTAATGCAGAAGAAATCGAGCATCACACCGTTTCCCGCCGCGCCCTGCGCCGTCAGCTCCAGCCGGAAGCTTCCGGCCGGAAGCGGCCCAAGCGGCAGCGTCGTCATCCGGGGAGCTGCGCTTCCCTCAAACGTAAGCTCTCCGTATGTACTGTTAAACGCTACATTTGTCTCGCCCCGCCAGGTCCGGTAGCGGACGGTGAGCACAGCGTTTTCATAATCCTCCGTCAGTTCCTTCTCATAGCGGACGACGTCGCCTTTCGCCGCCCCGAACATTCCCAGGCCCAGATGGGACATCGCAAGGGCATACCAGGTTTCGCCCAGCCCTTTTCCTCCCGTAAAGCCGGGAATGCTGATCTCCCCCCGCCGGTGTCCGTCCGGCGTCAGATGCTCCCAGGGGCGGGGTTTTGCATAGGAGAGCTCCCCGTATGCCAGCGCGTCCCAGGCCGCATGCTTCTCTGGATACTCTGCCGTCCACTCCGCGGGCTGCGGATATTCCATCGCGGCAAACAGGTTCAACAGGCAGTTCTGTACCCGGTCCGTATGGTTGACAAAGGCCGCGCGCACTCCCCACACCTCCGGCTCCATCTCAAAAAACGAGACGTCCGCATACAGCTGATCCTTCCAGATCAGCTCGCAGCGATAGGTGTACGCCGTTCCGTCCTCCGCCGCGTCCCACGGATGATAGCCGGACGGGACGCACACGTTCGGCGCGGGCACGGCGCTGTTCGCATAGGTCGGATGCGCCACCAGATCGAACCTCGCGCCCTCAACCCTGCTCTCCTTCATCACCCGCGAAAGACCCATATATTTTTTGGAATACGGCCCGTAGCAGGATAAGCACGCCCCGTTTTTTTCTTTCATCTTTTCCCTCCATCTCTCCCGGCCTGCGGGCCCGGGTCACTGCGGCCTGCGAGCCTCCTCTGTCTGCAGGCCCGGGCAGTGCGCCGCGTCAGGCGTCAGCCCTTCACGGAACCGACCATTACTCCCTGATTGAAATACTTCTGTACAAACGGATACATACACATGATCGGCGCAGAAGACACCACGATCACGGCATATTTGATCAGATCCGCCATCTGCTTCGCCTCCACGGCCGCGGCCCCCGAGGACATCGAGCTGATCGTCTGGTTTGAGATCAGGATGTTCCGAAGCACCAGCTGCAGCGGCTGCAGGGCGTCGTTTCTCAGATAAATCAATGCGTTAAAATACGAGTTCCACTGTCCGACCGCCGCCCACAGCGCGATTACCGCAAGGATCGCCTTTGAGAGCGGGAGCACAATCTTAAAGAAAAATCCCAGGTACCCGCAGCCGTCGAGCTGCGCCGCCTCCCACAGCTCCTCCGGGATGCTGTTGGAAAAGAAGGTCCGCCCCACGATGATGTAATACGGCACCACGGAAAACGGAAGCACCATGACCCAGAAATTATCCAGAAGTCCGAACTTCTGCACGGCCAGATAGGTCGGGATCAGACCGCCGGTAAAAAACATCGGAACCAGATAGAAGAAGGTAAAAAAGTTTCTCCCGAACAGCTTCTTGCGCGACAGCGCATAGGAAACCGGAATATTGATCGCAACGGTAATCATCGTGCCGACCACCGCATACAGAATCGTGTTGCGGTATCCGACCCAGAGCTGCGAGTACTCCGCTAACTGCCGGTACGCCTTCATGCTGACTCCCTCCGGCCAGAACATGATCTGCCCGCCGGATACCTTCGTCGCATCGCTGATCGACGCGATCAGGATAAAATACATCGGATATAACGTCACAAGGATCAGGATCACCGAGATCGTATAGATGATCACATTAAAGATGATATCTCCTTTGGACAACTTGATTTTTGTGCCTTTAACGGCTGCTTTTGTCTGACTCATATCTGTCCCCCTGTCTAAATCAGCGACGTGTCACTGAGTTTTTTTGCAATCTGGTTTACCAGAAGAAGAAGCGCCAGATTGATGATATTGTTAAACAGGCCGATCGCTCCGGAAAGGCTGTACTGGTTCTTTAAAAGACCCATTTTGTAGACATATGTAGAAATAATCTCACTCGTCCCGGAATTCATCGTATTCTGCAGCAGGTACACCTTCTCAAAACCAACGCTCATCACATTTCCCATGCGCAGGATAAACATGACGGTTGCCGTCGGCAGAAGCGCCGGGATATCAATGTGAATCATCCGTTTGAATTTGCCGGCTCCGTCCATGGTCGCCGCCTCATAAAGCGAAGGATCGACGGACGAGAGCGTCGCAATATAGAGAATACTGTCCCAGCCAAGGTGCTGCCAAACCTCCGTCCACACATAGATGTGCGGAAATGCCGGCGCGCTTCCCATCAGGTTCGGCAGCTGAATCCCGAACAGCCCCACAATCTTTGAGATAATACCCGTGCTCGGAGATAAAAACAGAATGATCATTCCGCACATAACCACAGTCGAGATAAAATGCGGAAGATAGGTCGACACCTGGAAAAATTTCTTGAACCGTTTTGCGTGCAGCTGGTTGCACATCAGTGCCAGCGCGATCGGCAGCGGAAACGTCACCACCACCGTATAGATACTGATGACCAGCGTGTTTTTAATCGTCGGCCAAAACTGATAGGAACTGAAAAACTGCTTAAAGTTCGCAAACCCGACCCATTCGCTTCCCCAGATTCCTTTTGAGGGCGCAAAGTCTTTAAATGCGATCACAACGCCGTACATCGGGTAGTATGTAAACAGCAGAAAAATAATGATCGACGGAATCATCAGCAGATACAGTGCGCCGCTTTCCCGGATTTCCCGCAATGCCGTCTGCGGGCTCCTCTTTTCCTTTTTTTTCACAGCAACTCCTCCTTTTCCGTTTTTGATAGGTATATCATACAATTTTCATCCTCTTTCTGCTCGCAATCCTGTGTAAAATGACTAACAAAAAAGAGACATCTTTTCGATGTCTCTCTCTTCTCCCATACGTTTTTTTGTTATCACGTGTTCGTTTTTTTGTTATTCTCCCACTGGCTCCGGTATTCATTCGGCGTCATTCCGGTCGCATCGCGGAACGTCTTGCTGAAGTAGGAAAAATTGCCGTATCCCACCTCCATTGCGATCCGGCTCACCGGAAGCCCGGAATGCACCAGGTATTCCTTTGCCCGTTCCATGCGGCGCGCCGCAATGTACGTCGGCAGGCTCATGCCGGTCGTGCTCTTAAACAGCTTGGACACATAATCCTCCGACAGCCAGACCTCCTTTGCAATCCGGCTTCTCGAAAGCTCGTTCCCCAGGTTCCTCTCGATATAATCCTTCACCTGCCCGACCACATCCCTCTGTTTTGTCGCGTTCAGGCTGTTTCCCTGCAGCCGGTCGTACAGCCAGCAGACAAATTCAAGCGTTCCCCCGAGCGAGATATGCGCTTCCTTTTCCTTCTGAATATATTCACCGCTGTCAAACAGCTCCGAAAACTGAAGCTGCTTTTTTTCGAGATATCCGTACAGGAAATGCTCCTGCTCCTTTAAAAACCATTCCAGCCGCTCATAGGTTAAGAGCCTCGCATCATACATCTGCCGCAGCCGTCCGCAGATGCTCTCGCAGATCGAAGAAAGCTCCTCCGCCAGATCCGTGGACTTCTGCCAGATCTCCCAGGGCAGCGGTTCGTACTGCGCCGCTTCCCCGCTGGCGTCGTCTGGTCCGCATTCCGCCAGAATATCGTCCTCCCCCGGCAGATAATGCTTCTCCAGCTCCTCCAATGCCTCCCAGCTCCTCTCCGTCTCCAGCACAGGGCGCGGCTGTCCGATATAGACGCACACTCTCTGACCGATGGCGGAAGTAAGAAAATGCTTCCATCTGACGGACATCTCACAGAAATCCCCGGTCTTCTCTGTCTTTTTCACGACAAGCATCCATCCGGATTCCCGCACGCGCACGATCTCCTCCGTCTCCAGCCCTTCTGTCTCAGAAAATTCGTGCGCAAGACCGCGGATCCTGTGGTCAAGCAGCGAAAGCTTCTTCCGGTATTCCGTCTCTCTCGGATTTAAGTATACCCGGATCATCTCAAGATACAGCTCATCGTCCCGCCGGTACCTTCCCTCCGCAATCGCCCGCTTCAGAAGCTCCCTGTGCCCTGTCACCGTCTCAAAAAACTCCGCCCAGAACCCGTCCCCTTCTTCTGCCTCCGCGGCGATGCATGCATCCTTCCGCAGATATTCATTTACTACTTTTGTAATTGCCGCTTCCAGCTCCTGGCTGGAGATAGGCTTGAGCAGATATTCCCGCGTGGAAAGGCTCAGCGCCTTCTGTGCATAGGCAAAATTGGCATAGCTGCTCAGAAAAATACATTCCAGCTCCAGCTTCTGGCTCCGGACCCATTCCAAAAGCTCCAGCCCGCTCCCCTGCGGCATATCGATGTCGCACAAAAGCAGCTGAATCGGGAACTCCGTAATCAGCTTCTGCGCCTGCCGGATATTGTACGCGGTAAACACCATGGAAATGCCGGTCTTCTCCCACTGAACCGTCTCCTCCAGCTTCTCAACCAGATATCTGTCATCATCTACAATCAATATACTGATCCCCACACCGCTGCCTCCGCCTCTTATCTGCGTTTTTTCTTTTTGGTCGGGTTGCGCCTGGGCACGGATGCGCCCGCGCTTTTCTTCTTTCCCGCGACACTGTTTTTTGTGGCGCTGCCGCTCCCGGTGGCGCTTCCACTCCCGGTGGCGCTGCCATGCGTATTTTTATACCACTGCAGCCAGATACTCACGCCGATCCCGAGCACCGCGATCCCGATGATCGCCGGCAGCGACATCGTGTGGTCCGTGTTAAAAAGTACTTTCATCCAGTCCATCTTTATCCCCCGTTTCGTATGTTCAGTATATCGGAATCTGTCAGAAAATTCAACCAGAAGATCATAAGATACCATAGAAAGGCCGGCGTGTTTATGGTACAATGAAGGTCAGGAGACAGCGGACAGCATATGTTTTGCGTCATCCGCTGTGCAGAAAAGCGATCACGAAAGGAATCCGATATGACAGATACAAAAGAAGCTTCCGGGCTGCTCTACCACAAGCTGGCGGAATTTATGAACGATGAGTCCATCCAGGCGCTGCAGCAGATCTCCGCATCCACAAGGGATCTGATGTCCTGCTACCGGTGCGCAATCATGGAGATCGAGACAAAGTTCCGCGTTTTAAACGAGCGGTTTTCCCTGGTACACGACCACAATCCCATCGACACCATACAGAGCCGGCTGAAATCCCCGGAGAGCATTCACCAGAAAATGCTGCGGAAACAGCTTCCGTTTACCTTAGAGGCGATCGAGGAGAACCTGTCTGACATCGCCGGCATCCGCATCGTCTGCTCGTTTGTCGACGACATCTACATGCTCGCGGACTGCCTCTTACAGCAGGATGATATCACGCTGATCGAGCGGAAAGACTATATTAAGCATCCGAAGGAAAACGGCTACCGCAGCCTCCACCTGATCGTGGAGGTCCCCATCTTCCTCCAAAACGAAAAGCGGCTCATGAAGGCCGAGGTTCAGCTGCGCACGATCGCCATGGAATTCTGGGCAAATCTCGAGCACCAGCTGCGCTACAAAAAGGATCTCCCCGCAAAAATCGTGGAAAAAACCGCGGAGCGCTTAAGCGAATGCGCCAGGCAGAGCGCTGAGCTCGACGCCAGAATGCAGGAAATCCGGGATGTGATCGAACAGGCGGACGGATCTGCACTGTCATGATCTCCATACGAAACGACATTGCACCTCACCCCGGAATATGCTATCATAACAGTGCAGTTTAATACATACATAAATGAAGGAGGATTTACCAATGGGAAGATTTACATTACCGAGAGATCTCTACTACGGTAAGGACGCGCTTGCGAACTTAAAGGATCTCTCCGGAAAGCGTGCGATCGTCGTGTCGGGCGGCAGCTCTATGAGAAAGGGCGGTTTTCTGGACAAGGTCGAGGGCTACTTAAAGGAAGCCGGCATGGAGGTTCGCTTCTTTGAGGGCGTTGAGCCGGATCCTTCGGTGGAAACCGTGATGAAGGGCGCGGCCGCCATGACCGAGTTTGAGCCGGACTGGATCGTCTCCATCGGCGGAGGTTCGCCGATCGACGCCGCGAAGGCAATGTGGGCATTTTACGAGTATCCGGACACTACATTTGAAGATCTGTGCACTCCGTTCAATTTCCCGAAGCTTCGCACAAAAGCCCGCTTCTGTGCGATCCCATCCACTTCCGGCACCGCGACGGAGGTTACCGCGTTTTCTGTGATCACCGATTACGCAAAGGGTATCAAGTATCCGCTCGCAGACTTTGAGATCACACCGGATGTCGCGATCGTCGATCCGGCGCTGGTGGAAAGCCTTCCGGCAAAGCAGGTGGCTTATACCGGTATGGACGCGTTAACCCACGCGATCGAGGCTTATGTCTCCACGTTAAACAGCCCGTTCACGGATCCGCTTGCCATCAAGGCGATCGAGATGGTATTCGACTATCTGCCGGCATCCTACGACAAAGATATGGACGCAAGAGAGCAGATGCATTACGCGCAGTGCCTTGCCGGACAGGCATTCTCCAACGCCCTGCTCGGGATCGTTCACTCGATGGCGCACAAGACCGGCGCTGCATTCTCGACCGGCCATATTCCGCACGGCTGCGCAAACGCGATTTATCTGCCGTACGTCATCAAATACAACGCGCATGAGCCGGAAGCGATGAGAAGATATGCGGATATCGCGAGAAGAGTCGGACTCGGCGGAGCCTCCGAGAAATCGCAGGTGAACGCCCTGATCGAAAAGATCGAGTCCTTTAACCGCGCGATGAACATCCCGAAGACCATTCAGGAATTCGGCGTAAAGGAGGACGAATTCTTAGAGAAGCTTGACGCGATCGCTGCAAACGCAGTCGGCGACGCCTGCACGGGCTCCAATCCCAGATCCATCACACCGGAGCAGATGGCAAAGCTCTTTAAGTGCACCTTCTACGGCACGGAAGTTGATTTCTAGGCATTTCCAAATACGGAATCCCCGGCAGAGAAACGTGCGCCGCCGGGTACACGATAAGAGAAGCCGCTTCATCACCTGATCGGATGAAGCGGCTTCTTTTGTCTCTGGGCTGTAAATTCCGCGCGACCTAGACGGTGATATCCGCCGTGACGCCGAGCTCGTCCCGGTTCTGATCCAGCACCGGCTGCACCACCTGCGCCAAAAACTTCTCCACCTGCAGCGGCGCGCGCCCCACATACCGGGACGGCTCCATGGCCGCGGTAAGCTCCTCAATCGTCAGATTAAATTCCGGATCCGCGGCAATCAGCTGAAGTAACGGATTTTCCTTTCCCTCTTCCTTGACCGCTTTTCCGGCCTGCATGGACAATTTGCGGATCTTCTCGTGAAGCTCCTGACGGTTTCCGCCGTTTTTCACAGCGTCCATCATGATATTCTCCGTCGCCATAAACGGCAGCTCCGCCATCAGATGCTTTGTGATCACCTTATCGTACACGACAAGCCCGTCCACCACGTTTAAGCAGAGGTCAAGAATCCCGTCGACCGCCAGAAACGCTTCCGGAACCGAGAGCCGCTTGTTCGCGGAATCGTCAAGCGTCCGCTCGAACCACTGCGTGGCCGAGGTCACCGCCGGATTTAACACATCGATCATCACATAGCGCGAGAGCGACGCGATCCGCTCCGAGCGCATGGGGTTCCGCTTGTATGCCATCGCGGAGGAGCCGATCTGATTCTTCTCAAACGGCTCTTCCACTTCCTTTAAATGCTGAAGCAGACGGATGTCGTTGGACATCTTGTGCGCGCTGGCCGCAATGCCCGCAAGCACGTTTACCACCCTGGTGTCCACCTTTCTCGAATAGGTCTGCCCGGATACCGCGTAGCACTCCGCAAAGCCCATCTTCTCCGCGATCATCGGATCGATCCGGTCGATCGTCTCCTGGTCGCCGTCAAACAGCTCCAGAAAGCTCGCCTGCGTGCCGGTCGTCCCCTTTGACCCGAGCAGCTTTAAGCTTCCCGTCACATACTCGAGGTCCTCTAAATCCATCACAAATTCCTGCGCCCACAGGGTCGCGCGCTTTCCTACGGTTGTAGGCTGTGCCGGCTGGAAATGTGTGAAGGCGAGCGTCGGAAGATTTTTGTAGGCGTCCGCAAACTTTGCCAGCTCCGCGATCAGGCTGACCAGCTTTCTGTGCACCAGGGAGAGCGCCTCGCGCATCACGATGAGATCCGTGTTGTCCCCCACATAGCAGGAGGTCGCCCCGAGGTGGATGATCCCCGCCGCCTTCGGGCACTGCTGCCCGTACGCGTACACATGGCTCATCACGTCATGGCGCACCTGTTTTTCGCGCTCCTTCGCCACCTCGTAATTGATGTCCGTGACGTGCGCTTTCATCTCGTCGATCATCTCCTGCGTGATCACCGGCCTGCCGTTCTCGGAAAGGCCAAGCTCCATCTCCGTCTCCGCGAGCGCGATCCACAGTCTTCTCCAGGTGGAAAACTTCATATCCGGCGAAAAAATATACTGCATCTTACTGCTCGCATAGCGCTCCGATAACGGGCTGATATATCTGTCTGTATTCATTCTATTCTCCTTCTATTCCGTATGTTCCCCCCGGATGTCTTCCGTCGGGGGCTCTACCGGATACACACCGTCAAAACATCCGCTGCAGACCGGCAGACCTCCCGCCAGCTCCTTTAAGCGTTCCATCCGAAGATATCCCAGCGTATCCGCACCGATGATCTCACGAATCTCCTCCACGCTGTGGTGGTACGCGATCAGCTGCCCGCGCTCCGGGATGTCGATCCCGAAATAACAGGGCCACAGAAACGGCGGCGCGCTGATCCGCACATGCACCTTTGCTGCCCCCGCGTCCCGCAGCAGGCGGATCGTGGGATTCGACGTCGTTCCTCGGACGATCGAGTCGTCGATCATGATCACACGCTTTCCGCGCACCGCTTCCTTCAGCACATTCAGCTTCACCTGTACGCCGGACTCCCGGTTGCCCTGGCCCGGAGAGATAAACGTCCTGCCCACGTAGCCGTTTTTCACAAAGGCCATCCCGTAGGGGATCCCGGACTCCATTGAATAGCCGAGCGCCGCCGCGTTTCCCGACTCCGGCACGCCCACGACCAGATCCGCTTCCACCGGCGAATCCTTTGCCAGGAAACGCCCTGCCATGATGCGGGATTCATAGACGCTGACCCCGTCGATCCGGCTGTCCGGCCGCGCGAAATAAATGTATTCGAACACGCACCGCGCCTCCCGGTCTTTTTCCACGGCCCTCGAGAGGTCCGATACAATCCCGCCCTCCGGCGTGATGGTCACCGTCTCGCCCGGCAGCACGTCCCGCACAAACTCCGCCCCAATGGTATCGAGCGCGCAGGTTTCGGACGCAAGGATATAGGCGTTGTCCCGCCTGCCGATACACAGCGGCTTAAACCCGTACGGATCCCGCGCCCCGATCAGCTTCCGCGGGCTCATCACCACCAGCGAATAGGCTCCCTTTAATCTGCGGCAGGCGCGGCCCACGGCCTCCTCCACGCTGTCTGTCTGAAGGCGCTCCCGCGCAATCAGATACGCGATCACCTCCGTGTCGATCGTGGTCTGGAAGATCGCCCCCGTGTATGCCAGCTCCCTGCGGAGCTCTTCGGCATTCACCAGGTTTCCGTTATGCCCCAGCGCAAGGATTCCTTTTACATAATGAATCACCAGCGGCTGCGCATTTTCACGGATCGAAGCGCCGGCCGTCGAATAGCGGACATGGCCGACGCCGATATCCCCGCGCATGGAGGAAAGCTTTTCCTGCGTGAACACTTCATTGACGAGCCCCATCCCCTTATGGGCATCCGCCTTTCCCATCGGCCCCTTTGTCTCACTCACCGCGATCCCGCAGCTCTCCTGTCCCCTGTGCTGTAAGGCAAACAGCCCGTAATAGATCGACGCCGCGACATCCCCGCCGTCAAAATCATACATGCCAAAGACGCCGCACTCCTCGTGAAGCACATCCTCCGCGCACGCCGGATCAAATATCTGTTTCATGTTATCCTTCTTTTCCGGCAGCGCAGAGAGCAGACCGCCCCGCGCCGCCTCATTTCCTGGTCTGTTACTCGAACTTTGTCCCGGTTAAAAGCTCGTATGCTTCCTTATACTTGTCCACCGTCTTTGCCACAACCTCCTCCGGGAGCAGCAGCTCATTGTCCGGATTGGCCTTCAGCCAGTCGCGCACATACTGCTTGTCAAAGGACGGCTGTCCCTTGCCGGCCTCGTAACCGGCGACCGGCCAGAACCGCGAGGAATCCGGCGTGAGCATCTCATCGCCGAGCACCACCTCGCCGTTTTCGTCAAGACCGAATTCAAACTTGGTATCCGCGATGATAATGCCGCGCCCAAGCGCGTACTCCGCGCATTTTTTGTACAGCGCGATCGTGTAATCGCGAAGCTTCGCCGCATACTCCGCCCCTTTGCCCGGGAATTCCTTCTCCAGGACCTCCACGCTCTGCTCAAAGGAAATATTCTCGTCGTGCAGGCCGATCTCGGCCTTTGTGCTCGGCGTGTAGACCGGCTCCGGCAGCTGCTCGGACTCGAGAAGCCCTTCCGGAAGACGGATCCCGCATACCGTACCGTTCTTCTGATAGCTCGCCCAGCCGCTTCCCGTGATGTAGCCGCGCACGATGCACTCGATCGGCAGCATCCGGAGCTTTTTGCACATCATACTGTTTCCGTCAAAACGATCCTGGCGGAAAAATTCGGGCATCTCGTTCACATCCACCGTGATCATATGATTCGGGACAATGTCCTTTGTAAAATCGAACCAGAATCTCGACATTTGTGTTAAGATCGCGCCCTTTTTTGTGATCTCATTTTTTAAGATATGGTCAAACGCGGAGATCCGGTCCGTCGCAACGATGATCATACTCTCCCCGTTCTCGTAAATCTCGCGTACCTTTCCTTCTTTTACCGGTTTAAATTCCTGCATCATCCACCTCGTATTATTTTATGATTAAAAGCTCAGCCAGACGTTACCTTTTCACCAGAAGCGATTTTCCTGTCATCTCCGCGGGCTGCTCCATCCCCATCAGCTCCAGCAGCGTCGGAATGATGTCCGCCAGACATCCGCCCTCGCGCAGGCCGTATGCCGGATCCGCGTTGATCAGGATAAACGGCACCGGGTTGATCGTGTGCGCGGTAAACGGCGCTCCCGTCTCATAGTCCACCAGCTGCTCCGCGTTTCCGTGATCCGCGCAGAGGAACATCTGACCGTCGACCTCTTTTAACGCCTCGACAGCGCGTCCGACGCAGCCGTCCACGGTCTCCACCGCTTTGATCGCCGCGGGAAGAATCCCGGTGTGCCCGACCATGTCCGGGTTCGCAAAGTTGATGATAATCACATCGTACTGTAAGGAGCGGATCGCCTCGCAAAGCTTGTCGCACACCTCCGGCGCGCTCATTTCCGGCTGCAGGTCATAGGTTGCAACCTTCGGGGATTTTACCAGAATACGCTCCTCGCCCTCGTTCGGCTCCTCGACGCCGCCGTTAAAGAAGAAGGTGACGTGCGCGTATTTCTCCGTCTCCGCGATGCGGGCCTGCTTCTTTCCGTTTGCCGCGAGATACTCGCCGAAGGTATTGGCCAGCTCCACCTTTTTGAACGCGATCTCCTTATTCGGAATCGTCACGTCGTACTCGGTAAAGCAGATGTATTTCACATCCTTTCTCGGGCCTCTGTCAAAGCCGTCGAACTCGCCCATGCAGAAGGTTCTCGTGATCTCCCTCGCGCGGTCCGGACGGAAGTTAAAGAAGATGATCGTGTCGTGATCCTTCACCACAGCGCGCGGGCTGCCATTCTCAGTGATCACGGTCGGCACGAAAAACTCGTCCGTCACGTCCTTCGCGTAGGACGCCTCCATCGCGCCCACAGCGCTCGTTGCCGTCTCACCCTCGCCCTTTGTCAGCGCGTTGTACGCCTTTTCCACACGATCCCAGCGGTTGTCGCGGTCCATCGCGTAATAGCGGCCCGAGATCGATGCGATCTTTCCGACGCCGATCTGCGCCATCATGTCCTCAAGCTCCTCCACGAAGCCCTTGCCGGAGGTCGGGGCCGTGTCGCGGCCGTCTAAAAAGCAGTGCACGTAGACATTCTCCACGCCCTCCCGCTTTGCCAGCTCGAGCAGGCCGTACAGATGCGTGTTGTGGCTGTGCACGCCGCCGTCGGAGAGCAGTCCGTACAGGTGCAGATCCGAATGATGCTCTTTCACATTGGCAATGCCGTCAAGCAGCGCCTCGTTTTTAAAAAAGCTGGCGTCGTCAATCTCCTTTGAGATTCTGGTCAGCTCCTGATATACGATTCTCCCGGCGCCCATATTCAGATGTCCTACCTCGGAATTGCCCATCTGTCCGTCCGGAAGTCCGACTGCAAGCCCGCTCGCATACCCTTTCACAAACGGATAATCCCGCATCAGGGCGTCAATATGGGGTGTCTTCGCCAGCGCCACGGCATTGCCGTCGGTTTTCTCATTCAGACCGAATCCATCCAGAATCATTAATACGGTAGGTTTCTTGCTCATTTTTTCCTCCATTCCGCCGCGGCTGCGCGGCTTTCTCATTTTCATTTATAATTTCCAACAGGATCGATCGGGATCCCGTTGATATCACCCATCCCGCTGACCGGCGTCGTGCTTGCGCCCGGCTCATAGCGGATCTCTCCGACCGGTATCGCTTCAGCCGGAAGCGTCCCTGCCGCACTCATATTCACGACATTTCCCTCCGCGTCCATTCCCACGCCGCGCGAATGCGCCATCACATAATGATAAAACGCGTCTGTTTCCTCCTGCGCGGTGAGCAGCCTCGCGCCCTCCCCGTCCTGAATACAGGGAAGATACCGCATCCGGGCCAGGCCGTTCTCATCGACGGTCACCTGCAGCAGCGCCGTATATAAAAGTCCGTCGGAACTACAGAAGTTCCCGAGACTGTACGCCACCGGTATCCCGGAAACATACGTGACGCCCTGCAGACGTCTGGGACCGCTCCCAATCACCGCGTCCGCGCCCGCCGCCGCAAATACCTTCGCGGCGTCCGGCTGCGCGGCGTCCGGATAGAGATTCCCCACCGTCCCCCAGCGCACCAGGACGATCACGGTGTCGCACTGCTCTTTTGCTTCGGAGATCCGTGCGGCCGCCTGAGCCAGCAAAGCATCCCCGGACGAAGCCGCTTCGGACAGGGCCGGATCCCCCGCGAGAGATACCCGGACGAGGCCGATCTTTCTGCCGTGCGCCACGAAATAGCGGATTTCCTGATCTTTTGGCGCTTTGTCCACATCAGGATCCGTCGCCCAGATCTGATCCATCCCGCGCATCGCGGCGAGCAGGTCATCCGGGATACGGGCTGCCGATTCCTCACCTGCTTCGGGATGTGATGTCCCTCCTGATGTTTTAACTGCTTCTGTCTCCATTGTTTCTGTCGGCATCTCAGCTACTTCCGTCTCGGTTTCCGGCACATCCGACACCAGCTCCCACACATCCGCCCGGGTGTCCCCGATAAATCCAAGCGTGGCAGCCCCGCCCGCCTCCGTGTCCGCCACCCGGCAGTCCTCCTCCAGCAGCACGCTCTGATAGCCGCTCTCCATACAGTACTCCGCCCAGAGCGCATGGATCGTACTGCCGGTCAGCTCCTGCCAGCACCCGGCGTTCATCCCGCCGTCCGACACCAGCTGCGCGAGCCCGCGGAGCGATTCTTCCCCGCACCGCGCATACAGCCACATCAGAAACGTGTCGTCGACGGGATAACCGGCAACTGCCTCCCGCGAAATGCCGTGCAGGATCACGGTGCATTCGTCTGACAGATCGGGCATCCAGTCCGGGTCAGGACAGACGGCAGCAAAGTCCTCCTCTGTGTCCGGATAAACGCCGACGGCATCCTCCTCTGTGTCCGGGCCCGCGTTTTCTGTCTCTGCCTCCCGGACATTCCCGGCCCCTGCGCCGGTGTTTTCCGTGACGCCGCCGGCTTCCTGGTCCATGACCGCGAAGATGCCGGAATCTGACGGCAGATCCGCCGCCGCTTCCGTCCTGCCGGAATCCTCCCCGCCATGCGCGGCTGCCAGTTCCTCCCGCCGCGCGTTCTCCCTGTCCGCCTGGCCTGCTGCACACAAAAAGACAGCAAACGCCACTACTACAATTGCATCTATTATCTTTCTGTATCTTTCTGACATGTCTTCCCATCGACCCCTGTCTGCCGCTTCCGTAATCGCTGTGAAACATCCGAAAAGCGCGGATCTTTCATGGCAAATGAATTATATCGTATTTGCCGGAAAAAGGGAACCACTTTTTGGTACTCTTTTGAAAGCAGGTATTCCCCGGGATGCTTTTTCCACGGCAGGCTTAATGCTTCCGATAAATTCTCATTGTTATAATATTACATATATGGTACAATACTACTACAAAAAAATGGTCCTTTTGACAATGCCAAAGATGCCGTCGCCTCTATGCTGGAGGACTAAAGTATGTATAAAAATCCTTTCCGCTACCGCTACGGGCAGCCACACAGATCTGTTCGGGAAATAGTTTTACATGACCGGCAGACAGAATCCCAGAATTCTAAAAAAAACAGGCCAGAACCCCGTGAACTCTCTCCACGGCTTCCAGCCTGTTTTCTTTTGGCCACCTCAAGGGAAATAAGGCGGAGGAAACCCGGCAGATCTTAAAGTCTCTTGTGCTGTCACTGTTTATGCGATCCCATATCTTCTGAAAATAAGATTCAGTTCCTCTCTGGTGATCTTCCCTGCAAGATAACAGGCTTTTACACTTGCCTCCACGGCCTCAAACAACAGGTCAAACGAAAGCCAGTCTCCGGCATCATAAAATTCCTGCAATTCCGTAAAATCTTCCTGCAGCCCGGAGGGCAGATTTGCGGGGAGCTCAATTTCCTTATCAATATACATGTACTCTGCTCCTCTCTTATTTCTTTTTGATATAGAAAAGTTCAGCCATTCTCTGCGAGATGGGCGAATCATGCTCGCATGAATGAGCACATGTTGCAGAGAATGAGCGAAGCGCCCGTATATGAGCAAAAATAAGTTGCAAAGCAACGAAAAGTGTCGAAGACACGATTTTGCGAATGGCGCGGGCTGAACGATAACTTTTTAAGTAATGCTCTGGTAAAGCGGGAGGAACACCTTATCATATCTGCACTGCATGACTGCGCAGTAAAACTTCCTTTGTACATCTGATAAAACGGGAATATCCCATATAAGACCACAGATTCCCGGCAGAGCTTCTCCGATTACAGGAACGATTCTTTTCACAGCCTCCGTACATTCCGGATATACCATGCTCTGCATGACGTGATACGGATTTATCTTTTTTCCCTTCTGCTCAAAAATACATCTGCGGCCTTTATAGCTTTCCGTTTCCAGCTTTTTCTCATCCAGCAGAACCTCCAGCATTTTTTCCTCATCCCACTTACAGTTCAGGCAGTTTCCATTATCATATACAGGAGCAATACGTTTCACTCCTCCTCTGCCAAGAATAATCCCCCAGTTGCTGTTATTCCTGTCAGGGTTTCCAAGTAATGCATCCACCACAAACATATTCCAGAAATGCTCCTGTATCCCATAGACGTCTTCTAAAAACGGATGTTCCTGTATCGTCATCAGTATCTCATACAGATCAACGCCCACACCATTTGTCTCATTCCCATTGGAATCCAGAAATCGCGGTTCAAATGTCACCTTAATTTTGTCAAACTCGTACAAAATCTCGCCATCTTTCAAAAAATCCCCGCATGCAACAACTGTTTTTCCCTTCCTTTCGCCAAGTATGGTTTCGTGTACGGAAAAACCGAGCAGCTGATAAACCTGCGATCCAATATATTCACACACCGGACTGTTTGAATAGGTGAGCCGGATATTTTTCATTTCCTGTTCCCTTAAATTTCCTGGAAATTTCAGAATATAATCCTTTCCCTTATAAGAAATACCCATTTTTCTTCCGGCCGTCCCGCCATACATTCTCTGATTCTGTCCATATCCGTTAAAATCTGCTATCTCCAGACTGATCACCTCTTTTTCCCCTGATTTTCAATCAGTATAGCACAACCGCGTCCGCCCGCTTTTGCGCCGCTTATTCAGAAAACACTTTACTTAACTCGATGAAACATCCGTCCAGCACGCTTACCTTTGCCACGTCCTCACGCCCATAGTCCTCCCGGAGCCTGAAAGAACCGCTGTGATCCGGCAGAAACACCATCACAGACCGGTTCTTTGGATCCACAATCCAGTATTCCCGAACCCCGGCCCGCTGGTACAGGTTCAGCTTCACAAGCCGGTCATGGCGAAGGGAGGAAGGGGACAGAATCTCAATAATCAGATCCGGCGCCCCCTTGCAGCCGTACTGATCCAGCCTGCTCCTGTCACATACCACGGAGATGTCCGGCTCAACCACAGTGTCAACGTCCTCCGGCACATCCCCGGCCTGCTCAAACAGCCGGACGCCGAAGGGCGCAGAACAGGCCTCGCATTTTTTCCCCTCAAGATAATTTGCAAGCTGGCGAAACAGCTCGCCGCTGATCTTCTGATGAATTCTGGACGGCGCTGCCATCATAAAAGTCTCTCCATCAATAATTTCTATACGTTCCTTCTCATCCCATGTGAGGCAGTCGGCAAATGTATACCGCGCCTTTTCCGCTGGCAATGCCATAAATGAACCCCTCCATATATCCGCTGTTTTTATGCTGCCGCATCCGGTCGCTTTCTGATCCTGTTCCTCCGCGTCATTTTTTTTGCAAGGTAAAATTATCCAATCCGCTTTCCCTCCTTTACAATATTCCGGTAATAGGGAAGTATATCCTTATATTTCTCAAATTCATCATATGGAATAACGACCGGCGAAACAACCACATCATTCTGCAATCCAATCTCTGCAGAGATATCCCACATCTGCTTCAATTTGTCCTGAAGTTCTTGTCTCCTCCCCTTTACAACCGCAGCGATATCAATATCAGATTCATCATCATAATCGCCCCTTGCATAAGATCCATAAAGAAAAATCCCCATGATATCTTTTCCATTTATCCTTATTTTCACGAAACATTCATCCCGCGCCTGCCGCTTCCTAAATCATCCCCATCCCCGACAGTCCCCACACAAACAGAAAGATCGTCGCCATGGAAAAAACTGATGTCACCGCCACGATCTCCCCGGCCAGCTGCCCGTTGCCGCCCATGGCCTGCGCCATCGGAGTGGATGCGACAGCTGTCGGTGATGCAAAGACTGCCAGAATGGCAACCATCTCATTTCCCCGAAACCCGAGCGCCATTGCCGCAAGAATCACCATACACGGCACGACGACGAGCTTTCCGACCGCAGCCGCTGTCAGATATCTCTTATGCTTTGCGACGCTGCCCCAGGAGAGCATTCCGCCCAGGGCTACCAGCGCCAGCGGCGAGGCGATCCCTCCAAGCGTCGTTAAGGGCTGTGCGATCAGCTCCGGCACCGGGATCTGTAAGGCTTTAAAGACACAGCCCAGAATCCCGGCGTCCACCAGCGGGTTTTTAAAAATATTCGCAAGCAGCGGAAGAAACCGTATCTCTTTGCTTAAGCGCACCTCAAACATGATCACAGCCAGAATGTTAAACAGCGGCACCACAAGGATCGAGAGAGCCGCCACCAGCGCCAGCCCGCCCGCATCGCACAGGGAGCCCGCCACCACGCTGCCCAGCAGCACGAAGTTGCTCCGGTATATCCCCTGGGTCAGGGTCAGGGAATCCGCCACATCCTTCACCGCGCGGCGAAAGATTATCCACGCCCCGGCAAACTGCAGCAGAATACACGCGAAGACGAACACAAACACCCCCGGCGTGATCGCCCCGTCGATATCCGCGTCATAAATATTAAAAAACAGGGTCAGCGGCATGAAAATCTTAAAAATCAGTCGGTTGATCACCTTAAAATTTTCCTCGGAGACCACCGAGAGCCTTCTTGTGAGCATCCCCACCGCCATGTAAACCATGAGGGGTAGCACTACTTTTGTCGCAATCAATAAATTTTCCATCGTATTGTCTTTTCTCCAATTATCGTTTTTCTATTATGCAGGTATGTGTTTTTCGTTTCTTAATGTCGGCATCCCGCTATCTGTCATTATAAAGCATCTCCCCCCGTTCTTCAATGCTTTTACGCCGCATCCCCTTCCGATACTGCGACGGCGTCACCCCGTACTGCCTGCGGAACTGTTCGGTAAAATTGCTGTGTCCCGGGAAAGAAAGATGCTCCGCGATCTGCGCCACGGAACGGTTGTGATCCGCCAGCAGAATCCTGGCGTACTCCAGCTTCTGGCTGCGGATATAGCGCATCGGGCTCATCTTAAGCTCCCTGGTAAAAAGCTCCGTGATGTAATTCGGCGTCAGCCCGCAGGCGTCGCTTAAATCGTCCAGCGTGATCGGAGCAAGAATATTGGAAAAAATATATTCACAGCAGACACGCACATGTTCGCCGCAGGCGGACAGACGCCACTCGCACACTGCCTCCGCGTAGGCCAGGCACACCGGATACAAAAGCCCGTTGATCTTTCGGATATCCGTCTGCCCGTCCAGGTAACGGATATAGCTGTCGCTCATGTAATAGGCGAGCGTCTCCGGCAGCCCTCCCTCGATAGCGGCCCGCGAGCAGAGCGTCACATGGCAGATCATCATATAGCGCGCCTGCCTGAGCGCATTCTCCGAGAGCTGTCCTAACTCAAAGGTCGTATCCTTCTGAAACGCGCTCTCAAAAATCTGTTTCATCATGGCAGGGTTTCCCAGCGTGATATACGAAAGAAAATACTTCTCCCCCTCCCGTCTTCGGCTGCCGGCGCTCTTCCCCTCCTCCAGCACCTCGGTAAACGACCGGGAAAAAATCTGCCGCTCCTGATCCGTATCCTCCATGTATTCCGGGTAGTAAAAACTGTGAAACATCTGAAATGCCATTCTGCCGTCCTCCTGTCAAAAAGCAAATCCGTCCGTGCCTTCGCAAATCCGCTGCTCTTCTGTTCGAAACTGGCACATATGCACAATAAATCGCAAAAAACAGCAGCATATTTTTTATACTGTTACCATGAAATCAGATAATAAACCATGTTTTTATGTAGATATGCTACCACAGCCCTGTTATAATTGCAATATCACAAATAAGAAAGGAACGAAACGCTATGGAACGAGACATCAAAAAACTCATCTCCGAAATGACGCTGGAAGAAAAAGCAGGACTCTGCTCCGGCGCCGATTTCTGGCACACCAAACCCGTCGAGCGCCTCGGCATCCCGGCCGTGATGGTATCCGACGGACCTCACGGACTCCGCAAGCAGGCGGAGGGCGGCGACCACCTGGGCTTAAACGAGAGCATCGTCGCGGTCTGCTTCCCGGCAGCCTGCGCCACGGCCTCCAGCTTTGACGTGGATCTGATCAACGAGATGGGCCAGACCCTCGGCGAGGAATGCCAGGCGGAGGATTTAAGCGTCCTCTTAGGACCGGCCGTCAACATCAAGAGAAGCCCCCTGTGCGGACGTAACTTCGAGTACCTCTCCGAGGATCCGTACCTGGCCGGAAAGATGGCTGCCTCCTACATCCGCGGCGTGCAGAAATGGGACGTGGGCACCAGCATCAAGCATTTTGCGGCGAACAATCAGGAATACTACCGCATGAGCTGCTCCTCCGAGGTGGATGAGCGGACGCTGCGCGAGATTTACTTCCCGCCGTTCGAGGAGGCGGTGAAGGCTTCCCAGCCGAAGACCGTGATGTGCAGCTACAATAAAATCAACGGCACCTACTCCTCCGACAACGAGTGGCTGCTGACAAAGGTGCTGCGCGACGACTGGGGCTTCGAGGGCTATGTCATGACCGACTGGGGCGCAATCGACGACCGCGTACAGGGCATCCGCGCCGGGCTTGAGCTTGAGATGCCGGCTTCCGGCGGCGCAAACGACGCGAGAATCGTCGCTGCGGTAAAGGACGGCACGCTCGATGAAGCGCTGGTGGACCAGGCCGTGGAGCGCATCTTAAAGGTGATCTTCTCCTATGTGGACCACAGACATCCGGAGGCGGTGTTTGACCGCGACAAGGATCACGAGAAGGCAGTGGCCGTGGAGACCGAGTGTGCGGTTCTTCTTGAAAACAACGGCGTGCTTCCCTTAAACGGCGGGCAGAAGGTCGTCTACATCGGTGAATTTGCCGAGAAGCCGCGGTACCAGGGCGGCGGTTCGAGCCACATCAATTCCAGCAAGGTGACCTCCGCGCTGGAAACGGCAAAGGCAAAGGGCAGAAATGTCTCCTATGTCAAAGGCTTCCCGAATGATAAGGATGAGCTGGACGACGCAGAGCTCGCGGCAGCCGTCGCGGCGGCAAAGGAAGCGGATGTGGCTGTGATCTTCGCCGGTCTGCCGGATGTCTTCGAGTCCGAGGGATATGACAGAACGACCATGAAAATGCCGGAATGCCAGGATAAACTGATCGCAGCCGTCGCAGCCGTGCAGAAAAATACGGTTGTAGTATTACATAACGGAAGCCCGGTGGAATGCCCGTGGGCGGAGGATGTCGCCGCAATCTTAGAGCTCTACCTCGGCGGACAGGGCGTGGGCGCTGCCTGCGATATGCTGCTCTACGGAGAGGCAAATCCCTCCGGCCGTCTGGCGGAGACCTTCCCGTACCGTCTGGAGGACAACCCGAGCTACTTATTCTTCCCGGGTGACAGCAAGACCGTGAAGTACGGCGAGGGCGTCTATGTGGGCTACCGCTATTATGACACGAAGAAGATCCCGGTGCGATGGGCGTTCGGACACGGACTCTCCTACACCACCTTCGCTTACGGCGACGTGAAGCTGTCCTCCGATTCCATGGATGACAACGGTACGATCGAGGTAAGCGTGGATGTGACCAACACCGGTTCTGTGGCGGGCAAGGAGGTCGTACAGCTGTACGTCAGCGATAAGACCGGCACCCCCTGCCGTCCAGTGAAGGAATTAAAGGGCTTTGCAAAGGTTTCCCTCGCCCCGGGTGAGACGAAGACCGTCACCATGACGATCAATGCCCGGGATCTGAGCTTCTGGCATGAGGAGTCTGGCGACTGGTACGCTGCGTCCGGCGACTATGAGCTTCTGATCGGACACGCCAGCGACGACATCAAAAAAACCGCGACGGTTCACTTTACCACCGCGAAGCTTCTGCCGCTGCACGTGAGCGGAGCTACGACACTTGGCGAGCTCTTTGCAGATCCGCGCACGGCCCCGGTCGTTCAGAAGATGATGCAGGAGGCCATGTCGAATTCGATTTTCGGTGACACGGAAAATAATCTTACCGGCTCCGAGTCCGACAAGGCTATGATGGAAGCCATGATGACAGCCATGCCGTTAAAATCCTTAATCAGCTTCGGCGCCATGACCTTAGATCAGGCGGAAGGGCTCATCGCCATGTTAAACGGTGTCCTGAACCAGGGCTGAGACAAGCGCCAGTATCTTACCGAACACATGTGCCGCCAGGTACACGGACGAACCCCCGGGAGAATCTCCCGGGGGTGTTTTTCAGGACTGAGGATCATTTTCTGAAAAGAAAGACAGAACACTTTACACCCCGGACAGGATCCATTATAATAAAAGCAGCAGGAGGCGGTGATTGTATGGGGATGAGCGACGAGCAGTTTGAAGTGTATAACGCATTACTTATTTTTGTCGATGAACTGATTGACCGTGAAACCGACGAAAAGGAAAAAGAAAAGTTAAAGCTTCGCAAGAAAAATATTCTTGCAAACAACAAGGAAATAAACTGATCTTACAGCGGCAACGCCGGGGCATTTCTGCCCCGGCGTTAGCAGAACAACAAAACAAAAAAACATGATCAGTTCAAGGCAAAACGATCATACTGTACAATGGTTTCGCTTGTGATCATATTCTTTTTTTCTTTTTTGAGCAGCGTATATTGCGGCTGTCCTTTCGCATAGTCCCTTCCTGACTTTGGAAAAAATGTACGGCATACCTGTGTATCCCCATCGGAACGCTGTGCCAGAAACAAATAGGCAGGCGTATCCTCAAAATCATTTTGCAGAAGATAATCTGCCTGGATCGCGGAAAAAGTATTTGCCCGGGCGTTATAGCGGAAAATAATTTCATTACTGTCTAAAAAGTGTTCCAGTTGCGTTAGCGGCAAAAGCCGCGGCTTCATTTCATCAAAAAATGCACTTTTTTCCGCCTGTAAAAGCGTTAGCTTCCCATTCAGAATTTCTTTCATGATCTCTGCACGTTTTCCAGTCTGAAAACGCACATTATCCCGAAGCTTGTGCAGTCCCGCAAGATGGTGGAAATCTGCTCTGTCAAACGAAAGAGAAAACTCCAGTGTTTTACCTTTACGTCCAATGATAATATGATACTGGTAAGGAATCAGACGTTCAAATTCCTGCGCACACTGCTGTAATAAATCCATGCATCTTCCTTTCTGTATACAAAAGTCCCTGCCGTCTAGCAGGGACTTTCCGAGCATTTTCCTTCAGCAAATAAAGAATCCCGCAGGATAATCTGCCTGAGCCGGTTTGAGGTTTCACTGCACAACCCCTCCTGAAAGCTCCATAAAGCAATGCATACCGGCGCACTCCTTTACTTCCACGCTTCAACAGACACACATCGTTGCCTGTTCTGTACTATTATTATACACAGAGTAAAAAAATATGTCAATTCATTTTCCGGCGTTTTCTACCCCTACTAGGGCAATCGCAAAGTCGCCGCTCAAAATCTGGCTTCTTCCTGTGCCACATTTTTAAAGAGTAACTTTTCAATTCTATTTGGGTCATGTTCATTTGCCATCAGAAATCTTTTCATCGGCTTTGCAGATAATTCTGGATCCTGTTTTTTCAGTGCCATACAGAACCGTCTCAAGATAGAACCATTCGTTACCGCATCGTCCTTTCTTGCTGTCTGCTGGTCTTCCTTTAACTGTATATCCAATACCCAGTGCTGCATTTCGATATTCCAATGCGCTGCCCTGATCTTCTGCATCATTTCTGCCGTTATGTCCTCTAAATCCGTTATAAATATGCTCCGGCTCTTTGTCTTTACTTCTTCCCCGTCTTTCTTTGTTTCTGTCGTCTTGTCCATTACCCCGATCCGCGCTATTGTTCCATAAAAAGATTTCAGTCCCAGTTTTTCATATATAAAACTGGTGTCTGACAGCATCCGGAATACCACTTTTTCTATCCGTCCATGCTTTTTCTGCAATAGTTCTGTGCGGTCCGGCCTGTCCCATGTCTTCCCTTTTTCCAATTTTTCTATTTCCCCGTGGATTGTCCCCCATAGGTTTTTCTGGTTCTCTTTTACTGGCAGCACGTAGTTCCCGCCTCCTTTCCGGATCGCTTTGATGACGGTCTGATTACAGCCCATGGCATCCATCGTCACTATCGTTCCCCTCAGGTCGAACTGTTTCAGGTAGTCCGGCAGGCAGGATATCTCGTTCTCCTTTTCCCCCACCCGTTTTATCTCCACTCCCACTGCCCCTCCCTCATACATCGCGTTCAGGTGGTAGATTGGATTTTCCCCTTTTGATTTCTCGCTGGCCCCCCTTACCGCCTTCCCGTCTATATGGAGCGCTTTCCTGTCCTGGTATTTCTCATATACCTCCGGAAAGCTCCCCTTCAGCCATTCCCCCAGAGAACTGGAAAGCGCTTCAAAATCAGCATACCGCAATACTCTCGAAAATGTATCGTGGGACGGTACCTTCTCCATTTTCAGGAGTTTCTGGAAGTAGTCAAAATTCAATTCTGCATAGTAAGCTATCTCCATCGCCGCACTGTGCCCTGCCAGCACTGCATAAATACACATCAGCAGCAGATGCGAAAAGGGATACCTCACTCCCCTTGCACATCTCGGATCCGGTACTTCTTCCAATAGTTCCATCAATTCCCTGGCCTCATCCTCGCCGTATGTCATCTTCTTCTATCCCTATCCTTTCCAAAAGTCTTTTCTGCGTACCCGTCAGTTCGCTTTCAAATCTCCGGTTCCCCATGGTGACGCTGCAGATATATTTTAAAGGTTCCAGTTCCTCCATGGCATACTCGCAGATCTTACTGATTGCCGTGATCTGGTTCGGTATCCCAATCTGAAACCTTTCGGTCATCTCCGACACGGAATAAAGGGTTGTCTCCGGATCATCATTCAGGTAGGAGTTATTGGACAGGTATACAATCATGCTGCGGTACAGGTTCCTGCGCTCCTTTACCCGTTCTTTTCTCCTGCTGATATATTCCTCTTCAAATTTCAGCAGGAAATTTGTGAACCCACACTCCCTGACCACCACATGCCCTGTTTCGACAAACGCTTTGGAAAGCCTGTGGAACCCGCTTTCATCGATCCGTCCTGCCAGCCCCTTTATAACCTGGACAGGGTATTTTTTATCTGGAACACGTTTCGAGGTTGCATAATAGGCATAGTAAGTGTCATTTACTTTTTTTACAATTGTCCCTTTTGGTTTGAACTGCTTTACATAATCTGGATATCTCATATTTAAGTATTATCATATTATACAATACTTTTCAAGTAAAAAATAATACAGGCATCAAAAAATCACTATTTTCAATGCCTGTATTCCAATTTATGACTTTGCAATTGCCCTATACCCCTACCGCACCGTCACCTTCCCGACGATACCTTCCGGCATCACCACGTCCGCCTCGGGTCCGAAGAAGCCCATGCCGCCGGTCATGGCGTGTACCTTCCGCTCTAAGGTGGTGCGCACCTCCACCCGCAGGCGGTTCTCCCCGTCCACGCACAGGCCGGAGAGGTCAAACTCATAGGGCGGGCAGATCCGGACACCCGCGGGCCTGTCATTGCACCAGACCTCCGCGGACTCGTAGACCTCCGCCAGGGTCAGCTGGTGATTTCCCGCCGTGCCGGCAAAGGACGTCTCATAGCGGATCACGCCGGAGAAATCCGGGCGCTCCCGCAGCACGTTCACCGGCCGCTCCATCGTGACGGCATCGGAAAAGGCCGGGTAATTCTCATTTTCCACAAACGAGACTGTCCACGGGCCAGTGAGCTCCTGCGGCTCTCCCTCATAGACCACGGGCTCTGCCGCCGCCTTTTCGCACTCCGCGGGATCCTCCGGGATCACCACCACCTTCATCTCATAGGGTCGGATCACAAGCGGCAGCCGGATCCCTCCTTCCGTCGTCTCATACGGCATGGTGTACAGCCGGTTCTGGAACGCGTCATAGGAGAAGGGAATCCCCGCCGCCGGAAGCCGCACCGCTCCCTCATATACCGCTGACGCGCTCTCGTTGGAGATCAGATAATACTGCTCCCCTCCCCGCACATAATGATAGATCTTAAGATCCGCAAACTCCGTCTCGGAGACTGCGTCCAGGATCCCCCGCTCCTTTAACAGCGCCGGAAGTTCCTCCATGTCTACATTCGTAAAACCATTCGTATCCACCCCGCTGCCGTCCAGGGTAAACTTCGGCAGCTGTCCCGCAAAACAGACCAGGAAACCGCTCTCCCCCGCTCTGCGGGCAAACTCAAGCACCGCCTCCGGCACATAGTCCGCCCCCGGGATCACCAGCGCCCGGAACCGCACGTTGTTTACGACAAGTGTCTCGCCATCAAAGGATGAGGCGAAATCCTCCGGATTCGTGAAGACATCCGCCGGAATAAAATCAAAATCAATCTGCGCGTCGTCCAGCACCCGGGCGGGTTTTACCATGTCCATATACGCGCCGCCGGCCCATTCCGACTCCGCGTGATAGAGCACCGCCACCTCCGCCCGGTGGACGCCTCCGCTGATCAGGTGGCAGATCCGGTTCGTATAGCGCATCAGCTCCCCGAAGGGCGGATAGAGCGGATTTTTCCCGTGGGCGTAAAAATGCGGCGGGCAGTCCGGATCCGGGAAGGCCTTCGGCGAGAAGGCATGGGGCACATAGTGGTTGATCCCCCGCACCAGGAAATGGTCGATCTCGTACTTCATCAGCCGCGTGCCCTCGTTCCAGCCGTAGGCGCCGAAAATCTCGCACATGCTGCGCCCCTGCTTCTTCGGGTCGATATCCGCCAGGGAGGTTCCCAGCTTTCCAAGCTCGTGGTGATAAAATTCCCCGTCCGCCGCAAAACCGGAAAAGTTTTTGTGGCTGATATTCGCGCCGCCCAGGGTCACCTGGCCGCCGATATCGTCGATCCCGGACCAGTCCTGTCCCCAGAGGGCGCGGAAGAAATGTCCCTGGCTCGGGCCCAGCCGCGGGCTCACATCGCAATCCTCCACGATATGCCCGATGTACTGCACGCCGTGCTCCCGGCACCACTCCCCCATCTGCTCCCCGAAATTCCTCTGACACTGCCTGGAGACGATGTCCATGTATCCGGTGCGCACATCTGCGGTAAAGGCTTCGCTCCCGACGTTCATCCACAGGGCAGGCACCTTCCGCAGATAATCCGGCCCGAAGCGCTCCTCCATCAGCGCCGGCATCTCCTCGCTCCAGGGGATCGGCATATTCATATTTCCGATGCCGCAGTCCTTCCCGTCGTAGCCGTCGATATTTCCGATCTCCGGCTCATCCGAGAAAAATCCCAGGATCGTTTTTCCAAACTCGTCTTTATAATGCGCATAGTGGGGCTCGTAGCAGGCGTCGATCTGTATCCGGCAGGATTTTTTACTTAAGAAATTCACATAGCCGCTGCGCCCGCCGCCGTTTCTCGTGGCATAGATCACGAAGATCCGCCAGCTCCCCTCCGGCACATCCCAGTGCAGGGTCCCGTCGCACACCTGTCCGGTGAGGTCCAGCAGCGTATCGTCCAGGTGGTAGATATCGCCCTCCTTCCCGTCCAGCTTTGACGCGATCACCGCCATCAGCGCATCGTCGTCAAACTTCCGCTTCTCCCCGTGAGAAAACGGACTCTTCGGCGCAAAGGGATTCTCATACTCCTTCGCCAGCACTTTTACGTCAAGTGTCGTATCACTGGCCGGCCCGCAGACGTCCGCCACCTTGTAGCGCAGATACTGTTTGCAGAGCTCCGCCGGCGCTTCCACCATCTTTCCGGCCGCCTGGCCGCTGGGGAAATGAGCGTCGTCTAAGATCCAGAGCTTCATGTCAAGCTTTTTCGCCTCGTCTAAAATGATATCCACGTCGTGGAACCACTGCTCCCCCGCATAGTCCGGGTGGGGCCTGGCCTCCAGACACATCTCGCCGATCCCGGCCCCGTGGATCGCATTCACATACTCCCGCAGCACGGACTCCTCCTCGCCGTGCTGCCAGAAAAACGGCAGAATATAATTTCCGTTCGTCCCCTTTAAGCATTCCTGTATTCCTGTCATCGTCTCCTCCTTTACCCCTTCACGGCTCCCATCACAATCCCCTTCGCGAAATACTTCTGGAAGAAGGGATATACCAGCAGGATCGGCAGGATCGCCACCACCGCGATAGCCAGGCGGATCGTCACACTGGGCATGGTGCTCGTGTCCACCCCTGCAAGATTCGATGCATTGTTCGCCAGGTACTGAATATTGTTGTTCATCTCGTTTAACAGCAGCTGGATGCTGTAGAGCTTACTCTCCGATATGTAGTACAGTCCGTTCTGCCAGTCGTTCCAGTAGGTCACCGCGGCCATCAGTCCCACCGTCGCGAGGATCGGCGTGGATAAGGGCATTACGATTTTAAAGAAAATGTTAAACTGTCCGGCCCCGTCGATTTCCGCCGCCTCGATCAGCTCCCCCGGGATGCTGGTGGTAAAATAATTTTTCACCAGGATCACCGTAAAACCGCTCATCAGAAGATTCGGCAGGATCAGCCCCCAGATCGTGTTTTTCACATGCACCACATTGCTGTAGATCAGGTAGGTCGGCACAAGCCCGCCGTTAAAGAGCATGGTGACCATGATCGCCAGGAAAATAGCCTTCACCCCCGGCACATCCTTCTGTACCAGGCCGTAGGCCAGCATCGACACCAGCATGATTCCTAACGCCGTGCCGATCACCGTCACGATCACCGTGATAAAATAGGCCCGGCCGATCTGATCCCACTGGTTAAAAATAAACCGGTACGCCTCCAGGCTGAGTTCCCCGGGGATAAATTTATAACCATACTTTGTGGCGTAGGCATCGGAGGAAAAGGACGCCGCGATCAGAAGCCAGAAGGGCACGATCGCCAGGATACATCCGATGGTGAGTACCACATGCGCGACAGCCTGAAAGATTTTTTCTTCTTTTGATAAAATACCCATCTTCGTCTCCTCCTAGAACATTGCATTTTCTTTGCTGACCTTACGGATCAGTCCGTTTGCCGACATGACAAGGATAAAGCCGACAATCGACTGGATAAAGCCCGCAGCGGACGACATCGAGATATTATTCTGATTCATCAGGGCGTTGTAGACAAAGGTATCAATCGTCATGGTCACGTCATACAGCGGCCCGGAGTTCTTCGGAATTTGGTAAAACAGTCCGAAATCCGAGTAGAACATCCGCCCCACATTTAAGATAAAAAGGGTGATGATCGTGGGAAGCAGCTGGGGGATCGTGATCTTCGTGATCTGCTGCCACTTCGTGGCCCCGTCGATGCGGGCCGCCTCATAATAATCCGGGCTGATCCCGATCACCGCCGCTAAGTAAATGATCATGTTAAAGCCCAGCCCCTTCCACTGGTTTACAAAAAAGAGGATGAAGGGCCAAAAGATTTTTTCCTGATAAAAATTGATCTTCGTCGATCCGCCCAGCGCCGGGATGATCGTGTTGTTCACATATCCGTTCTCGCCGGCCAGAAACGCGTACACCAGGTAGCTGACCACAACCCAGCTCATCAGGTAGGGAAGCAGGATCACCGTCTGATAAACCCGGTTCGCCACCTTGCTGCGGATCTCGTTCATCAGAATCGCAACCGTGATGGCCAGCACCGTGCCGAGGGTGATGAAGACAAGATTGTAAAGCACCGTATTGCGGATCATGGTCACCACGCTGCCCGACTGGAAGAGGAACTGAAAATTGTCCAGTCCGTTCCAGGGACTCTTAAAAATACCCTTCCGGTAGTTGATCTTTTTAAAGGCGATCACGATTCCCGCCATGGGCAGATAGTTATTTACGATAAAATACAGCACGCCCGGAAGCATCATGATATAAATCGGAAGCGCCTTCGCCCAGCGTATTTTCTTTTTTTTCATAACGTTTCGTTTCCTCTCTGATGATGAATGGATACCGGCATGCGGATCCGTCGAACCCCGATTTTCAGAAAAGGGAACGCGTCACCGTCCCCTTTTCGTTTTGTATTACACTTTTTACTGCTGTGCCAGCCACTCGTCGAACTGCGCCTGATTGTCGGCAATGATATCGTTGATGCCGGCGTTCTCAAGATCCGCTAAGAACTGCTCGTACATGCTGTCGAGATCGCTCTCGGAGCCGCTCTCTAAGGTCGGCAGATACTGGGTCAGCACTGCGTCCACATTCGCGATCTTGGTCGCCATATTGATGGTGTTGTATGCATAACCCACTGCCTTCGTCGGATTTGCCATCGCTTCCTTTGTATACGCCTCATTGGTCGCCTTGTCATTCGACGCATCCCACACATATTCGTATCTTCTGTCGCCGTAGAGTCCAAGGGTATTGTAGTAGGTGCTGGTATTTCCGTCCACGCCCTCCGGGAATTTAATCAGCAGGTTATCCGCATCCGCGATCTCATAATGCTCGCCCTCGATTCCCCAGAGGATCAGGTTGTGCAGGTCATGGTTCGAGTAGGTGTAATCCAGAAACCGCAGCGCCGCATCCGGGTCCGTGGAAGTAATCGGTACGGTCCAGAAGGTGCCGCCCGAGGAGGACTGGGCCGTATAGTAGGAATCGGACGTCATAAACTGCTTTGCCGGGAAGCCTGTCGCACTCGAGAAATCAGACAGCATAACCGGCTGGTTCGTCATACTCTCGGTTAAGAGAACGCCGCTCTTGGTCAGCTCGTTTGCCGTGGAGTCCGTGGTCGCCGCATCCGGGTACACATAGCCCGCGTCGTGCCACTCCTTCATGTGCTTTAAGTAATCATAATATCCTTCCGATGCGAAAAGATTTTCTACAGTCGTCGAATCCGTTCCCATCAGCACGCCGGAGGAAGGCGTCGCGCCCAGCGCGTCAAAAACTCCGCCGAACTGATTGTAGACCGTCGCCGTCATATTCTTGGTGACCAGCCCGCAGGGATATTTGTCCGGATAGGCTTCCTTTAATTTTCCGTAAATCTCACCGATGCCGTCAAGGCTTAAGGTATCTTCGGTAAATTCAATCCCGGCCTTCTCCATGTACTCGTCCGGGATGATTAAGCTTCCGCCGGTTCCGTAGTAGTACATGACCGGTGTGATCCCGTAGACCTCGCCCTCGTAGTAGGAACCGTCAAACAGCGGATAGCCCTCGTCATTGACACAGGAGGAGATGTAGGGCGCGCTTGCCAGATAGTCGTCAAGCGGCTCGATCAGTCCCTGATCCGCGTAGGTCGCCAGGTTCGTGAAGGCCACCATCATCAGGTCCACCTGCTCGCCGGAGCTGATCCAGAGGGAATACTGGGATGCCGTGTCAAAGATGGCGATGGGCTTGAACTCCACCTCCACGCCGATGTCCGGCACGGTGATCTCGTTCACGGCGTCCTGCACCTTCTGCACGTCGGAGGGCGTATTGCCAAGGGTTAAGTAGGTCATCACGATGTGGGTCGTCTCACCGTCCCAGCCGCCGGGCTCCACCGCTCCCGCGGTATTCTCTCCGGCTCCGCCGACACCTGCCTCGGTGCCCGCCGCAGCGCCGCCTGTGCTTCCCGCGTCGTTTCCGCCCGCCGCGTTTCCGCCGGCGCTTCCCGCGTCTTTGCCGCCGCAGCCGGCCAGCATTGTCGCCGCCATGGATGCGATTAATAAGGTCGATACAATCCTTCTCTTCATAATGCTCCTCTCTTTCTGCTCTGCCCTCCACTCTCTGGTGGTTCTGGCTGTCTCGTGATTCTGGCAGCCGGTCCTGTTTTCGCTGCCGTGATCTTATGGTCTTATTATAGACAGTTGAGAAGAATTTGTCTTTCCTTAATCCGACTGTCACATTTCCGATTTCCTGCCTGTTTTTGTACAGATCCGATGTCGGGTTGCACAAATCCGATTTTGAACCATAATCAAAAAAACAGACAATGTACCTGTCCGATACACTGTCTGTCACAAACGCTTATCCGGGAGCCCTTCACTCCCGGTACTCCTTCTGATAATCCCGGGGCGGCAGTCCGTACACTTCTTTGAACTTCCTGGTAAAATACGCGTAATTCGGATAGCCCACCTTCGCGGAGATCATGCTGACCGAAAAGCTGCTGTGCTTTAGCAGCTCCGCCGCCAGCGTCATCCGCTCGTCCGTGATATAGTCTACAAGCGTCTTATTAAAACGCTTCTTAAACAGCCGGGAGAGATGATCCGGGCTGACGTAGACATTGCGGGCCAGCTCCTCCACTGAGAGCTTCTCGTCGATATGGGATTTGATATACTCTGCGGTCTCCTCCACCGCGTCTTTTCCCGCGTGATCCGTCTCCGAAGGGGCGCCGTCCTGTCTGCCGAGCCCCTCCATATAGCGTTTTCCGTAATCCACGTACAGGGTCTGCTCTTTTGTCTTCGCGTATTTTTCCTTCGCCTTTAACAGAAGCCCCGCTAACTCCGCCGGATCCACCGGTTTTAACACATAGTCCATGCACCGTAAGGACACCGCCTGCTTTACGATGTCAAACTCGTCGTGGCAGGAGAGAATGATGCATTCCGTATCCGGCGAATTCCGGTTGACCCACTCCACCAGCTCAAGCCCGTTGCCCATCGGCATCTCAACGTCGCAGAGCAGGATCGCAATCTCCTGCTGCCGGAACAGGTTCACCGCCTGCCCGTAGCTCGTCGCCGTCAGTACCTCCTCGAACGCAAGCACCGACCAGTCGACGCTGTCTAAGATCCCTTTTAGCGCAAATATCTCGTCGTCCACCATCAGAAGCTTCATCTCTTTCCTCCCTCGTTTACACCTGCGTCTCGCGCCCGGCGTCCTCCCGCAGCTGATCAAGCGGCAGCTCCATCCACACCTGTGTCCCCTCGCCGGGCGTGCTCGAGATGGTCAGCACCGCGCTCTCCCCGTAATACATCTGGATCCGTTTCCTGCAGTTCCACACGCCGATGTGGCGTCCGGTCGCATTTTCCACCACCTCGCCGCGGTTTAATTTGTCCAGGATCTCCTCTGACATCCCGTTTCCGGTATCGAGAATCGAGATTTTTAAGAGATTCTCCTCCTTTCGGATGATCACGATAATCTCGATCAGCCCTCCCGGTTTTAACCCGTATTTGATCGAATTTTCCACAAAATTTTCAATGATAAACGGCGGGATCCTTATCTCCTCCGCATCCTCGTCCATCTGATAAACCGAGGTAAACGCCTCCGGATAACGAACCCGCTGCGCGTTTAAATAATTGCTCACGAACTCGATCTCCTCCGCGATCGTCACCAGGTTCTGATCCTTCCTCAGTATGTAGCGGAAATACTTCATCAGATTCTTCGCGTAATCCTGAATGCACTGAAAATCCTTGGACAGCGCCAGGGAATAGAGCATGTTAAAGGAATTTAACAGCATGTGGGGATTTACCTGCAGGCGGCTGTTGATCGCGTCAAGCCTGGCCTTCTCCACCTCGTGCTCATAGGCTTCAATGGTGAGATTTTTTAAGCTCTCCGCCATCCGGTTATACGCGTCGTACAGATACTGAAACTCCTTCGTGGAGGCCTGCTCGCCGATCCGGTAATCCAGATGGTCGCTCTCGATCTGGCGAAGCGAGTTCTCCACCACGAGCAGAGGCCGGATCACCTGCTTACGGATGTAGATCCAAAGTACCGGAATCACAAGCACGCTGCACAGCGCCACCCAGCATAAAATCCGGTAGAGGATCGGAACCGCGTAGGAAATCATGCTGTCCGGCACATATTCCACAATGTAAAAGCGTGGAACCGAAAGCTCCGCCATAAGCGCCTGGCCGGATGGCGCCTCCTGTCCGGATAGCGCTTCCTGCCCTGCTGCCGTGCCGTCCTCCGTCAGGATTCCTTCTCCGTAAGCTGCCAAAAGTGTCCCTTCCTGATCCGCCAGGTACAGACGGCGGTTCTCCCGGTCCGCCTCCGTACCGATCATTCCCAGCAGATCGTCCAGGCTAAACAGACATCCCATGGAATAGTCATAATAGGTGATATTTTCCAGAATAAAACAGCTCCCGTCGATCTCGATGATCTGATAATTCAGATATTTTACGTCAAAAAGATCCAGCGACTCAAGCTCCCGCTTGGCCATCGCCTCGAAATAATAGTCATACTGAAATGTATCATACCCCACATAGACCCGGTTCTCCGCGTTGTCCTTCAGATAGATCAGGTCGACGATCGCCTCCTCCTTGCGCATGGTCGAGAGCTCCGCACAGCAGTTCTGGATAAACAGCTCTTTCTTCACGCCGGAATCCGTCTGCTGCCGGACACTGGTCTTCTGCTCGTCATAGCTCGCGATAAAAAGGCGCTGAATCCGTTCCAGATCCTTGTTGATCTCCGCCGCACAGAAATCCAGCTCCCGCTGATATACCTCGCGCAGCGTCTTCCTGGCATTGCTCTGAATCAGCTGCGTCACCACCACGCAGAGGATGTTGACCGGTATGATGGCCAGGCAGATCGCCAGCACCAGGCGCACGGTCAGACGCCGGCACAGATCCCGTATTTTTTTCATAGTGTTCCTCCCTGATGGCGGCCTGTTATCGCAGAATCGGGTCAGACGCCGGCTCTTTCGTTTTCTGTAAATTGCATCGCCTTCTGGCTGAGCTGGCGTACCGTCAGGCCGTCATCCAGGGCCTGTTCACGCCATTTCGTATAATCAAAAGGTTCACGGTTGATTAAAACGATAAATCTTTCTGCATCAACATAACCTAATTTGGCAATTAACGCATTGATTCCCTCCTGTTTTACCACAGAATCTGTTTTCATTATTATTCCTCCATTTCGCTTACAAAGATAATTGGATTCACAATTCTGATTTCCTGAACCGGCGTATTCAGCAGCTTCTTATCAGTAGTCAGATAATATTCACAACCGGCCGCTACAGCACAGGCAATATGCAGCGCATCATATGTTTTAATCCCCTTTAATGCAAGTGTTTCTGCAAATAAGAGGATACTTTCTGTTTCTTTTTCGATACAGGAAGAAGCAATTTTTTTCCATGGTGCAATCGCAAGGCGTTTTTCCTGATATGGATTTTTCCCGTTTTCATAATCTAAAATGTAAGACCATACCAACTCATAAACACCTTCCCTGATTTTATCCTGAATATATAACTTTGCCTGTGTCTCAAGATGGATTTTTATCTGACTCTGATCATCAAAAGGTCTGTTATAACAACAGTTATCCAAATAAATTTTCAATCATATTCACCACTTTCTTTATAATATAACTGCTTTTTGTCGCCAAAGGCAAAAGACCATGTATTAATGGAAATAGCCCGTCTCTGACCGGCGTCTTTCCCGCCTGGGCTCATTATAGCATACCTGCCCGGGGAACGCACCTGATAATTCGTTTTTGTGACGCCATGACAGTCATACCGGCTGACAACACAGCAGAAAAAGCAGCGGTTCCCCGCTGCTTTTCTGTAACTCTGCCATTTTACTGTTTTAGCTTTTCAGCTTTACCACATCGTTTGCATACAGATCCGATGTGCGGTCTTCCAGTTCTCTCTGCTGCTTCTTATAGTCGTGATGCTTCCATATGAATCCTGCGGTCACTGCGACTAGAAGGATCAGTACGAGAAGATCCCACCAGCAGAAGCCAAGCGCCATATGATCAAATATAACCGGCATAGTGCCTCCTCTCTGTTTTTTTCTCCGATTCGTTCTCTGTTTCCTGCTCACAATCGCATTTAACGATTTCTCATCTCCTCGTCATACCCCTTCTGAAGGATGACCAGTCTCTTCTGCTGCTTCTTTAAGCTGATCGCATAGCAGATGCTTAAAATCACAGTCAGTAACAGTAACAGATAATGAAGGATACAGAATACATGCTCGTCAATCACCGTATTTGCCAGTGGTACTTCCTCATCCTCAATCGGTACAAGATCGACATCGCCGTTCTCGTCCTCTGTGATCTGTCCGTCCTCCGGCTGTACTAACGGTACCTCGTTGTCCTCAATGTCCACGGGATCCTCTCCTTCCGGAGCTGCCGCCGCTACTGTCGTTACGGTCGCTGCCGCCGGCACCGCCGCTGCTGCTGCGTCCGCGACAACCGGGGTCACCTGCGGTTCGCCCATGATGATCGGAGTACCCGGTGTATACGGGGTTCCCGGAGTTCCAGGCGTTCCCGGAGTTGTCGGGACGGCTGCCGGAACTGCCATATAAACAACGGTTACTTCCACATCGCGTGCCAGCATTCCGTTCGCACCGCTTCCAACCGTTCCGAAGTCCGGTGTATAGCCGTCGATCGCCGGTGTCGTGTAGGTAAAGGTCTCACCCTCCAGATACTGTGCCGTAACATCCGGCGCTGCCTGGCCGCCCTGTGCGTATACGTAATGGATCGTCAGGTTGTAAATGTTCTCTACCGGCGCCAGATCCGCGGTGCTGGTCATTTCAGCTACTTTATTTTCTACTACATTCTCTCCGGTCGTCCATACCGAATCGGCTTTTACATTTGTTGTTCCTATAATTGTCTTGTCCGTCCCTGCATCGGCTCTCACTACCGTGTACTCACAGGTAAGCGTTACCGTGCTGCCCGGCTGTAATCTGTCGATCACAACTTCGTTTGCCGCATTTACCGGAACCGTATCAGCCTGATCTTCCGTACCGTCCGCGGCCGTGGTGGTCATGCCGGTAAAGGTTACATTTCCGGCTGCTCCGTCAAGCAGGTCAGAGACAACGACGTTGTTTAAGCTGACGTTTGCCTGGCTGGTGATCGTGATCGTGTAGCGGATCGTCTCGCCGACACGGTAGAGATCCTGCGGGTCGGTGAGGGTGCGGGTCACGGTGTAGGCGGTGGAGACTGCGGCGGTTGTCGCTGTATGCTCCGCATTCACTGTCACTGTCTCTGTTTCCTTATTTGCATTGGTTCCGACTGCGCTCGCCTGGTTGACGATGGAACCTGCAAGAATATCATCCTCGGTTACCGGTGAATAGGTTACCGGAAGCTCTGCGGACTCGCCCGGTGCTAAGGATGCGATCTCTAATTCCTCATCCTCCACATTTCCGGTGAGCACATCCGTCACTTTGATATTCTCAATGGTCACGTTTCCGTTGTTTGTTACTCTGATGATGTAATTCACTTCATCGTTTAACCCGACAATGCTGTTGTCCGGCGCGCTGTCCGGATCATCCGGATTCACAGGAGCTCTCTCGATGATCATGCCAAGGCTCGGCTCCTGCTGCTGCGTGCCAATCTCTTTGACTCCGTCTTCTACAACAATATCTTCCGATGGTACCGGGTTTCCGTCCAAATCCGTGATTCCATCTTCTACCACAGTTGCCCTATTTATTACCTTTCCGGCTACGATATCCGCTTCTGTTACCGTATATGTTACGGTGTCGTCCAGCAGCCGTAACTCTGCACCCGGTCCAAATCCATACTGGATCGACTGCAGTGCCGTGCCGTTTGCAACCGTATTTCCGGTAAGGGCATCTTCAATTACCACATTCTTTAATGCGATGTTGCCTGTGTTCTTTGCGGTAATCTCGTAAGTAATCACATCACCGATATTTACCGGTCCGTCCTTCGGCTTTCCGTTTCCATTTGCATCCGTGATACTTACAATGTCTTTTGTGAGCACGATCTGCGGTTTTACTTCCGCTGTCGTGACAATGGCATCTGTACTTACCCCGATTACGCGATTTGTCGGGTAGACGGTCTGCACAAGTTCGTTGTACTGCGCAATCGTTCCTTCTGCCGTCGCATTATTCACGATCTTTCCTGCGCGGATATCAGCCTCTGTGACATCATAGGTCACTTCAAAGGTTGCACTTGCATTTGGTGCAAGAGCTTCGGTGATCGTGTAACCTGCTCCAGTGGTTCCATCAACAACGGTTCCCTTGTCGACGGTTACAACGGTGCCGGGAGCAAGGGTAAGGTTACCGGTGTTGGTTACGGTTACCGTGTATGTAACCTGTTCGTTCAGGTCGTAGCCTGAGGTTTTCTCAGGAACCATGGTCACGTCGAGGGTGGCGGTGGGCTGGGCTACTTCGACGGTATCTGTTGCCTGATATACTTTATCTATTCCCCTGGCTACAGAATATTTTGCTGTTGCAGTATTGACAAACTCTCCGTTTAAAATATCCTGCTCCTTAATCGTATATCTTGCCGTTATATTTTTCGTCTCGCCAGCTTTAAAAGAATCTCCTGCCCACTGTTCCCAAAGATTCAGATCTGTATTTACATCTCCTATTTCTTTTATCTTAATCAATTCACCATCATTGTTATACATATTGGTGACGGAAATCGTAAATACAACCTCATCTCCAACGTTGTATCCGTCAGCTTTTGGTGTGTGTGTTTTGTTTATAATGTTTTTGTCTTCAACGTCTTCATCCGTTACTCTTAAAAGACCCGGTTTTGTATCGACATCATAGTTTCTCTTAATGTCAATTGTCTGACCATCCTGAGTAATCTTTACACTCTTAACCTCATTATTATTTATCAGACTTAATTTATTGACATTTGTCTGTGATCCCTTTACTACTACTTCTAATGTCTGTCCGGGAGCAACTCCGTCACCCGTAACATCATAACCACTGTTTACAAGCGGCGTACCATCAAACGATTTCTGATCACTTTTCGCTGTAATCGTGATTTTACGCTTCGTAATCTCAAACTTAGCTACATCGCTTTCAAGCGCCTCACAATTATCGGTTGCCGCCCAAACAGCCTTTACCCTATAGTTTCCAACTTCAATCGGAGCCTCGGAAATTTCTTTCCACTCTATACTCCAATTTTTTCTCTCTTCATATACAAATTCAGGTGTCCCATAATCATTAGCACCGACACCCTCCACTTTAACTTCCGGCATCTTCGACGTTCCATTATATGTCCAACCAGAAATTCTTACCGTTCCTGTTGAATCCTTTGCAGGCGCCTTCTTGATGACAAGCTTACCGGTTACCGTAACCGCATAGTTATCGGTTACATTCTTTTCACCATTTTTGATGACTACAGTAAGCTCATCTGTCTTTACGTCCGTGTAACCCTCATTATCTTTATTGGCATCTTTTCCACTGATCGACGCGCCTGACAGTGACTCCAGCTTATCACTATATGCCCAGCTGCCAGATACAATATTCACATCTCCAGTAGAAATATCAAAGGTCTGCTCCAAGCCATTATATGTGAGTGTTTTTTCTGCATATAATGTTACTTCGCGCTTTGCAATTGTAAAATCTTTATCTGCATGTACGGCCTTATAATTTTCTGTTTCTGCCCAGTTTGCCCTGACGACATATTCGCCGGCATCTGTCGGAACATCCGCAGTAAAGGCATCATCAGATGCTTCTGCCTTCTTATACGTGAATGTTGGCTCTTCATAATCGCTACAATCAATCGTTGCTGTTGGCGTATTTGACGGTTCTAATGTATCTCCGTATGTCCAGCCTTCAATCTCCACGCTTCTGTCAAAATTACCACTTGCTTTGGTAATCTCCAGTTTGCCGGTAACAGTTACCTCATAATTACCTGTGACATCACCTGCTCTGTTCGTAACCTCCCAGGTCGGAGTCTCTTCAAAATCCGTATAGGCTCCTGCATTCTGCCCTTTGATCGTAGCATTCAGCAGTGTGAGCGTATCACCTGTCAGAAGACCATCACCGCTATACTTATACGTGACACCCGATGCTGTAAGATCAAATTCCTGTGTCTCACCATTAAACTCTTTACTTGCTTCCGCATATACTGTCACGCTGCGCTTATTAATTGTAAATGTCCCGTCAGTCGCAACAATCTTACATTTTCTTGTCACGTCCTCGCCATTTGACATAACTGTCGCACTGGCAATTCCCTCTACCGGAATTTTAACGTTAGCAACCGCATTCGTTCTGGTTTCTCCGGCTGACAAACCGGTGATCACATATTCCGTTCCATCAACTGTTACCGTAAGTGTGATTGCCCCAGTCTCAGGATTAACGGATTCCGTCACTCCCTCGCCTGTTACAAACCCGCTTACCTTCTGCTCCGTTCCGTCATACGTCTCGTTCAATGACTTTGCTGTCACAGGAAGTTCAATCTGCTTCGCGTATGTATAGGTAATCGTAAGACCACCCGAGCACATAGCTGTTATGATTGTACCAAATTTCTTATCGGTATCTTTCGTATACGGAACAGTCGCTCCATTCTTATCCGTTACGCTTACAGACTCAACATAATATCCGGCAACATCTTTTGGCGCTACACGGATCTCATCATTTACCTTATAGATCACCTGCGATGTAAACGAATCAATCGCATCGTCCTGATCCAGGCCGGTATAGTTGATTGTGTAGGAATATAATTTGTGCTTATAGTAAATCTCAACGGTCGGATCCGAAGAGGACAGATCTGCATACGGTATGCTCTTTGCCGTATCGACCTCATATTCTTCGTCCCAGCCTTCTCCCAATATATCATCAATATACGTTTTCACACTGCCATAGCTCACATAAACTCTGCCAGTTGATTTTGTATATTCTTCGATAGCCGGTACATTCGCATTCTCTGCGTAAGAACCATTTTCATTTTGGAAATACATCTTTACCGTGTACTTTGTCTCGTCAATCGTTTCTGCCTCTTCCCACTGTGCCGTGAATGTGCAGACATATGTATCTCCATCTAATTTTGCAGAGCTAATGGTTTTCCCGTCAATTTTGTAAACCGCCGTACCAGGTTTATAAGTAACACCATTCATTTCCCATCCGGTAAATTTGTAGCCCTGTCTTACCGGTGTCTCGGGGAACTGCACGATATTTTTAATGTTCAAGTCATATTCTGTCGGATCTGTAACTGTCGTATCGTTCTCATCCGCATATTTGTATACAACCTGAAATTTCGATGCGATTGGCTGGGCGATTACAGAAATACCTATATTAAAACGGAGCCTCGTACTGATTTTAAATTTATAGTCGCCATATTGTGTTTCTGTTCCTTCACAGGCGATTAATTTGGTATCTGTATCAACCTGTTCACCGCCATTTGTGATTTTAAGTGCAATATTGTTTTTATCGTATCCTTCTTTCACTTTTACAAAGGCAGTCAATCCAGTACCAGAAGTAAAACCATAAAATTTCATATTGGCTGGATTTTCTAAATCATCAGCATAAATTGTTTCTCTCCTCGGGCCCCCAGCATTATGCTGTAAGGTAACAGACTCGATTCCCGAAAATTCCTGCGGCCAAAGTTCACCGTTCGTACCCAATTTATAATTAGCTGTAACTCTGATATCACCGCTAATCATAACTCCTTCTGGTGCCACTATCTCTATATTATGTTTTCCACCGCTTGACGCGTTATAAACTGTAACTTTTGTACCTGGAAATACCGTCACAAATTCACTGGTATTAGAACTATTTTTTTCATCTTTATCTGGCGGTGTTACAGCAATTGCCTCAGAAACTCCGTTATCATTCGTCAGAGTTATTGCAAATTTACTTAAATAATAAGACCCAAATCCAGTTTCTTCCATAAAAAATGATATTTTATTATTTGCAATATATTCTGCTGTACCTGATTCATACGATGTTCCATTATATGAATATTTCACATGATTTCCTTCAAATGTAATGTTATATTTTGTCTTCTCTATTACATTTACAGAAATATCAATCGTACCGCCTTTCACAGAAGCACCGTCCACACTGTACACAATACCATCTGTTGTCTGCGGATTCGCAATTGTTTCTTCATTACAGGTTGCAGTTACACTCTCAACAATATATCCTGATGCCGTCTCCACAGAAAAGTTAAACCCAACGCCGGCCATGGTATTCGTTGTCGGCCTGAGTGTCACGATTCCCTGTGTATCTGCTTCGCCATTCACTTTAACATCATAGTTGATCGTAACCGGCAGCTGCTTGGAATACAGGATCACAATCTTCTGCGTATCATCAATCACAATATTACCAAAATTACTTCCGCTTACCTTTGCGATATAATTTCCATCTACATAAGACAGGCTCTCAATCGCTGTATTCTCATATGTAGTACTTATATACGTATAAGAAGTATCAGGAGTAAACACTTCTTCCAGCTTCTCTAAAATATTGCCGAATCCAATTGCCGGCGAAATACTTTCCACAGTGGCACCCGTCTCATCCTGATACAGCACCGTCACCGTCACATTCTCCGGAATCTGAACCTCATCCACCTGCTCTTCCGGCTCTGTCGGCTCTTCTGCTTCCGGCTCCTCCGATGTCAGTTTCTCACTCTCTACCGGCTCATCAGAACCCGCAGCATCTGCAGCAGAATTTGCCTGAACCGGGGTTTTCACTGTCTCTGACTCCTCCGGTGCCTGCGTCTCTGTCGTTTCCGGTGCCTGCGTATCCATCGTTTCCACAGTCGGCTCCTCCGGTGTATCCACTACCGGTTCCACCACCTGCGTATCCGCCGGCTGTCCTCCCGGATTCTCCGTCGTCGGCGGGACATCTGTCGGCTGTCCTGCCGGATTTTCCGTCGTCGGCTGATTTTCCGGTATCGTTTCCGGTTCCGCCGGCGGCAGCGTGATCTCATCCTCGGTAATATTGTTCAGAGACATCTGCGTCCCCTCACCCACTACCGGGCTTTCCGCTCCCGATTCGTCCGTCGCCTGCAGGAATGATTCCGACCGGAACATTCCGCTTGTCGCGACGAGGACGACCGCCAGCAGAAATGCAAGCCATCGCTTGAAATTCTTTTTCATAGCGCGCTCCTCCTTCTTCGTGTTGCAGGATCTCCTGCACTTCCATAATTTGGTGCATATGTTGGTGCACAGACCCTCTGTTTAAATGTTCTCATAATAAAAGAGGGTGTGAGATCGGAAAAAGGCTCACATATTTTCAATTTTTGTCAACTTTTTTTATTTTGGCATACATTAGTGGGGTTTTTCTGCCCATTTCTTTCCCCATGCCCTGTTTTTAAAACCATTTCAATATGCTCTGTACAAAACCAGTCCGAAAAAAATAATCGAAAAACTGAAATTTATACTTGCATTTTTTCCAATCTGCATTTATAATACGAACTACACAATTCATTTTGCATTCTGCCCCGGCAGATAAACCGGGATCTGTCAGGAGGCTGTTTCCAACCGCGCTCCTGCCATCGGCTCTTCGCCGGTATATATCTTTACCAGACATTTACACACAGAAAGGAACCACACTTATGACAAACAACTCACACACCGGCATCGCTGATGCACAAATCTCTGATACCGCAAACCACCGCCTCACAGAAATGACGCAGCAGGCTTCTTCCAGCCAGCCCCCGCGGAAGCTGGAGGATCTGAACCTGATCGACGACTTTCTTTTCCAGGAAATGCTCACATTTCAGGATGTCGGGGAACCCTTCGCCCGTCTTCTGCTCGGCGTTTTCCTCAACAGGCCCATCCGCAAGGTAACCATCATCCCGCAGAAAACCATTCCCGGCATAGATACCGGAAGCCATGGAATCCGTCTCGACGCCTATATCGAGGCTGTGACCGACGAACCGTCCCTCCCGGGTCAGGAGATGTACGACGTGCAGATCCGCCCTGACATCTACGACATCGAACCGAACAAAACCTTTGAGAAGAGCTCTCTTCCAAAGCGGATGCGCTACTATAACGCCCTGATCGACACACGGATCCTCTCCGCCGGCAGCGATTACAGCACCCTGCAGAATGTCACGATCTTCTTTATCCTTCCCTACGACCCGTTTGATAAAAAGCGCATGGTTTATACCATCCAGAACCGCTGCATGGAGGACGGCACGATCCCCTATGAGGACGGCACAAGAAAAATCTTCTTTTACACAAAAGGAACCGAAGGAAATCCTCGCCAGGAGCTCCGCGATATGCTAAAATATATAGAAGATACAAAATCTGAAAATATCACCAGTCAGACAATCGACGAGCTGAACCGGCTCGTCGATACCGTCAGACATAGCAAGGAGGTTGGGATCAGCTATATGAAATCATGGGAACGGGAAAAAATGGTGCGGGATGAAGGCGTGCGTATTGGTTTGGAGCAGGGGCTCGAAGCTTTTATCCTCCTTTGTCAGGAGCTATCCCTGCCCCGCTCTGAGACAGCAGACCGCATTATTGAGAAATTCGGCCTGTCAGCAGAAAAAGCAGCAGCTTATTTAGACCGGTTCTGGCCGGTTTCCTGAGTTACGCCCTGCTTCTTTTTCACGGTCAGAGGTACGGCAGGCACGCCGCCGGCCTCTGATCTGTTTTTCTATTCCCGATCATGTATCGGAATCTACAAGGGACTGCGGTCTGTCCGCACTCCTGCCATCGGCTCTTCGCCGGTATATACCTTTACCAAACATTTACACATAGAAAGGAACCACACTTATGACAAACAACTCACACACCGGCATCGCTGATTCACAAATCTCTGATACCGCAAACCACAGGCTCACAGAAATGAAGCAGCAGGCTTCTTTTGGCCAGCCCCCACGGAAGCTGGAGGATCTGAACCTGATCGACGACTTTCTTTTCCAGGAAATGCTCACATTTCAGGATGTCGGGGAACCCTTCGCCCGTCTTCTGCTCGGCGTTTTCCTCAACAGGCCCATCCGCAAGGTAACCATCATCCCGCAGAAAACCATTCCCGGCATAGATACCGGAAGCCATGGAATCCGTCTCGACGCCTATATCGAGGCTGTGACCGACGAACCGTCCCTCCCGGGTCAGGAGATGTACGACGTGCAGATCCGCCCTGACATCTACGACATCGAACCGAACAAAACCTTTGAGAAGAGCTCTCTTCCAAAGCGGATGCGCTACTATAACGCCCTGATCGACACACGGATCCTCTCCGCCGGCAGCGATTACAGCACCCTGCAGAATGTCACGATCTTCTTTATCCTTCCCTACGACCCGTTTGATAAAAAGCGCATGGTTTATACCATCCAGAACCGCTGCATGGAGGACGGCACGATCCCCTATGAGGACGGCACAAGAAAAATCTTCTTTTACACAAAAGGAACCGAAGGAAATCCTCGCCAGGAGCTCCGCGATATGCTAAAATATATAGAAGATACAAAATCTGAAAATATCACCAGTCAGACAATCGACGAGCTGAACCGGCTCGTCGATACCGTCAGACATAGCAAGGAGGTTGGGATCAGCTATATGAAATCATGGGAACGGGAAAAAATGGTGCGGGATGAAGGCGTGCGTATTGGTTTGGAGCAGGGGCTCGAAGCTTTTATCCTCCTTTGTCAGGAGCTATCCCTGCCCCGCTCTGAGACAGCAGACCGCATTATTGAGAAATTCGGCCTGTCAGCAGAAAAAGCAGCAGCTTATTTAGACCGGTTCTGGCCGGTTTCCTGAGTTACGCCCTGCTTCTTTTTCACGGTCAGAGGTACGGCAGGCACGCCGCCGGCCTCTGACGCCTCTCAGTTTCTCCCCGATCCCTTCTCCCAGAACTCCCGAAGTTTCCCCTCGATCGTCCCGATCCTCACCGCCGACCGCCGCTCCCATTCTCTTGGGAACAGCCTCTGATAATCGCCCTGTAAAAAACGCTCGTCCAAAAGCAGGATTACGCCGGCGTCCTCGACCGTGCGGATCACGCGGCCCGCGGCCTGGAGCACCTTATTCATTCCCGGATAACGATAAGCGTAGTCAAATCCCTCGCCGGAGCGGCTGTCGTAATACTTCATCAGAATCTCGCGCTCATTGCCGACCTGCGGCAGGCCGGTGCCCACGATGACCGCGCCGATCAGCTGCTCATGCTTTAAGTCGATCCCCTCGCCGAAAATCCCGCCGAGCACACAGAATGCCACGAGGGAGCGGTCACGTCCGGCGGACGCCTCCGCGGAAAAGGCCGCGAGAAATTCCTCCCGTCCGGCCTCGGTCATCCCCGGCTCCTGCACGATGCAGGCGACGAGCCCCTGCTTTGCGTCTCCCCCGTTCAACCCGCAGAACACCTCGTACACCTGCCGCATCATTTTATAGGAAGGGAAAAACACCATATAGTTCCCCTTGCGCGCCTGCGCCGTCTTCAGCACATATTCCGCGATCCGCGCGAATTCCTCCGGCGTTCTCCTCGTGTAACGGCTGCTCACGTCACCGCCGATTAAAAGCAGACTCTGCTCCTTTGAAAACGCCGTTTTTGCGTACACTGCGTAGTTATCCGTTTTCGTCGAGAGCAGGCTCTTGTAATACCCGACCGGCAGCAGCGTCGCGGAAAAAAAGATCGTCGCGTTTCCCTTGTTTAACCGCTCCTGCAGGTTGCGGGAGGGATCCACGCAGAACAGCTTCACGCGGAATTTCCCATCCTCCCCGTGCTCCGTGTAGATCACATAGTGGTCGTCCGTCAGGTCATAGGTATTCCGAAAATCCCGCAGATTCAGGAAAAATTCACTGACCTCCTTCCGCTCCGGGAATTCAGTCTTCATCTGTAGAAATTCGTCCAGATTCTCAAACAGGCGGATCAGCGGAAGGATCAGCGGTCCGATATCGTCACAGACCACATACCGCTCGCACGCCCGCTTATACTCCAGCAATATTTTATTGCATCGGTCGAAATCCTTCGCCAGCTTCGGATCGTACTGTTTGATCCGTTTTTTTACCGCAAGAAAATCCTCCTTGCAGATCGTCGCGCTGTACATCTCCCTGCTGCGCTCCACGAGATTGTGCGCCTCGTCCACCAGAAAAATATAATCCCCCCGCACGCCGTCCGCGAAAAAGCGTTTCAGATACGCGTTCGGGTCGAACACATAGTTGTAGTCGCAGATAATATCATCCGACCACGTCGCCACATCCAGACACATCTCAAAGGGGCAGACCATGTATTCCTCCGCCTGCTCTAAGATCACCTCCCTGGTAAACAGATCCTCCTTCTGCAAAAGGGAAAATACCGCGTCGTTTACCCGGTCATAATGCCCCTTTGCATACGGGCAGTGCACCGGATTGCAGTCCATCTCCTCACATCTGCACAGCTTTTCCTTCGCCGTGATCTGTAAAATCTTCGCCTGGTAGCCCTTTGACCGCAGCAGCTCAAACGCCTCGCGCGCAACCGTCCCCGTGACCGTCTTTGCCGTCAGGTAAAAAATCTTATCCCCCAGGTCCTCCCCGGTGGCCCGCACCGCCGGAAATACCGTGGAAATCGTTTTACCCACGCCTGTAGGAGCCTGGATGAACAGATTTTTCCGCCGGGCGATGGTGCGGTAAACCCCCGCCGCGAGATCCCGCTGGCCCTCCCGGTAGGGAAAGGGGAATTCCAGTTTTTTTACGGATGCCTGGCGGAGGTTGCGCCACGCGAACTGAAAATCCGCCCACTTTTTATACTCCCCGATCAGTTTTAAAAACCACTCCGCCAGCGCCTCAAAGGTGAAGTGCTCCCGGAAGTATTTCATCTCCATGGTGTCCAGATTGCAGTAGGTCATCTGCACGTCGATCTCACTTAAGTCATGCTGCAGGGCATAGATGTAGGCATAACACATCGCCTGCGCCCGGTGCACGCCCACGGGCTCCTTTAACAGCTCGAGCTTCATATACATGCCCTTGATCTCGTCGATGGTGACACGCATGTCCTCCCCCACCGCGATCCGGTTATAGTTATCCTCAAACGTAGTCTTTTTGATCACCGCATCCCCGGACTCGCCTTCACGGGGTTCGATCAGGATCCCGTCCGCCCGTCCCTCGATCACAAGCTGATAATCCTCCTCCTCGATGGCGAGCTTTAAGGGAACCTCCGCGTGGTACTCCGGTCCCATGCGCTTCTGGATCTTCCGGTGAATCCGGCTCCCCTCCTGCATGGCATCCGTGGAGGAAATCCTTCCGCGACGGTTGTCGATATCTCCCTCCCGCAGGATAAATTCCACCAGGTTGCGGACCGAAATGCGGATCACGCCTTTTTTATTCTCCACGATCTGATTTGCCATCCCGCCGCCCCGCTAATCCTCTGTCTCCACATATCCCCCGGCGGCTGCCTTCCGATTCCACTCCGCCGCCATTTTCTCATCCTGCTCTACACCGACCCCGTTTTCATAACAGTAGCCGAGATTTCTCTGCGCCAGGGCGTATCCCTGGGCCGCCGCTTTTTTCAGCCAGTTCACCCCTTCCGCACTCAGCGCATCCATGCCGTACCCATAGTATACCCCCAGGCTGTTCTGTGCCGCTGCATTCCCCCGGGCTGCCGCCATTTCCAGACGCCGGATCTCCTCCTCCGCCGTCTCTTCTGCTCCCGTCCCCTCGTCCTTCCACATGCCCGCGAGCTCGCGCTCCGCCGTGATATCTCCCCGGGCAGCCATGCTTCTTAACCATTCCACCCCGGCCCGGGTCGTCATCTCATCCAGTTCCTCCTCGAGATAGCAGTAGCCGAGATTATTCTGTGCAGGGGCGTATCCCTGCTCCGCCGCCCTCTGGTACCACCGGACGCCTTCTTCGACATCCGTCTCCACTCCGAGCCCGTCCGTGTAGCAGGTTCCCAGGTTGTCCTGAGCATCCGCATACCCCTGAACCGCCGCTTTCCGATACCACTCCACCGCCTGTTCTTCTCCCTGTCCGTCCACCAGGCCGCACCGGCAGAGGTGGCCGGTCACATTCTGGGCCGCCGCGTATCCCTGCTCCGCCGCCGTGAGAAAGGCCCGGACCACCGGACCGGTCTCCTGTCCCAGGGCTTTTCCGTCAAACCACATCCCGGGCTGGCAGACCGCCTCCAGATCCCAGTTCATGGCACGGTCGCACAGTTCCTCCATCCAGGAGGGGAAGGGTCTGCCGGCCGGCTCCGCTTCCGGCCGGCCCTGACCGGGCGCTCCCGGCATCGCTGCCGGCTCATCCTCCCCGGAAAGCCGCCGCAGCGTCTCCCGCTTTAATTCCTCCGACGGCGTCATCTGAATGGAGGAATTTTTATCATTGATAAAATTCCCGGCCAGCTGCCTGGCGCATTCCTCCGGGCTGCCGAAGGGCTGTATGAGATACTCCAGATCATCGAAAATCAGCCAGTACGCCTTCGTGACCACAGCGTGCTGGTCGCGGATCTCGTTTAACATCGTTCTCACCGATTCCGCGTCCGGATACCGGTCATAGCCGCATTTTAAGATAAACTCCTGAAACAGCGCTGTCTCCGGCGGCTGCATTTTCACCCGCTCCCGGCCTCCCTTTGCCACATCCTGGCTGTAAATATAGGTTTTCATCCGCTGAACGGTCTCCATCTCTGGCTCCAGCGCCATATAAAAAACGGGAAGCGGGCCTCCCCTTCTCTCCTTCATGGTGCTGGTGCGGTTAGCCAGCTGTTCCATGAGGCAGGCATAACTTCTCATGTAGTTTATACTTAAAAACGTGACGATCCCCATGCAGTCCATATTCCAGATCATCTGATCCTGGAAATTGTCCAGCCAGCCGGCAGACTGGTTTTCCATAAATTCCACGTCTATAAAGACATTGATCCCAAGCGCCCTCAAGGCCAGCACCGCGGGATACACCTGCTCCCAGTCCCGGCTGGCGTAGCTGATAAACACGTACGGCTCATCCTTCACCCACCCGTCTTTTAACAGTCTTAAGTATTCCTTTTTGCCGGTCACCGTCTCCATCGTCGTCTCCCCTTCTTTTGTTCTGCACCTATTGTATCTCGAAACCGTGGAAAATACAACATGACAAATCCGCAGCTTCACCGGACGCCCGCTGATGCTCCCCCGCTGCCCGGACCCTGCACGGGCTTAAGCCTCGCCACATTCTGTTTTAAGGATTCCACCGCAAGATCCACGTCCCGCCTCGTCGTCTGTCCGCACAGCGTCAGGCGGATCGTCCCCGCGGCGTATTCCTCCGGCGCGCCGATCGCCTCGATCACATACGACACACGGCTCTCCCCGGTATTGCACGCGGATCCGCCGGACGCACAGATCCCGTCCTCCTCCAGAAGGATCAGGAGCGACGCCCCGTCCACATCCTGAAAGCTCACATTTACGTTTCCCGGAAGGCGTTTCGTGCGGTGCCCGTTGATCCGCGCGCCCGGAATTTCATGGGTGATTTTTTCCATCAGGTAATTGCGCAGCATGATCTCGCGCTGCACGCGCTGCCGCAGGTCGGAAAACGCCAGCTCCGCCGCTTTTCCCATCCCGACGATCCCTGCAATATTTTCCGTGCCCGCGCGCTTTCCCTTCTCCTGCCCGCCGCCGTGAATAAATGACGGCAGCGGCGTCCCCTCCCGCACGTAGAGGAAGCCCACGCCCTTGGGCCCGTGAAATTTGTGCGCGCTCGCGCTTAACAGATCCACGGGATACTGCCGCACGGAGATCGGCAGCTGCGCATATGCCTGTACGGCGTCCGTGTGAAACAGTACCCTGTGCTCCCGCGCGATTTTCCCGATCTGCATGACGGGCTCGATCGTCCCGATCTCATTATTTCCGAACATGACGGAGATCAGCGTGGTATCCGGGCGGATGGCGTCCGCGACGGCCTCCGGGGACACCAGTCCGTACGCATCGACGTCTAAGTATGTGACCTGATAGCCCAGCTTTTCCAGATAGGCGCAGGAATTTAACACCGCATGATGTTCGATCTTTGTCGTTATAATATGGCGTCCCTCGCTCTTTTTCGCGCCCGCGATCCCCTTGATCGCCCAGTTATCCGATTCCGACCCGCCGGAGGTAAAGTAAATTTCGGTGGGAGACGCCTCTAACGAGCGCGCGATCTGCGCCCGCGCCGTCTCCATCGCCTCCCTTGCCGTCTCCCCGTATCCGTACATGGTCGACGCGTTTCCAAAATTTTCTCTGAGGTAAGGTCTCATTGCTTCTTCCACGGGCGCCGCCATCTGAGTCGTCGCCGCGTTATCCAAATAGATCTGTTTCTGAATCTGACTACTCATTTTCCCCTCGCTTTACACATATATTTAAAAAAAATCTGTCTGGAGATTTCGTTTGACCAAAACCATAAAAAACTCCTTTATCACCGGTACCCTGCTTCTGACCTTTGCCGGCGTGCTCACCCGACTGATCGGCTTCTTCTATAGAATATTCCTCTCACGCACAATTGGTGCAGAAGGACTGGGAATCTATCAGCTTCTCTCCCCCGTGATGGCGCTCGGCTTTGCCGTCACGGCCGCGGGCATCCAGACTGCAATCTCCCGTTTTGTGTCCACAGAGCTCGGGAAAAAAAATCCGGAAGGTGCGAGACGCTATTTTTACTGCGGGCTCATCGTCTCCCTCCTGCTCTCCGCGCTCACAGGATTTATCATCTGGAAATACGCGGATTTTATCGCGGTTGCATGGCTCGGCGACATCCGGTGCGCGCCGCTGCTTTCCGTCCTCTCCCTCTCCTTTGTGCCGAGCTGTATCCACGCCTGCATCAACGGCTATTATTACGGCACAAAAAAAACCGGCGTCCCGGCCCTCTGCCAGCTGACCGAACAGCTCGTCCGCGTCGGCAGCGTCTGGCTGCTTTACTGTATCCATGTGCGGGAGCAGACGCCCGTCCCGCTGTCCATCACGATGTGGGGAATCGTGCTCGGCGAGGCGGCGAGCACCCTGGTATCCATAAGCTTCGCAAAAATCCCGCGCGGCACGAAACGCACGCCCTCCATCCCGGCCTGTCTGAAGGGGCTCGCCGTGATGGCCGTCCCGCTGACCGCAAACCGCGTGGTCTTAAATCTCTTTGCCGGGTACGAGACCGTCATGATCCCGAACCGTCTGAAAGCCTTCGGCTACACATCGTCCGAAGCGCTCGGCGTCTACGGGATTTTAACCGGCATGGCCATGTCCATCATCATGTTCCCCTCGGTTGTCACGAACTCGGTCTCCGTGCTGCTTCTGCCCACGATCTCCGAGGCAAAGGCCGCCGGGGATGACCGCCTGATCCGCCGCACGATCGCAAAGACGATCCGCGCCTGCCTGATCCTGGGTTTCCTGTGCACCGGCGGCTTTCTCGTCACGGGAAACAAGCTGGGAAACCTGCTCTTTGGAAACGCGCTCGCCGGCACCTTTATCGTCACGCTCGGCTGGATCTGCCCGTTTCTTTACCTAAGCTCCACCTTAAGCAGCATCCTGCACGGGCTCGGCCATCCGGGACTCACCTTCTGCTTTAACCTGGCAGCCTGCGGAATCCGGATCCTTTTCGTCCTCTTTGCCATCCCCGCTTACGGGATGAAGGGATATCTGTGGGGAATCCTGTTAAGCCATATGGCGACTGCGTTTCTTACAATAGTAGTTCTTTCAAAGAAAGCATAACCCCGGGCAACATGCCCGGGGTACTCCGATCGGTCAGCGTCTCTGATATCAGCGCTGCCTGCGCGGCTGCGCAGAGACAGCGCTTCCGCAATGCAGTACTAGCGTTCCGAATAAATGATCGTGCAGTCCGGATGCAGCTGAAGGATCGACGCCGGAACCTGCGGCGTCACCGGCCCGTTCACCGCGCGCTCGATGATCCGCGCCTTCGCCTCGCCGTTCGCGATCAGAAGCACTTTTTTCGCCCGCATGATCCCGCCGAGTCCCATGGTCAGCGCCTGGCGCGGCACCTCGTCACGGGAGGCGAAAAAGCGCGCGTTCGCCTCGATCGTATCTTCCTTTAAATCCACCAGGTGCGTCTCTTCCGTAAAGACGTCCGCCGGCTCATTAAAGCCGACATGGCCGTTATTTCCGATCCCAAGCAGCTGCAGGTCAATCCCCCCAAGCGCCGCGATCATCGCGTCGTACGCCTTTCCCTCCGCCGCGACATCCGCCGCAAGGCCGTTCGGCACATGCGTGCGCTCCACCGGAATGTTGATGTGTGAAAACAGATGCTCATTCATAAAAAAGCGGTAGCTCTGATCGTTTGTCCCCTCAAGTCCGACATACTCGTCAAGGTTTACCGATGTCACCCCGGAAAAATCCAGATAACCGGCTTTGTGCCATGCAACAAGATTCTCATAGGTCCCGACCGGGGAAGATCCCGTGGCAAGGCCCAGCACCGCATCCGGCTTCATCAGTACCTGCGCTGCGATCAGCATGGCTGCCCGCCTGCTGACTTCCTCATAGTCTGCTGCTTTGATTATTCTCATTATACCCTCTTCCCTTATACTCTTGAAAGATACTCCCCGGTACGCGTGTCGATCTTGATCACATCGCCCTGCTCCACAAACAGCGGCACATAGACGGTCGCGCCGGTCTCGACAACCGCCGGCTTGGTCGCGCCGGTCGCCGTATCGCCCTTAAAGCCTGGCTCCGTCTCCGTAATCTGAAGCTCCACAAACAGCGGCGGCTCCACTGCAAACACGCTGCCGTTGTGAGAACACATCTTCACCATCTCGTTCTCTTTGACAAACTTCAGCGCATCGCCGATATCGTCGGACGACAGCGCAATCTGATCATATGTCTCGACATCCATAAAATAAAACAGGTCGCCGTCCGCGTACAGATACTGGTAATCCTTGCGGTCGATTCTCGCCTGCGGGCACTTCTCGGTCGGCCGGAACGTCTTCTCAACCACACCGCCGCTCTTGATGTTTTTCAGCTTTGTCCTGACAAACGCTGCACCCTTTCCCGGCTTTACATGCTGAAACTCAATAATCTGATAAATATTCCCTTCCAGTTCAATGGTAATGCCATTCCTGAAATCGCCTGCTGAAACCATGTAAATTTCCTCCTTAAACATACACCTGTGGCTGTTCTATTTTATCCTATATACCTGCATATTTCAACCTTTTATTTAAAAAAGTTCAGCCATGCTCTGTGAAACAGGCGAATCATGCTTGCATGAATGAGCATGTTTTGCAGAGCATGAGCGGAGCGCCCGTATATGAGCAAAGTTAGCTGCAACGCAGCGGGAAAGCGCCGGCAGGCGCCTTTGCGAATGGCGCGGGCTGAACTTTTTCATCCAGTCATTCTCTGTAAAACAGCCGGATCACGCCCGCTCCTCAATCTCCCGGATCTTGTCAATCCGCACCTGATGCCTTCCTCCTAAAAATTCCGCGTCCAGATATGCCTTCACGATATCCTTCGCGAGCTCCGTCCCCACGATGCGGGCGCCGAACGCAATGATATTCGCGTTATTGTGCTGCTTTACCAGGCGCGCCGTCGCCGTCTCGGAGCAGACTGCCGCGCGGACTCCCGGAACCTTGTTCGCCGCAATGGAGATCCCGACGCCCGTCCCGCAGATTAACACACCGCAGTCCGCCTCGCCGGAGACCACCGCGCGTCCGACGCGCTCCCCGTATTCCGGATAATCGCACATCTCGCCGTCATTCGCGCCGAGGTCCGTCACCTCATGGCCGAGCTCCTTTAAGTAATCCACAATCACCGCCTTTAAGGCACCTGCCGCGTGATCATTTCCGATTGCTATCTTCATACCGCTCCTCATTTCCGCGCAGACGCCCCGCGCATTCTCTTTTTTTCCATTCTTTTCCTGTACCGCCGGTAGCTGATGAGCACCGGCTTCTCGAGATACCGTTTTAGCACGATCTGAATCTCTTCCTTCGGGTGAATCGGCTTCACCAGGATCGTGCGGATCCCGGCGAAATTCGCCCCGCAGATATCCGTAAAAATCTGATCCCCGACAAACAGCGTATTCGAAGTATCCGTCCCCATCTGCTCCATCGCCCGCCTGTAATTGCCCGGCTTCGGCTTGTCGGCCTTATCGATATAGGGGATGCCGACCGCATCGCAGAACGGCTTCACGCGCGGCTCCTTATTATTGGAAAGCGCCATACAGCGGCAGCCCAGCTCCTTCAGGTGAGAAAACAGGGTGCGCGCCCGCTCGTCCGCCGGCGCGCCGTGCGGCACAAGCGTATTGTCGATATCGAAAATGATTCCGCGGTATCCCTTCCTGTAAAGGCCGTCAAAATCAATCTCATAGGCGGAATCTACGTATTTCCACGGATAAAGCTTCTGAAACATACAACACATATTCCTTATCATTTATTTGACCAGTGCTGAAATCTGCTTAAAGTAGGGGTGATCCGCGCTCCCCGTCAGCTCAAACAGAAGGGATTCGCTGCCGGTTACGACCGCGCCCTCCGCCCGCGCACGCAAAAGCGCCGTCTCCTTGTCGCGAAGCCTCCTTGAACTGACGCAGTCCTCCGCCAGTACCGGCTGATAGCCGGCTGCCTTTAAGTCCATCACGGACTGCAGGACACAGACATGCGTCTCGATCCCGCAGAGGATCACGTTTTTCCTGCCAAACGAGGCCAGCTTCTCCCGCGCAGCCGCATCGCCGTAAATGGAAAAGCTCTTTTTGTCGCAGAACTCCTCCGTCCCGGCAGCCGCCCGGATCTCTGGCAGCGTAAGCCCCAGGCCCTTCACATACTGGGCGGTCACCATCACGGGGATCCCCAGAATCCGCAGCCCCGCAAGAAGCCTCTCGCAGCCTGCCACAAGCTCCTTCGCCTCCGCGATCACCGGCATAAACTTTTCCTGAATATCCACCACGACACAGCAGGTCTCCTTCGGCAGTAATCTCATCGCCATCCTCCCTATTTGTCCAGCAGCTTTTTCAGCTCGCTCATAAACGTGTTGACATCCTTAAATTCACGGTACACCGAGGCAAACCTCACATAGGCGACCGCCTCGAGATCCTTCAGGTGATCCATGACAATCTCTCCGATCACAGAGCTCGGGATCTCCTTCTCCTCGCGGTTAAAAATCTCCGTCTCCACATCGTCCACCAGCTGATTGATCTCATTCACTGAAATCGGCCGTTTATGGCACGCGCGGAGCACGCCGCCCTCGATCTTGGAACGGTCATACTGCTCTCTCGTATTATCTTTTTTGATGACAATCAGCGGTATCGTCTCCACCTTCTCATAGGTCGTGAAACGCTTTCCGCAGTCGTCGCACATCCTGCGGCGGCGGATCGAGCTGTTGTCATCTGCGGGTCTCGAATCGATCACCCGCGTATTTTCACTGCTGCAAAACGGACACTTCATCGGATCTCCTCCTGTGTGCTGTCAGGTTGCGGTTTACTTCCCGGCTTCTCCCTTACCTTCCCCGTCGTTCTTCTTCTCTCCCTGTGCGGGGGTTTTCCCGGCGGAATCTGCACTGTGATCCTTCCCGGAAGCGGCCTGGCCGGAATTTGCCGGAGCCATCGTACATCTGCCGTCAAAGAAGGCGTCCTCGTCAATCACCAGCGACCGCGCCGTCACATCCCCGACAACCCTTCCCGTGGAGAGCAGCTCCATCTTGCCGTCCACCGTGATATCTCCATCCACCTTTCCGGAGATCAGCGCGCTCTGTGCTTTGATATTTCCCTTGATCTGCCCCTCCACGCCGAGGATCAGCTTCTTCTCGCAGGTGCAGTCCCCGTTGATGATCCCGTCTACCCGCACGGTCTCCGGCGCGGTCAGATTACCGTTAAATACCGCGCCCTCCCCGATGAGCGTGCCGACTGTGGTGCGTGGTTCCTCCGCGTACGCAGAGCTTTTTGCTTTTCCAAGCATGATTCGTATCCTCCTTATCCTTTCGCATCGATGACCGAGAGCGGGTCTATGATCTCCCCCTCATAAATCACCTGATAATCCAGCTGTGTATCGTCTGATTTTGTCGTCAGAAGTATCTCTCCGATCCGCACGGGATCGCCTTCCCCTGTCTTGATGTCAGCATCCTTGCGACACATGTAGCGCGTCCTGTAGCCGTTTCCGTGATCCAGCTCCACGATCAGCGGGTAGGTATCGTCCGACCCGATCTCCGACACAGTGCCGTCTCCCGCGGCGATGATATTTCCGTCCGCGCGGATTGCAATCGATATGTATGGCTGTTCTTCGGAGTAAGTCGCAGTCATAATCCCAGACCCGGAACAGGGATATCTGCTCGGAAAGGCGGGATCCGCTTCCTGATTCGCCGTCTCCTCAGCCTGATCCGTCTCCTCTGTCTCTCCCTCCGGCGGCAGAGCTGCCGCAAGCTGAAGGCTCAGTTCTTCGTTCTCTGAAGCAAGCGAGAGCTTCTCACTCTTTAGTGACTCAATCTCTTCCTCAAGCTGCGCAAGCTGCTGCTCCTGCTCCGCAAGCTGCGTCTTAAGCTTCTGCGTCTTTCCCTGATCCGATACCGCCAGATATACCAGCCCTATCAGCACAATGAGAAACACGGCAAGCAGGGAAACGGCCGCGCGGACCAGCAGACGCGATACGTGAAACTGCCTGCTGCTCTGCCCCACATTGGAAATCAGCAGAATCGAAAAAGACTCTTCCCGTTTATGTCTTTGCTGCTTCATACCTCTGATACCTCGATGAATTGATCCCGGCGCATGGCACGTCGCCAGCGCCGGTTCTTAATACTGATTCTATCATAAAATGCAAAAAAGTCAATTCGGCTTTAGACTGCCTTTTCTTTCCATTTTCCTCTCTTGTAGAAAATAAATGTGATCAGCGCTCCAAACATCCAGGAAATCAGCAGGGAAATATAAATGCACTCCTGCCGCCCGTTCGGCAATTCAGCGGTTCTCGTCGCAAACGCGATCCCGTATGCAATCGGCACGCGCACCAGAACCGTCGTGACGATGGAAATCCACATCGGGGTCATCGTATCGCCCGCGCCGCGCATGACGCCGGACAGTCCCTGGGTCACCGCCATCGCGATATACCCCACTGCCAGGATTCCCATCAGCTCACGGCTTAATTCCACAAGCTCCGGCGTCTTTGTAAAAATTCCCATCAGCGTCTTTCCGAACAGGAGAATGGCGCCGGTCAGCACCGCGGAGGTCCCCACCGCAATGAGCGTCCCCTGCTTCGCGCCGGAATCCACACGCTCCATATTCCTGGCTCCGACATTCTGCCCCGCGTAGGTGGTCAGCGCCGTCCCGAAGGAAAAATTCGGCATCATGGCAAACCCGTCCACACGCATGACGATGACATTCGCCGCGATAAACATTTCGCCAAAGCTGTTCGTTAAGGACTGCACCACGATCATCGCCATGGAAAAAATCGCCTGCGTGATACCGGACGGCAGTCCCAGGCGGATGATGTTCATGGCGTTGCGCCGCTCCAGCCGCAGATACTGCGTCTTCAGATCAAAGACGGAATTCATCCGCATCAGGCGGAGCAGGCACAGCAGCGCGGAAACCGCCTGCGCGATCACCGTCGCCAGCGCCACGCCGTTGACGCCCATATTTAAGTTCGCCACAAACACGATATCCAGTACAATATTTAAAAGCGTTGATACAAGCAGATAAAGCAGGGCGGACATCGAGTCCCCAAGCCCGCGCAGCACACCGCTTAAAATATTGTAAAACGCCAGTCCCACGCACCCGATAAACATGATCAGCAGATACGAATGACACCAGTCAATGATCGACTCCGGCGTATCGAGAAGCTCTAAGAGCGGCCGCGCCACCAGCGACGCCACCACCATCACAAACAGCGTCGCGATGCCGGTGAGCGTGATACAGTTCCCGATCGTCTTTGACAGCTCCTCCCGGTTGCGCGCACCGAAATACTGGGATACCATGATACCGGCTCCCACGCTGATTCCCACAAAAAGGACGATAAGCAGATTTAAAATCGGCCCGGCGCTTCCCACCGCGGCAAGCGCGTTGTCCCCGACATAATTTCCGACCACCACGCTGTCCACCGTATTATACAGCTGCTGCGCAATATTGCCGACCAGCATCGGAAGGGTAAACAATACAATTTTCTTCCATGGCGCCCCCTCAGTCATGTCCACAGGTTCAAAAAATCTCTTCAGTAATTCCATATGTACCCTCCATCCTGTAAAAATATGCACTATTTCTATTATACAACATTTCAAAGTTGAAGTCACTTGAAATTTTAATATTTTTTTAACTTTATCTGACCCGACCAGTATTCCTTTGAAGAGACGATCCCTTCCCGTGTTCCTGACGGCCTCATGATCCGAATCAAAGATCTGACCGGCGCCGGGAGCCTCACTCCGTGACCGCCCCGTCCTCCCCGACCGACGCGCCGGGCGAGATGCTGTCCAGATAGCGCAGGATCTGCGCGGCACGCTCGTCATCCGCCAGGGCCGTCACGCCGTTTCTGGCGCAGACCGGCAGCAGCTGATAACGCACGGCGCCCTCCGCGGACACCGTGATCTGCAGGACCGCGGACGAATCGATCTCTTTCCCGAAGATAAAATTTCCAAGGCTGTAAAACACCGGCTTCCCGTCCATCCATTCCACGCCCTGTAAGCAGTGGGTATGACAGCCCGCCATGACATCCGCCCCGGCGGCAAGGCAGCGCCTGGCGATCCCGGTCTGATATTCCTCCGGGTACGCCTCGTATTCCACGCCCCAGTGCGCATAGACCACGAGAACATCACAGTCCGCCTTCGCCTCCTCCACGAGCTCCACCAGCCTGGTATCGTCATAGCACGAAAACAGGCCCGGCGTCTGTTGCTCCACCTTCCAGCTCACAACCGGCACCACTCTCGTGACCGCAAGAAACCCAAAGCGTTTTCCGTTTACCTCGATAATCTGCACCTCTTCGGCGCGCTCCACGCTCTCCCCGGCTCCCGCATAACGGATCCCGGCCTCATCCAGCGCCGCAAAGGTATCGGTCAGCGCCTCCCTTCCATAATCAAGGGTATGGTTGTTCGCCAGGGACGCGATATCCACCCCCATCTCATCCAGCGCCGCGGCATAGGATGGGCTGCACCGGAATGTAAATTCCTTCTCCTCCATCGGCGTCCCCCGGTCGCTGAACGGAAATTCATTGTTGATCAGCACAAGATCCGCCTCCTGCATCCGGGCAAGCAGCGTCCCGTCGACTACGCCCGTAATTCCGCTCCGGTCATAATTGACCCGGAACATATTCCCGAACAGAACGTCGCCTGTGATGAGGATCGTGGTGTCCGCCTCCGGTTCCGGCTGACTCTCCGACTCCTCCGTGCCCGCGGCACCCGGATCCTCACCGATCTCCTCCGTGCCCGCGACAACCGGATCCTCACCGGTCTCTTCCGTGTCCATGACGGCCGTATCCTGACTGGTCTCCCCTGTGTCCGCGACGGCCGTATCCTCACCGTAGCGCTCATGGTATGTGAGCGCGCACACCAGTGCAACCCCCGCTAACGTGAGCGCCGCCAGAAGATATAAGGTTCTTCGAATCGCTTTTCCCATGCTGCCTCCTGTCATCCGTCAGACGTCTCTTACATCGTATGAAAAGAGAGGTCAGAAAAATTTCTGCCTCTCACCTGCCGGCATCTCTGCCGTTTTCCTCGTAAAGTCTCCGATATGCTTCCCTCTGTCCCGCCTCAAACGCACCGAGGAGCTGCTTTTTGATCCCGGGATCGCGCAGCCGCGCCGTCAGAAGCGGCGAAAACCGCCGTCCCTCCAGCGCGACCGCCGTCTCCACGGCCTCGTCAAACGTCTTTATATTTCCCGTATACTGCCCCACCAGCCCGGTCACGTTCTCCATCCAGTCCACCAGCCCGATCACATCCACCATCTGCCTGCAGTCACATTCCAGCCGCTGATAGGTGGACGGATAGCCGTGCGCGGAACCGTCATACCAGCTGTGGTGCCCGTGCGCAATCTGCGCATAGCGCTTTGTGGACTCCCGCTCCGACAGGCAGTTTCTCCCGATCACCGCGTGCAGATGCGCAATCTCGTACTCGTCGTCAAACCACTGTCTCGCCAGCCCGGAATACAGATCCATGATATTGATCTTGCCGACATCATGAAAAACGCCGCACCGCATGGCATAAGAACAGATCTGGCGGTGCTTCTCCTCCTGATCGCAGATCGCCGCGATCTCTTCGATATCGTCGAAAAATCCGGGTTCCTCGGAAAAAATAATCCCGCTAAATACCGAGGCAGCCTTTCCCACCACGTAAGAGTGAACAAAAATATCCGGCGCAAAACGGATCAGAAGCTTCTGAAGAAAAATCCCGTAAGAGATCCCTCCCTCCACCTCTACAAACGTATGTGAAACCTGCCGGAGATAAAGAGACAGCGTCGCATTCTCCGCAGCGTCGGGGAAAAGATCCACATAAGCCAAAATCCGCCTGCCGAGATCCGCGATGTACTCCCTTCGCTTCGGGATGGATTCCGGGTACTGCTCCAGAAACTGAAAATAAAACGCGGGCAGCGAGATCACTGCGTACATATTGTCCATGGAAAAATCCGTGGGATCCCCCTCGTCCATCAGCTTCTCCGTCTTTGTCAGAAGCTCCTCAAACGAGCAGAGCCCGCAGTAATAGTTGATCGCGCCGATGTGAAACGCCGTCCGCACCGGCGGCCGTTCCTTTTTCTCCGCCGCCTCGCGCATCCGCCTTTCGTGCACGAGATACACCGATTCCATGATATCCGCGATATCCTGCGCCGTCATGGTGTTTTCCCTGCTGTAGGAAATGCTGGCCGCCATCAGCTGATGTGTCATGGTCAGATAGCGGCTCCAGGGAAGCCCCGGCGCTTTGCTCTGATACTCCGGGTCGTCAAAAATCTGGAGCGTCTGTTTTAACAGGCGCACCCTCTCGCTGACGGACTTAAACTGCCCGAGCGCGATATTGGCGCGGGAACGGAGGATATACCCCTTGGTCTCCTCGTCCGCAATCTCGTCATAATATTTCAGATAAGCCGCAGCCTCCGTAAAGCACAGGCGCATCTGGGACACATACTCCTCCGTCACGGAGGAATCCAGGCCCACCAGCTTATTACAGATGGCGTTCCGCCCGATTCCAAGCCAGTACAGCTCCCGCACCTTCTGGTCCCTGTCGTTTTTTAATCTGGCTGTATTTAACAGCGCCTGGTGAATCCTGGTAAAGAGTCCGGCATCCCATTCTTCCTTTGGATTTAAAAGCATTCCGGCAAATTCGGACAGCTCCTCCTGCACCGCCGCGTCCGATCCCGGAAGATGATCGAGCACAGGAAACAGGCCGCCCCGCAGAAGCTCCATATTGCGCTTTAACTTCTCCCCGATCTCCTGCCTGCTTTTGCACATCTTTTCCCAGTATGCGTCAAAAGAAGATCCGTCCGGTTTCCTGCGCGCCGAAAGAGCCACAATCTCTTTTAAATTCGCGATATATTCTTCCTGATATGGCTGCATCTTTCTACTCCTGACTAAACTGCCGGAACAAAACCTCCTGCAGGCGCTTCGGATCCACAGGCTTTGAGATATGCTCGTTCATGCCGGCCTCCTTTGCCAGCCTGACATCCTCCACAAAAGCATCCGCCGTCATGGCGACAATCCAGACCTCCGCGGCATCCTTCCGGTCCATCCCGCGGATCCGCCGTGACGCCTCGTAGCCGTCCATCACCGGCATGTGGATATCCATAAAAATCACGTCATAATAATGCTCCGGCGAAGCCTCAAACAGCTCCACGGCGCGCGCGCCGTCGTCGGCCGCCTCCACCTGCACGCCGATCATGGAGAGCAGCTCCACCGCGATCTCCTGGTTCAGCGCAATATCCTCCACCAGAAGGACACGGTGGCTGCCGTAGTCAATCCTGTGATCCGCCAGCCCGTCGTCCTCCGCCGCGCCGCTTCCCACAAGCGAGGAGAGCGCGGTAAGGAGCCTGCTCTTAAACAGCGGGCACGGCACAAACGCGTTGACCCCCGCACGCGTCGCCCGGTATTCGATCTGCGCCCAGTCCTCCCCGGATACCAGAAGGATCGGAAACTCTTTCCCCGCAAGCTGCCTGACATGCGCCGCCACCTCGAGCGCCGCGATATCCGCCAGCTCCTGCCCGAGCAGCAGCGCGCACGGCATGTTTTTCTCATACTGCGCCTCGGTGAGCGCCGTAACCGCCTCAAGGCCGTTTTCCATCGTCACCGGGTCAAGCCCCGCCTCCCTGAGAAACGCCGCGATCTGATTTGCGCGTTCCTCCTCCGCTTCCACCACCAGCACCTTCTGGCCCTTTGGCAGCTTCTGCTCCGCCGGCTCCTGCGGCACGGCCGAAAGCGGGATATCCACATAAAAACAGCTCCCGACGCCCTCCTCGCTTTCCACCCGGATCACGCCTTCCATACGGTCCACCAGATTTTTTACGATCGACATGCCAAGTCCCGTTCCCTCGATCTTTCTGGTCCGTTCATTGTGGACGCGCTCAAATGGCTCAAAAATCCTTGTCAGGAAATCCTCGCTCATGCCAAAGCCGTTATCCTCGCACTCAAAGCACATCCAGATTTTTCCGGCATGTTCCGGGGAGAGCTGCTCTTCCTCCAGCCGCTGGGAGAAGCGCACCTGAATACAGCCCTCCTCCTGCGTATACTTCACCGCATTTCCTATGATGTTGACCAGGATCTGGCGCAGATGCAGCGGATCCCCGGATAAATATTCCTCATAGATCCGCCCGATTGTGATCGTCAGTTCCTGGTTCTTCTGCACCGCCTGCGCCCGTACGATCACGGAGATGTCATGCACAAGGTCCGGGAGCGAAAAATCCTCCATATTCAGGCTCATGCGCCCGCTGTCGATCCGCGACATGTCCAGCACATCGTTGACCAGGCTCATCAGATGCTCCGACGCCGTCTGAATTTTATACAGACAGTCCTGTACTCTCGATTTTTCATCAATATGCGCCAGTCCGATGGAGGTCATGCCGAGAATCGCATTCATCGGCGTGCGGATGTCATGCGACATGCTCGAGAGGAAACGGCTCTTTGACCAGTTTGCCTTTTCCGCTTCCTTTAACTGCTCCTCAAGCAGCGCGTTCTCCCGTTCCAGTACACGGATGCGCTCCTTAAGCTCCTCTGCGCGGCAGCTATCCTTTTCCATACTCTGATTTTCCATAGTCCCTACCTGTACTGTCTGTGGTTAATGTGCTTCGCGATTCTTATGGGCAGAGCCCTGTTCCGTTCACACGGCTCTGCCTTTTATGAGTATTATATATCACCTGTCACTCCATTTTCAACCGCTTACGCAATCCAGTTTTACTGTTTTTGTCGCGATCTGCTCCGCGAAGCGCACGTCGTGTTCCACCAGAAGCATTGTGGGCGAAAAGGTGAGCAGGAGCTTTTCGATCTGCATGCGGGAGAAAATATCAATGTAGTTTAACGGTTCATCCCAGATATACAGATGCGCGGGGGTGACGAGGGACGCCGCGATCAGCACCTTCTTTTTCTGTCCCTCGGAAAATTCCTCCAGAGGCTTTGCGAACTGCTCCCGGCCCATGTCCAGCTGGCGCAGCACCGCCAGAAACAGGCTTTTCTCAAGCCCCCGTTCGCGACAGAAATCGTCGATCCTGCCGCGCAGAAAGGACGTATCCTGACTGATATAGGAGATGACAAGCCCCGCCGCCGTCTGCAGGCTCCCGGTTTCCAGGACATCCGCAAAATTCGATCTCTGTAGTCCATTTTCATCCCCCGGTCCCGGCCGTCCTTCCGGCGTCTGTCCCGGGTTTTCCTGCCCCGCCGCATGCTCCAGTATTGCCCGGATCAGGCTGGATTTCCCGCTGCCGTTTTTCCCGCACAGAAACAGGCGGTCTCCTCTGCGCAGCTCAAACCTGAGCGGATCAAACACCGCATGGGATGCGTCCGCATAGCGCAGCGAATAATCGTGCGCTGCGATCAGCACCTCCTTATGATGCGTAAGCGGCGTCAGCTTTAAATCCGCGGGATTCTCGAGATCCAGAAGCAGCCCCTCCTTTTCTTCGATCTCCCGTTCGATCCGCTGTTCCATCTGTCGCACACGGCTCTGAAGCTTTTTTGTCTTCGCGCCGATGTAGGCACGTTTTCCCTTGTGCCCCGGATCCTTAACCGGATCAAATCCGATTTTGGAGCCCTCGCTTTTGTCCGCCCACTGCCTTGTATTCCGCGACGCATCTCTTAATTTGGCGATCTCTTTTTTGTGTTTTTCATTTTCCGCACGCGAAAACGTGTCTCTGCGGTTTTTATTTTCCCACCAGCTGGAAAAACCGCCCTTCTGCACCTCAAGGGAATGCCGGTTTAACACCAGCACATGATCCACGCAGGCATCCAGCAGGTCCCTGTCATGCGAGACCAGGATAAACCCTTTCTTTGCCGCAAGGTATGCGCGCACGCACTCCCTGGTGGCGGCGTCCAGATGGCTGGTCGGCTCGTCGATCAGAAGAAATTCATGTTCCCCCGAAAAGAGCACCGCCAGCATCACCTTGATGCGCTCCCCGTGGCTTAAGGTCTCAAACGGGCGGTAGAGCGCCTCCGCATCCACCGCAAGCTTCTCTGCCTCCCGGAGCACCCGCCAGCTCTCACAGCCGGCCTTCCAGTCCTCCATCAGCTCCGCTGCGCTAAGACAGCGCTGATCCGGCGGCGTTTCATATGGAAAATAGTCAAAGGCCACGGACGCCGTGATCGACCCCTGATACTCGTATTTCCCGAGCAGCAGATTGAGAAACGTCGTTTTTCCTTTTCCGTTCCTGCCGATAAACCCCAGCTTCCATGCCGTATCAATCGTAAACGAGACGTGGTCAAACACATTTTCCACGCTTCCGTCATAATAAAAGGTCAGATCATTTACCTGAATCTGTGACATACAAATCCCTCCCCTGAACACACTGCCAGAGCATGATTCCGCACAGATCCTCTCTTTTGGCAATAAAAAAGAAAGGTTATGAGAATCATAATCCACTTCTGGCAACATGATAAAAGACAGGCGATCCCGCACGGGATTCTCCTGCACTGTACTGCGTCTCATGTTCTCAAAAGCCGATTACATTCTCATCCTTTCACCTCTCTCTGATTTATCTCTTTCAGGCGCCTGTGAAACGCCATACGCCGCATCTTAAGCGACAGTGACACTATATCACGTTCCGTGCGATAAATCAAGAGCCAGACTGGCCTGATTATTTTTATCAGAACTGGCTATTTTCATCAATCCATTTTGTGATATGCTGATGACATCAAAATGGAAAGGGGATGTTCCCATGACAAATCAGAATCTGAAAAAAATCGTCACGGCCGCGCTGCTTGCCGCCATGACCTGTATCGCAACCATGATCATAAAAATTCCGACCCCGACCTTCGGTTACATCCATCCGGGCGACTGCTTTGTGCTGCTCTGCGGCGTGGTGTTAGGACCGGCAGGCGGCGCGCTGGCGGCCGGGATCGGATCCATGTTTTCCGATATTTTCTCCGGCTACGCCTCCTGGGCGCCGGCAACGTTCCTGATCAAGGCGCTGACCGCGGGGATCGCGGGGCTTTTGTTCCGCAGCATCAGCCGCCGCTCCCACTCCGCAGGCGCGCGCTATATCGCGATCGTGACCGGCGGCATCATCGGAGAGGCCGTCATGGTCATCGGATATTTTCTCTACGAGGCCGGTCTCGCCGCATTTGGCACCGGCGCCCTCAATCAGGCGTCGATCGCTGCCGGCATCGCGTCCTCCGCGACCGGCATCCCGTTTAATATCGTACAGGGCGTCGTGGGAATCATCTTAAGCGTCCTGCTGCTTCCGGTGCTCTCCAAAGTCCCGGATGTGCGGGAGTGGATCGGGGTCGGGAGCCTTAAGGCCTCATAATCACTCCCTTTTTCCCGCACGCCGGATCAGGATCGCCAGGATCAGCCCCGATGCGAGAAACAGCGCCACCTGCCCCGTGATACCGTCATCCCCTGTCCGCGGATGGCCTGAATCGCCCGCCGTATCCCCGCCGGCCTGTGTTTTTGTCCCAAAAGCCGTTCCCTCCGCCAGCGGATCTCCCTGGCTGCCGGATCCTGTCGAACTGCCGGCACTGCCCGGCGGCCCAAAGCTGTCCGGGTCTTTCGCTCCGTCCGGCAGCCCGGGGACGCCGGACTCTTCGGGCGGCTTCGGCTGATTATAAATGGTGATGGCCGGATCCGTTTCTTCCGCCATATAAACCGCTGCATCCAGTATGTAACCGTCGGGCGCCGTCACTTCCCGGATCCAGTACTCCTGCCCTTTCATCAGCCCGGAAAAGGAGACGCTTCCATCCGGACCGCTGACTGCTGTCTTCAGCTGTGTCCGAACGCTTTCCTCCGCGTACAGGCCAAATACTGCCCCCTGCAGCGGCGTCGTATCTCCCGTCTCTTTCTTTGTGATCACAAGCTCCCACTGCTGATCCCCTGGCACGCTGCCCGTGACCTGATAATCTGCGGTCAGTTTCTGCTCCGTTCCGTCCGCCAGTTTTACTACCGGCGATTCACTGATATCCGCAGGGATTTCCACCATTATCACCCCGCCGTCCGGTTTCCTGATATAATAGACAGCACCACGGCGCACCCCCGAAAACAGAACCGTTCCGTCCGCCATGACAATACTCTCTTTCAGCGGATCCGGGTTTCCCGGGCCATCCGGATCCCGGTCATAGAGGATCATCACAGACCCGTTCATCGGAATGCCCGACTGATTCATCATGCGGAATACGAGGTCAGTCGTAAGCGCCTCGTTGGTCAGATCCAGCTGCAGCAGGGACCCCGCCTTCCCGGCAGTGACAAGCAGGCCGGTATCCGTCCGGCTTACGCCGCCCGGAAGCTGCGCACAGCCAATGATACTCCCGTAGCCGGGCCGGCTCTCTGTCTCTACCAGTTCATAAACCGCATCCGGTTTTACCAGAAATGAAACCATTCCCTGCGTGTCGGTCGTTCCCTGCGCGAACGGCAGCCCGCGCGCCTGATTCGCAGCATCCCACTGATACAGCGTAAATGTCACCCCCGCAAGCGGCGCCTGATCTACGCTGTCCCTCTTTGTGACGGCGATTCTGGCCCTGCGCCCCGCAACGCCGCCCCCGCCGCCTCCTCCGCCGCCTCCTACAGATGCCTGGTTCTCCTTCTCTCCCCCCAGAAGAACGGCTCCTCCTTCAAAACGGATACTGTTGCGGTAGGAATCCTTCTGCATGTCAATAATATCCGCCGTATAGGTCAGCACATATGCGTCCCGGCTGCCGGCGTCAATAGGAAGACGGACCGCAAAACTGTTTGTGGCCGGATCGCAGCTGCTCACGGTAAGCGGCTGACCGGCCCCGACTTTGGAATAAACAGGTTTCTGCCCTGTCCCTGCCGTTGTGCCGGACACGTTCGCCCGATACAGACGCAGTGTATCCGTGTCGAGCGAAAGACGCGGATCCAGTGTATCCACCAAAGTCGGATTTCCCGGCAGCAAAAGACCATATGGGTTGATCAGCACCTCATAGCGTATGAGTTCCTGACGCTGATCCACCCCGCTGCTTTTTAGCAGGCCGTGATTATAAAATGTCTGTTCCACCTTATGGGATACTTCCGTAAATCTAACCTGATCCGCATTACCGTTCATATGAACCATATTTTCAACTACAACCGAAGTGTCTCTGTCAAATCCCAGACGCTCGGGACTGACCACTGTCTCAAACGTCACCGTTGTCTTTTCCGCGACGCTTCCAAGACGAATCGTAAGTGTCTGTCCTGACGCATCCGCCGTTGCAGCCTGGATCTGCGGCTTGGTATCCAGCGAATCCGGCACATAGGTCAGTCCGTCCGGCAGGACATCCGTCAGCACGATATCCGACATTGCAAGGCCCGCCGCATCCACCTCCACCGTCCATTTCATGATGCCGGTGCTATAATCATAGACCGGGGGCAGCTTCTTTAAGACCGTCGCGCTGATCTCTGCGCTGCTTTGCGCCTTCGCACTGCGCGGCAGGCCGGACGTCCCGATCATCATATTATCCGTCGAAATGGTATTTACGGCGATTTTCTTTGCCGTGTTATTCGCAAAGATACAGGGATCGCAGACTTTTGTCGTATAGGTCAGCGTAATCGTTTTCGGGCCGACGTCTCCGACCGTAATGGTCAGCTTCTGACTGTCATACGCCAGACTCACCGGGTCGTCGGGCGTAAGCGGCTTCCCGTCAAGCGCAGCCGTGACGCCGTCCGTCCCGCCCTCGAGCTCAAGACCCTCGTCATGTCCGCTGATCCCGCAGCCCGTAAGAGCCTCCCCCAGATCGTCCGTAAATGTTCCGCTTTTTAAATTTACTTTGTGGGGATTGATCGTCACATTCCATGAAATGCTCCGCGTGGCAGAATCATAACCGCTGTTGCTCTTCACCAGCAGCGCCGTCCCCGGCGTCCCGCTGCCATCCCCGCTGCCGACAGGCGTTTCTGCTTCTGGCGTCGTATAGTCCGTTCCGTTATACCGGAAGGTAAACCATGCCGTATTTTTTCCCAGGTTTGTCCCATTATCATACATTTCCTCCGGAACATGCGTCTGATACGTGATTTTTACAGGCTGACCGCCTGTTTTTATCCCCGCAACCGAAAAACCGTTCTTTCCGGCGTCCGCCGCCGATGCCGGCACACCGTCCACAAGCATGGAGCCGTCCACAAGCGTGCTGCCATCCGGCAGCTGATCCCATAAGGTCAGCTGTGCGTCGTCCTGAAAGGAAAATCCGTTCGGATAAAATGTGACCGTCCAGTCGGTCGTGGAACCCGTGCCGTCGGTATGGCGATCCGTCGTGCCGGTTTTCTCAAGCCATACGGGCTGAGAAACCAGGACACTGCTGCTGACACCAATCCCCAGATTCGCCGCTCCTGCGTCCGTACCGGCAAACAGTTCCGCTTTGTTGGACACGCGATTACCGGTGCCTGCGCCCGGCAGAAGCAGCCTGTCGCGGATCACCGTCTCATAGGTGATCGTCAGTGCCTGGGGCGGATTTCCCTGTGTCGCTGTCCCCGCCCGGAACTTTGTACCGCCCAGGCTTAACACCGTACTGTCGTTCCCCGTATCCTCCACAAGCACATATGCGTCCAGCGTATCGCTGATATCATCGCGGGAGGTTATGGCCCGGACGGGACTGCCGTCGATTCTGACGCTTCCCGGAACAAAGCTGTGACGTGTGGTGTCGATGGTATCCCGCAGCTCAAACGGGGTGGTCATATCAACGCCGTCCGCCGCAGAGGGATTCTGCCACGGGGTATACCGGATAGTCCAGGTAATTGTCTTATCCTGCAGATTCCCGCCCTTCTGGATCTGCGCTTTTGCCTCCACCGGCATAAGCTCCGCATAACCGAACGCCTGCTGTCCGCCATTCTCAAACTTCATCACATACAGATGACTGCTTCCCGCTACCGGCAGCTCTCCCTGCGGCGGAGCAGACGCCCTCGCGCAGTTCAGGTAAAAATATGCGTTTGTCATTTCATCATAATCCGATAAAACCGCGCCGCTGCCGTCCGGCTTTCCGTCAAACTCAACCCACGCCCTGCTGCCGTCCGAATACAGCATTCCAAACTGCTTTGGTCCGTTCTCTGTCTCCATCGTCAGCGGCGATCCGCTGTCCAGTTTTGATAATACCAGATGCGGGGACACGTTCAGATAATAGGGGACATCCGGTTCAACCTGTTTTATTTTATCGCCCGGAATTTCATATGTATAATACAGCATCAGATCTTCACCCTGGCCAAGCAGCTCGTTCTCCTCAACAGGCTCTCCCACCAGCGCTCCGTCCACTCCCGCATGGCAGAGCTTAATCTCCTTAAATCCCGCAATACCGGCCAGCATCCTGTCCGCTCCGCCCGCTGCCGCCATGGCGGAAAAAGAGCCTGCCATCACTGACAGGCATAAAAGAAACGGCACAGTCTGCCGCAGAACTCTTCGCACCCATACTCTCATTCTGTCCTCCATCGAGTCTGTATCATGACGCATCACGGTTTCTGCCGCCACGCTGTGTTTCCAGTATCATCTGTGTGATCCGTTTCTGGTCTTCCTCGTTTAACCCCAGAAACTGGCATCCATATTCATAGCCGTCCTCCCCCTTTTCCGTGACGCGCAGCGCCCGACAGAAAATCGACGATTCCGGCGCATCACCGGCCAGTCTGACCTTTAAGAGGATCATCTCATCCTTTTCGACTTTATAGTCCGAGATAATGCAAGCTCCTCCCAGGCTGATATTGCGCAGTTTACAGTTTCTTTCGCCCACACCCCCGCCGGATGTGGCAACCACTGCATCCAGGTCAATATCCAGTCTGAAATACGCCCTGTCGTTTCCTGTTCTGGTGACAACGATATCCTCCGCCTTCCATTCGTCCTCCGAGACGGGCATAATCAAGCCCTCCATGCAGACAGCCGTCTTATCACTGCTGCTGTAACCGCGGATTCTGACGCGAATCGGACCGCTTTCCCCGCCAGGGTCTGTTCCGGACAGCTGGCACAGTTTCACACTGCTGCCCTCCACCTCCGAAATCCTGGCAGCAAAAAGCATATAGCCGTCTGTTGTCGTCACTTCCACCCTGATACCGGCATAAGCGTCCAGTTCGGAACCTTCCTCCTCTGCGCCTTTCCTGCGCGCCTCCGTCTTCTTTTCAAAAAATCCAAATATTCCCATTGGAATCCTCCTTATTTTTTGCTTTTCAGTAAATAAATATTCATTCACAAAAAAGTAAATGAATATTTATTTACTGAACATTCAAAACCATTTTTCTTTCCCTGATGATCACTGCATCGCCAAATAACTGCTCAGCCCTGTGGTCAGCAGGCGGAATATGGTATCTTCTGTCTCCTGATCATCCGGAAGCATTCCCTCCACCACATACTTTGCATACAGCACAGTCAGCGTCAGCACATGCAGCCACAGCATATCCTGATTGATCCAAACCAGCGCCGGAAACATACTTCGGAACTGGCGCACCATCTCCACAAACGGCTCAAAATGGGAGACATCACGATTCCTGTCATACTCTGGAAACGATGCGCTGTCCCGAAAGCGGTAATAAAATACCGTCTCGTCCGGTCGCGCCACCCAAAACCGGAAGTACGGCTGCCACAGCTGTCTCACGGCTCCTATGGGATCGGTCCGTAACATCTGCGGCTGAAACGTCAGCTGCTCAAAAATCATTGCAGCCTGCCTGTCCACATAGGTAAAACACTCTGTGATCAGCTGTTCCTTACTGTCAAAATAACGGTAGAGCGCTCCCGGTGAAATCCCCGCCAGGCTGCTGACATTCTGAACGCGCACTCCCTCGAGGCCATATTGTCGCACGGCTTTCATCGCCGCATACATGATTCTGATTTTTGTATCATCCAACGGTTATTTTTTCTCCTGTCACTCTGTCGATTGGGATTATACAATATCCTGCCATGAATTTCAATCCCCCCTTTTTCCTGCTGGCCGGCGTTTCTTTATGCCCGTCTTTTCTGTGCCTTTAAGATCATCTGGGTGATCCTGTCCTGATCGTCTTCCGTCAGTCTGATAAACTGGCACCCGTATTCGTAAACGCCCTCCTCCGTTTCCGTGACCCGCAGCACCCTGCAGAAAATCGAGGACTCCGGCGCATCCTCATCCAGCCTGACCTTTAAAAGGATGGTGTCGCCGCTTTCCACTTTGTGATTCAGGACGACGCAGGCTCCTCCCAGACTGATATTGCGCAGTCTGCCGTCATTTTCATTCTCCGTTCTGCCGGATATGACCACCGATACATCCAGATCCGTATCCAGCCGGAAATAGGCCCTGTCATTTCCTGTTTTTGTGACAACAAGATCTTCTGCCTCCCACACATCCTCCGAGACAGGTTTCATAAGGCCTTCCAGGCAGATCACCGACCTTTTCCTGCTGCTGTATCCGCGAATCCGGACCTGGCGCGGGCCGCTTCCCCCGCCGAGGTCCGATCCGGACAGCCGGTGCAGTCTCGCACTGTTTCCCTCCACCTCCAAAACCCTGGCGGTGAAAAACAGATAGCCGTCCGCTCCCGACACCTCCACCTTGATGCCCAGGCAGTCGTCCAGTTCTGACGGTTCTCTCTCTGCACTTTTTTTGTGCGTCTCCGCTTTCTTACCAAAAAACCCGAACAATCCCATCTGAAGTCTCCTTCTCTTCCTGATCTTACAGACATCAGCCCTCTCTGTCTTTTGGGATTATACAATACCCTGTCCCGGTTTTCAATCCTTTTTTCCCGGTACCGCAGCGCTGACGCTATGCCGCCGTCGGTCCGCTGTCGTCGCCGGCGCTATACCGTCGCCGCCACTGCCTCCAGCTCACCGCGCACCGCGACGCCGCCGTATCCGCAGGGCAGGATCATGTGGTCGCCCTTTTTCACCGGCTGCCCGTTTATCGTGCCCTCCCCGGCGATGACCGAGAAGAACAGGAAGGGATATTCCTGCTCAAACTCCGTTTCCCCCTGCACCTTCAGCTGAAACATCGTGTAATACGCCCCGCGGTACAGCACGTTTAACTGATTTGCCGGCTGGTCCTTTACCGAGCGCACACTCTCCTCCTCCGGTTTCGCCGGGACGGTGATGACGTCAATGCTCTTGTCGATATGAAGCTCCCTCGGTTTTCCATCTGAAAGCCTGTCATAGTCGTAGACCCGGTAGGTGATGTCGCTGCTCTGCTGCATCTCCATCAGCAGGATGCCGGCGCCGATAGCGTGCACAGTTCCCGGGTCGATCTGGATAAAATCGCCGCGTTTCACCGGGACCCTGCGGATCAGCTCCTCCCAGCGGCCCTCATGAATCATGGCGGCCAGTTCCTCCCGCGTCCCGGCGTTATGTCCGACTACGAGTGTCGCACCCTCCGGTGCATCGATCACATACCAGCTCTCCGTCTTGCCCAGGGATCCGTTCTCATGCGCCGCCGCATACGCGTCCCCGGGATGCACCTGGATGCTTAAGTCCTGCCTGGCATCGATCAGCTTGGCCATGATGGGCAGCTGCTCACAGGGAAGATTCCCGAAGAGCTCCCTGTGCCCCTCCCACACCTCTGAAAGTTTTTTTCCGGCCAGCACGCCGCATCTCACCGTGCCGTCGCCCTTTGGGTGCGCCGAGATCCCCCAGCACTCCCCGATATCGTCGCCTGCCTCCGGATACCCGAATTCCTCCCGCAGCCTGCTCCCGCCCCAGATGTTGTGGGTGCAGACCGGATCCAGAAACAGGATTTCTTTTTTCAACTGATTCAACAATCCAATCCTCCTGCGTGTCTCTTACGCTTTTACTATCTTCCACTATTCCACCTGATTTTGCAAGTATTATTTTCCGGGATCCGTATCCGCGTCCCGCACCACGCTGTGTTTCTTAATATAATCCATAATATCCGAAAGCTCCGTGAAGGCAAGCCCCACATAGCTGTCCGCCGCGCCGTAATAGATGGCGATCCTCCCGGTGGCCGCGTCATGGATCGTCGCGCAGGGGAAGCAGACATTCGGCACAAAGCCCCGCTCCTCATACCACTCCTCCGGGGTCAGCAGATACGTCTCACACCGGTATTTTACAATGGAGGGCTCGTCGAGATCCAGGATCGCGCCGCCGATAGAATACACATACCCGTTGCAGGTGCCGCTCACGCCGTGGTAAAACAGAAGCCAGCCCTCCGAGGTCTCGATGGGAGCCGCGCCGCCGCCGATCTTTAAGGACTCCCACCACTCGCTGCTCTTGCCCATCACATGGCGGTGGCGTCCCCAGTAGATAAGATCCGGGCTCTCGCTTAAGAAAATATCCCCGAAGGGCGTGTGCCCGCTGTCGGAGGGACGCGAGAGCAGCGCATAATTTCCGTGAATTTTCCGGGGAAAGAGCACCGCGTTCCGGTTGAAGGGGAGGAAGGGGTTCTCCAGCCGCGTGAAGGTCTTAAAATCTTTTGTCTCCGCCATCCCGATGGCCGCCCCGTAAAAATCCTGGCACCATATGATATACCAGGTATCCTCCACCTTTACAAGGCGCGGGTCGTAGGCGTAGGCCGGCATCGCGTCCTTTCCCTCCCGGTCGGTAAAATGAATCTTTTCCTCCTCAAAGCTCCAGTGGATGCCGTCCCCGCTCCTTCCGAGGTAAATATACGGGATCCCGTTGGTCTGCTCCCCGCGGAAAACGCCGATAAATCCGTCGCCGTACGGCACCACCGCGCTGTTAAAAATCCGGGCCACGCCCTTTACGGGGTTTCTCCCGATCACCGGGTTTTCCGTATATCTCCAGACAGGCGCCCCGCTTAACCCGGCCGGACGCTCCTGCCAGGGCATCCCCGGCACTGCCTCACCCGTCATCTGATATCTGCTCATCTGCAATTCCTCCTTTTTTCCTCATCCGCCAGTCAGTACCGGTTCCCCCGGCACTCTCACGGCTTCTTTCAAACGCCCTGTCATCTGGCACCCTCACGCGCCAGGAATTCCCGGTTTTGCCGGATCAGCTCACACCGCTGCAGGACACAGTCCGCGGAGCGACCCGGGTCGGAGGTCGTGTGGAACACGTAGTCCGTCAGTTTTTCTATAGTTGTCTCCGCCACGTGCACCCTGGTATCCGAGGATGCGTAATAAATCAGCACCCTGCCGTTCTCCTCCGCGATGGCTCCGTTCGTGAACACCACATTGCTCACATCCCCGATGCGCTCCGGGCCATGGGGCGCGATGAGCAGCCCCGAGGGCTCGGCGATCACCTTTGACGGATCCTTTAAATCCGTTGCAAAGGCATAGATGACATACCGCAAGCCCGCCGCCGTGTTCCGCACGCCGTGGGCGATGTGGATCCATCCCCGATCTGTTTTCACCGGCACCGCCCCGGCGCCGTTTTTCGCCTCGGTGATGGTGTGGTATCTGCGCAGGCTGGTCATTTTTTCCTCGTCGATCACGGCGTGGGTGATGTCCTCGCAGAGACCGAAACCGATCCCGCCGCCGGAACCGGTGTCGATAAATCCGTCCATGGGCCTGGTGTAAAACGCGTATTTTCCGTCCACAAATTCCGGGTGCAGCACCACATTTCTCTGCTGCGGGGAATGCAGGGTGACAAGGTTCGGCAGCCGCTCCCAGCTCACGAGATCCTTCGTGCGCACGATTCCCGCCTCCGCCACCGCCGCGGAGAGATCCCCCGGGTCCTTCGCACTGCTCTCCGAGCAGAATACGCCGTAGATCCAGCCGTCCTCGTGCTGTGTCAGACGCATATCGTAGACATTTGTCTCCTTTGGGCATGTGTCCGGCAGACGGACCGGCTCATCCCAGAAACGGAAACCGTCCACGCCGTTGTCGCTCTCGGCCACGCCGAAAAAGGATTTCCTGTCATTTCCCTCGATGCGCGCCACCAGGCAGTATTTCCCGTTCCATCTGATCGCCCCGGCGTTTAACACCGCATTCACCCCGAGCCGCTCCATGAAGTGCGGGTTTGTCTCCGGATTCAGGTCATACCGCCAGGTCAGCGGAATGTGCTCCCGCGTCAGCACCGGGTATTCATAGCGGTCATAGATTCCGTTGTATTCCTCCGAAACCACATTTTTTCTCGCCAGCAGTCTCTCCTGCCGCTCCTTTTCCACATAATATCTCTCATGTAACATGTCATATCCTCCCTGTCACATCCCTGCCCGGCGCCTCACCCGGCAGCCCGGCCGGGCGCCGCCCTGGCTGCCACCGGTTTTTTGTCTCACCCGGCCGTATCGTCCTCCGCGCTCAGCCGCCGTATCACTTCCATGCACATCCGGCCGTTGTGATAGGGGCACTTCCAGGGCTCCACCACCGGCCGCCCCTCCACCGGGCTTCCGTCCGCCCTCACCATCCAGTACCACTCCATGCCCTCCCGGGGGTCCGCCACGTGATCCCGGATAAAATCCCAGAGATCGCAGGCCGCCGCAAGATAGTCCGTGTGCGTATCATCCTTCTGCCAGCCGTTTAAAAAGCCGACCACCGCCTCCGCCTGCACCCACCAGACACGGCTTTCGTCCACGGTTCCCCTGTCGCACTCGTTTGCCAGGGAATGTCCGTCAAATGCTTTTTTTTGCACCTCCGCCGTCAGATCCTCCGTCACCGGGGCAAACCGCGCCGTGTAAGCAGGCTCCATCAGCACCGACAGGCAGCGGTCCACCAGCCATGCCGTCTCGATGTCGTGCCCGTAGGAATGGAGGTCGAGGATGCTGTGATAATCCGCGTCAAAAAACACCTCCTGCCGGTGCAGCGCCGGGTTATAAACCTTTTCATAAAAAATATCAAGGATCCAGAGCAGGGTATCCTTCACCTCCGGCATCCCGGAAACCCGGTACAGCTGCGTGTAGGCTTCCAGCACGTGGAGCAGCGTATTCATGGTCCGCTCCGCCAGCACGCCGTTCTCCGAGAGCTTCTCATTTGATTCCGGGGCAAATTCCCGGGTAAATGCCTCCAGATACCCCGCGTCGTCCCGGCAGCGCCCCTCGATCAGGGAAAACAGCTCCTTTGCCAGCAGAAGCGCCTCCTCATCCCCGGAAGCCTCATAATAAGCCGACAGCGCATAGACGGCAAATGCCTGATTGTAGGTGTGCTTTGTCGTATCCTCCGGCGTCCCGTCATAAGACAGCGACCAAAAGATCCCGCCCTCCTTCTGATCCAGGCAGTGATCCCGCAGGAACTCATACCCATGCCGCGCCAGGGAACGCAGCTCCCCGTCCCCCAGCAGCAGATACGCCTCCGAGAAAAACCAGGTGATCCGGCTGTTTAAGATACAGCCCTTCACCGCCCCGGGATCTAAAATCCCGTCATAATCCATATATCCGTAAAAACCGCCCCACTCCTCATCCCTTAACCGTTTCCAGAAAGGGATCAGCACGGTAAGCAGGTGTTCCTTTACCTCCGCGCGCATCCTCTGTTCCCGTTTCATCTGTCTGATTCCTCCTTATCCCTTCACTGCCCCTGCCGCCATACCGCTGTACACCTGCTTCTGGAAGATCAGAAACAGGATCAGGATCGGAATGATCGTGATGATGACGCCGGCGCAGATGTAATTGTACTGGTTCCCGTAAGGACCGGTAAACACATACAACGCCGTGGAAATGGTCTTCACCTTATCCGACTGCAGATACAGGTTCGAGGAATAATACTCGTTGTACACGCTGATTCCTTTTAAGACGAGCGTCGTCACAATTGCCGGTTTCAGCAGCGGGAACAGGATCCGGAAAAACACCCCGAAATACGTGCATCCGTCAATGATCGCCGACTCGTCCAGCGAGATCGGAAGATTCTCAAAAAACTGCAGGAAGATGTAGATCGAGATAATATCCGTTCCCATCAGCACGATCATATAACCGTACAGATGATTGATAAATCCCAGCGTATACATAATCTGATAAATCGTCACCTGCATGGCAATGCCGGGAAGCAGGGAGGCAAACATGAACAGGCTGTGAATGATGCCCCTGCCCTTAAATTCAAAGCGGTTTAACACATAGGCGAGCATGGATCCCGTAAAAATCGAGACGAACAGCACCACGATGAGCACCACGCCGGTATTCACAAAGCACCGGAGCATATTCGCCTGGGTAAACGCCACCTTAAAATTCTCAAAATACAGAAACGACTTCGGCAGTGCCAGAACGGATGTCGAGGCATACTCGTCATTTGTCTTAAACGCTGCAAAAATACAGACGCAGACCGGAACCAGCGAAATGACAGCCGCCAGAATCATAGACACATATTTGAAAATGCCGAACAGTATCCCTCCAACCTTTGCTTTTGTATTGATACTCATGCCGATCGCCCTCCTTTTGCCGCTGCGCGCTTCGCCTTTTCTTCCTTTTTCCTGCGCCGTACCGCTTCCTTCGACTCATCCGCGCTCCCGTCGTTAAACACATATTTAAAGAACAGCTTCTGCGCCACCGTACAGGCGATGATGATCAGCAGAAGCACCACAGCCATAGCGCAGGCCAGACCCACCTTCTGATTCTCATGAGCCAGACGATTCATGATGACAAAGTAGGTACCGGTTCCCATCGTACCGTTCGTGATGACGTAGGGCGGCTCAAATGCGCTTAAGGAGCCGCTGATGGAGAGAATCAGGTTCAGCACGATGATGGACTTGATGCTCGGCATAATGATATACCGGAACTGATGCCATTTGTTCGCACCGTCTAAGGAAGCCGCCTCGTAGAGATCGGTATCCACCGACATCATCGCACCCAGAAACAGGATCATGTTCTGCCCGGTGTAACGCCACACGGAGGTGGCCACCAGCGCAATGTTATTGATGCTGCGGTTCTCCAGCCAGTACGGAATCGACTCCGCGTTCATCCCGAAGGCCTGAAGCACGGAATCGAGCACCATGCCTCTCGCATAGAAAAACTTAAAGATAAATCCCACCGCGATTCCGCAGATCAGATACGGGAAGAACATCGCCGCCTTAAAAAACGGTTCTCCTTTTACCTTAAAGACCAGAAGTGTTGCGAAAAACAGTGCCAGCCCCATCTGTACCACTGCGCCGCCCATATAATAAATGCTGACAAACAGCGCTTGGAAGATCTCGGTCCGCTTAAATACTTCCGCATAATTTTTAAATCCGACCCAGGTAGCCTCACCAATGTATTTCTTGTTATAAAAGCTGAACTTCACCATCTCGCCGAAGGGAATATAGGTAAATACCAGCAACAGCAGCAGCGGCAGAAACATAAAGGTCGTGATGACCAGCACACGCTGCACTTTGCGGCTGTAAAACCACTGGGAAAACGTCTTTTTCTCACCACTCATAATAATCTCCTCATTCCGTTTGTCATCCTATTCCGTCACTTCCACGCCGACAGACTCCTGTCCCGCCGTCCATTTCTGATTCCATTCGCCCATCAGTTCGTCAAGTGTCTTCTCCTGATACAGCGCGTTCTCTAAGATCTCGCAGTCCGGATAGTCGTCGTTGTTGATCCCGACCTCGCCCTCATTGTTGACGTTGTCAAACAGATCCTCCTCACCCGCCGGCGCAGGATTGTTGGACAAAAGCTCAATTCCCGCAAAATCCGCCAGCGCATCCGGGAATTCCCCGTCCTTACGCGCCGGAATACTTCCCTCATCCTTATAGATCGAAGATTCCTCGATCAGCCATTTTAAGTAGAGCATCGCGGCGATCTGATTATCCGTCTCCGATTTTTTATTGATCCCGAAGGCATAGTTGCCGCCAGAGCCGGCATACTGTTTTCCGTCTACCGTGATGGGGAATGGCATATAACCGATATCCTCCGGGTGATCTCCCGCCTCCTGGAACTGTACGACAGACCAGGAACCAAGCACCATCGTGGCAATCTCGCCGTTATTGATCCTTCCCTTGGAAGACTCCCAGTCGGAACTCGCCGGGCTGTCCTCGATCAGTCCACGGGACACCGCCTCATACAGGATATAGTACACGGCGTAGGGGCCTGTCATGTCGTCCCGTTTTGCAAAGGGATCCTTCATGTGGGGCATCTTATTATGAAAATCGGGATCGCCGGTCGCCGCGATATCCGTGTAGGCATCCCAGGCTCCCATCGTCCAGCTGTCGGAAAAATTCGAATACAGCGGAATCGCCTCCGTATTGTCCTTTATCTTCTGCAGATCCTCCAGGAAATCATCCGGCGTCTTCGGCACCTCCGTGATCCCGGCCTCCTTCCAGACACGTTTGTTGTAGGCGACGCCCGACGCGGTCCCCCCGTTCGCAATGCCGTATACCGTGCCGTCAAACGCCTTCTCCGAGCAGAAATTATAAATCGGATCCAGCGTGTCAAAATCCCCGAGCTTCAGGAAATAATTGGGCAGTTCCTTTTTTGATACTGATGTCGGAATAAAACATAACTCACCCCAGTCACCGGTGGTCAGACGCAGATTTAAGGATTCCTCATAATCCGTGACCGCCTCGTACTCCACGGTGATATTCGGATAGATCGCCATGAATTCCTCCGCATATCCCTTGTAAACCGTGTCCACGATATCTGTCCGGTTCGTCAGCACCTTTACCGTCGCCGTCAGATCCTTATAGTCCTCTCCGACTGTGATCTGATCGATTGTCGGCACATCCGGATTCACCGACGGACTCTCTGCCTGGCTGTCATCCTTCCCTCCGCAGGCAGTCAGGGATACTGCCATTCCGGCTGCGAGTATTGTTGCAGCACACTTTTTTAATCTGTTTTTTCTCATTTTGTTTCCCTCCTTTTTAAGTTAAAATTATCCTATCATTTTAAGTTGCATTTTTCAATATTATTCGTCGAATTTACCAGTTTTCTACTTTATGCACAGTTTTTGTTTTGTATTTCTGGTCGTTTTTTCATGTTATTTCTTTTTATCGAATTAAATTTAGCTAAAATTAGCTTGTCACGCAGAAAGGATTTGTTGCGCAGAGGCTTCTGAAAAGTAATAGTAACCTGCTCAGAAAATGCTATAATGATAGTAAGAACAGAAAATCGTAAGTGTTTGGGAAGGAAAAGGGGTATGTCAACATTGGAGAAAACGATAGATCTGTTACATGATCTGCCTGAAAACCAGATAGAAACAATATATAGTTTTGTACGGTTCCTGAGTTCACAGCAGACAGCAGAAAAAACTGCCGGTACAAAATCTTTGGATGACATTTTGAAAAATGTAGTGAGTGCTGTGCCTGATACATGGAAATTGCCCGAAGACTATAGAGAGGACTCTGAATGCTTTTCTGAATGCCGGCCTGGACGATTACAGCCTGCGAATCAAAACTATAAAAACTCAAAGAAAGGGCGAGAAAGGTCTCCTGATTTGTTCTTCCTCCGTCAACAGCAATCATTCATTGTCGTGGTCAGAAACAGAGATTTTTCTTTGATATGCACCCTGTGTCTGAGGTTTTTCAAATTTTTGTTATCATGGTGTATCATGAAGCAAATTGCGTCCGTTTTGCTTTCAATGCGTTCTAAATGCGTTTTAAATGCGTTGCCACTCAAAAAAACGCATTTAGAACGCATTGAAAACGCATTAATTTTTATAATACCTGGCTACGCGTCCCTGTCCTTCCAATCGCAATATTCCTTCAGACCGCATTTTATCCAAAGTAGTTCTCGCCTGCTGTCTCGTAAACCCACACAACTCCCGGATTTTTTCGTTCGTTATAAATTCTGCTGATTGCAAATATTCCTCTATCAGACTTTTGGCTTTTACATACCGAATCACAGTATCCTGGGTGTATTCTACATCTGATTTAATTGCGTCATAAACTTTAGCAGTCAACATATATTCCTTGCCGGATAATCCAATCAAACCATCCCGCACAAGATTATTACAGCTTTTTCGCGCTTCTGCTGTTGACAGCTGCGTCAACCCCTGAACCTCCGACAATATGATTCTTTTATTATCTGTCAGGTACCTCAATATCATCAGTTCCGGTAAAGGCAGAATCTTTTGCAGCTTATCCTGCTCGCTGGCAATAAACTTAACAAAATTCACATCATCAATCGCACTGAATATCGTCAGCGTCACTGCTTCACTATATGTGTGATACTGTGGATATGGTTTGCCTGATGAAATCATCTCACGAAAGATGATATCCACTCCCTGCCCCGTTCTCTGCACATATTTTAGTCTTTGTAATGTCTCTGCAATCAGTTTATTTCTCGGCGCGGAGGGATGCGTAATTATATTTTTCTCATTCACGCCTTCCGGAAATGCACCCGGATTTTCAATCACGATTCTATCTGGATAATGCTTTACATACACTGCTCCCATATTCAGATAATCTCTGTGGGATAATGCATTGAAAAGCGCCTCTTGAAAAACTTTTTCTGAAAAGTCCTCAACTTCCAATCGAAACAGCCCTACCTGTACATTTACGATTTTATTCGTATTTTGTATCTTCTCCGTTAAACGATCAATCACAGATATGATTGGCTGTTTTAAATCCAATCGGGAATCGTACTCCTCCATATTGTCTGCCGAATAATGAAGATATATTACTTCCGCCTGTGGCAGCAGCCTGTTAATCGCTGTTTCTTTACCCACAAAAAGCAAGCCTGCAATCGTAAGCCTGTCAATGCCTTCATCCTCTTTTATCAGGCCCAAATCTCTCAAAAAAGACATATCTTCCAATTCTGGTAAAGAAGATTTCGGATCACGCATTTTCAGTTTTTCTTTTAAGTTGTATATTTCCAGTACATTGATATCTTCCACTGTACTATCCGTCAAAATCTGTCCTGAAAAATCAGGACTTTGGATAGAAGCATACTTATTGCTCATTTCATCCGGATAATATGGTTTTGAATTCTTCCCTAATCTCTTTAAGCATCTTCCATCCGAGGTGGCATAAGTCGTTCCATCCCTCTCCGCTGTTATTGCCAATACATCTTTTCCCTCATAACGAATCACTTCTATTTCCGTAAACAACGCCGGACGAGTCCTGTCATAAATAGATTCCATAATTTTCTGCGTATCATATCTATTACACCCCGTCACTGTTCCATCATCTTCGATGCCCATATAAACAGTGCCACCTTTGGCATTGGCAAATGCAACAAGCTCATCTACTGCTAAAGAAATACGCTCCCGCATATCCTTAGCATGTATCCATGTTTTAAATTCAACGGTTAAATTCTCCCCCTTTGAAAGAACCTGTTCAAACTCGGTTATTGTCAAATATATTCCCTCCTGTCATTTTCCTGATAACTTATCTGCGCGGTATACGGATATTTTTTACAGCTGTCAGGTTTGCAATCGCCCAATTTTCAGTTTCCGTCTTCCTGTAAAAATCGCGTGGCTTATGCTTAGTTTGATAATCATACAATCAGTATATGTCAAATCACTCATGATATATCCCCGTTGCATTTCCTGAATATTTTATAAGCATAGCATAAACATAGCTAAATTGCTACTGTTTGATTTGATGTGCAGCATAGATAGATACAGCTGGCGACTTTTAAAACGATAGTGCCTGAAAAGGGGCTGTCACATCGCTGATTTTCCAATCATCGATGCGACAGCCCCTTTCCCTTATTTCAGATCAATCTCAAAGGGCGGATCCAGGTTCTCCGACACATACTTCCCGTTCTTCTTCCGCTGGCGCACACATTCGGTGAGCAGATACTCGATCTGCCCGTTCACCGAACGGAAATCATCCTCTGCCCAGGCCGCAATCTCATTGTACAGCTTCGCGGAAAGCCGCAGGGGAATCTGCTTTTTCGCGTTGTCTGCCATATCAGTACAGGCTTCCGGAATTCACAACCGGCTGGGCATCCCGGTTTCCGCAGAGCACCACCAGCAGATTGGAGACCATGGCCGCCTTCCGCTCCTCGTCCAGCTCCACCGTGTGGTTCTCATTTAAGCGCTCTAACGCCATCTCCACCATGCCGACGGCGCCGTCCACGATCAGCTTCCTGGCATCCACCACCGCCGACGCCTGCTGCCGCTGGAGCATCGCCGCCGCGATCTCCGGGGCATAGGCAAGGTATGTGATCCTGGCCTCTATGATCTCCAGACCGGCGTCCGCCACCTTCTGCCCGATCTCATCACGGATCCTGGCGGCCACCACCTCGCTGGACCCCCGCAGGCTTCCCTCGTCCGCGATGCCGTCCCCGGTGGTATCCACCCCCTGGGCCACATCGTAAGGGTAGATGCGCACGATATTGCGCAGCGCGCTGTCGCACTGAAGTGACAGGTATTCCTTATAATTGTCCACGTTAAACACTGCCTTCGCCGTATCGACGACGCGCCACATCACAGCGATGCCGATCTCCACCGGGTTCCCCAGGCAGTCATTGATCTTCTGCCTGCTGTTATTTAAAGTCATCACCTTAAGGGAGATCCGCTTCCCGGCAGCCTCCGCGGTGTTTGCCGCCTGGGCAGCCGTGGCGGAGACATCCCCCACATCGCCGCTCTGGTTTAACCTGGTCTTCGCCGCCGGATTGACCGCGGAACAGAAGGGATTGACATAATAAAACCCGGCCTCCCGCAGCGTCCCCACATAGTTTCCGAAGAGGGTGAGCACCAGCGCCTCCTGAGGCTTTAACACCTTAAGCCCACAGAAGAAGATCCATCCCAGCACCACCCATACGCCGCCTACAATGCACAGCACTACGGACCATGCGCCCGCTCCGTTCTCCTGCCCCGTGATCCCGACCACCAGGCACACGACGGCCGCGGCATAGACCGCAAGCAGCAGCAGTAACATCGCCATTCCGTTTTTCTTCTGATTCAGAATTTTTTCTTCCATATACATTCTCCTCTCCGCGGCTCCTTCGATTCTGATCTCTGCATCTGCATCGTTTATTTTGATATCATTATGATATCACATCAATATCTTCTCGTCAAGAGGTTTTCTAGACTTTCTTCTGAACACAGAAAAGGGCGCATGGTTTCCGTCGCCTGTGAAAATAAAATCAGAAATACCGTAATATAAGTCAGTTTTGCTGCGGGCAGTGAAATTTCTGACACGTTATAATAAATACTATCAATTATTATTCTGACAGGAGGATCGTCATGGAGAAAGAACAAACAAACAATTTTACAGTTGTCGACTTTGAACATGCCAAAGTCCGGGTAAAACAGGGGTGGCTCCAGGGCTATACGGAAGATGCGCCGAATGGCCGGCTGAAAATTTTTAAGGGAATCCCCTTTGCGGCGCCGCCGGTGGGCGGGCTGCGCTTCTGCAAACCGGAGGATCCCGGATGCTGGCGGGGAATCCGCCGTGCGACTCAGTACAGCGCGGCGGCAATACAGATGGTTCAGGAGCAGGGCGAGGAAAAGGCAAATGTCCACGGCGTGCCTCAGATGCTGGCTCCCTCCCAGTACGAGGAGGACTGTCTGTATCTGAATGTGTGGTCCCCCGCAAAAACCCAGAAGGACAAACTCCCCGTATTGATCTGGGCTCACGGGGGCGGGATGGTGGCCGGCTCCGGCGTGGAAGTCGTCTGCGCCGGAGAAGGGCTTGCCGGGCGTAAGGACATCATTGTGGTCACCATCAATTACCGGCTGGGCCTGTTCGGCTTTTTCGCGCATCCTGCACTTTCGGAGGAGCAGAACGGCCACAGCGGCAATTATGGCCTGTATGATATCCGCAAAGCCTGCCTGTGGGTAAAGGAAAATATCGCATCCTTTGGCGGAGATCCAGAAAACATTACCTTAGCCGGCCAGTCCGGCGGAGCCCGCGCCACCGGGATCATGCTGGTGTCCCCCCTCATGAAGGGGATCGTACAGCACATCAGCGTGGAGAGCGGCAGCATGACCTTTGGTGAGAGCGCCCCCGGCTCCCGCGGGGAAGTGGAAGCCGCCTGCCAGGAGCTTATGGACCGTGTCGGAGCCGCAACGATCTCTGAGCTTCGCAGGATGGATGCCTGGACGCTCTTTGACGCTTATCAGGAAATGGCAAAGCAGGCGCCGCGCTGGAATAAGATCAGATTCTGCGTGGACGGCGAATTTCTCCCCCGAAATTACTATGACATGCTGGCGGAGGGCGAGATCAATCCCTTCGACGTCATGATCGGCGCCTGCGCGCAGGAGGCTCCCGTGTGCAGGGGCGAAGGCCTTGCCCTGGAGGACTGGCACCGACATGTAAAAGCCCTGTTTCCAAAGGATTATGAGCGGATCTTAACCTGGTATCCAGCGGAAAACGCTGTGGAGGCGGAAAAGGCCTGCACCACCCTCGCTTCCGACCTCATTCTCTCCAACGCGATTTATGTCGCGAAAATGTGCCACAAATACGGCGGCAAAGCGTTTTTATGGGTGATGCATAAGGAGAACGAGACGCCTTCGGGCCATGCTCTCGGCTGTCCTCACTGCGCGGAAATGCCCTATGTGTTCGGCAGGGTGGATACCGGGGAGCGGGATCCCTTCTTCTACTACCACTGGGTCGGCGCGGACTATGATTTCATGGAACTGATCCAGGATTACTGGTATCACTATTCCTTAAAGGGTGATCCCAATTCCGAAGGACGTCCGGTATGGAAACCTTATACCTCAGATTTCGACATCTGTCATCTCGGAAACAGCACCCACATGTACACGGAGGAGGAACTGGAACCGGTCCGCTTCCTTTACGGCCGGATTGAGGCGGAGGGCCGCGATACAAAAATGTTTGGCTTAGGCGGCGCAGGCACTCTTTTGAACTGGGTCAGCCGTTCCCCAAAAGCATAAACTCATAGAAATACAGGCGTGAAAAACAGAAGGAGGAAATCTATGAACACATATTTCAGACTGGAAGCAGGCACTCCCGACGATGACAACCGGGACTATCTGCCGGAGCGGATCAAAGGATCCGACATCGTGGTCAATGAAAACGGAAATAATTCCCATCCCTACCCGGAAAAGCTGACAGAATGCCACGGGCAGCTGCTGGAGGACGGATCGGTTTCCGAAGTCCCGGGAGAAGGGATTTCCGGCACCTGGTATGAATATATTCCCGACAGCTATGATCCCTCCCGGGCAGTGCCCCTTGTGATGAGTATGCACGGCGGCCTGATGACGGGCTGGGGGCAGTGCATCTATACCAGCTGGTCCATCCTCTCCGAGCGCGAAGGCTTCATCTGCGTCTTTCCAGACGGGCATTACAACCGCTTCTGGCAGGTCCAGGTATTTGACAGCCTAAGCGAGCCTCCCAAAGGGCTCAACGGCATGGAATTTCCCAAACCGGCTCCCACGATCGAAGAAAATGTCGACTGCAGCTTCACACTGCGGCTGATCCGGCACATTCAGAAGAAATACCGGATTGATGAAGGGCGCATCTTCATGCAGGGCATGTCCAACGGCTGTGCCATGACAATGCAGTTTGCCAGACGCTACGGTTACCTTCTGGCAGGAGCGGCCGGTTCGGCAAGTCCCATCTGCATCCGTAACCTGATCGACAAAAACCGTCAGCTGATCAACCAGGGGGGACCCGTGGCAGTCTGGGACTCCCATCCCGAAAACAACCGCCACGGCGAAGAAAATATGCAGGCCGAGGCGCGGCGGATCCGGGAATGCAGATATTACTGGCTCACCGTAAACGGCTGCAACCCGATCCCCGGAATCAGCATTGACGGGGAGGACAATCTGGCATTTTTCACGGGCGGTAAGGCCCCTTATGTTTTTCTCGACATCCGTCGGAGAGATCACGGTCAGACCCTGGACGAGGCCTTCCTCTACTGGGATTACCTCTTCGCAGGCAGCCGGCGGGAAAAGGACGGCACACACCGGCAGGAGAAAACACCTCTGTCCGGTGAGGGGGACGCCTTTGCGGCAGCCTTTGTCGTCGGCAATAAACAGGTATGGTGGCACAACGCCGTGGAGGAGCTGACCGCTGCCCCCCTTCGCTGGCAGAAGCTGAAATACCACGGCTTAGAGGGCGATCACATCGTCATGGGGGAATATACCTGCGTCCCCTTACGCTTCCTCGCCAGAATGTCGGGCGCCACGCTGGTGACCGGCGAGGACACCCTGACGGCACAGATGACGCTGCCCGACGGCAGAACCCTTCAGTTCGCCCGGGGCAGCATCGGCTGCATGATCGACCGGCGCCTCCGCAGTATGTACTGCGAAGCGCTGCACAGAGACGGCGAACTGCTGATCAGTGTGGAATGGTTTGCATCCTATATCATGGGCTGGACCGTGACACAGTATGGCGATGTGACTTACGTGACCGACCATGCAGCGGAGCTTTCCCGCTTTATGGCGGATCTGATTACAGACATCCTGACCGGGCGGGTACTCCCGGAGAACTTCATCGACGAAGCGCTAAAAGATTAATGGAAACGTGCGCCGCCGGGCGCACTACATAAAAAAACCCTGCTGTTCGAAACGGTACCTGTCATGGTGATCCGTATCGGACAGCAGGTTTTTTGTACGGGATTCTAACTCTCCTTCCACATCATCTTTCCGGATGTCACCCGGTAGATGAGACAGGCTCCCGTCAGAAACACCACGGAAAACCCGTTAAATAAAACGCCATATCCAAAATACTGGGCAACAAAGCCGCCAATCATGGGCGCGATGGTATTGCCGATGTCCTGGCCGATAAAGCAGGTGCTGCTGACAACCCCCGCCTTTTCACGTCCCATGATCTTTAAACCGGTAGACTGTAACGCGGGAACGCCGCTTCCCTGTCCGACCGCCTTCAGCACGCCGGCCAGGATTACAACTACGATCGACGCCGTGCTGCCAAGAAGCAGAAAACACAGGGCGAATGCCGCAATCGACGGATAAAGCACGACGCGCAGTCCTTTCTGATCAAGCAGCCTGCCTGCCAGCGGGCGGACCAGAATCATCATGACCGAATAGGCGGTGAAAAACAGGCCGATACCGGCAATCCCGCGGTCGTCGCCGTACAGCACCAGCAGAGAGCTGACCAGCCCGCTGCCGCAGGCAAACAGGCATAATATGGCCGCGAAGGGCAGGATCTCCACCGCCACAAGGCTTCGGAGACGAATCTTCCCGGTGTTATGCTCCGTTCTTTCCTTCTGATACGGCATCATGACAATAACCACAATACCCGCTATGCAGATGCCCGCCGCGACAGAAAAGCAGAGCATATAACCGCCTCTCTCCACCAGTATGATTCCCATATTCGGCCCGAGGGCCTGCGCCAGGGTATTCCCCAGCGCCATCCAGCCCATTCCCTCTCCCAGGCGTTCCTTCGGGATAAATACGGTATTGAATGCCATGAGGGCAACGCCGTTGAAGGAAAACGCCACACCGTGAAGCAGCCGGACCGCGACCATCATCGGCACGCTTTTCGTCACTGCCATCAGCACCAGGCAGACGACAATGAGCATATTTGAGATAAGGATGATCCATTTGCGGTTGCAGCGATCGCTGAACAGCCCGGCCACCGGACGCAGGAACAGCGCCGCAAAAGACATCAGGGATGAGATAGTGGCGGCAAGGGTCAGCGGCGCCCCAAGGCTTAAGGCATACTTTGACACCAGCGGCGTGACCATCTGAGACGCGGAATTGATAAACGTGCTCATCACCAGCAGCATAATAAACGGACGGTTCCAAAGCTTTGATTCTGTTGTATTGATTTGTGTTTTTCCCATATTCCCCTGTCTTCCGTAGTTCTACTGCTTTGACGCCAGCCACGCGTCCAGCTGTTCCTGCTTGCAGGCAATGATATCGTCAATCCCCGCATTATGCAGTTCTTCCTGGAATTTCGGCAGAACCGTGTCTATATCCACAACGCCGTTCATCAGCGGCAGATAATACTGGGCTATGACATTGGTACAGGCCGCAACCTGATCCGACACGGGCTCTAAGTCACAGACAAATCCCAGAGCAATCGATTTTTTTGCGGACTGATTGCTCTCCGCAATGCGCTCATGCACATCCGGGCTCTGCCCTTTCCACACCGGGCAGATCGTGGAGTTCGGAACGATATAGCTCGGCCCGCCGGACCAGCCGGAGGTAAGATTGTTCTCGCCCTCCATATAATCCGCGACATTGTTCTCGTCCAGCGTATAGGTGACGCCTTCCAGACCGTACGTAAACAGCGTGGACACCTCCGGGTCCGTGTACAGCAGATTCAGCACGCGCATCGCCGCTTCCGGATCCTTGCAGAAGGGAGAAATATGCCACATATAGGTCGTGACATTGCCGGTCGTGATATACCTCGGGCTGATCTCGGTCCCCACGACCGTACCGCCGAAATCCTGAATCGCATTGGCCTCGTTCACATATTCCTCCGCGCTCCAGTTATAGCCGGTGCTGCCGGAAACGATGCCGACCCTCATACATCCGGCGGTGGGCGTCGTGTTGCTCATGGGATCCGGACAGATCACGTCATGCTCCTGCCAGATCTTTACGTTCTCCATCAGATTGAGAAAATACTCCGATTCATAATAATTTTCCACCGTGGTGCTGTTTTCCGGGTCGGTGAGCACCCCCAGGTAGTTCTGGTCGCCCAGATAGTCGATCCCCTTTGGAATCCAGTAGGCCTCGGTCGATCCCGGTATATAATAGTGATCGGGATTCGCCTCCTTCAGCTGAAGGATCGCCTCGGTCGTGGAATCAAGATCCGTTACCGTACTCCAGTCGACGCCGGCGGCCTCAGAGTCCGCTTCCTGGCAGAAGTAAATATTCGGGACCGCCCAGGCCGTGATGGTCGGAATCCCGTACAGCTGGTCCCCTACCCTTCCGCAGTCCAGTACTTCCTCCATCCCGTCAAACAGCGCAGCCGTCTCCTGGCCGTACTCCGCCATCAGATCGTCCAGCGGCATAACCTGCCCGTTGGAAACCATCGTACTGACAGGCTGATACCAGAAGGAAGAGAAGAAGTCAAGGGAATCGCTGCCTCCGGTTAAAAGCAGGTTCATCTGCTGCTGCATTTCAGCGAAATTGACATAAACCGGTTCAATCTCGGCGTGCGCCTTCTCACGAAGGATGACATTGATGGCCTCGATCACCTCCGCTTCTTTTGCTCTCTGGTCGCCGGTCACACTGATCATGTTATACCGCAATACCGGATATTCACCGGCTTTCGAAGAAGAGCTGTTTTCCGCGCCAGCGCCGGTTTCCGTGCCCGGCTGCTGCGCCCGGCCGTCATCTGTCCCGGCATCCGGCGAACCACAGGCGGCTAAGGGAAGCGTCATGGCAGCTGCCAGTAAAAGAGAGAGTGTTTTTTTCATGTTTTTTCCTCCAGATTGATATTATTTATTTCAGGATATTCTGTGATATCGCGAAATCATTTATAAATGACAAATGTCTGTTTTATCCCTTGACCGAGCCGATGGTAATGCCCTGGACAAAGGACTTCTGGAAAAACGGATAGACCGCCAGCACGGGGATCACGGCGATCACCGCAAGGGCCATCCGCATACCGATCGTCGGAATCGATCTCGTATCCATATTGATGCTCGAAGCCAGCTGCTGCTGTAGCATCGTCGCACTGTCCATGATCCGTTTTAAATAATTCTGAATGCCGTGCAGTTCCGTCTTCTGCTGAATATAATAAATGCCGTTCGTCCAGTTGTTCCAGTATGCGATAAAGGTCATCAGCGCCACCGTCCCGAGAATCGGTTTGCTTAACGGCAGGACGATCGCCAGAAGGCAGCGGAATTCACCGGCCCCGTCCACCCTTGCCGCCTCCAGAATCTCATCCGGAATGCTGGAGGTTATGTAAGTGCGCATCATGATAACAAGAAACGCATTCATCAGAAGGGACGGCACGATCATACCTGCCAGCGTATCCTTGATATGGAACAGCCGGGTATACACGAAATAGGTGGGCACCAGGCCGCCGTTAAACAGCATCGTGATGAACAGAAACAGTGAGATCGCGTTTCTTCCGGGAAGATCCTTCCGGGAAAGCGGATACGCGAATAGCGTTGTCAGCACCAGACTGGCGGACACGCCCGTCACCGAAATCACAATGCTCATCAGATACGCCTGAAGGATACCGTCCTTCATCTGCCACAAAAACTCAAAGGCGGAAAAGGAAACCTCTTTGGGAATGAGGGCGTAACCATGGACCAGCAGCTCCGCCTCCGATGTCACCGAACCCGCAATCAGAAGCCAGAACGGGATCACGCAGATCAGGATCAGAAAAATGACAAACACATATGCCGTCGTATAAAATGCTTTGCTCTTAATAATCACCGGTTTTCTCCTCCTTTAAATCAGTGCGCTTTCCTTATCAAACCTGCTGACCAGCGCGTTGGCCGCCATGACCAGGATAAAGCCTAAAACGGACTGCAGAAATCCCGCCGCGGCGCTTCGTCCGATACTGTTCTGCTCCAGAAGCGCCCGGTATACAAAGGTGTCAATCGTCTGCGTCGTACTGTAGAGCATGCCACTGTGCATGGGCACCTGGTAAAACAGCCCGAAATCCGTATAGCAGATACGCCCCACCGCCAGAATTATCATGATGATCATCGTATTCTTCATACAGGGCAGCGTCACATATGTAATCTGTTTTAAAACCCCCGCGCCATCCATCACCGCAGCCTCATAGAGGGACTTGTCAATGCCGATCAGCGTGGAGTAGTAGAGAATGGACGTGTAGCCGAAATTCATCCAGAGGTAGACAATTGTCAGAATCACAGGCCATGGCCTCGGATCGTTGTACCATTCGACCGGATCCATTCCAAGCGGCGCCAGAAGGCTGTTATTGACAAAACCGTTACCCGGGCTTAAGAACGCAAAGACCACATAGGTGACAATCACCATGGATAACAGGTAGGGCAGCAGAATGATCACCTGCGCCGTGTTTTTCAGGAACCGTTTTCTGACCGTATCCAGCGCGATGGCCACAATCAGAGCAAACGAGTTGCCCAGAATGATGAATGCCAGATTGTAGAGAAACGTGTTCCGGAACATGACAAAGGCATCGTTTGTGGCAAAAATAAATTTAAAGTTCGAGAGCCCGACCCAGTCGCTCCGGAAAATTCCCACTTCGTAGTTGACCTTCTTAAACGCAATCATCAGCCCAAACATGGGAAGATAATTATTGATGATCAGATAAACTGCTCCCGGCAGCAGCATCACGTAGAGGGGCCAGTACCTTTTCAGTTTGCGGCCGATCCTGTTTTTTGTTGCAGACCTGTTTTTCATTTTCTTCCTCTCCTTTCCCTGCGGTCTCATTATATCAGGCTGATTTTTATCCGGGCTACCAGATAACTGATGTGATCTGTCGTGTTTCTGACATCCGGGTCTTCCCGGCCCCTGGAAGGCTTGCTTTTCCGAAAACACAATGATACACTATTAAAAAATTCAAAAAGGAGGCAGGGACAGATGGCAAAAATAACCTCTGTCCGAAAGCAGTTCGGACTTTATTTTCGGATCATTTTATTGCTGTTGCTGGCCACAACCCTGGCTTATGGCAGTTACTCCGTCCGGTCTTTCGCACAGAAGCTGATTGATCATAACGCCGTTTCGCTGGAAAAATATACCGCCTCTTTTTCCGAGGATCTCATTACCCTGGAGACCTTTAACCGTCAGATGGTATATTCGGATCCCTCCTTTCGGCTTCTTTCATTATATAATATACCGGATGTTCAGCGAGTCCCCGAGCAGTACTATCTGCGGAAAATCATTCAGTCCCATACTCCTTCCTATGGCGCCATCCTGCTTTATGACAGCGTAAAAGACGACGCTTTTTTTATCCTGGGGAATCAGCTTTCCCAGGATCAGAAGCGTTCGGCAGAGATCTATTCTTATCTGCACAGTCTGGGCAGTATGCCTGAGGACTATGGGTTTGAGAACCAGAACCAGTGGTTCTTTTCCAGCGACGATAAGGATCCCTGGCTGATTCTGGCAAACCGGCAGAACCGCCTCACGATGTTTTCCTGTATCAATCTGAGTGCATATCTGTCCCGCTATCCCGTCCCCGTATACGCGGATCAGAGCAGCACGATCCTTTTTTTCAGGGATCAGATCGTCATCGGAGACACATTTATGGAAGAGAATCTCCCCGGCAGCGATTCCCTGCTCACCCCCGGTTCCTCTCTGTGGGATATTTTCAGAACCGGGTATTTTCACTGTACTACGTTTTTAGATGATCATCCTGTCGGAATCAGTGTTGTCACCCCGGTTTCCACGCTGATCACGCACATGCTCCCGCAGATCGCGTACATGCTGCTCATTGTCGCTCTCGTCATGCTCATCACCGGTATCGCCTACCGGAGCCTGAGGCAGCTGCTGATTTACCCGCTGCAGGAGATCGCCGCCATGTCGCGTCAGTCGGAGGATCCCGCGGTTCCTGCCGAGCCCGCGATTCTTCCCAGCAGGCATTATCAGGAATACTCCGACATCAAAAATGCCCTGCTTGCGCTGCGCGATCACATCATTACACTGGAAAATGAACGGAATAAAAAGGAACAGGCCAGGGAACACGCCCTTTTGCAGTACTTCCAGCTTCAGACCCGTTCCCACTTTTTCTTAAACTGCCTCAAAAGCCTCTACAGTATGCTGGAAAATGAAGAGCATGTCCGTATGAAAAATATGATTCTCAGCTTTTCCAGCCATCTGCGCTATGTTTTTCATGACACGCTGTCGCTGGTATCGCTGGAAGATGAGCGGAAAGAGACAAATGATTATCACCGGATTATTTCCATGGACTCCTCCATCCTTCTGATTCTTGAGGAGGAGATCCCTTCCGAATTGTTATCGTATCAGGTTCCGCCGCTGACGATTCAGACCTTTCTGGAAAACTCTTATAAATACAGCGGCAGAAAAGACGCGCCCCTCCTTTTTACGGTTCAGGCGCAGACCGTCCCGTATCATGACAGGATGTACCTGCAGATCCGCTGCTCGGATAACGGCCGCGGGTACGACCCCTCTGTCCTGGAAAAAATTAACGGCGAGATGGATGATGACTTCGACCAGTATCATGTGGGAATCAATAATTTAAAGCGCCGTATGGCTATTCTGTATAAAAATGATTTTCAGATGGCATTTTATAATCAGCCTGGCGGCGGCGCGTGCTCGGTCATTTATGTTCCGGTCACCGAAAGAAAGGAGCTGCTATGAACATTCTCATTGTCGACGATCAGATGAGCGTCTTAAACGGCCTTCTGAACGGAATCCATTTTTCAGAGCTTGGGTTCTCTTCCGTATTTACGGCGATGAGCACCGATGAAGCCTTAAAGATGCTGGAAAAAGAAACCGTCCATATTTTACTGACGGATGTAGAAATGCCCGGGCAGAACGGGCTGGTATTAAACTCCATTGTAAAAGAAAAGTATTCGGACATTCTGCGCATTGTCCTCACCTCGCATGCGGTGTTCTCTTATGCGCAGACCAGTTTAAAACTGCAGTGTTTTGACTATCTGGTCCAGCCCGCGCCCTTTGAGGATATTGAAGCCTCCTTAAAAAAGGCGGTGGAGGCCGTGCAGGTAAACTATAACAACCGCCGGATCAGCCGCTACGGACACCTTTTTAAAAACTACGAAAGTGATTTTATGGGCACCATCATCCAGCAGCTCTGGTATCATGATCCGGAAGCCGTGAACAACTGCATAAAGCTGCTGAATCAGTCCGGGCATTCGGTACGTCCGGACAGCGCCTGCCAGCTGATTTTTGTGGACGTGTTCTCCTATACCAGACAGGAAACGGGCTATCCGTCGCAGCAGCTGATTATGAATGCCATCAGCCGTTCCCTGCACTGCGATCCCTGCTTCGATGCCGTGGATCTGCTGGTTTCCTTAAATCCGCACCGCTGTTTTTCCATTCTGCTGATAGACATTGGCGACGGCATCCTCCCTGCGGCGCAAAATTCCGTGACGGGCTTTTACCAGTCTCTGTGCCGGGAGCTGCCGGGCCGGTCCATCGCGTGTTACTACAGCGACAGCTTTCCGTTTTCGGAGATCCATCCCGCCATCACCGCGGCCAGCGAGCATATCAAAAACAATATTACAAACGAACCGATGGTTTCCCATATCCTTCCCGCCATGCAGCCCGGCAGCCTGGATCTGCTGCTCCCGGAATACTTAAACCACTGGAGCAGTCTCTTATATTCCAATCAGAGAAATCTGCTGAAAAAGGAGATTGACTTCTGCCTGGACAAAAAAATACCGGCGGTGCAGAATCGTTTTCAGAGCCTGTACACCCTCAATCAGCAGATCGTACAGCTGTTTTTTAAATATTTTTATGAAAACGGGATTGACATCAACTCCATTTTCACCGACGACTTTACCTGCCGCGACTGCATGGATCACTGTTCCACGGTGGATGAGGTGAAACGGAATGCTGCGTTTCTCCTGGACGCCGCCTCCAGAAACGCGGACGCATCCCCGGAGACCAATTATGTCAGTAAAGCGAAGGCATACATCAGCGATAACATCCGACGGCTGATCCTCGTAAAGGAAGTCGCGGACTATGTCCACCTGAACCCGGAATATTTCACCAAACTGTTTAAAAAAGAGACGGGCATGAACATCAAAGACTACATCGTCGACTGCAAAATAGCGCTGGCGAAGGATCTGCTGACCACCAGCAATCTTCCTGTGAATATGGTCGCTACAGAGGTAGGTTATTCTAATTTTTCGCATTTTACGCAGATTTTTAAGCGGGCCGAACACATGACGCCCAGCGAATACCGGCTTCTCTTTTCCAAAAAGTCATAAACAAAAACTGCCGGTATCTCCGTCCGCTGGCGTCAGCCCTCCGCGATCCGCCTCACGCTGTCCTTTATCACCATATGCCCTTCCACGATGCTGATGCCCCGGCGGTAATCCTTTCCGGCGATCTTCTTTGTGATCATGCGCACGCCCCGGCGGGCCATCTCCTTTGTGTCCACCTCGTAGGTCGTGAGGGGCACGTCGCAGAGGCCCGGATAGAGGAAGTGATCGTATCCCGCCACCGAGATATCCCCCGGCACCCGGTATCCCGCCGCCGAAAGCTTTCGGATCAGATAGCTTGCCGTCAGGTCACAGTTGCAGAAAAACGCGGTGGGCATATCCTCCGGCAGGAGGAAAAAACGCTCCGCATCGATCTGCCCCGTCTCGTCGCGGTCCCCGATGATCCAGTCTCCCCGGGTCATCAGTCCGTGCTCCATCAGCGACTTCGCATAGCCGAAATACCGGTCATTGATGGAGCCCGACGCCCGCAGCGTCCCCACAAAGGCGATCTTTCTGTGCCCCATCTCGTACAGATAGTTCGTCAGCCGGTAGGCGCCGTAATAGCTGTCGGAGATCACGGCGTCCGTGTCCTGCCTCTCGTCGCAGAAATCCAGATACACCACCGGCAGACCCGACCGGCCGGTCAGCAGGGAGAGATACCCCTCCGCCAGGCGGCCGATCACCAGAAGACCGTCCACCCGCTGCTCCTGTACCATCCGCGGCAGTTCAGGCTGATCCTCCGCCTTATGCTCCACCGGCTCCATCATCGTAAAGCATTCCTGCCGCACCGCCTCCGTGGCCACCTGCTGGTAGATCAGGCGGTAGAAGGAATCGTATTTGTCCAGATAGCGCTCGGAGATCAGCACGCCGATGTTGTAGCTTCCGCCGGCGGCCTCCCTGCGCTGGGCCGAGGGCTGCCGGTAGCCCAGCTCATCCGCCAGACGGATGATTTTTTCCCGCATTTCCTCGCTGACGCCCTTCTGGCCGGAGAGCGCCTTTGACACCGTCACATTGCTGACCCCGAGCCGCCCGGCAATATCCGCGAGCTTCACTGCTTTTGCCATGTTTCACACCTCTTTCAGATGAATCAGCGCGGATGCGTAATCTCCCCGGAGCTCCGGCATGAGGATCCCGGCCTCCATCAGGGTATCGCCGTATGCCGTGGTGCCGCTCTCCTCCACCAGGTAACGCTTTTCCGGCGAGAGACCCGCGAGGCGGAGCTTCCTGCTGTGCACATTCGGGCGGGCCGTCACCTGCACACAGGTGTAAAGCGCCTCCGACCGGTCCTTCGCCACGACGCCCCAGCAGTCGTACTCACGATTCACGGAATAAGAAGCGATACGGTAATAATCCCCCTCCCGGATCAGGTCATGATATTTGTGGTACAGCGCCACCTGCTCCGGAATCTGTGCGCGCTCTTCCTCCGAAATCTTTGTGATGTCCAGCTCATAGCCGAAGGTGCCGGCAAGAGCCACATTTCCCCGGGTGGCAAAGGGGGTCACGCGCCCTGTGATGTGGTTCGGGCAGTCCGACACATGGGCCCCCATGGCGGAGAGCGGGTAAATCATCGCCGTCCCCTCCTGGATCCGCAGGCGTTCCACCGCGTCCGTATCGTCCGAGCACCAGATCTGCGGGCTGTAGTAGAGCATTCCCGGATCAAAACGGGCGCCGCCGCCGGAGCAGTTTTCCAGCAGAAGGTTCGGGAACTCACGGGTCAGCCGCTCCTGCAGCTCATAAACCGCCAGCACATACCGGTGCAGAAGCTCCCCCTGGCGCTCCGCCCCTAGATACACGCTCCCCAGATCCGTGAGCTGGCGGTTCATGTCCCACTTGACGTATTCCACATTCGCGCTCCGCAGCACGGATGCCACCGCCTCGTAGACATAGTCCACCACCTCCGGGCGGGAGAGGTCCAGCACGTACTGGTTCCGGCTGCGCACCGGCTCTCTCTCTGGCAGGGCGATGGCCCAGTCCGGGTGCGCGCGGTACAGTTCGGAATCCGGCGAGATCATCTCCGGCTCAAACCAGATGCCGAATTTTAACCCGATGCGGTTCACCTCATCCACTAGATGCTTTAACCCTCCCGGGAGTTTTTCCTCGTTGACCGTCCAGTCTCCCAGGCTGCAGTCGTCGTTATTTCTGCGGCCGAACCAGCCGTCGTCCATCACCAGCATCTCGATGCCGCAGCGCTTCGCCTCCCGGGCGATGGCAAGCAGCTTTTTCGTGTCAAAATCGAAGTAGGTCGCCTCCCAGTTATTGATCAGGACCGGGCGTTTTTGATTCCGGTAGGGGCTTCGGATCAGGTGCTTCCGGTAGAGGTCGTGGAGGTTCCTGGTCATGGTCCCAAGGCCGCTTCCCGAGTAGGTCAGCACCGCCTCCGGGGCGCAAAAAGTTTCATTTGGATTTAATTTCCATTTAAAATCCTGCGGATGGATCCCCATCACGACACGCAGGCTGTCATACTGATTTTTCTCCACCTGGGCTAAAAAATTGCCGGAATAGACGAAATGAAAGCCGTACACGCTCCCGGCATCCTCCGTCGCATGCTTATTTACCAGCGCCAGAAACGGGTGTTCCTGGTGGGAGGATTCCCCTCTGGTGGAGCCGACGCTCTGCCTGCCGTGGCCGATGGGACGCCGCTCCGCCACCCGCTCCCTGGCCCAGGAACCGCAGAGGGTGAGCATCTGATAGTCCTCCGCATCCATGTCGAGGGCCGCGGACATCACCTTCGTCAGGTACACCGGCGCCTTCCCGGTGTTTCGGATCCGCACGCTCCTGGTGATGACATCCACATCCGCGAACACGGTATAGTACAGGGAAAATGCAAGGCCGCACACCGCATCCTCCGCCGTGATCTCTAAGGTCTGACACTCCTTCTCTGTCCCGAAGGTGGCCGGGAGTCCCGGAATCTCCGGCTTGCCGTCACAGATCCGGTATCCGGTATAAAGGGGCTGCACCGCCGTATTTCCGTTCTGATCCAGGATCGCCACCGCGCTCTCCCGGTAATCCCCCAGGCCGTTTCCCGGATATTCACAGGGGAAGGTGTCATAAAATGCTCCCCGCTCCCGGTTGTTTACCGACGGCACCAGGGGCCGCTCCCCCGTGCGCAGCAGGTATGTCACATCCTCGTCGCGGATGTACGCCCCGTAATAGACATGTCCGATAAATCCTTCGTCATCTGTAATTCCTATGATATAGCTGGTATGCGCCGTGTCCAGCTTAAAAATTCGTTTTTCTTCCTGATATGTGATCTTCATAAACTGTGATCCTCTCCCTTCTGTCTCCCTCCGCCATATCTTCTGCGGCATCCGGCCTTCAGCTTTCCAGCAGCGCGCGTTTTAATCCTTCCAGTTTTTCCTCCGCATCGGAAAGCGAGCTTCCCTTTACCCCGAAGTAATACTTGATCTTCGGCTCCGTGCCGGAGGGCCGGATACAGCACCAGGCGTTGTCCGAGAGCTCATAGTAGAGCACGTTGGAGGAGGGCAGGCCCGTCTCCGTCACTTCCCCTGTGCGCAGATCCCGTCTCGTGTCTTCCTTATAATCCCGCACCGCCAGCACCTCGAACGCTCCCAGCCGCTTCGGCGGATTCTCCCGCGCCTCCCGCATCAGCCCCTTAATCTGCGCCGCGCCGTCAATCCCCTTTAAGGTCTTCGTCTCAAGCCCTTCCTTATAGTAACCGTATTTCTCATACAGCTCCGTCATGGCATCCCAGAGGGTCTTTCCCTGCTTTTTATACCAGGAAGCCACCTCGCAGAGCATCATCACCGCCACGCAGGCATCCTTGTCCCTGGCATAGGTTCCGGCCAGGCAGCCGTAGCTCTCCTCCAGGCCGAAGACATAGTGATAGGTCTGCTGCTCCTCGAAGAGCTTAATCTGTTCCCCGATGTACTTAAAGCCGGTGAGAACCTCGATGAGCTTCACCCCGTAGGCCGCCGCCACCGCCTTCGCCATATCCGTGGTGACGATGGTCTCCACCAGCGCCGGATTCTCCGGCATCGTCCCGGCTGCCGTGCGCTCCCGCAGGATATAGTCCGCGATCAGCATGCCCGACATATTTCCCGTAAAGCTGACATATTCCCCGGTTTTCGTGTCCTTACAGTAGACGCCGAGACGGTCCGCGTCCGGGTCGGTTGCAAGAACAATGTCAGCGTCAATTTTTTTTGCAAGATTTAATGCAAGCTCAAAGGCCTTCGGCGACTCCGGGTTCGGGTAGGCCACGGTCGGAAATGTGCCGTCCGGCAGCTCCTGCTCCTTTACCACATGAACCTGCTCGAAACCCAGCTCCTTTAACACCCTGCGCACCGGCAGATTTCCGGTTCCGTGCAGCGGCGTGTAGACGATGCGGATGTCCTTTGCCATCTCGCGGATCACCTCCGGGTGGATGGACTGCTTCTTTAACTCTTCCATATAAGAGTCGTCCACCTCCGCACCGATGATCCGGAAGAGCCCGGCCTCCTTCGCCGTCTCCTCCTCCATGGTCCTCACCTGGGAAAAGGAGGTCACCTTCGCCACCTCCGCCAGGATGTTTTTATCGTGGGGCGGCGTGATCTGCGCGCCGTCCTCCCAGTATACCTTATAGCCGTTATACTCCCGCGGATTGTGGCTGGCGGTGATCACGATCCCCGCGATGCAGGCAAGCTTTCTCACCGCAAAGGAAAGCTCCGGCGTCGGCCGCAGGCTCTCAAACAGATACGTCCGGATCCCGTTCGCATTCAGGCACAGCGCCGCCTCTCTCGCAAATTCCGGGGACATGATCCGGGAATCATAGGCGATCGCGACGCCCTTCTCCTGCCCATTCTGGGATATGATGTAGTTGGCCAGCCCCTGGGTCGCCTGGCGCACGGTGTAGATATTCATGCGGTTCGTCCCCGCGCCGATCACCCCCCGTAAGCCCCCGGTCCCGAACTCCAACTGCCGGTAAAAACGGTCCTCGATCTCCGTCCCGTTTCCGCGGATCTGTGCAAGCTCCGCCTTTGTGTCCTCATCAAAATAAGGGTCTGTGCACCACTGATTATAAATCTCCCTGTAATCCATTGCTGATTCTCCTTTTTTGGTTCATTTCATGATCTGATTTTTTAGCTGTGGATAGTATAAGCTTTTTTTATCTGTTTGTAAACTAATTTTAGCTAATTTACGGAAATTTATTTCGGATTGCGCGAAACAGGGCATACGGAAGATCCGTATGCCCTGTTTCATTTACAATAAGCTGACCCGCGAAGCGCGACAGCGTTTGTTACAGCCAGTTTTCCTCCAGCTCTTTTTGCAGCGATTCGAATAACGCCAGATAGGTTTTCTTTGTATGTTCGATAATCGATGCCGCCACCTCCTCGTTGTAGGAGTGCTTCTCCTCGTTATAGGAGTATGCCGACTCTCTTCTTTTATCCAGCAGCTCGATCCAGCCCTTTTCATCCTCAATCATACCCGCACTGTACGCAAGCTTGATGATCATCCTGGGTGATCCTGTTTTTCCCTCGTCATATCCGTGCATCAGCAGGAGCTCTTTCATCACCTTCCAGGACTGCTCGAAGCAGATCGAAAATAAATTTACCAGCCCGGTTTCGGTCACCACGTCATACGGAGCGGAATATTTTCTGCACAGCCTTAAATTTTTCAGAGCATCACAAAAATTGTCATACTTTTTCATAGAGCAGTACCCCCCCTCCTTCTCAATCGCTTCCCGCAGTGAAGCCTGCACAGGGCCATCCAGATTCACCACGTCAAACATAAGAAGCGTGTGTACCGCCTCGTCAATCTCAAGGCGGAATTCCGTCACATTTCCCCCCGAAACGGCCAGATCGATATCACTGCGCTCCCGGTTATCGCCTCTTGCCCTGGAGCCGAACAGAATCACCCGACGGATTCCGTACCTTTCGGCCAGCCCTGCGATCTCATCCCGGATGTTTTTCTCAAGCTTCATGTGTCACACTCCCGACAATATTAATTCAATCTGCGTCTTCACGTAAAGGCAGTTTCACTGGTTTAAACGACGAATTTCCTCCTGTAACGCAGCAATCAGAGCGTCCTTTTCCGAAAGAGCGGCATCCTTTTCTGAAATGGCAGCATCTTTCCGCTCATTCTCTGCCGCTGCAGAGTGCAGCTGCTGTGTCAGCTCCTCAATCTCCTCCTTGCGGGCCTCAATCTCTTTGCCCCGGGCCTCAATCTCCTTCTTCTGCTCGTCACACATGTACAGAACCGTATTGCGGTCCATGATCGCCAGTGCCTCTGAATACATACCGATCAGCTCCTTTGGATGTCTGCGAAAGTCAACGATGTCCTGGTAACATTCTGCAAACTGCGGATACGCCTGAACCAGCCGCACGATATCAGCCGGGCGGTCCGAGCTTAGGAAGGTCAGCCAGGCATCCAGTTTCTTATCTATATTGTGAACCACCTCGTGGAATGTGTCAAGCGATATGTAGACGATA
>CANRSX010000012.1 GCA_947642555.1 uncultured Roseburia sp. | reverse complement strand
GCAATGTACGGAGCTGACTGCTACTAATCGGTCGATGGCTTGACCGAAGCGGAGAAGGCGGACGGACGCATGGAAAGACTGCGGAGTAAGCTGGCTTATAGAGCAGACAGGACATGCGGACGGAGATCTGCGGAGCAGATCATCGAGATGAAGCGCAGCGGAATCGAGATGACCGTCTTCGGTATAAACCAGAGGTTTTGGAAATATTTCCGGATGATCTGTATGAAGTTTTGAAGGTACAGCTTTTCAAAAAATATCCGTTTTTATCTTGATATTTTTGAAAATATTCGATATAATAACAGAGTGCTTTAATGGTATTTCCATACGGAGCACAGGATACAGGGGATTGGTCAAATGGTATGATAGGGGTCTCCAAAACCTTTGGTGGGAGTTCGATTCTCTCATCCCCTGTTTGAAAAAAGTCTGAAAATCTGTTCCAAAAACAGATTTTCAGACTTTTTTGTTTATATGAAATTAAGGGGGCGGTGAAGGTATGACGGAAAAAGAGTTGATTCAAAAAAATATTGAAGAATTTTCACGACTTGTCGATTTAAAAGCGATCCTTACCGCATCCGGCGTTAATCTGACCGAACTTGACAGAATAAAGGCATAGAACAATTTAAGATTTGGAATCAGATGTGAGTGCAAACCTTATTGAGCTTTCAAAGGGTTTGCACTTTTTTTGTTTTCAGGAAACTGTCCGTATTTAAAATAAGAAAAAACAAGAATAAAACAATAAAAATCAATAATAAAAAATTGACAACAATAATAGCGGATGCTACAATGGTAAGAGCAATACAGATCATCGGACACAAAGGAGAGGGAATGGTGAAAGGATTGATTTCAGAGCAGGCAGCGGGATATGCCGCAGATAAGTTTCGGGAATCACTGCCGTTTTTTGGCGGGAGGAAGGAGGAGATTGCCTCCTTTACCGGAGGGCTTTACGGAGATGAGAAGGTGCTGATGGAATTTTTGTATGGGACAATGCCCATCTGCGATGCGGCGGACTGTGATCCGAAGCTGCTGCACAGCTACGTGAAGCACGCGTTGTTTCTGCGGCGTGAGATACCGTGGACCAGGGAGCTGCCGGAGGATATTTTTTTCAATTACGTGCTGTACCACAGGGTGAACAATGAGGATATCATGGACTGCAGGCCGTGGTTTTACGGGATGCTGATGCCTCTGGTGGAGGGGGCAGACTGCGGGGAGGCGGTGCGGCGTGTGAATTACTGGTGTGCGCGTCAGGCGGCCTATACCGCGTCCGACGGCAGGACGCTCTCGCCGGTCGGGGTATACAACAGCGGGAGCGGGCGCTGCGGGGAGGAATCCACGTTTCTTGTGACGGCGCTGCGCAGCATCGGTATTGCGGCGCGTCAGGTTTACACGCCAAGATGGGCGCATTGTGATGATAATCACGCCTGGGTGGAAGCGCGGGTAGGGGACAGCTGGTGTTTCCTCGGGGCCTGCGAGCCGGAGGAGGTGCTGAATAAGGGCTGGTTTACCAATGCGTCCTCCCGGGCGATGATGGTACATACCCGTGTCTTTTCCGATTATCAGAGCAGTGAAGCGAAAGAGCGGGAGGAGATCACGGAGCGGGACGGCGCTGCGCTGTTTTACAACGACACCGCGTTTTATGCCAGGACGGCACGTCTGACGGTGGCGGTGCGGGATGAAAACGGAGCGCCGGCCGCGGGGGCAAAGGTGTCCTTTGAGCTGCTGAATTACGCGGAGTTTTTCCCGATTTCCACGCTTTATACCGGGGAGGACGGAACGGTGAGTCTTGTCACGGGACTCGGCAGCATCCATATTCATGTCTCGAAAGGAGAACTCTGCACGGAGCGGTTTTGGGTCAGTGAAGAGGAGGGGCAGGACTCGGAGGTTGAAGTGACGCTCTCCGCAGAAGCGTGGGATCAGACGAAAGAGCGGTATCGGAAGGGATGGCAGGAAATCGATCTGATCGCGCCGCGCGACTATCCGATGCACCCTGTTGTGCTCACGAAGGAGCAGAAGGAGAGAGGAAAGGCGGGGCGCCAGGAAGCGGAGCTCTGCCGGCAGAAGAAGCTGAAAAACTGCCTCAGCCCTAAGGTCAGAGAGGAGTTCCCGGCGGTTTTTGCGGCTGCCGGGCAGGATCCGAAGCTTTCTGAAATTCTGGAGCTCTCTTACGGAAATGTCCGTGAGATCTGCCGGTTTCTCGCGTGCCATCCGGGTGAGGTTGCAGTAAAGCTTCTTGCGGCGCTTGCGAAAAAGGATTACCGGGATATCAGCTCCGCTGTTCTCGAGGATCATTTTGTACACGGGAAGCGGGTATATGAGGAGGCGTGCAGGAAAATTTTGCAGGCGCAGGACGGCGGCACAGATCCGGGTGAGCGGCCGTGCGATGAGGAGCGGCTGCGCGGGGCGGATGAGAGACTGTGCGACGCGGACGAGATTCTGCGGTATGTCTTTAATCCCCGGATCCGTTATGAGACGATCACACCGTACCGTTCCTTCCTTTTAAATGAGCTGACAGAGGAGCAGAAGGAAGCGTTTACCGAAAATCCGGCGGAAATATGGAACTGGATCGAAAATTCGGTTTCCTGTGAGGAGAGCCGCACGTATCATTCGGTGGTTACCTCGCCGGCGGGGGTGATCCGTACCGGTCAGGGATCCGTGCTGTCGTGTAAAACGCTGTTTGTGGCAGTGTGCCGGACGCTCGGGATCCCGGCGAGGATTGATCCGGTGACGCTTTGCGCGGAGTATTATGGCGATGGATGGATCGCGGCGGGAGAGGATGAGAAGGAGCCCGCACAGACCGGCAGCGGGCGGGAAGCGGCAGGAGATGGCGGCAGGAAGGTGCGCCTTGTCGTAAAAAGTAAAGATGAGCCGGCTTATTTTGTCGCATGGACGATCGGAAGGCTCCTTACGACAGACGACGGGGAAGGAAAGGTTCATACCGGATTTCAGACCATGGGCTTCTGGGGACATGAATTCAGGAATGGGGAGCTCACGCTGATGCTGCCGGAGGGCGTTTACCGGCTGATTACGACCGTGCGTCTGCCGAACGGCAATCAGATGACAGCGGTCCGGATGATTGACAGCGCGGAATTTCTGCCCGGCCCGGACGGTATTCTGGAGGGGGAGACAGAGCTTCTGATGCGCCAGCCGGCGGTCGGACAGATGTTAGAGTCTCTGCAGCTGGAAGACTTTGCGCTGGGCAGGGAAGACGGCACAAAGGCGGAAGCGAAAGAGCTGATTGACCGGCATACGATGCTTGCCTTTTTAGAGGAGGGGGCGGAGCCCACGGAGCATTTTTTAAACGAGCTGCGGGAACAGGAGCAGGAATTTGCGGCAGCCGGGTTAAAGCTGGTCTTTGTCGTGTCCGGAACGGAGGCGCTCTCCAACGCGACGCTTGCGGATACCTTAAAGCGGCTTCCGGCGGAGGTGTATTACGATGATTTTGCCGAGCTGCCGGAGACGATTGCGCGCAGGATGTATACGGATCCGGAGAAATTGCCGCTGGTGCTTCTTGTAAGCCCCGGCTTAACGGGCAGATATGCCAGCAGCGGCTACAATGTGGGGAGCGTGGAGATGATGCTGCGGGTCGGAAAGCTGCTGCCGGCATAGAAAACGTGTAACCTGGCTGACGCAGAAGCTGTCGGGAGCAGCCTGTATGCCGGAGGATGGGGGAGTAACTATGTTTATAGAAGAACGGCATGAACGGATCTTAGAGCGTCTGATGGCTGAGGGAAGGGTGACGGTAAAGGAGCTCAGCCAGCTTTTTTCGGTGACGGAAGACTGCGTCCGCAAGGATTTAAAGGCGCTGGAAAAGGAAGGGCGGCTGAAACGCACCTATGGGGGAGCGGTGCTGTCCACCGATTATCCGCTGACGAGGGATGTGATTGACCGCAAGGAAGTCAACAGTGAGAAAAAAGAGACGGTTGCGCGGATGGCCCTGGAGCGGATCCGGGAAAATGAGACGATTTTTCTCGATATTTCCACGACGAATATTCTGCTGGCCAGGCTGCTGGTGCAGTGGGGCAGGCGGCTGGTGGTGGTCAGCAATATGATCGATATTTTGCAGGTGCTCTCCGCCGGAAGGGAGATTACGACGATCGGCGCGGGGGGTACGATGGTGCGGACCGTCAACGGATTTCTGGGGGCGGAGACGATTGATTTTATCAGCCGTTACAGCTTTGACCGTGCGTTTGTGGGGACATGCGGGCTCGATTTTACCGATTCCGCAGTGACGACGCTGGGGGCTGAGGACGGGCTGACGAAGCGCGCCATCTTAAAAAGCAGCCGGCACAGTTACCTGGTGATGGAGAACGATAAATTTTATTTTAATGATTCCTATAAATTTGCGCATTTTGACGAGATCGACGGCATTATCACCAATCAGCTGCCGGACGTATCGTCCGTGCAGGCGCTGGAGCATGCCGGCGTCACGCTGTATGCGCCATAGAAATAAGGAGGAGAAGGGAATGGGATATATTCTTGAAGTGTGCGTGGATTCGGTGGAATCCGCATTAGCGGCGGCGCGCGGCGGGGCCACGAGACTGGAGCTCTGCGCGAATCTGATTATCGGGGGCACCACGCCGGAACCCGCCCTGTTCCGGGAGATCCGGAAGGAGACGGATATCCCGGTTCACGTGCTGCTTCGGCCGCGGTTTGGAGATTTCTGCTACACGGGGTATGAATTTTCGATGTTAAAAGAAGCGGTGACGATGTTCCGGGAGCTCGGCGCGGAGGGAGCCGTGATCGGGATCTTAAGACCGGACGGCGCGCTGGATATGGAGCGGATGGGAGCGCTTATGGAACGGGCGAAGGGGATGTCCGTGACGCTTCACCGGGCGTTTGACGTCTGCCGGGATCCGCACGAGGCGCTCGAAGCGGCGATATCGCTGGGGATGGACACGATCTTAACCTCCGGGCAGAAAAATGACAGTCTTTCAGGTGTGTCTCTTCTGGGAGAGCTGGTGTCGGAGAGCAGGGACCGCATTGTCATCCAGGCCGGCGGCGGTGTGAACGCGGACGTCATTCGGAAGCTGTATGAAAAGACCGGTGCGAGGGCATATCACATGTCAGGAAAACGGACGATTGACAGCGCGATGCGCTACCGCAGGGAGGATGTGAATATGGGGATCGGCGGCATCAGCGAATACGAGATCTGGCGGACGGATGAGCAGGCCATCCGTGCGGCGCATGACGTGTTAGAGGAGCTTCTGGGATGAGAGGGAAGAGGGCCGGACGGTCCGTCCTTGCGGCTGCTGTGATGGCGGCTGCGGCGCTTCTCCTGCTTCTGGCCGTTCCGCGGTGCGTGCGCGCCGCAGAAGAAGAGCCAGAGCCGTGCCGCATCGAGTTTTTCTATGAAAATGTCTGTGCCTCCTGCGAGGGCGACGCGGATTTTTATAAGCTCTATGAAGAATGTCTTTCTGCGGAGGATAGGGAGAGTCTGCGCGGGAATGTCGCCACGTATAATGTGTTTCACGATTCCGCCAGGACACACTACAATAATAGGAGAGAGGAACTTGGCATTCCGGACGGGACATATCTTCCGGTGCTGATTGTGGGCGACCGCTGGGTCAGCGGCATGGATCAGATGGAGGCGCTGCTTGTGGAAGCGGCGGGAGAGACACAGGGCGTGGAATCGTCTGCGGGAAGTGCCGGAGCCGGGGAATCGTCTGCGGGAAGTGCCGGAGCCGGGGAATCGTCTGCCGGAAATACCGGAGCCGGGGAATCGTCTGCCGGCGGCGACAGGACAGGGGAAGCATACGGGGAAACCGGTCTGCCCTTTGCCGGCATAAAGGAGGAGGAAGCCCTTGCCGGGGAGCTTGCCGGACGGCTTGCGGAAAGCGACGGCCCGGTGGCGGTACTCTTTGTCACGGAGGCATGCGGGGACTGTGAGGAGGCCAGGGGCCGGCTTATGGAAGATCAGCTGGCGGAAGGCGTGATTTTGGAGTATAATATTGTAAAGGATCCCTGTCTGGAATTCTTAAAATGCATGTTCGCGGAGTACGGCGTCCCGGAATCGGACCAGAAGGTTCCGGCGCTTTTTTACGGATCCGGCGCCGCGACAGGGGCAAAGGCGATCACGGCGCTTGGCCCGGACGATGTGTGGCAGGAAGGGGAGACGGACGCGCTTCTCACGCATGTCACCGGCGCTAAGGAGCGGCTCACGGAGTGCACGGAACAGAGCGGGGAGCGGGAACAGAGCGGCGCGGGAAGCGCGCTGACGCTATTGGGGGCGGGTCTTCTGGCAGGCTTTAATCCGTGCGCCGTCTCCATGCTTCTGATGCTGATCTCGCTGGTCGTCTCGGAGAAGGCGTCCGTGTGGAAAAACGGACTCCTCTATCTGGGCGGGAAATATGTGGCGTACGTCTCGATCGGCATGGCGATCTACTTCACCGCCGCGGGGATTGACGGGCAGCTGCTCGCCGGCGCAAAGGGGATTCTCGACCGGATACTTGCGCTGCTGTTTGCGGTGGCCGGGATTTTTTATCTGATCGACGCGGTGCGCGTGTTCCGTCAGGATTACGGAAAGATCCGCACCCAGCTGCCGGCCGGGATGAGAAAATGGAACCACAGGCTGATCCGCAGGGCGGCCGGCTACGGCGGCGCGTTAAAGCCGCTTCTGATCTTAGGGCTTGGGATGGCGGTCTCGGTCGGGGAGTTTTTCTGCACCGGGCAGATCTACATGGCCTCGATCACCTACCTGCTGAAGCATCAGGTCGGCAGCGTGTGGCCGTATTTTCTGATCTATGTGACCGCGATGTCACTGCCGTCCGCGCTGATGCTTGTAGTGCTGCAGAAGACGAGGAATGCGGAACGGATTTCGGAGGCCATGCTGCGCCACCTTGGGGTGGTCAAGCTGATCTCCGCGCTGCTGTTCCTTGGGTTCGCGCTATATTTTATATCATAGGAAATTGCGCTGCAATTTCCCATGATATAAAAAGCCCTCCGGGCAGGATGCACAGCTCGCGTAGGAGAAGCTATTCCTTGCGGCAAACGCTCGCGCGCAGCGATTGTGCCAGGGCACAATCGAATGAAATAAAAGCCCGGTCCCAGGGCTTTCAGAAGAGCGCTGCGGTCCCGGTGTCCGCATCAGGCGGACATTAGTGGACGAGGCGGCAGCTGTCGAAATCCGCTGCGTCCACATACAAAAGGACCAGCGGCCCCGGGGCGCCGTCTTCCCGATCGGTTAATTCTTCGAGCAGCTCGGAGATCAGCCGGACGCGGACCGCGCTGCGGTGGATGTGGCAGGGCTCGGGATCATCGAAGAATTCAACGCTTTTTTTCAGGATGATTTCTTCCTTTAGCGGGACGTCCTTCAGCAGGCCGTCATAGATGATGGTACCGTCCTTTGAAAGCACAAGGGACGGCAGGGATTTTTTCTTCTGAAATAACATGGCAGTCTCCTGATCCGGCGCTCCACCCGTCCGGATGGAGCGCCGATGTTTTTGTAATAGATCGGTACAGGGTTACTGTACTATATCTGGGAACGGTTTTCAAGTAAAAGAGGGGAGACATATGAGGAAGCCAGAAAGGATGACGAAAAGAAAACAGATTTCCGCAAGAATGCTTTTTTCCTATCTTGTGATTATACTGGCGCCGGCCGTGGCGATTCTCGTGATTTATGAGGTCATGCAGGACGCGCTTTTTGATATCCAGAAGGAAAAGGCAAGGAATCTGTCGATGGAGACGTCGGTGACATTAAATAAGGAAATCGAGCAGCTGTCAAATGTCGCGAGATACGTCGCTTCCGATGAGAATCTGAAAGATTACTTAAGCCGGATGGGAACCGGTACCCCCGCCCAGGAATCGTACAGTGCATACAAGCTTGCAAAATCGTTTCCGGATTATGCCATGTTAAACAGCTTTATCCGGGATATCTATATCATGCCGCTTTACACCGACTATCTGATCCGGATTCCGTGCGTCGTGCCGAATGACGCGCGCGGGATGGCCGCACTGGAAATGGACCAGGGGCTGACGTACCAGGAGATGGCGGACGCGCTTTATGGATGGAGGTTAGACGGCCTTGTCTGCGGAGAAACCTTCGGGATGACAAAGGGAATCCGTATCGTCCAGCATTTTAATTATGCGGGAAACGGAACGCAGGCAGGCGTGGTCGTCGTTGAGCTGGAATGGAAGGAGATAAAAAACCTGCTCTCAAAAAGCCTGTGGACGGAGAACGGAATGGCGTTTCTCGTGGACGAAGAAGGGGAAATCCTGTATGTCTGCGACAGCCAGAATGATATCTATACGGCTTTTCCAAAGCAGAGCAGCTGGAAGGAATACGTGGATGCAAACGGCTGGAAAAAGGGGGAGGCCGCAGTCTGTGAGATGCCGGTCGGCGTAAACCGGCTGACGCTCGTGACAGTGATGCCGCGGGAGGAGCTTCTTGTGGAGATGGCGGCAGGAAAATACGCGATACTGGCCCTCTGCATCAGCTCGCTGCTGATCGGTGTGACGATCTGCTTCTGGTACTGGAACAGGAATCAGAGGGTGGTGGACCGGTATCTTAAGTTTACGGAAAAATATCCCGGAGAGGGGCAGGAGCGCAGGGAATCGACCAATATGTGGCAGAATTTCGGCGGCATCTTAGAGCATGCGGAGAACCTTCAGATCACGCTGGACCGCCAGAAGGAGCGGCTGCAGGAGGGAATTATCCGAAAGATTCTGTACGGCATTTACGATTCCGGGGAGGAGCTTTCCGGCGAGCTGAGAGAAGCCGGGTTAAAGCTCCCGGTACGGTTCCCCTGTATTCTGGCCGGGATGCAGATCGAGGACGCCATCCTCGAGGAGGCCGGCGTATCGGTGAAGGAGCTGGAGGAGGTTCTCACGGAAAGCCTGGATGCGGAGCTTCCCTACCCGTATATCCGGACCAGTATGGGATATCTGAATTATGTCCTTGTGATCCACGTCGGGGAACAGACAGACAGCCAGGAGGTAAAAAAACGGTTTGAGGCGGTGAATTATGCGGTATACAGCCGTATCCCGGCGACCATCTATACCGGGATCAGCGACACCGCGGATTCGCTGCTGGCGGTCGCCGGGGAATATGAGCATGTGTGCAGATCCTGCGAATATGCGAGATACTATAAGCTTCGAATGCCCTGCCTGACGGACGATCTGCCGCGCCATCAGCATGTGGTCTTTACCGTGGATCTGGAGATCCAGCTGGAAAAAACGATCAAAAACGGCACAAAGGAACAGCTTACGGCAGTGATGTCCCAGGTGCAGAGAAACTATTTCTGGCTGCCGGGATCCGGCGCATCCAGAGAGGGCATGCCGGCCAGCTATAATCTGGAGGTTCTGCGGTGCATCCTGCTGCGCTGCCTCGGGGAGGGGGAGCGCGAGGATCTTCTGACAAGGATCCACAAGATACGGTCGCCGCAGGAGACAGAAGAGATGATCTGGCAGGTATGGCAGTATTTTGAGGAGCGCAGGAACCAGAGTAAGGATCAGGAGCTGGAGCGCTTAAAGGCGGAGGCCGAGGTGCAGATCGAGCGGGAATATCCCAATGCGGAGTACAGTCTGGCGATGCTGGCGGACGAGCTGAAGGTTCCTGAGAAGAAATTATATCGGGATTTTAAAAAAATGTATGGTGTGAGTTTTTCGTCTTATCTGGAGATGAAACGGATCAGCTACGCGCAGAAGTTTTTAAAAGAGGGGCGTCCGGTCACCGAGGTGGCCGCGGCGTCCGGCTACGGGAGCGATTATTCCTTCCGGAGAGCCTTCAAACGGGTCGTCGGTGTCGCGCCGAGTGACTATCAGAAGATGCAGGAGACAGGGAGGGGGGATATACGGGGCTGAAACATACTGATTTTCCTTCAAATTACGGTGTTTTGAAAAAGTGTATGGTTCAAAAAATATTGTTCGTTGCATATGGTGTGCAACCCGTATAAAATTATGTATGACGGCAAAGGGAAAATGTATGAAATGCACAAAGACATATGCGGGAATCCCGGCAGTCTGCCTGTTATTTTGTACATGGAACCAGACAGAATAAGTACTGATTTTAAGTAAGGAGAAGGAGGAACTGTATGAAACGTAGCGTATGGAAAAGATTTGTGTCAGTCGGTCTGATCGGTATTATGACTGCCGGTCTGCTTGCCGGATGCGGCGGCGGTGACAGCCAGACGGGGGCCGGCGGCGATACCCAGGCGGCCGGAGGAAGCGGCAGCAGCGGCGGCGGTGGCGGAGTAACCCTGACGGCGCCGGGAACCTATCCGATCGTGGAGGGCGGTGATTTGGAGCTGTCCATGCTGATCCTTAGCATGCCGAACGTAGAGGATTTCGCGACGAATGACTTTTCCCTTTTTATGGAAGAGAAGACCGGCATCAAGATGGAATTCGTGACCGGCGGACGTGACGATATGACGCAGAAGCAGACGATGCTGTTTGCGGGCGGCGATTACCCGGATATCATTTTCGGTACGGGCGGAGATATCGCAAAATACGGCGTAGGCGAGGGTATCTTTATCCCGCTGGACGACTATCTGACGGAAGATATCGTGCCGAACTACTTAAAATTAATGGAGAATTACGGGCTTGACATGACCAGAGAGGTAGACGGAAAGATTTATTCTCTCGCGACCATGAACGAGTGCTATCACTGTAATTATGGAAGGAAGATGTGGGTGAATACCTACTATCTGGATCAGATCGGCTGTGAGATCCCGACGACGACGGAAGAGTTTAAGGATGTCTGCCAGAAGTTCCTGGAGTTCAAGCCGGACGGCATCGCGGTGATGGGATGCGAGAAGGGGTGGTTTTCCCGTATGCAGGACTGGATCATGGGCGCATATACGCTGGTGCCGAACGCTTCCGCAACGCTTGGCTCGAGAGACTTCGTCCTGGCGGATACCTCGGACGGCAGCGTGCTGTGTGTGGCGACAACTGACGAATATAAAGAAGGCTTAAAATTCATCAATGAGCTGTATGAAATGGGCGCGATTTATGATGGTTCTTTCTCACAGACCGCAGAAGTTGGAAAGACTGTCATCAATCAGCCGGATGAGCCGGTGTTATTCTTCACCGACGGAACGATCTCCGATATGATCGACTCCGAGTCCAATAACGAGCTGTACCGCCACTATGCGCCGATGGCTCCGATTGAAGGACCGGACGGAACCAGGATCGCATGGTCGAGCGCGAGCGGCGGCGTGAGCTCAGGCGGCGTTATGATCACCGATACCTGTGAGAACGTGGAAGCGGCGCTCCGCTGGGTTGATTTCTTCTACAGTGAGTTTGCCGATTTATACAGCCAGTACGGCCCGGATGAGGGAACGGACTGGGTGCTTGCACCGGAAGGAAAAGTGGGATTAAACGATGAGCCGGCGCTTTACGAAGTGTTAAACGCATGGTCCTCAGAGCCGCAGAATCATGACTGGCAGGATGTCGGTATCCGTGTCGCTCCGGCAAATTACCGCCTCGGCCAGGCAGTGGAGGAAGGTGTGGATCCCTATGCGACAGAAGGACTTGAGAAGCTGTTATATGACGCGAGCGTGGAGCTGTATGCGCCGTATGCGGGAAATACGACCCTGCAGAACTTCATTGAGCTGAAGGTGTCGGAGCAGGAGAAGACCGATATCGGTACGATCCCGACTGAGATCGAGAAGGTGATCGCGGAGCGTTCCACAGCGTTTATGATGGGCACGCAGGACATCGACGCAGAGTGGGATGACTATCTTGCAGAGTTAGAGGCAGCCGGACTTCCTCAGCTGCTGGAATTCTATCAGATGGCTTATGACAGATCTCAGGGCAAATAGGCAGCAGGAGATATCAGGATAAGAAAAAGCCAGAAAAGCCGCCCGCTTCCTGTGGGCGGCTTTTTTCAAAATGTGTCTGTCTGACACGGACAGGATCAGCTGAGTGAGGAGGGGTGTTATGGCAAAAAAGACAAAACATGCATCCGCCGCGGGAGGCGGAAGGATCAAAAATTATAACTGGCAGTTCTGGCTGATTATCGCCCTGCCGATGATCTATGCATTTATCTTCGCTTATATTCCGATGGGAGGAATCATCATCGCGTTCAAGGATTACAGCATCCGCAAAGGAATCCTCGGGAGCGACTGGGTCGGATTTAAGTATTTTATTCAGTTTCTGACATCAAAGAGCAGCGTTCTCGTCATCAAGAATACGCTGGCTCTCGGTATCTATACGATGATTGTGAGCTTCCCGATTCCCATTCTTCTGGCGATCGGTATCAACGAGGTGCGGAATAAGTTTTTCAAGAAGACGGTTCAGATGGTGACCTATGCGCCGTATTTCATCTCGATCGTCGTGCTCGTCGGTATGATGATGCAGATGATGGATTTAAGAACCGGTATCATCAATGTGCTCTTACAGAAGATCGGTATGGATCCGGTGAACTTCTTCGGGGATGTGAAGCTGTTCCGTTCGCTGTACGTGTGGAGCGGTATCTGGCAGACGGCCGGCTACTCCTCGATCATCTATGTGGCGGCGCTCTCCGGCGTGAGCCAGGAGCTGCAGGAGGCTGCGGTCGTGGACGGCGCGACCAGGCTGCAGAGAATCATGCATGTGGATATCCCGTCGATTCTGCCGACCGTTATCATCATGTTAATTTTCAGCTGCTCCAATGTCGTGTCGATCGGTATGGATAAGATTTACCTGATGCAGAACACGATTAACGCTCCGGTATCGGAAGTAATCTCTACGTTTGTCTACAAAGTCGGTATTGTAAATGCGAACTTCGGCTTCTCGACCGCGGCAGGATTATTCCAGTCGGTTGTATCCTTCCTGATGCTGGTCATTGTGAATACGATCTGCCGGAAGATTTCAGATACCAGTCTGTGGTAGGAGAGGAGGAGAGAAGAGTATGAAACAGGCAAAATTTCGAAATATGACGCTGGGTGATAAGATTTTTACGCTTATCATTTATACCATGTTAAGTCTTATTCTGGTCGTGATTTTATATCCGCTGATTTATATCGTGTCGGCGTCCTTCTCAGATCCGCAGGCAGTGATCAGCGGCGAGGTGCTCTTATTCCCGGTCCGCCCGACACTGAAAGGATATATCGCGGTTCTTCAGAATAAAAAGATCTTAACCGGGTTTACGAACTCCCTCTTCTATCTGGTGGTGGGAACCATCATCAACCTGGTGATGACGATGCTGTGTGCGTATCCGCTTTCGCGCAGGGAGTTTACGGCGCGTGGCTGGATCTCCAAATTTTTCGTGTTCACGATGTATTTCAGCGGCGGTATGGTGCCGGCCTATATTCTGGTGAACCGACTTCATATGATCAATACCAGATGGGTTATGCTGATCCCGATGGCGATGTCTACTTATAATATGATCATCTGCCGGACGTATATTGTGAATACGATCCCGGATGAGCTCTACGAGGCGTCGCAGATTGACGGGTGTACGCCGTTTAAGTACATGATGCGCGTGGTGGTTCCGCTGTCAAAGCCGATCCTTGCGGTGCTGACGCTCTATTACGGCGTTGGGAGATGGAACGATTACTATACGGCGATGATGTATTTAAATGACGACCGCCTGATGCCGATTACGATGGTGATGAGGGAGATCCTGATTATGGGCAAGGTGGATATGACAAAGGTGCAGGACGCTACCGCGGCGGCGAAGCTGCAGGGGATGTCCGAGCTGTTAAAGTATTCTACGATTGTGGTTGCCTGCGTGCCGGTCATGCTGTTATACCCGCTGATCCAGAAGCATCTGGTGAAGGGCGTTATGGTCGGATCCGTGAAGGGATAAGAAAATGGCCCGGGCGGGATATGCCGGGCAGGAGAGAAAAGGAGAGGGAACATGAACAAGGTTGTTGAGGCGAGAACAAAGCGGACCGAGTGGTACCGCGACGCCCGTTTCGGAATGTTTATCCACTGGGGTCTGTATGCGATCCCGGCCTGCGGGGAGTGGCTTCGCGGTTCGGCGGAGCTGACCGCGGAGCAGTATGAGCCGTATATGGATGAGTTTACCGCGGAGAATTATGACCCGAAGGAATGGGCCAGACTGGCGAAGAAGGCCGGGATGAAGTATGCGGTGCTCACGGCGAAGCATCATGACGGCTTCTGCTTATTCGACAGTAAGCTGACGGATTTCAAGTCGACGAACGCGCCCTGCGGGAGGGATCTCGTGCGTGAATTTCTCGACGCGTTCCGCGCGGAAGGGATCCGTGTGGGCCTTTACTTTTCCGTGATTGACTGGCGGCATCCGGATTTCCCGCATTACGGGGATATGTTTCACCCGATGCGCAACAACCCGGAGTGCTCGAATGAGAACCGCGATTTTGACCGGTACCTGGAGTTTATGTTCGGGCAGATCCGTGAGCTTCTGACGAATTACGGGAAGCTGGACATCATGTGGTTTGATTTTTCCTACGGGGACATGAAGTGCGAGAAGTGGAAGGCGTCGGAGTTAATCGAGATGGTGCGTCAGGTTCAGCCGGACGTGGTGATCGACAACCGTCTGGAGGGCAGCGCGGAGGATGCCGGTTCGATCCGTACCTTAGATCCCACGCCGTACTCGGGCGATTTCGCTTCGCCGGAGCAGATGATCCCGCCGGACGGGCTTCGTGACGCGGGCGGCAATCCGATTCCGTGGGAGTCGTGCGTGACCTTAAACGATCACTGGGGCTATGCGGCGAATGACCACCACTATAAATCGGCAAAGATGGTGATCCGCATGCTGGTGGACTGTGTCAGCAAGGACGGGAATCTCATTTTAAATGTCGGTCCGAATGCGAAGGGCGAGATCCCGGAGGAATCGGCGGAGATCTTAGAAGAGGTCGGACGCTGGATGAAGAAGAACGGGAGAAGTATCTATGGCTGCGGTTACGCGGGGATCCCGAAGCCGGAGTGGGGGCGCTTCACCAGAAACGGCAACCGTCTCTATGCCCATGTGATGGAGGAGCAGGCGGGCGCGATCTGTCTGCCCGGAATGGCCGGCATGGTGGAGAAAATGCGCAGGGTGAGCGACAATACGGTTGTGCCCGAGAGCTTTTTCTGGAACCTGAAGGAATATTCCGAAAATGCATTTTTCGCGCTGCATTTCAGTTCGGTTTCCGGAAATCCGGGAATGATCAGCTCTTATCCGCTGCCGGATGAGACGGACACTGTGGTTGAGATTTTCTTAAAGGAAGACGCACAGAAGCCAGAGTGAGGAGGAGGGAGAAAAGACAGATGAAGACGCGGATCGAGCATGATTCCATCGGTGCACTTGAGGTGCCGGAGGAGGTATATTACGGGGTTCAGACGCTGCGCGCAGCCCAGAACTTTTATATCACCGGGCTTAACATGCACCCGGAGACGATCAACAGTATCGCTCAGATCAAAAAGGCGGCGGCCATCACGAATTTTGAGGTGGGACGACTGGATAAAAAGCGCGCGGATGCAATCGTCAAAGCATGTGATGAGATTATCGCCGGAAAGCTCCATGATCAGTTTATTGTGGATCCGATTCAGGGCGGCGCGGGAACCTCTTTAAATATGAACGCGAACGAGGTGATCGCGAACCGTGCGATCGAGCTGCTCGGCGGAAAAAAGGGCGATTATTCCATCGTAAATCCGAACGATCATGTGAATTACGGACAGTCGACAAATGACGTATTTCCGTCCTGCGGCAGACTTACCGCATTAAAGCTTCTGCACAAGGCGGAGAAGCAGTTAAACCGTCTCTATGACGCCCTCTCGGAAAAGGCGGAGGAGTTTGACTCCGTGATCAAGATGGGGCGCACGCAGATGCAGGACGCCGTGCCGATCCGTCTGGGGCAGGAATTTCGCGCCTACAGCACGGCGATCCGCAGGGATATCAGCCGTTTCGAGCACGCGAAGCGGGAGATGAGCTCCTTAAATCTCGGCGGGACGGCCATCGGCACCGGACTGAATGCGGATGTGCTCTATCTGCAGAAGGTGGTCCGCAATATCGCGCTGGTGACCGGGATGGATCTCGTGCAGGCGTACGACCTGATCGACGCGACGCAGAATCTGGACGGCTATTCGTCGGTGTCCGGCGCGGTGCGCACCTGCGCGGTGAATCTGTCCAAGATGTCAAACGACCTGCGCCTGATGTCCTCGGGGCCGAGAGCGGGACTTGGCGAGATCAATCTGCCCGCAAAGCAGAACGGTTCGTCGATCATGCCGGGGAAGGTCAATCCGGTGATTCCGGAGGTGGTCAACCAGGTGGCGTTTAACATCATCGGAAACGACGTGACGATCGCCATGGCGACGGAGGCGGGCCAGCTGGAGTTAAACGCGTTCGAGCCGATCATTTTCCACAACCTGTTCCAGTCGATCGAGACGCTGACCTACGCGGTGCGAACCCTGGTGGATAACTGTATCACCGGAATCACTGCAAATGTCGAACGATGCCGGGATATGGTCTACAACAGCGTCGGGATCATCACGGCGATCTGTCCGCATGTGGGGTATGAGAGGGCGGCCGACCTGGCGAAGGAGGCCATCGAGACCGGGGCGTCCGTCAAGGATGTCATCATAGAGCACGGGCTTCTCACAAAGGAGGAGATGGAAAAAATCTTAGATCCCTATTCCATGACGGAGCCGGGGATCTCCGCGGAGGAGCTTCTGGATCAGAAAAATGTAAAAGAATTTTAAAAAGAGGAAACACCGCCATTCACGGAGGGCTTTGCCGTGGGGGCGGTGTTTTTTGAATGGCGCAGGCTGAACATAAAAGGTGCAGATAATATAGAAAATAACACTATAAAAGGTGCAATTAACTTTCAAAATAACTTGATTATTGGTGAAGATTATGTCACAATACAGGTATCAGATGACCGGAGGTTTACCTATGGAACGAAATGCACTGAAAAAACTGACAGAATGGAATCGCAATAAACGGAAAAAGCCCATGATTGTCTGGGGCGCAAGGCAGGTGGGAAAAACCTATCTCGTCAAAGATATTTTTGCCGAAACCTATTATAAGAACAGCTATCTTTACATTGACTGCAAAATAGAGGACGAAATCCGTGCGTTTTGTTCCGGGACTGCAAATGCGGAGAAAATCATAGAATACATCTCCCTTCTGAAAGGCAGACCGATCAACGAAACTACGCTTCTGATTTTTGATGAAGTGCAGGAATGTCCCAATATCATCTCCTCACTGAAATATTTCTGCCAGGATTTTCGGGAGATTCCCGTGATTGCAACCGGTTCAATGGTGCGGATCAGAATTCAGAGAGAAACTCACAGGAGGGGATCGAAGGAAAACGGTAAATTTTTGTTTCCTGTAGGGAAGATCAGTCAGATGACCGTCTATCCGATGACATTTGACGAATTTTTGATGAACAGCAACGAGGTATTGTTTCACACCGTCAGAAAGGCTTATGAAAGCAAAACGGCGCTGGATCAGAAGATACACGAGCTGGCAATGGAGCAGGTATATAAGTATCTGCTTGTGGGCGGGATGCCAGAGGCGGTGGAAACCTATATTGACGACAAAAATCTGACCGGGTCGAGAGAGATCCTTAAGGTATTGTACGACAATTATCTTTCTGATATGGATTTGTATCAGGCCAGTCCGGAAGCGGTTCTGCGATCCCGCAGCCTGTTTCAGAATATTTACAGGGAACTGAACAGGGAGAACAGAAATTTTTCACCGGGACTGATTGAAGAAAAGAGCAAGACAAGGGATTTTGCAACCTCCATCCAGTGGCTTACGATGGCGCACGTCATCCATCAGTCTTTTCAGCTGAAAGAACATATTACATTGCCGGTTATGCCGGATCATGAGAGCAGTTTCCGACTGTTTCTCGGCGATATCGGTATGTTTTCCTACCAGAGCGGTGTCAATGCCGCTTCGTTTCTCTCCAGCGAAAGAGAGAATACCTTGTCGGGTATTTTTTTTGAAAATTTTGTGGCAGACGAGCTGATCGCAAAAGGGCATAAGCTGTTCTACTGGCGTGGCAGGACATCCGCTGAGTTTGAGTTTGTGACAGAATCAGACGGTAAACTCTATCCGATTGACGTCAAAAAGGGCAGGGGTACGCTCAACTCGCTTGAAAAGTTTGCAAACCATAATAAGTTTGAATGTGCCATTAAGGTTTCGAAAAATAATTTCGGTTATAACCCGGGGCAGAAGCTGCTCACGCTGCCGTTTTATTTTATTCCGTTTGCAGCCAGAGACCTTGCGGACGGGACGATGGAAATAACATAAAACTTTCCCCAAAACCGTCTTGCCTGCCCGATGGAAGTGTGCTAGAATATATGAGATTTTGGGGTTTTTTTGGAATTGATGCATGGAACTCAGATTCAGAAAGGAAGTATGTATGAAGAGAGAAGACATTCACAAGGTACTGATCATCGGTTCCGGACCGATCATCATCGGACAGGCGTGTGAGTTCGATTACTCTGGTACGCAGGCGTGCAAGGCGTTAAAGAGCCTGGGCTACGAGATCGTGCTGGTGAACTCGAACCCGGCAACGATCATGACGGATCCGGATACCGCGGATATCACCTATATCGAACCTCTGAATGTGGAACGGTTAGAGCAGATCATTGAGAAGGAGCGCCCGGACGCGCTGCTGCCGAACCTGGGCGGCCAGTCTGGCTTAAATCTGTGTTCCGAGTTAAAAACAGCCGGCGTGCTGGACCGGTATGGCGTGAAGGTGATCGGCGTGCAGGTGGACGCGATCGAGCGCGGCGAGGACCGGATCGAGTTTAAGAATACGATGAATGCGCTCGGCGTGGAGATGGCCAGGAGCGACGTCGCCTACTCGGTTGAGGAGGCGCTCTCCATCGCGGACGGCCTGGGCTACCCGGTGGTGCTGCGTCCCGCCTACACGATGGGCGGCGCCGGCGGCGGGCTGGTATATAATAAGGAAGAGTTAAAGACGGTCTGCGCGAGAGGCTTACAGGCGAGTCTGGTGGGCCAGGTGCTGGTCGAGGAGTCGATTTTGGGCTGGGAGGAATTAGAGCTTGAGGTCGTGCGCGACGCGAAGGGCAATATGATCACGGTCTGCTTCATCGAGAATATCGATCCGGTGGGCGTGCATACCGGGGATTCCTTCTGTTCCGCGCCGATGCTCACGATCTCAGAGGACGTGCAGAAAAAATTACAGGAGCAGGCGTATAAGATCGTGGACGCGATCGAGGTCATCGGCGGCACAAACGTGCAGTTTGCGCACGATCCGGTATCCGGACGGATCGTCGTCATCGAGATCAATCCGAGAACCTCGCGTTCCTCCGCGCTGGCGAGCAAGGCGACCGGGTTCCCGATCGCGCTGGTGTCCGCGAAGCTGGCGAGCGGCCTGACCTTAGACGAGATCCCGTGCGGGAAATACGGCACGCTCGACAAATACGTGCCGGACGGCGACTATGTGGTGATCAAGTTTGCCAGATGGGCGTTTGAGAAGTTTAAGGGCGTCGAGGATAAGCTGGGCACGCAGATGCGCGCGGTCGGCGAGGTGATGAGCATCGGAAAGACCTACAAGGAAGCGTTTCAGAAGGCGATCCGCTCGCTGGAGAAGAGCCGCTATGGGCTGGGGCATGTCGCTGATTTTGACCAGAAGAGCAAGAAAGAGCTGCTCACCATGCTGATGACGCCCTGCAGCGAGCGCCATTTCATCATGTACGAGGCGCTCCGGAAGGGCGCGTCCGTGGAGGAGATCTATGAGCGCACGAAGGTCAAGACCTGGTTCATTGAGCAGATGAAGGAGCTGGTCGAGGAGGAAGAGGCGCTTGTGGCGAAGTACGCGGGGAAGGTGCCGGCCACGGAGGATCTGCGCCAGGCGAAGCTGGACGGATTCTCGGATCAATATTTAAGCCAGATTTTACAGGTGTCCGAGGAGGAGATCCGGGATGCGAGGACTGCGGCCGGGATCGTGGAAGCCTGGGAGGGCGTTCACGTCAGCGGCACAGAGGACAGCGCTTACTATTATTCCAGCTATCACATGAAGGACGAGAGCCCGGTGGAGACAGATCGGCCGAAGATCATGATCCTCGGCGGCGGGCCGAACCGGATCGGTCAGGGAATCGAGTTTGACTACTGCTGTGTCCACGCGGCGAAGGCGCTGCATAAGCTCGGATTTTCCACGATCATCGTCAATTGTAATCCAGAGACGGTTTCCACGGATTATGATACCTCGGACAAGCTGTACTTTGAGCCGCTTACCTTGGAGGATGTGCTGGCGATCTACGAGAAGGAGAAGCCGGTGGGCGTGATCGCGCAGTTCGGCGGTCAGACGCCGCTGAACCTGGCGGCGGATCTGAAAAAATACGGCGTGAACATTCTGGGCACGACGCCGGAGACCATCGACCTGGCGGAGGACCGCGACCTGTTCCGCGCGATGATGGAGAAATTAGAGATCCCGATGCCAGAGGCAGGGATGGCGGTCAACACAGAGGAAGCGCTCGCCGTGGCGCATAAGATCGGCTATCCGGTGATGGTGCGCCCCTCCTACGTGCTGGGAGGACGCGGCATGGAGGTGGTCTATGACGATGAGGATCTGACCTTTTATATGGAGCAGGCTGTCGGCGTGACGCCGGATCGTCCGATCTTAATCGACCGTTTCCTGCATCATGCGACGGAGTGTGAGGCGGATGCGATCAGCGACGGGGAGCACGTGTTTGTGCCGTCCGTGATGGAGCACATCGAGCTTGCCGGGATCCATTCGGGCGATTCCGCGTGCATCATTCCGCCGAAGGGCCTGACCGACGGGCAGGTGGAGACGATCAAGGAATACACGAGACGGATCGCCAGCGAGATGCATGTCGTGGGGCTTATGAATATGCAGTACGCGATCGAGGACGGAAAGGTTTTTGTGATCGAGGCGAATCCGCGCGCGTCCCGTACCGTGCCGCTTGTCTCAAAGGTCTGCGGGATCAACATGGTACAGATTGCGACGGACATCATCACCATGCCGTTTACGGGACATGAGAGCCCGGTACCGTCGCTGCGCGAGAAGAATTTTGCGCATTACGGGGTGAAGGAGGCTGTGTTCCCGTTTAATATGTTCCCGGAGGTCGACCCGATCTTAGGACCGGAGATGCGTTCCACCGGCGAGGTACTGGGTCTCTCCTCCGATTTCGGGGATGCGTTCTTTAAGGCGCAGGAGGCGACGAAGAGTCAGACCCCGACCGAAGGCTGCGTGCTGATCTCGGTCAATGACCGCGATAAAGCTGAGGTCGTTGAGGTGGCAAAAGGATTTTACGAGTGTGGTTTTTCGATCATGTCCACCGGGCGCACCTGCGCGATGATCGAGGCCGCCGGGATTCCGGCCACAAAGGTATGGAAAATCAATGAGGGACGGCCGAATATCCTTGACAAGATCACAAACGGGAAGATTCAGCTGATTGTAAATACGCCGATCGGCAAGAAGGGCGCGGTGGACGACAGCTACATCCGCAAAGCAGCGGTGAAGAACAAGATCCCGTACATGACGACCATGGCGGCCGCGAAGGCGACTGTGGAGGGCATCCGTTCCGCGAAGCGCGACGGGAAGCTGCCGGTGATATCCCTGCAGGAGTTCCACGCGCAGATTACGGATAAGTAAAATCCGCGTGCTGGTCTGCGTATCGTGTGTGCCGGAATATAGAAACGAAACACCCCTGGATTCCATCGGAGTCCGGGGGTGTTTGTGAGACGGCGTGCAAAGCGGCGATCATGAATTACACAGGTCTGTCAGCTCCTTTAACAGCTTCGGAACCTCGATCTCCATGACATCGTCGGAGAACTGGCAGGTGCCGACTTTTTTGTGTCCGCCGCCGCCGTATTTTAACATCAGGCTGCCGACGTCGATCGTGCAGCTGCGGTTGATGATGCTGTAGCCGACCGCAACGCTGCAGCCGAGCCCGCCGCGGCCGTTGACGATCCAGGCGGAGATATTCTGCTCCGGGTACATGCTGTAGAGCATGAAGCGGTTGCCGGCGTAGATCGGGTCGACGTTCCGCAGGTCGGAGATGATGACATTTCCCTCCACGACGGAAAAGTTCTTTACCATGTCCATAAACTTTTCGGTCTGGTCAAAGTAGACCTCGACGCGCTCCTTTACGTCCGGGAGCTCTAAGATCTCGTCCGCGGTCAGGGTGCGGCAGTCGTCTAAGAGTTTTTCCATCAGCTGATAATTGGAAATCGTAAAATTGCGCCAGCGGCCGAGTCCGGTTCGCGGATCCATCAGAAATCCGATCAGGATCCAGCCGGTCGGATGCTGAATCTCCTCAATGGTGAGATTGCCGGAGTCGACCTTATCTACCGCCTCCATCATCTCGTCAAAGCGCGGAAATTTTTCTTTTCCGCCGTAATAGTCGTAGACGATGCGTGCGCAGGAGGGAGCGATGCGGCTCTCGCCCTCGTATTTCCCGTCTAACTGTAAGCGCTCATGCTCGCTGGAGTGGTGGTCAAACCAGAGGCCGCAGCCCTCCACATAGGGGACGTTCGCCAGGCAGTCGTTTTTGCCGACCTCCACCAGCCCGTCCTGTAAATCCTTCGGGTGTGCAAATTTCCAGTGATCGATAATGCCCGCTTCTTTTAAGAGCACGCCGCAGGCAAGTCCGTCAAAATCCGAACGTGTGACTAATCTCATATTTCTTCTCCTTTTTGTCAGTGTCTGTTTGTAACTATCTCCATTATAGTAAAAATATGTGAAAATTTCAACCGGCACGGGAAGTTATTTGATAAAATGGAAGGGGCGGCGATTGTAAAGACGGGCGGAATACGGTATAATACCGGAAAAGAGGGGGAGGCGGGCTATGTATTATCTGAATACGGATACGCCGCGGCAGTTATTTGCCGAAGCGGTGAACAGTAAATTTTATGTGGATAAGAGCGGTATGCTTGAGCTGGTTTCGGGAAGAATCCGGACGGCGAATAAATATATCTGCATCACCCGTCCCAGGCGTTTCGGAAAGACGGTCAATGCGGCGATGCTCGGGGCATATTACATGAAAGGAACGGACAGCGCGGATTTATTTGACAGACTTCTCATTTCAATGCGTCCAGAGGAGCGGAAACACCGGAATCAGTACCAGGTTGTTTTTATTGATTTCAGCAGGATGCCGGATTTCTGCGGGAATTATCAGGAATATATTACAAATATCATTGACAATATGAAATCAGATCTCTGTGAGGCATACCCGGCGCTGAGAGAGAAGACGTACCGCAGTATCAGTCAGATGTTTGTGGACACGAAGGATACGTTTATATTCATTATGGACGAGTGGGACTGTGTGTTTGGCCAGAGTTTCATGAAGGAGGAACAGAAGGTCTCTTATCTGCAGTTTTTAAAAGGACTGTTAAAAGATCAGCCCTATGTCGGGCTGGCGTATATGACGGGAGTGCTGCCGATTGCCAAGTACGCCAGCGGTTCCGAGCTGAATATGTTTGTGGAATACCATGCGATGAACGATCATGTGTTTGAACGGTATTTCGGCATGACGGACGATGAGGTGAAACGCCTGTGCGCGACGGAAAAAAATGTGAGCTATGACGAGCTCAGGTACTGGTACGACGGGTATTATCTGAGCGATGGGAGCAGGCTGTTTAATCCGCGTTCCGTGCACTGCGCACTGGAAAACGGAGTCTGCCAGAACTACTGGACTCAGACAGGGCCGATGAACGAGATTGCGGACTGTGTGGAGCACAATGTGGATGAGGTGAGGGAGGATCTTGTAAAAATGGCTTCCGGCATTCCGGTGGAGGCGGATTTAAGCGGTTACAGCGCTGCGGAACAGCGGCTGGATACGCGGGATGAAATTTTATCGGCGATGGTAGTTTATGGTTTTTTGTCTTATTACGATGGATATCTTAAAGTCCCGAATCATGAACTGATGGAAAAATTTCAGCGTGTTCTGACAAGAGACAGTATGGGAGAGATCCGGGAGATCGCAGATCAGTCAAAGGAGATGCTGCATGCCACGCTGACAGGGGACGAACAGAAGGTGGCTGCCATACTGGAGTCAGTCCATGACAGAGAAATCCCGTTTCTCCAGTATAATGATGAAAACTCACTCTCCTGCGTCATCACATTGTGTTATCTGTATGCGCGGAAGGATTATCACATCAGGCGGGAGGAAAAGAGCGGAAAGGGGTACTGTGACTATCTCTTTTATCCCAAAAAGAAGGGGGATCCGGCGATCATACTGGAATTAAAGATTGATCAGACACCGGAATGCGCGATCGAACAGATCCGGCAGAAGCATTATGTGCAGCAGGTGGAGGACTGTAGTGAGATTATCATGGTGGGAATCAGTTACGACAGGAAGAAAAAACAGCATTCATGCCAGATAGAATATATCACAAAAGAGGAAAAAGGAGACCAGAACAATGCATGAGTTTACGTATTATACGCCGACAAAAGTCGTGTTTGGAAGAGGAAGCGAGGCGAAGACCGGCGCGCTGTTAAAGGAATATGGCGCCGGAAAGGTACTGCTGCACTACGGCGGGGGAAGTGCGGAGCGCTCCGGCCTGCTTGGCCGTATCAGAGAGCAGCTTGCGGCGGAGCGGATCCCGTTTGTGGAACTCGGGGGTGTTATGCCGAATCCCCGCCTGTCGCTGGTGCGGGAGGGAATCACGCTCTGTGAGGGAGAGGGTGTGGATTTTATCCTGGCGGTTGGCGGCGGGAGTGTGATCGACTCCGCGAAGGCCATCGGCTACGGCGTCACGGGGGGCGGCGACGTGTGGGATTTTTATGATTTTAAGCGGAAGGCGGAGACGTGCCTGCCCATCGGAGCCGTGCTCACCATCGCGGCGGCGGGGAGCGAGATGAGTAATTTCTGCGTAATTACAAATGACGATACATGGGAAAAGCGCGGCACGAAGAGCGATGCCGGCAGGCCGCGGTTTGCGGTGATGGACCCGGAGCTCACGATGACGCTGCCGCCGTATCAGACCGCATGCGGCTGCGCGGACATCCTGATGCACACGATGGAGCGTTATTTTAACCACGGGGAGAATATGGAGCTGACGGACGGAATCGCGGAGGCGCTGATGCGCACGGTGATCCGGAATGCGGGAATCCTCGTGAAGGAGCCGGAGAATTATGAGGCCAGGGCTGAGATCATGTGGGCGGGAAGCCTCTCCCACAACGGCCTGACGGGCTGTGGGACGGACGGCGGCGACTGGGCGACGCACAAGCTGGAGCATGAGCTGGGGGCGATGTTTGACGTGGCCCACGGCGCAGGGCTGACCGCGGTCTGGGGGAGCTGGGCCCGCCTGGTGTACGGGGAGCGGCTGGATCGATTCGCGAAGTTTGCGACAAATGTCATGAATGTACCGTGGCAGGGAAACGAGAGGGAGACTGCGGTCTGCGGGATTTATGCCGCGGAAGCGTTTTTCCGGTCGATCGGGATGCCGGTGACCTTAGCGGAGCTTGGCATCGCGCCGACGGAGGAGCAGATCGATGCGCTTGCCGAAAAGTGCATGAAATCGGCGCAGGGGATGCCCGGGATCGTGAAAAAGCTTTCGCGGGAGGATATTGCGGGGATCTACCGGGCGGCGATGTGAGCCCTCTACTCCCCGCAGCTCTCCCGCGCGAGATAGCGCACCTCCATCTGCTGGGAGATAACGGCCGTGTCAAACGAGGTGATGCGCTGGTAAAGCATCATCAGGCAGGCGGCCGCCATCTCCTCCATCGGAAGGCTCATCACGGAGAGCGACGGGATCGAAAAGCGCGACAGATCCGGGTAGGCGTTTCCCACGCTGATGATCTCAAGCTGTTCCGGGATCGCGACCTGATGGCGGTGCAGCGCTTTGAGCGCGCCGAGTGCGATATAATCCGAGGTACAGAACAGGCAGTCGCATTTCGGGATATGGGACAGCAGCAGATCGATCCCCTGATACCCGCCGTCGAGACTGTTTTCCACATCGATGATGACCGGGGAATACATGCCGGAGGTAACGGCCTGCTCCTCGAAGATGCTGGTGCGGACATTCATCCCGCCGAAGGTGGAGGGCGCCTTTAAAATGGCAGGATATTTCCTCCCGTGCTTCGCGAAGACAAAGGCGGGGTACTGCCCGATGATGCGGTCGTCCATATGTACGGCGGAATATTTTCTGGAATACCGGTTGTAAAGGACGATCGGAACCGGAAAATCATGGTGCTCGAGATAGTCCATATCGGAACCGGAGGGATTACAGATGATGATGCCGTTGCAGCCGCGCAGCGTGCCGTCTGTGAGCGCTTCCCTTAAATGGTCGTTCTCGTAGGTCTTGATCATGATCTCGCAGCGGCTGGCGTCGGGCGCTGCCTGCAGGCCCTGGATAAAGCGGGAGAGCATCTGTAAGCGGATGTCCGTCGCCCAGAAGAGCGTGATGACGGCAGTGCCGGAAAAGCCTTCCCGGAGAGCCTTTGCGCGCATGTCCGGCGTATAATTCAGCGACTTTGCCGCGTCGAGAACCTTCTGCTGCGTCTTTTCGGATATTTTTCGTCTGCTTCCGTTTCCGCGCATGACGATGGAGGCGGTACTGACGGAAACGCCGGCGAGGTCGGCGATATCTTTTAATGTGGATGCCATGAGTATTTCCTTTCTCGTGCCTGGCCTGCCGCTGCGCCGCTTCGGGCGGGCGGGGCACACGGCCTTCTGACTATGGCACCATTATATTGGAAAAAGAAGGATTTTACAAGGGGAGGAATGCCGATATGAATCTGCGCAGAAAATGGAATTCCCTGAAGGTGCGGGTGATTGTGGTGGTGCTGTTTACCTGCGTGCCGGTACTGCTGCTGTTGTTCTGGATGAATTATTATTCCATCGCACTGATCGAGCAGCGGATTTACGAAAATGATTATGACATATTAAGCCTGAATATGAACCTGCTGGACGGGGAGCTGAACAGGGTGTCAAACTGGCTGGTGAGCGAGGCGCTCTATCGGACGGACAAGGAAGAATTTGCCTCGGCGGATCCCGGGGTCAGCGAGCCGGCAGCCCAGCGCTACAAAAATCTGATTGCAGAACAGGAACCGATGTTCCAGTACGTGGAGGGGATCGGCTGCTGCTCGGCGAAAAACGGAAAGCAGGTGTACGGCTTCTCGGAATACAGCGACAGCTTTGTCAGCCGTATGGAGGTGCTGGAGTACGCAAAAGAGCATGTGGATGAGCTCTCCCGTGTCCGGGGCAGGTGGGTGACCTGTTCCGTCGGGGAAAAGGCTGTGCTGCTCTGCGCGGCCGGGGACGAGGAGGTCCTGTTTTACGCCTGGACGACCTTTGAGACGCTCTCGGTGCCGGTGGAGGACTGGAAACTGGAGAAGGGCGTCAGCTGTGTGATGACCTCCCCGGAGGGGGTGCTGCGCAGCCGGGTGGACGATCCGGCGCTGCTCTCGCTGGATTACGGCGGCAGCCTGGAGGGCTATTATTACACGGGGGATTCCGACGCCTATCTGATGACAGGGGTGGAGTCGTCTGTAGGAGATTTCCGGATGATGGCGGTGGTGGACCGGTCGCAGCTTCTGGGGACGTTTTACGTGATCCGGGCAGTCGTGATCGCCGCTCTGACGGTATTTGCCGGCGCGCTGTTTCCGTGGCTGCTCCGCTCCCTGCACAAAAGCGTGTTCCTCCCGATCGGCAGAATGGAGGAGGCGTTTGCCCAGGTCGAGCAGGGGAATCTTGAGGTGCGGATTGAGAGCAGCCGTTCGAGCAATGAGCTGGCGCACCTGATCGATTCATTTCACGATATGGTGGCGCAGATAAGGACGTTAAAGATACAGGTGTATGAGGACGCGCTGGAAAAGAAGCAGCTGGAGATGGATTATTTACAATTGCAGTTAGAACCGCATTTTTTCCTGAATGCCCTGAACCTGGTAAGCCTGATGGCGCAGGCGGGGGATACGCAGCTGATCCCGCGGCTGACGGAGAATCTCTCGGCGTATCTTCGGTATATCGCGGGCACGCGCGGCGGGAAGACGACGCTGAAGGAGGAGATCGACCATGTCGGCCATTATTTAAAAATCATGGAGATCCGCGTCGGGGATAATTTTCACTATACGTGCAAGGTGGAGGAAGGATTAGACGGGGTGGTGATCCCGCCGCTCATGCTCCAGCTTCTGATAGAAAATTCGATGAAGTACGCGTTTGACATCGCGGGGGAGAGCGTGATTTCCCTCACGGCTGTGCGTGAGGAGGACGAGATCGTATTTACCGTGCAGGACAACGGAAAGGGATATCCGGACGAGATTTTAGAGCGGTTTGAACATGATATCCCGCCGGAGGATAAGCACATCGGGCTGTGGAATTTAAAGCAGCGGCTCCGGTATCTGTACGGGGAGCGCGCGGTATTTTCCATTTCAAACGCCAGCCCGCAGGGCGCGAGAACCAGGATCCGGATCCCGGCGGAGAAAACGGCAGAGGCTGCTTCTGCGGAAAGTGACGAGGGCGGCAGCGCCACCTCTGGTGGTGCGACGGATATCGGATGGCAGGAAGGACGGAGCAGATGAAGGTACTGATTGTGGACGACGAGGTATATGCAGTGCGCACGATCCAGCGGTGCGTGGACTGGGAGGCGGCCGGTGTGGAAACGGTGCTGACGGCGTTTAACGCGGCGCAGGCGAAGGAGATTTTTGCGGCGCAGGAGGTAGATATCGTGATCACGGATATCGAGATGCCGGGGGAGAGCGGCTTAGAGCTGCTTGGCTGGGTCAGAGAGCACGGATATGACAGCATCGCGGTCTGCCTGACCTGCCATGCGGAGTTTGCGTATGCGCAGGAGGCGCTGCATCATCACGTGATGGAGTATGTGGTAAAGCCGGTGAACTTCGAGCAGCTCGGGCAGCTCGTCGCAAAGGCGGTACAGCGGCGTGAGGAGGAGCAGCTGACACGTGCGAGGGAGAGCAGAGGGCTGCTATGGGATCATCACAGGGAGCGGCTGGAGCGTGAATTCTGGGAGAGCTTAATCGACGGCAGGTCTGACTCACCGTCGGAGACGATCCGGCAGGCCGGGCAGCTAAATCTCGATTATGACGTCAATGAACAGTATCAGCTGATCCTGTTTTCTGTGCGCGGGGTTTCCGACCGGAAGGAAGAGTGGAGGGAACAGCCGGAATTAATGACATTTATCATACACAATATTTCACGCGACCTGTTTGTCACCGACGAGGATGCCGGACGAACCGGCTGGAAGAATCTTCGCATGTGGGCGATTCTTTCGGAGCAGCGCACCGGCGGGCTTTATGAGAATCTCGAAAATTTCCTGGACGTCTGCCGCACGATCACCGGGGCGGAGATGACGGTCTATCTGGGAGCCCCCTGCTTTGGCGAGGAGCTGCACGGGGCATATCAGAAGCTGCTGCAGCGGGACTATCAGAATGCGTCGCCGAAGCAGGGGATCGTCGACTGCAGCCTGCCGGCGGCAGATCCGGCGGGCGGCATGTGGGAGCTTCCGGCGGAGCAGATCCGCGGCTGGCTGGCGGCGGGGGAGTTTGCGAAGCTGAGGCAGTATGCGGCGGCCCTTCGGGACAGCGGGTATGAGACCGGTGCCAGGGAGCGTTTCCTGGCGGCGGAGCAGCTGCGGAGGGAGCTCTACCCCTGTTTTGACCGGCGTCACATCGCCCTTGCCGATTTTTGGACGAACCGTCTGTCGGAGCAGGTCATGCACAGCTGGCAGTCCCTATCGGATCTGTCGGACTGGCTCATCGCCGTCGCCGACCGCCTCGAGGAGCTTGGGGGCGGCACGGACAGCGATAAGGACATGATCACACAGATCAGGGCGTATATCAGGGAGCATGTGGAAGGGCGCATCACCAGGGAGCAGATCGCGGAGCATGTGAATTTTTCCGCGGATTATGTGTCCCGGACCTTTAAGAAGGAGACGGGGGTATCGCTAAGCGAATATATCATTCGGGAAAAAATCGCGCGGGCAAAAGAGCTGATCGCCCGGGGGGAGGAGAATATCGGGGATATCGCGGTGCGGCTCGGGTACAGCAATTTTTCGTATTTCTCGGAGGTCTTTAAGCGCATCGAGGGGATGCTGCCCAGCGATTATAAGAGGAGGGCGGAGAGGTGAGGAAAAAATATAACCATTTCGATCTTCATTTTACGTTTGAGCGAAAGCATGCGGGAATCCGCTTTCTGCATGCGGAATATGTGCATCCGCTAAAACAGGACCTGGTGCAGGAATTCCAGCGGGATTTTAAAGAGGATGCCAATATAAAAGCTGCGATTGTCTTCGGGAGCGGCGTGGAATTCCGTTGCAACAGCTACAGCGACCTGGATCTGTGCATCGAGCGCTATGATACGGAAAAGGCATTTCACTATCAGGCAGCGGAGCACGGGGAAGCGGTGGACATTGTCTATGCGGACCGGATCGGAGAGCGGCTGCGGCAGGAAATTGAGGAAAAAGGGATTGTGGTCTATGACAGGGAGGAGATCTATGTGTGATGTCAGATTATTTAAACGTGCGTATCTGGATTACCGTGCCGCGGAAAATCTGTTAAAGATACCGGAAAACGACGAGGCATATATGAACGCAGTGGCTTATCATCTTCAGCAGGCGGTGGAGAAAACCCTGAAAGCCTTTCTGGAATGTGTGGGAGTGACGGTGCCAAACACACATGATATTGACAAGCTGGTCCGGATGTCGGTAAACAACGGGTCGCGCGTGGAGCTCACAGAATGGATTGAGGATAAGACGGATATGCTGACGCGCTGGGAGACGGATACGCGCTATGATATGGATTACTGTGTAGAGCAGAAAAAAGTTCAGGCGGGATTAAAAGAGGTAAAAGCGTTTTTGGAGCGAAACGGTTTAAAGGAGGAATTGCGGGAAGAGTTAAAAGATCCGGCGGTGAAAGAACGGCTGGCGGCGTGCTTCCCAAAAGGCTACCGCCCGGCATCCGACTTTGAGTGGAACTGCCTGTATCAGGTCTTCCGAAAAACGATCGCCTGAGGCAAAGCGGCGGACCGGATTTGAGATCAGAATACCGGCAATCGGACAGAATACTGTTAAAAAGAGAAAAAATCAGCGGGAATCCGGCGGAAAAATAAGGATTTCCGCTGATTTTTTATCGGAATTCCCGTAAAAATGCCGCGGAATAATGGGAGATTATTTCACGCGGGTGAATTAGAATAAGTGCATAAAGAAACACAGAAACACTTCGGAAAACAAGGAGGAAAAAGGATTCTATGAAACTGAAACGAGTGGCGGCGCTTGCATGCGCGGCAATGATGACAGTGGGAATGCTGGCCGGATGCGGCGGCGGAGACGATGCGGGAGCGTCCGCGGGCGGACAGGGCGCCGGTGCGGCGGGAGCTGCCGGCGGGACGGAGAACGCCGGGGGAGCCGCGGCGGGAAGCGATGACGGCGCGGCGGCAAATGGAGAGGTGGAGGAGATCGTATTTGCCACCTTTTTATCCAAGACCGTGGACATGAAGCAGATCGAGGACGAGATCAATAAGATCACGGAGCCGAAAATCGGCGTGCGGGTACATATCGAAGGGATCTCGATGGCTAACTACACGAATCAGATCGGCCTGATGCAGTCGGGCGGCGAACAGCTCGACCTGATGGGCTTTATCGGAACCTACAGCCCCTGGCTGGCCAATAACCAGCTGATGAGCATGGACGGCTATATCGACGAGTACGGCGCAGGGATTAAGGAGGTCGTCGGCGAGGAATTCTTAAAATCCACCACCAGCGGCGGTTCTCTCTACGCGGTGCCCACCTACAACGGAAAAGCGGCTGTCATGAACATTGTGCTGCGCAAGGATCTGATCGAGGAGCTGGACCTTCCGGTGGATCAGTTAAAGCTGGCGGCAAATCTCGACGAGTACTGCGAGAACCTTGACCTGATCGGGGAGATGTTCGCGAAGATTAAGGAGGCCCACCCGGAGCTGGTGTGCCTGGTGCCGGCTTCTACCGCGCCCAACAGCCTGTTATTTACGAGGGTGCCCTTTGTGGATAATTTAAATGACAGCAGAGGCGTTCTGATGCCGGGGGAGGACAGCACCGTCACGAACCTGTATGAGTCCGAGGACTATGCGAGACTGCTGCAGTACGCATATGAGTGGAATCAGGCCGGGTACATCCTGGAAGATGCGACGACGACGCAGGAAGCGGCCAACACCTATGTGCAGAACGGGCGGACCGCCGGATACTTTATTGTCGGAGAGGAAGGCCAGGCGGAGCAGATTACCACGGCGACAGGTGTCGAAGTGGAATCCATCAAGCTGGTACAGCCCTTTATTGCAACCACAGATGTCAATTCCCTTGGTTTTGCCATCTCCGCCACCAGCGAGCACCCGGAAGCGGCGATGAAATTCTTAAACGAGATGTATACCAACGCGGATATCGTGAACCTGCTTGACTGGGGAATCGAGGGCGTTCACTATGAGGTGAAGCCGGACGGGACCGTGGATTTCCCGGAGGGTGTGGATGCAAACACCACCACCTACGGCCTGAATATGGACTGGTTTTTCGGCAATCAGTTCCTCTCCTACATCTGGGGCGAGGGCCGGGATACCTCCGTTTATGAGAGACTGGATGCCAATAATAAGAGTGCGCAGTGCACGCCGGTCATGGGCTTCTCCTATGACAGCACGAAGGTGTCCACGCAGATCGCTTCGGTTTCCAACGTGGTCAGCGAATACCAGCCGGGGCTCGAGTGCGGCGCGGTGAATCCGGAGACGGAGCTGCCGAAGTTTATTGAGGCGTTAAATTCCGCCGGGCTGCAGGAGATCATTGCGGAGAAGCAGGCGCAGTTAGACGCCTGGAAGGCGGAGAATCAGTAAGGATAAAATCAGATAACGGGAAACGGGGCCGCCGCGGGAGAGCGGCGGCCCTTTTAAAATAAAACGGAAAGCGGGGAGAGAGCGTGGAAACGAAGAAAAAAAGTTCGATGCTGCGGAAGCAGTGGCCCTTCTGGGTGATGATCGCACCCGGGATGCTGTATCTTTTAATCAATAATTACGGTCCGATGTGCGGGTTGTTTATCGCCTTTAAGCAGATCGATTACAGCAAGGGGATCTGGAAGAGCCCATGGATCGGGTTTGAAAACTTTACCTATCTGTTTAAGACGGACGCGGCGTTTTTAATCACGAAAAATACGATCCTTTACAACCTGCTGTTCATCGCGGTGGGGACGGTGATGGGGATTGCCACGGGAATCATGTTAAGCGAGCTGCGGAAAAAGTTTGAGACCAAATTTTTCCAGACCGTGATCCTGCTCCCGTACCTGCTCTCCTGGGTCATCTGCGCCTACATCGGCTACGCGTTTTTAAGCAAGGACACCGGGCTTATAAACGGCATCTTACGGACGTTTGGGATGGAAGCGGTGGACTGGTACAACGATCCGGGCAAGTGGCCTTTCATCCTGCTCTTTGTCAATGTCTGGAAGGGGCTGGGCTATTCCTCGATTGTCTACATGTCCACCATCATCGGCATCGACCGCTCCCTCTATGAGTCAGCCATGGTGGACGGGGCGACGAAGCTGGCGCAGATCCGCTACATCACGATCCCGCTGTTAAAATCCACGGTGATCATGCTGACCATCATGAGCATCGGGCGCATGTTCTATTCCGACTTCGGACTGTTTTATCAGATGCCCATGAATTCGGGGACGCTCTACTCGACGACGCAGACGATCGATACGTATGTATACCGGGCGCTGATGCAGCAGAGCAACATCGGGATGTCCTCCGCGGCAGGATTTTATCAGTCAATCGTAGGATTTATTCTCGTGCTGACCGCAAACGCGATCGTCCGCAAATTCAGCGCGGAAAACGCAATGTTCTAGGGGGAGGAAGAAAATGGCAAACGTATTAGGACGTGGAGAAAAAATTTTTCAGGTAGTGATTCATATTTTCCTGATTTTATTCGCACTCTGTGCGATCCTCCCCTTATGGGTGCTGGTGGCGGGATCCATCACGGGAGAGCAGGAGCTGATCTTAGAGGGGTATTCCTTTCTCCCGAAATCCATCAGCTTTACCGCATACAAATATCTGTTTTACAAGGCGAAGGATATCTTAAACGCCTACGGCATCACCCTGATCATCACCATCGTGGGTACCGTGACGAGCCTTGTGATCACGCCGCTTTTAGCCTACCCGCTGTCGCGGCAGGACTTTCGGGCGCGCAATGTGGTCTCGTTTCTGGTGTTTTTTACCATGCTCTTTAACGGCGGTATCGTGCCCTCCTACATCATGTGGACGCAGATTTTCCATATGAAAAATACCATCTGGGCGCTGATCATTCCCGGTCTTTTAATGAACGGGTTTAACGTGATCCTGATGAAAAATTATTTTGCACAGAATATCCCGGTGGAGCTCATCGAAGCGGCAAAAATAGACGGAGCCGGGGAGTTCCGGATTTTTGCAAAAATGATCCTGCCCTTATCCCTGCCCATCATGGCGACGGTGGGGCTGTTCGTGGGAATCGGCTACTGGAACGACTGGACCAACGGACTCTACTACGTGACGAAGCCGGAGCTCTACAGCTTACAGAACCTGTTAAACCGGATCCTGCAGGATGTGCAGTTCTTAAGCTCCAGCACCGTGTCCCAGGCGGCAGGAGGCGCGGCTTCCATGACGGAAATGCCCTCCGTCAGTATCCGTATGGCCATCTCGGTGGTTGGGATTCTGCCAATCATGGTGCTCTATCCCTTCTTCCAAAAGTATTTCGTGAAGGGCATCACGGTCGGGGCTGTGAAGGGGTGAAATGTAACCTTTTTGTGGCTGTGATTTCGGATGATGGCGCCGGCATCTGCATGATGCCGGCAAAATATGTTATGATGCCGGGGACAAAAGTTGTCTGGCGGGTCATAGAGTTATTTATAAAAAGGAGGTTTTTCATGGAATTTCAGATACCGATGACAAACTGGATGTGGATCCCGGAATGGGAAAAGGCGGATCAGGAGCGTGCGCACCTGGTGTATTTCAGGAAGATGTTTGTCTTAAATGAGGTGCCGGAGTCATTAAGAATCCGCATCTCCGCGGACACGCGCTACAAGCTGTGGGTGAATGGCGCTCTCGTGGAGGCAGGCCCGGTAAAGGGCGACCGGCTGGTGTGGTATGTAGACCAGGTGGAGCTGGCAACCTACCTGACCGCGGGGGAAAACGTGCTGGCGGCAGAGGTGCTGCGTTATCCGCTGGAGCATAAAAAAGGCAACCACGGCATGTTCCGCACCACGATGCCGGGGCTCTATGTGGCGGAGGTCTTAAGTCAGGAGGAGCAGAAAGCGGGCTTCGGCCCGCTGGCGGATCTGGTGACGGAGCGGGATTACCCGGTGGTGCGGGAGGATCAGGGCCACGGGATCTCCGGCGGCGTTTCCTGGAAATGCAGGGAGGATCAGGGATTTACAATCGTCTCAGAATCTCCGTTTTTCGCGCCCCTCCAGATCTTAGAGGACCGCGCCGGGGAGGCGGAGACGGCCGGCTGGAGGACGGCGGGGTACGACGATGCCGGCTGGCAGAACGTGTCGCCCTACACGATGTTTGACGTGCATCAGGCCGTCAGCCCGGGCAGCCTGATGCCCCGCACCATCCCCTCGATCCTGGGGGAGAGAAGAACCTTTGCGGGGCTGTACGGAAGGCGGGAGAGCACGTCCGAAACGGCTGGCAGCGCGTCCGGCAATGTGTCCGAAGCAGACGGACGCGTGGATGTCTGGAACGCGATGCTGGCGGGAAACGGAATCGTTACCATCCCGCCTCACAGCCGGGAGACGGTGGAGATCAACGCCGGGGAGCTGATGACCGGCTACCTGTCCCTGTCCCTTCGGGCGGGCCGCGGGGCAAAGATCGAGCTGCTGACCTCCGAGGGGTATGTGCAGCGGGAGGAGAAGGTTGTGGGGGGAGACGCCGCCCTTTCGGGCTTCCGCCATCCGAAGAAAAAGGACCGCATGGACTGGGAGAACGGGTATCTGCACGGATTTACCGACACCTATCAGGTGGCGGGCTGCGGGACGGATGCGTGCCCGGAGTGTTTTGAGCCGTTCTGGTTCCGCACCTTCCGCTTTATCGGCCTCACTGTCACCACCGGGGAGGAGCCGCTTGTGATCGGAGGCTTTGACTACCTGGAGACGGGTTACCCGCTTCAGGCGAAGACGAATGTCGAGGTGTCGGATGAGACCCTTGCGCCGGTGTGGGACATCAGCCTTCGGACGCTGCGCCGCTGTATGCATGAGACCTATGAGGACTGTCCCTTCTACGAGCAGCTGCAGTACGCGATGGATTCGAGAAGTCAGATCCTCTATACCTACGCGGTGTCGGCGGACGATAAGCTTGCGCGCAAATGCATGGACGATTTCCGCCGCTCCGTGCGGGAGGACGGGATGACCAACTGCTCCTATCCGTGCTACGGGCCGAATATCATTCCGGGTTTTTCGATTTACTATATCATGATGCTCTATGACCACATGATGTATTTCGGGGACCGCGCCTTCCTGCGGCAGCACATGAGTGCGGTGGACGGAATCTTGGAATTTTTCGACCGGAACTTAGACGAGCGGGGCCTGGTGGGCAAGGTCGGCGGGATGAACGGCGTGTCCCGATACTGGTCGTTTATCGACTGGACGACGCAGTGGGACGGTACATCGGGCGTGCCCACCGCCATAAAAAAAGGCCCCATCACCATGGAGAGCCTGCTCTATCTCATGGGACTGACCCACGCCGCGGAGGTGATGCGCTATCTTGGCCGCGACGGCGTGGCGGAGGAATATCTCTCGCGCGCAGCAAAAGTGCGCGCTGCGGTGCAGAAATACTGTGTGGATGCGCAGGGGATGCTCACCGACGGACCGGGTGTGGCGGAGTACAGCCAGCACTGCCAGGTCTTCGCGCTGCTGACCGATACGGTATCCCTGGAGACGGGCCGCGAAAACCTGCGCCGGACGCTTAAAAACGGAGAGGAGTATGCACAGTGCTCGGTGGCCATGGCCTTCTATCTGTTCCGCGCGTTAGAAAAAGCGGATCTGTACGACCAAACGAAGGATGCCTGGGATCTGTGGCGGAACATGGTAAAAAACAATCTGACGACATGTGTGGAAGATGGCGTGAACGAGCGGAGCGACTGCCATGCCTGGGGCGCCTTAGCCCTCTATGAGCTGCCCTCCGTGGTGCTGGGGGTGCGCCCGGCGGCTCCCGGCTATGAGAAGATCGCCATCGACCCGCATCCCGGATATATGACCGCCGCGAAGGGAGAGGTGATCACGCCGCGCGGTATGGTAAGCGTGGAGTGGACCCTCGACGGGAACGGAAAGGTACAAATGACATACGAGGCGCCGGAGGGCGTGGAGGTTGTGACGGGAAAAGAAGGCTGAGCTAAACCGGTTCGGCCGAAGTCCGGATCAGATCCGCCATAGCCAGAAGATGATCTGATTTTATGATGGCAAGCCCCTGCGATTCATCGCCTAAGACGACCAGCTGGTCGCCCGGCGAGATCGCGAACATTTTTCTGGCTTTGGCGGGAATCACGATCTGCCCTTTTTCCCCGACCGTGACCACGCCGAAGAGATGCTTTCCCTTCGGCGGGATTCCAAGCCCCATGTGCTCCGACGGTTCATAATTTGCCAGGTCGTCGAGCGAGACGCCGAGGGCTTCCGCGAGACGCATCGATTTGTCGAGATCCGGCAGCGTCTCGCCGGATTCCCATTTCGCCACGGCCTGTCTTGTCACGCCGACCTGTTCTGCCAGATCCTCCTGCGTCATGGAGTTCATTTTTCTCAGCTCGTATAAATTTTCATGAAACATCGCAATTCCTCATCTCTGTACAAATTTGCCGCCCGGATTCCGGGAAAATGTCCGTCTGCTGTCTTAAGCCCGTCCAGCTGACCTTCCGTCTCTGGCGCGGATGCCGAACGTGATATACCGGATGACGGGAACGCGCCGCAGGATTCCGTACATGACCGGCGAGAGCCCCAGGGTGGCCGTCAGGACGATCGCGTAAATGAGAGCGGGCGGCAGGGCGGTATAGGTTTTCAGCAGGTACCCCGTGGCCTGACAGATCAGATAATGCACCACGTACAGGCCAAAGCTGGAACGCACCATATAGGACAAAAATTTCCCGGCGATCCCCGGATATTCCTCCGGCGCCTTATCCCACCATGCTTTTCCGCAGCCCAGAATCGCGAGGATCATCAGCCAGAGATACAGGCAGGTGAGAGGATGCGTCAGGCAGCGGTCTGCCGTATAATCTTCCCCGTAAAACAGCACCGTATATGCCGCGCCGGAAAGAACGGCGAGGACGGCCAGCGGCAGATGATACCGCCTGGTCAGATCCTGCACCGCGTCATGGGAGAAGACCAGGTATCCCAGCAGATACGCCGCCCCGTAAAAGCCCCAGCGGTACACGATGATGACCGGGGTGTTCAGGAGCATGGAAGCGCCCCAGAGGGGCAGCGCCAGAAGCAGGAGGACGGGCAGGTTCGCTTTTTCGCCGGCGCGGTATACCGCCTCAAAGCCCGGAAGCTTTCGCAGCAGGATGAGAAGCAGCGAAAAGACGAACAGCATCTGGATAAACCATAAAATCCCCGTTCCGGAAAGCAGCGCCACCAGCCAGACGATGGAGGACGGAAGATAATCCCGGGCGCCGCCCATCTCAAGGCTGAGAAACCCCGTAAACCAGTGGTAAAAGAAGAGCCCCAGGGTGGAGGGCACGAGCAGCTTATGCACCTTGCCGCAAAGAAACGCCCGGTCGCCCTGTCGTTCCAGGGCATAGCGGGCGCTGATCCCGGCGATCACAAATAAGAGCGCCATAAACCAGGGATACACGATCGTGCAGAACACGTCCCACGGCTGTTCCTCGTAAAAGCCGCCCGCTCCGCCCAGAATGCCCAGCGCGTTAAAAAACCAGAATACATGGTAGATCATGACCAGCACGACGGTGGCCTGGCGGATATTGTCCAGGTAGTATTTTCTCATAAAAAACCCTCCTTTGCAACGATTGTTAACATCATTGTAAAACCGGAGGGTTCTGATGTCCACCAGCCAGAGCTGACATTTCCGGATGATTTATGTAAGGTTTTGTTGCGTAAACCGGCTCATCAGGTCAGGCCGGACGCCGCGAGGGCCGCTATCACTTCGGGAAGTTCCGGCATATCGTCTAAGGTCCGCCCGTAATGCGCGTAGCGCACCACCATATCCGGCGTCACGGCAAAGACCGCCGGCAGCTGGCGAGCACGTCCCTCGGGGGCATCGCCTCCCATCATCATGCCGGCGAGCTGCCGGACACCGCCTAACGCGGCGATCAGCTTTGGGCTCTCCGCGACCATGGCGACCGCGCTGTCCGCCTCAAAGACATGGTAGCGGTCATAGAGCTTCGCGTCCGGGTCGCAGATCAGGTCAAAGGGGAAATCCGCCTCCGCCGCCCGTTCCCTGGCAGTCTGCATGACGACCTTTACGTCGATGCCCTGTTCCGACAGCATTGGCCACGCCTGGCGCAGCTGGGCAAGCAGGGCCTGACAGAAGGTGCAGCTGTAGTAGCGGCTGAAGATCAGCACGGTCGGCTTTGTGATCGTTTCCGCGAGATCCAGTCCTGCGGCGGTCGGCGTGTCGTAGACAAAGCCCTCCAGCGTTTCCCCGCAGACGAGGTCTCTGTGGTACGGCTTTTCCGACGCCTCCCACCCTTTCATCGCGCGTAAAAAGCGCTCCATGGACCGTTCCAGCGTCGTCCTGGAGCAGGCGAGATTGATGCGCTCAAACCCGCGCCCCGCTCTTCCGAAGATATATCCCTCATCCAGGTAAAGCCCGGCGTCCTCCTTCATCAGCCGCTCCAGCTCGACATGCGTCATGCCAAGGCCCCGCATGTCCAGCCACAGCAGATAGGTCCCCTCGAGCGGGATGGTTTTTACCGCGGGGAAATGCTCTGCCATAAAAGATTCTACGTAGGACGCGTTTCCCGCAATCACGGTGATCAGCTCGTCTAACCATGCGTCGCACTGCGTGTAGGCGGCGATGCAGGCCGGAAATGCGAAGACGTTTAAATCCAGGATCAGGTTTGCCATGGAGGCGGCGCGCACCTTTGCACATACTTCCGGATTTTTTATGATGATGTTCGAGCACTGGAGCCCGGCGAGGTTAAAGGTCTTGCTCGGAGCAGTGCAGACCGCGCAGATTCTTTCTGCCGTATCCGAGAGCGTCGCCATCACCGTGTGGGTGTATCCCGGCATGATCAGGTCGTTGTGGATCTCATCGTCGATGATAAAGACGTCGTTTTCCGCGCAGATGTCCACGACCCGCTCCAGCTCGTCCCGGCTCCACACGCGTCCGACCGGATTGTGGGGGTTGCAGAAGAGCAGCGCGCGCACGTCGCTTCTCTTTGCCTTTTCCTCGAGATCCCCGTAGTCGATCGTATAGCGCGTTCCGGTGAGCTTTAATTCGGAGTAGACGATATTGCGGCCCTTCGCGAGCACCGCCATGTCAAAGGGGTAGTAGACCGGCGTTAAGATCAGCACGCTGTCCCCGGGCTCGCACACCGCGTCGATCAGCACGCCCAGGGCGTAGACGACGCCGGGGGTGGTGATGATCTGCTCCGGCGTCACGGTAAAGCCGTGCTTTCGCGCCATCCAGCCGCACACCGCGCGATAGTACTCCTCTGTCGGGTGCGAATAGCCGAGTATCGTCGTCTCCGCGGTCTGCTTTAGCGCGTCCACGATCGGCGGCGCCGTCACAAACTCCATGTCCGCTGTCGAGAGCGGCACCTTTTCCGTACATGCGCCCGGCACGGCGTCCCATTTGGATGAGCCGCAGGCGGAGCGGTCGGGAATGGATGTAAAATCGTACTGCATGGTAATCCTCCTAAGTATATTTTATTATTTGCTGCACGCGTCTGCAAATGCCGCAAAAATCTTCCGCTGTGTCTGGCTTTTGCGGCTCATGTGCTCCGGATGCCACTGCACCCCTAAGCAGAAGGGATGGTCCCTCCGCTCGATGGCCTCCACAAAGCCGTCCTCGCTCACCGCCACAGCGGTAAAGCCGTCGCCGATCCGGTCTGCGGCCTGGTGATGGAGGCTGTTGACCTCATGCTCTCCGCTGCCGATGATGCGGGAGAGGAGCGTGCCGTCCGTGACGCTGACGCGGTGGATGCTGCGCCCGCGGGATCGGAAATCCATGTGCCGGCAGGCAGCGGTTCCTTTGATGTCCTGAAATAAGGTACCGCCGGCCTGCACGTTCATCACCTGGATCCCGCGGCAGATGCCGAGCACCGGTTTCCCTGTCCGGTAAAATGCGTCGAGCATCACGAATTCCGCCGCGTCCCGCAGTGCGTTCGGCTTCCCGCACTCCGGCTGCGGGGTCTGCCCGTAGCGCGCGGGATCGATATCCGCGCCGCCCGGCAGCAGGAGCCCGTCGCAGGACGCAGCCTCCTTCGCGGCGGCCGTTGGATCGGCCAGCTCAATCCAGCGCACCACGGCGCCGGCGCGCGATAAGCTGCTTACGTATTTTCCTTTCATGTATTTGCGGAACAGGTCGTTTCCCATTTGCGGGACTGCAATTGTAATCATGTTTTTGTCTCCTGACGCGAAAAGATAGGTTCAGCACGCAGAGGAGGGCTGAACTTCTACGGTTATTCTAACAACAGGAAGCGGCATTGTCAATCGAACGGTCCGGCCATATGCATTGTGGCGGGGCGGTTTTTATGGTAAGATGATAGAAACGGAAGGAGGAACGTTATGAAACAAAAATTACAGTCACAGGAGGCTGCCGGGGCGAAAAAGCAGCTTGGCGTCGCGGAGCTGACCTGCTACGGCATCGGAAACTGCATCGGGTCCGGAATCTTTGTCTCGATGGGGAGCGGCATCGGCTTTACCGGACACTCGATCACGCCGGCGCTGATGGCAGCCTGTCTGGTCGTGCTCTTTGCCTATGCGTACAAGACGCTGATGGCGGGCATGTTCGTGCTGCCGGGCGGCAACTACAGCCAGTGCGCGCTGTTACAGCCGCCGCTTCTGGTCGGCGTCTCGGCGATCTCGACGATCTTTACCGGGCTGGCGTTCGCGATGTACGCTCTCTCGATCGTGGAATATGCGTCCACGGTATTTCCAGGGCTTGCGGCGTACGGGAAGCTGATCGCGGTTGCGATACTCACCCTGTTTTTCCTGACCACGCTGCTGGGCGGTAAATTCATGGGAAAATTTAACCTGATCATGGTGGCGGTCTTAATCGTTTCCCTGCTGGTCTATGTGGCGGTGGGCCTGCCGCAGGTGGACTTTGCCACGGCAGTTCCGGGAAGCGCGGATTATTTTACCGGCGGGCCCGTCGGATTTATCATGGCGATCGCGATGATGAGCTTTGCCTGCCAGGGAGCGACCATGCCGATTGCCATGACCGCCGACGCGAGGGATCCGAAGCATTCCCTGCCGAAGGCCATTCTGATCGCGTCGTTTGTGGTTATGATTGTATACTGCCTGATCGGGATTGTCTCAGCGGGCGTGCTCCCGGTGGAGGAGGTCGCGGGCCAGAACCTCGGCGTTGTCGCGAAGGAGATCTTCCCGTATGGCGTGTTCGTGATTTTTATCCTGGGAGGAGCCTGTTTTGCGATCGCGACCTCGCTCTACGGCGCGATTGCCAGCGTGCAGCATCCGCTGATGGCGACGACGCTCGACGGCTGGCTGCCCGCGGTTCTCGGGAAAAAGACAAAGGGCGGGTATCCCTGGGTGATGATGGGGCTTCTGTATCTGATCGCCGTCGTCCCGGTCTTCATCGATATCGGGCTGCAGGATCTGATTTCGCTGATGATGATCCCGACGATGGTGATCAATCTGATCAACAATGCGCTGATGTTTCGGCTGATAAAGAAGTATCCGGATGCCTGGCGGAGCGGATTTTTCCGGATGCCGCGCGCCGCGTTTTACATCACGATTATCCTGGCGATCCTGTGTGACCTGCTGATCTGTGTCGCGCTGCTGACTACGCTTAAATCCGGCGACCAGTACTTCATTCTCGCCATGATCGCCGGGCTGTTTGTCTACAGCGGATACCGGCTAAAGGTCGGGAAGGTGAATCTTTCGGATATCGAGCGGATCCGCGCAGAGGCGGAAGCAGCGGCGCAGGCGAGCGCCGGCCGGGAGTGACCACGGGAAGGAGGAGCTGAGGATGGTTCCATATATTGACATGCACTGTGACACGCTGATGCGGGCCTGGATGCGCCGCAGGAGCGATCTGCTTCATTTAAAAGGGATGGTGGATCTCGCGCGGCTTGGCGCGGGCGGCTGTAAGGCGCAGTTTTTTGCGGTGTTTCTGCCGCCGGTTGAGCTGGTGCGCCGTCTAGGCCCGCTGTTTCCTTCGGATGAGGATTATATAAAGAAATGCATCGCGATTTTTCATCATACGGCGCAGCTGCACCCGGATCTGCTTGCGCAGGCTAAGACCTTTGAAGAGATCGAAAAAAATGCGGCGGCCGGTAAACTCTCTGGGATCCTGACCCTGGAGGACGGGCGTGCGGTAAACGGGCGAATGGAACATCTCGACCGCTTTTACCGGATGGGAATCCGCCTGATCTCCCTGACCTGGAATGCGCCAAACTGCTTCGGGGAGCCGAACGGCAGCTCCGGCGGCCTGACTTCCTTCGGGCGGGAGGCGGTAGCGCACATGAACCGGATCGGGATGATGGTGGACGTCTCGCATCTTTCCGACCGGGGCTTTTCTGAGGTGGCGGAGATCTGCAGACAGAACGGGAAGCCCTTTGTCGCGTCCCATTCGAACTGCCGTGCCCTCACGCCGCACCCCCGCAACCTGACGGATGAGATGATCCGTGCGCTCGCGGACTGCGGCGGCGTCATCGGCGTGAATTTCGGGCCGGATTTTTTGGAACAGGGACAGCCGCGTTTTCGAAAGGAGAGCCGGATTGCGGCGATCGTCGCGCATCTAAAGCACATGATCCGTATCGGCGGGACGGACTGTGCGGCGATCGGCACGGATTTTGACGGGATAAACGGCAGGCTTGAAATCGGGAGCGCGGACCGGATGCCGCTGCTGTTTGAGGCGCTGGAGCGGGAAGGATTTGCCGCGGATGCGATCGAAAAGATTGCATTTCGCAATGTGGAACGGGTGCTGCGGGAAACAATATATTGACAATGTAAATAAAAATACATACAATAAAAATGTGACATGGGAAGAGGTAGTGAAAAATAGATTTTTCTCTGACGAATGCATTCGTTTTGCAAATATTGTGCCTGCGGCCAAATTCGCAGGTCACGGAAAGGCATGGTTATTATTATGGCGAACACGAATATAAATATTCGAATGGATGCGGATCTGAAGCGACAGTTTGAAGCCTTTTGCTCTGATATGGGAATGACAATGACAACCGCTTTTAATGTTTTTGCGAGAAAGGTTGTGCGTGAAAACAGAATCCCCTTTGAGATCAGCGGTGATGTGCCGAATCCGGAAACGGTTGAGGCGATCAGGGAAGTACAGCGCATGAAAGCAGACCCGGATTGTGGCAGGACATATACGGATGTGGATGCGATGATGGAGGATCTGCTGGCATGAAATACAGAGTGAGACCGACGGTGAGGTTTCAGAAAGATTTAAAACGTGTGCAGAAACGGGGATATGACATATCCCTTTTGACAGAAATTATTAAAAAGCTGGCTGCAGGAGATAAACTGCAGCCAAAACACAGGGATCATCCACTTTCAGGAGATTATGCAGGGTGCCGTGAGTGTCATATCACCCCGGACTGGCTTCTGATTTATGAAGTAGATGGAAAAGATTTATTTTTATACCTCACCCGGACAGGCACACACAGCGATTTGTTCTGACAATGGCCGAAAGCCCGCAGCTTCAGGCTTAAAGCCTGAAGCTGTCAAAAATAAACAGATCGAACTGATCCTTCGCCCGCTCGTAATCCTCCCTGCTTTTGATCGTCCAGGCCACGGAGAGGGCGCCGAGCGTTCGGCAGAGCCTGCGGGAGAGGTTCGCTGCGTCCGCGTGGTGGTAAGCGATAAAGTCCGGACGCGTGACGATGTTTGTAAGTAAAAAGGCAAGCGCGAGCTGCTCCGGGCTTCTGTGCGCCGGATCCTTATAAAACGCCATGGAGAGCTGTCCGCGCATGACGTCCGGGCGGTGGCTGCGATACCAGCGCAGGGCGCGCGGGTGGAAGCTTTCGATGCAGTAGGGACCACGGTAGGAGGAAAGCAGCGCATCGCTCAGTTCACAGACCTTTGTCTGCACGACGTCCAGCTTGTATTCCACGATCAGGGGCACGCGCCCGTCCACGAGATCGAGCGCCTCCGCAAAGGTGGGGATTGTGGCGTCGGAATCCGCGAGCTTCATCTGCTTCAGTTCCGCCAGTGTGAAGTCCCAGACATTGCCGTCGACGCCGCACATCCGCTTTAAGCCGGCGTCGTGAAAGACGACGGGCACATTGTCTTTTGAGAGCTGCACGTCAAGCTCGATGCCGTAGCCCTGCTCCACTGCCAGCGCAAAGGCGGGAAGCGAGTTCTCCGGCGCGCTGCTGCTGTTGTCAAAGAGGCCGCGGTGCGCGTAGTGCACCCTTAGAAACGGCGTCCGGTCAGGCGCGTTTCGTCTGCGCGGCGCGATCAGATACAGATAGAGTGCGGACAGCGCGCTGCCTGCCAGAAGAGTTTTTGTGACGGCTGGGTTGAAAGGTTTTCTGTTCATTGTTGCCTCCGTTTCTTTTGTCTGAATGTTTTATTCTGTTGTATACTTTTTAATCATCTACATCAAAATTTTCCAGCACACTCTTTTTCTTTACCGGCTTCGAATCCCCGTGCTTTACCATCAGCATCGTACAGAACGCGAGGACGGAAAAGACGACGGCATAGGGGAAGAGCGTGCGGTAGGAGATGTGCTCCAGCAAAAATCCGGACAGAATCGGCGTGACGACCTGGGCCGCCATGGAAAAGGTGTAATAGTAGCCGGTATATTTCCCCACGTCCGCGTTCGCACTGATCTCTACAACCATAGGAAATGAATTCACGTTGATTGCCGCCCAGGCGAAGCCGATGATGCCGAAAAACACATTCATAGACGCGTGATAGCTCGTATAAAAGGACGCGCACAGGTAGCAGAAGGTTAAGAGCGCCACGCCGATTAAAATGGTGCGTTTTCTGCCGATCCTGCCGGAAATGGCGCCGATCGGGATGTAGCTGATAATCGCGGCAACGGTGGCGACCATCAGGCAGTTGGCGTACCCGCCGTTTTCCAGTCCCCAGACATGGGTCGCGTAGCGGGAGAATGCCGTGGTGACCGCGTTGTAGGCGATATACCAGAGCGCGACTGACAGCAGGATAAAGATCAGACTGCGCCGCACATCGCGCGGGAGGGCGGAAGATGTCCCGGTCGCGCTGCCGGTGCTTACGGCTTCCCGGTCAGAACCGGCGTCCTCTGCCGCTTCCTCCGCCTGAATCATCTCCCGCAGCGGATTTTCCCGGATGGTAAAAATAAGGACCGCGACGCAGACAAGCATCAGAAGCCCGATGGAGAGAAACAGCGGGAAATAATCCGGCGTCAGTCCCCCGCCGACCAGAAGCTTAATCATGATCAGCGCGTAGACGCCGCCGATGGCGCCCATTAAGTTGATGATGGCATTGCCCTTGCTTCGCAGGGGCTTTGGCGTCAGATCCGGCATCAGCGCCACGGCGGGAGAGCGGTAGAGCCCCATCGAGATCAGCACGAGAAAGAGCGCTGCGATAAACAGGGGCAGATTCGCCGTCCGGTCCGCGACGGGCAGGATCAGCAGAAAGAGGACGGAGAGCACAGTGCCTGCGAGGATAAAGGGCATCCGCTTCCCGATCCGCGTGTTCGTCCGGTCGGAGAGCGATCCGAAGAGTGGCAGCAGAAACAGCGCGAGAATATTGTCCGCGGCCATGATCGCCCCGGTCACCGTCTCTCCAAGGTGAAAGGTATCTTTTAAGATCAGGGGTATGATGTTGTCGTACATCTGCCAGAATGCACAGATGGATAAAAATGCCATACCGATCAGGATGGTGCGTTTGTAGTTTAACTTCATGAGGGGTCTCCTTTCAGCCAGGTTAGGATATTCTGTTTCTGAATCCCGTCGTAATCCATTTCTCCGAACAGTTCATCGAGAGTCAGAAGCGTTTTCGGATAGTTATCACGAAGAGCAAGGAGCGGGGCGAGCTCCCTCTTTAACACAGCTTCGTCAAGCTTTAACACATATGGAAACGAACCGGTAGTGAGATAGCGCTGAAATTTTTCGGGGAGACTTTGAACTGAGTCAGGTTCTTTACCGTGTTCGGACATGGCAAGCCCCTCGCTAAACTCCGCAAAGGAAAGCGGCATCATGGAGAGCTCCACGTAGCGGCCGGTGAGCAGGGTTGCGAGCTCGCCGGACAAAAGCCATGCGTTGGAACCGGTGATATAGACGTCGCATTCTTCGCGCAGGAAAAGGCTGTCCACCGCTTTTTCATAGCTGTTCACATGCTGAATCTCATCTAAAAAATATCAAAAAGTGTAGATTTCTTATGTTCTTTCAGTATATCCTGTTTTCCTGAAAATAACAAGAAAAATGGAATGAATTCCGATTTTTTTATAAAATCAAAAGAAAACGGAACAGAATCCGTTTCTGTTCCGTCTGGAAATGGGGAAAAGCCTGCTTTATGCATCCACTAACTGCAGGTCATACAGCTTTTTGTAAAGTCCTTCCTGCGCTAACAGCTCCTGGTGCGTGCCGGACTCATGGATCTGCCCGTGATGCATGACGATGATCTTGTCCGCGTGCTGGATCGTGGAGAGACGGTGCGCGACCATGATGGTGGTGCGGCCCGTCATCAGCCGCTCGAGGGCCTCGGTGATCATGCTCTCGGTCTCCGTGTCGATGTTCGCGGTCGCCTCGTCTAAGACGAGGATCGCGGGATCATAGGCTAAGGTCCTGGCGAAGGAGAGGAGCTGCCTTTGTCCGGCGGAGAGCGTGCTGCCGCGCTCGGTGACCGGCTCGTCGTAACCGCCCGGCATCTTCTGGATGAAGGAATCCGCGTTTACGATTTCAGCGGCCCGCCGGATCTGATCCATGGAGATCTGATCGTTGCGCAGCGAGATATTGCTTTTGATGTCCCCGGTAAAAATGAAGACGTCCTGCTGTACCTGCCCGATGGCGGCACGAAGCACATCTGTGCTGATGTCGCGGATATTCACGCCGTCGATTAAGATCTCACCCTTCTGGATGTCAAAATACCGCCCGATCAGATTTAAGATCGAGGACTTCCCGGCCCCGGTCGCACCGACGAAGGCAACCTTCTGCCCGGGCTCGATGGTGAAGCTGACGTCCTTTAAAATGTAGTCGTAGTCGCCGGTCTGCGACGATTTTTCGTAGGCGAACCACACGTGTTTAAACTCGATGCGCCCGCGGATCTTCACGTCCACGGGATGGGAGGGATTCACGATCTCAGGCTCGATGTCCAGAATCGAAAAAATCTTTTCCGCGGAGGCCAGGGAGGACTGTAAGGTGCCGAACTGCTCCGCCAGCTCCTGGATCGGCTCGAAGAAGGAACCGATGTAGGTGATGAAGATAAACAGCGTCCCCAGCGAGAGCGTCCCATTCAGCACGGAGGCGCTTCCGTTGCCGATGATGATGATCATGGCGAGGATGGAGAGCATGTAGATGGCGGGGCGGAAGATCGCGAAGATCATGACCTCGCGCCAGTTCGCCGCAAACAGCTCGCCGGATTTTTTGTCGAATTCCTGATATTTTTCTTTTTCCCGCGCAAAGATCTGGATCAGCTTCATGCCGGAAATGTGCTCGGACAAAAAGGTATTTAACTCCGTGATCTTCGTGCGCGTGAGCTGGTAGGCTTTTCTTGACATATACCGGAAAAAGAAGGTCAGCACCGCCACGACCGGCAGCAGCAGGAAGGAAAATCCCGCCATGCGCGCGTCGATCGAGATCATGACAATGGCAAATCCGATGATTTTGACCACGTTTTTAAACAGGCGGACGAGGATCATGGAAAACAGCTCGTTGACCGCCTCGGTATCGTTTGCGACGCGGGTGACAAGCTTGCCTACGGGCGTCGTGTTAAAAAAGCTTAAGGACAGGCTGTGGATGTGCGCAAAGGTCTCCTCGCGCATCCGGTAGACGATCTTCTGTCCCATTTTCTGGAGCATCCAGGCGTCTGCGGCATTAAAGACAAAGCCGAGCAGCATCAGGGAGAGATAGAGCGCCGCCGCGGCGAGGATTCCGGTAAAATCATAGTGCCGCAATGCTTTTAAATCATCCCGGGTAAGCGGTACGGCGCCGCCTTCGACCCAGGCGGCGAGCACGGTCTGGTCCGCGTCCGCGAGCAGCGCGCATTCCTCCGCGGTCAGACGCTCCGCCATGTAGTAGCGATCCTCATAGAGGAACATCTGGTAGCACAGAGCACCGGAATCCGCACGATCCTTCGTAAGCATAAGATCCCGGTAGGGGACCGCCTCTGGCGCATCCTCCGTCGTGACGCGGTAGGGCGTGTAATAGCTGTTGATATAGTCGTCGATCGCATCCCCGATGATGATCGGGCGGTAGAGCTCCACGACGATGATAAAAAGCACAAGGATCGTAGCCGCGGTCATCACCCATTTATGCGGTTTTAAATATGTAAGAAGTCGTTTCATGATGAGAGCCCCTCCCTTTTTGCTTCCAGCTGCTGTTTCTCAAACATATCCCGGTAGATTCCGCCGGTTTTCATCAGCGATTCGTGATTTCCGATCTCTCTGGCTTCGCCGTCCTCGAGCACCAGGATCACGTCGGCATTCTGGATCGTGGAGATCCGGTGCGCGATCAGGATCGTGGTCTTCCCGGCGCGGTTTTTCTTCAGGTTTTTTAAAATGTGCTCCTCTGTGTCCGTATCCACCGCGGAGAGCGCGTCGTCTAAGATCAGGATCGGCGCGTTGCGGATCAGTGCGCGCGCGATGGAGCTGCGCTGCTTCTGACCTCCGGAGAGCGTGACGCCACGTTCGCCTACGATTGTCTCGTATCCGTCCGGAAAGGAGACGATGCTCTCGTGAATGCAGGCCGCCCGCGTGGCCCGGATGATCGCATCCATATCCTCGCCCTCCGTCCCGAACGCGATGTTGGATTTTAACGTGTCCGAGAAGAGAAAATTATCCTGGGGGACATACGCGATATGCTCCCGCAGCGTCTTTAAGGGGATGGTGTTGATATCCTTCCCGTCGATGAAAAGCATGCCCGGTTTCGTATTATACAGGTGCAGCAGCAGGTTTACGAGGGTCGATTTGCCGTTCCCGGTGCGCCCGATGATGGCCAGCGTCGTCCCCGCGGGCACATGCAGGCTGATATCCTTTAACGTCGGCTCGCTGTGGCCGCGGTGGAGGAAGGTCAGGTGCGAGAAGGTGATCTCGCCGCGGATGTCGGAAACCTCCTTCACGTCGTCCGTGTCGCGGATTTCCGGCTTTTCATCGAGGATTTCCCTGATCCTGCGGATCGACGCGGCGCCCTGGGAAAACATATTGATCGCGTCCCCGCAGGCGATCATCGGCCAGATCAGCATACCGACGTACTGATTGAAGGCCACAAAACGCCCGAGGGTGATGTCGCCGACCAGCGCCAGATAACCGCCGTAGATGAGGGTGACCAGGATGGAGAGCCCGATGATGACGTCTAAGAGCGGCATGATGACAGCCTGGAGCCTTACGACGCGCAGCGTCTGATCCATCGTGCGCTTATTCTGCTTTGCAAAGGCGTAAAATTCCGCGCGCTCCCGCACAAAGGCTTTGATGACCCGCACGCCGGAAAAGCTCTCCTGCACGAAATCCGTCAGGTCGGACACCGCTTCCTGCCGGTCGAGAAACCGCCTGTGCATGATTTTGCCATAATAAATCTCGCCGACGCAGATCAGAAACATCGGGACGACCGCCAGAAGCGTCAGGCTGATATTGACATAATACATCATCTGCACGATCACCATGACCGTCATCACGCAGGCGTCGAACATGCAGATGACGGCGGGGCCGATGGCCATGCGGATCGCGTTTAAATCGCTGGTAAACCGCGTCATCAGATCCCCGGTGCCGCGCTCATTGAAGTATTCCACGCTCATTTCCTCCAGGTGGGCAAACATATCGCCCCGGATCTCACGCTCGATGGAGCGGGAAGCGCCGAAGAGGAAATACCGCCAGAGAAACCGGCCGAGCGCGAGCAGCGCGCCGAGTACGAAGATCGCGATGAGGCAGGATACAACCCCGTCCCAGTCCATGGTGCGCGCAGTCAGCCCGTCCGTGATCGTACCGGTCAGCTTCGGGATATAGAGATTGGCAAAATCCACGACAAACAGCGTTAAGATGCCTGCCGCGTAGCCGAACCGGTGTTTTCTGACATAGGAAAGAATAAAGGTAAAAGATTTCATGACTGCCTCCGTGAGAGTATTGGGATATTGCCGGAAAAAAGATGACGCTATTTATCATATCGCCATTTCATGGAAGTTGCAAGAGGCATTTCCGTTTTTGCTCATATACGGGCTGAACTGTTATATTCTAAAAGTTCAGCCCGCGCCATTCGCAAAACGCACCTCACGGTGCTTCCCGCTGCTTCGCAGCTTTTTTTGCTCATATACGGGCGCTCCCTCAGTCGAAACCGATGGATGAAAATTCGTGCGGGCACGATTTTCATCAATACGATTCCGACTGGCTGAACTTTCCTGCAAAAAATGACAAAATGCAACAGATTTCTGTATACAGGATACAAGAACATATGTTAAAATAACCAGATAGTGACCAGGTTTTTGAAAGAGGAGGTTTAAGATGTCTGAAAAGAAACAGACTGTCCCGTTTTCCGGGACAAAGGAGCAGGAGCAGGCGTTACGGGAAGTGATCGCCGGGCATAAGGACGAGCCGGGCGCGCTGATGCCGGTGCTGCAGAAGGCGCAGGAGATTTACGGATATCTTCCGATCGAGGTTCAGAAGATGATCTCGGACCAGATGGGAATCCCCATGGAGAAGATTTACGGGGTGGCGACGTTTTACTCACAGTTTAATCTGAATCCGAAGGGAAGATACCGGATCTCGGTCTGTCTGGGGACAGCCTGTTATGTGAAGGGATCCGGGGATATTTACAACGCGCTGATGGAGAAGCTGGGGATCGTCGGCGGGGAGTGCACGCCGGACGGGAAATTTTCGCTGGATGCATGCCGCTGCGTCGGCGCGTGCGGCCTTGCGCCTGTCATGATGATCAACGACGAGGTGTACGGACGGCTGACAGTGGACGATATCGACGATATACTGGCGAAGTATGAGTGAGGAGGAATGAGATGAAATCTCTTGAAGAACTGCGCGAAATCAGAGAAAACGCGAAAAAGAAAACCAGCCGCTACCGTGTGCATGTCTGCGGCGGTACCGGCTGTACCTCGTCGGGGAGCCCGCGGATCATAAAGCGGCTTACGGAGGAGATTCAGGCGAACGGCCTGGAAGAGGATGTGGAGATCGTAAAGACCGGGTGTTTCGGGCTGTGCGCCTTAGGGCCGATCATGATCGTGCATCCGGAGGGCACCTTTTATTCGATGGTAAAAGAGGACGATATTCCGGAGATCGTCAGGGAGCATCTCGTGGGCGGGACTCCGGTGAAACGGCTGCTCTATGAGGAGACGACGAAGGCGGATCACATTCTCCCGCTGGAGGAGACGAATTTTTATAAAAAGCAGCACCGTGTCGCGCTGCGCAACTGCGGCGAGATCAGCCCGGAGCATATCGAGGAGTATATCGGCACCGGCGGTTATGAGGCGCTCGGGAAGGTCTTAACCACCATGACGCCGGAGGAAGTGATTCAGGTCGTCTTAGACAGCGGGCTGCGCGGACGGGGCGGCGCCGGTTTCCCGACCGGATTAAAATGGCGGTTTGCGGCGGCCAACGAGGCGGATCAGAAGTATGTCTGCTGCAATGCGGACGAGGGTGATCCGGGCGCGTTCATGGATCGTTCCGTGCTCGAAGGCGACCCGCATGTCGTGCTCGAGGCCATGGCGATTGCGGGGTATGCGATCGGCGCGTCACAGGGATACATCTATGTGCGTGCGGAGTACCCGATTGCCGTACAGCGCTTAGAGATCGCGATCAGACAGGCCAGGGAGCTGGGGCTTCTGGGCGATGATATTTTTGGGACGGGCTTCTCGTTTGACATCGGGCTTCGCCTCGGCGCGGGCGCGTTTGTCTGCGGGGAGGAGACGGCGCTGATGACCTCGATCGAGGGAAACCGCGGCGAGCCGCGTCCCCGTCCGCCGTTCCCGGCGTTAAAGGGGCTGTTCCAGAAGCCGACGATTTTAAATAATGTAGAGACCTATGCCAATATCCCGCAGATCATCTTAAACGGGGCGGAATGGTTCGCGTCCATGGGAACGGAGAAGTCGAAGGGAACCAAGGTCTTCGCGCTTGGCGGCAAGATCAACAATACCGGGCTTGTCGAGGTGCCGATGGGTACCACGCTCCGTGAGATCGTCGAGGAGATCGGAGGCGGCGTCCCGAACGGCAAGAAGTTTAAGGCAGCGCAGACCGGCGGACCGTCCGGCGGCTGTATCCCCGCGGAGCACTTAGATGTCCCGATCGACTATGACAACCTGATTGCGATCGGCTCCATGATGGGCTCCGGCGGACTGATCGTCATGGACGAGGATACCTGTATGGTGGATATCGCCAAGTTTTTCCTGGAATTTACGGTGGACGAATCCTGCGGCAAGTGTACGCCCTGCCGGATCGGGACCAGGCGTATGTTAGAGATCTTAGAGAAGATCACGAAGGGACAGGCGACACTGGAGGATCTGGATAAGTTAGAGGAGCTGTGTGAGCATCTCGCGGCGAATTCGCTGTGCGCGCTCGGCCAGACCGCGCCGAACCCTGTGATCTCGACCCTGCGGTATTTCCGCGACGAGTATATCGCGCATATCGTGGACAAGAAGTGTCCGGCAGGCGTGTGTAAGGATCTGCTGCAGTACCGGATCGATGCCGACAAGTGTAAGGGATGTACGCTGTGCGCGAGAACCTGCCCGGCGGACGCGATTGTCGGCAGCGTAAAAGAGCCGCATATGATCAATCAGGACAAGTGCCTAAAGTGCGGCGCATGTATGGAAAAATGCCGTTTTGGCGCGATTTATAAAGAGTAAGGAGAGCGAAGATGGAAAATGTGAATTTGAAAATAAATGGTATCAGTGTCAGCGCCCCGGCGGGATCGACCATCCTCGAGGCGGCGCGCATCGCCGGAGTAAAGATTCCCACGCTCTGCTTTTTAAAGGAAATCAACGAGATCGGCGCCTGCCGCATGTGCGTCGTGGAGGTAAAGGGCGCGAGAAATCTTGTCGCGGCGTGCGTTCATCCGGTGAACGAGGGGATGGAGGTGCAGACGAATACGCCAAAGCTTCTGGAGTCGAGAAAGCGCACGCTCGAGCTGATCCTCTCGGATCATGAGAGAAAGTGCTTATCCTGCGTGAGGAGCGGCAACTGCGAGCTTCAGGAGCTCTGTAAGGAATTAGGCGTGGCGGACGAGGATTATTTCGCGGGTGAGAGGAATCATTACGAGCCGGATACCAGCGCGCCGCACATGATCCGCGACAATAATAAATGTATCCTCTGCCGCAGATGCTCCGCCGTCTGCGAGAAGGTGCAGACCGTCGGCGTGATCGGCCCGAACAACCGCGGGTTTGCGACCGCGATCGGCTCTCCGTTTGAGATGGGGCTCGGGGATACGAGCTGCGTCGCCTGCGGCCAGTGTATCGCGGCCTGCCCGACCGGCGCGCTCTATGAGAAGGACAATACGGACGATGTGCTTGCCGCGATCGCGGATCCGGAAAAGCATGTCGTCGTACAGCCGGCTCCGGCGGTCCGGGCGGCGCTCGGAGAGGAGTTTGGCTACCCGATGGGCACCGACGTGGAAGGAAAGATGGCGGCGGCGCTGCGCCGGATCGGATTTGACAAAGTGTTTGACACGAATTTCAGCGCGGATTTAACGATCATGGAGGAGGCGCACGAATTTCTGGACCGCGTGAAGAACGGGGGCGTGCTCCCGCTGATGACCTCCTGCTCGCCGGGCTGGGTCAAATACTGCGAGCACTATTACCCGGATCAGATCGCGCATCTCTCGAGCTGTAAATCGCCGCAGCAGATGTTCGGGGCGATAGCGAAGACCTACTACGCGCAGAAGATGGGGATCGATCCAAAGAACATCGTCTGCGTCAGCGTGATGCCCTGCACGGCGAAGAAGTTCGAGCTCACGAGGGAGGACGAGGACGCGGCGGGCGTGCCGGATGTCGATATCTCGATCACGACCAGGGAGCTGGCGCGGCTGATCAGAAAGCTCGGCATTGATTTTTGCAGTCTGCCGGAAGAGGGCTTTGACGATCCGTTAGGCGAATCGACGGGCGCAGGCGTGATCTTCGGGGCGACCGGGGGCGTGATGGAGGCGGCGCTCCGCACCGCGGTGGAGACGCTCACGGGAGAGGAGCTTGCGAGCGTGGAGTTTACGGAAGTGCGCGGCACGGCGGGCATCAAGGAAGCCACCTATCACGTCGCGGGCATGGACATCCATGTCGCGGTGGCGTCCGGGCTGTCGAACGCGAAGATCATCATGGACCGGATCCGCTCCGGCGAATCGCAGTATCATTTCGTGGAGATCATGTGCTGCCCGGGCGGATGCGTCAACGGAGGCGGACAGCCGCAGGTGCACGGAAATGTGCGCAATTTCACGGATGTGCGTGCCATCCGCGCGAAGGTCCTCTACGACAACGACGCGGCGAAGACGCTGCGCAAATCGCACGAGAACCCGTCGATCAGACGGCTGTATGAGGAATTTTTAGGCGAGCCGGGGAGTGAGAAGGCGCATCATCTTCTGCATACCACGTATGTAGAGAGAAGCGTGAATGAAATATAACCGCCATACAGGGAGGAGCAGAGTGAACGTAATTGATTTTAAGGATGCAAAATGCCGCCACTGTTATAAATGTGTGCGCCACTGCATGGTAAAGGCGATTGCGGTCGTAAATGAGCAGGCGCATATTCTGCACGATCACTGCATTCACTGTGGCCACTGCCTTGAGGTCTGCCCGCAGAATGCCAAGACCTTTGCGAGCGATCTTTCCAGGGTAAAGGGCTATCTCGCCTCCGGGGCAAAAACCGTGATCTCGATCGCGCCGTCCTATCTCGGCGTGATCGAGGCGGGAACGCCCGGGCAGATCGTCTCCGCGCTGCTTTCACTCGGATTTTCGGAGGTGCGCGAGACGGCCGAGGGGGCGGCGCTGGTGACGGCTGAATACCAGAAGCTTCTGGATGAAAAGAAGATGCCGAATATCATCACGACCTGCTGTCCGGCCATGAATGATCTCGTGGAAAAGTATTATCCGGAATGCGCGTCTCTCATGGCGCCTGTGGTGTCGCCGATGATTGCCCACGGGCGGTACATCAAAAAGCTGTACGGGGATGCGACAAAAGTAGTATTCCTGGGCCCGTGCATTGCCAAAAAGCAGGAGGCGGAGGGAGACGAGCGGATCGCGGGGGCGATCGACGCGATTTTAACGTTTGAGGAGCTTGCGCTCTGGATGAAGCAGGAGGGAATCGACCCCGCTTCTCTGGAGGAAGCGCCGTTTGGCAATCCGGATCCGGAGGTAAACCGTCTCTATCCGGTGAGCGGAGGCGTGATCCTGTCCGTGATGGCGGAAAAAGGGGACGATTTTTATCAGAAGGTGCATGTGGACGGCCTGGAACACTGCATGGAGCTGCTCGAATGCTTAAAGCGGGGGGAACTCACCCACTGCTTTATCGAGGCGAACGTCTGCGACGGGGGCTGTGTGAAGGGGCCGGCGTCGGCGCGCTGGAATACCTCGTATGTCCGCGCAAAAGTGAAGATGGAGCGGGACGCGTCGCACAAACCGGCCAGAAGCCTTCCCGATATGGCCAGTCGGGAGCTTGCCAGGGAATTCGGGGACCGCGGTCTTTTTGATAAGATGCCGGACGAGGAGGAGATCCGGAAGATCCTGCGGGGCACGGGAAAATACACCGAAAGCGATGAGTTAAACTGCGGTGCGTGCGGGTATCAGACCTGCCGGGAGAAGGCGATCGCCGTGTATCAGGGACGCGCGGAAAATGACATGTGTATGCCGTACGCGCTGATCCAGTCTGAATCAATGTCAAATGTCGTGCTGGATGTGACGCCGAATGTTTTCCTGGTGGTCGATTCCGAATTCCGGATCCGCGAGTGCAACCGGAAGGGGCAGGAGCTGCTTGGCGTCGGAAAAGAGGAGGCGCTCTCCCGGTATATCTTTGAATTTATCGAGATCGATGATATCGAAGAGACATTCCGCACGAAAGAGCCGATTTACAATAAAAAGGTGAAGATGGAGCACGGAGCGCTGACTATGGAGGAGACCATCGTCTATATTAAGGATATCGACTGCGTGCTGGTGCGTTTCCAGGATATCACCCAGGAGGAAAAGCTAAAGGAGCAGCACTATCACTTTAAGGTGGACGCGCTTGAGATCGCGCAGAAGGTCATCGAGAAACAGATGATGGTGGCCCAGGAGATCGCCGGTCTGCTCGGCGAGACGACGGCGGAGACAAAGGTGACGATGACGAAGCTTAGGGATGCGATTCTGGAGGAAGAATGAGCGTTAGTATCGATGTGGCGTGGAAAAGCCTGAATAAATATAAAGAAGAACTGTGCGGGGATAAGGTGGAGGTTGTCCGGACGGACGACTCGGATATCGTGATCCTTGCGGACGGCATGGGAAGCGGCGTGAAGGCGAATATCCTCGCCACGCTGACCTCAAAGATCTTGGCGACGATGCTCCATGAGGGCGCCACGATCGAATCCTGTGTGGATACGATTGCCCGCACCCTGCCGGTCTGTCAGGAGAGAAAGGTTGCCTATGCGACCTTCAGCATCCTGCAGATTTTTCATAACGGGGAGGCGTACCTGGTCGAATATGACAACCCGGACTGTGTCTTCATCCGCGATAAAAGGATTGTAACATACCCTTACGAGACCAGGGAGATCGCGGGGAAGCGGGTGCACGAGTACCGTTTTCAGGTGCAGAAAAACGACTGTTTTGTGCTGATGAGCGACGGCGTGATCTATGCCGGCGCGGGTGAGATCTTAGACCTGCAGGGGTGGACCTGGGAAAATATGGCGGAGTACACCTTAAAATGCACAAAGGAAACCCTCTCGGCCTCCCGCCTTGCGGCGCTGCTTTCCAAGGCATGCGACGATCTGTATATCCAGAAGCCCGGGGATGACACTACGGTTGCAGTGACGCGCGTGATCGAGCAGAAGCTTATCAACCTCTTTACCGGGCCGCCGAAGAACAAAGAGGACGATGAGAGGCTGATGCGCGATTTTATGCGCGCGGAGGGGAAAAAGGTCGTGTCCGGCGGAACCAGCGCGCTGATCGCCGCCCGGATTCTGCACAAGGAGATCGTGACAAAAGCGGACCGGCTGAACCCGGATGTGCCGCCCATGGCCGAGATCGAGGGTCTCGACCTGGTGACGGAGGGGGTGCTGACATTAGGCCGGGCGCTAAAGCTCTTAAAGCGGTATGAAAATGACGAGTTCGACGCCGACTTTTTTGACGAGCTCGACGCCGCAAACGGCGCGTCCAGGCTTGCAAAGCTGATCATCGAGGAGTGTACCGGCTTAAATCTGTTTGTCGGGACCGCGATGAATGAGGCGCACCAGGACACGGAGCTCACGTTTGACTTAAGCATGCGCATGAATCTCGTGGAACAGCTTGCCGCGGTCGCGGAAAAAATGGGAAAGCAGGTTACGATAACGTATTACTGATATAAAGCTTATAGGCAGATACCGCGCAGCCGAAGGAGAAGGTCGCGATGATCATCTCGGTCGGGATCAGCGGGAGTATGCCGGTCTGATACAGACCTGCCGGAATATCCGCAAGCGTGTGCAGCAATATGGCGAGCGGGAATAAGAAATGAAATCTGGATTTCATTTTAACAGCCGCAAACACGAGCACGGAGAGCGAGATGTGCAGGATCAGAGCGAAGACGCGCTCCCAGATCCCCCAGGCAAAGGTCATAAAATCCGCCGACGTGAGCGAGTCCACTACCATCTGAAGCGCGGCCGCGTCCGCTGCGGGCAGCTCCTGCATGATCGTGGCCATGCTCCCCTCGTTGATGAGAAACGCGTAGGCCAGATTCGGAATCATGGAGATGCCGGTGATCAGGATGCACTCGATACCGCCGTGGCCGATGCCAAAGGTGACCGCAGTCTCTTTTGCCGTATGGTTTGCCAGGACATAGCGGAAGGTGATATAGCGGCCGCATTCTTCAAAGACGCCGGCTAAGAGAGCGCCGGTTAAGGTGAAGGCGGCCGCATGGTTTAAGATAAAAGAGGACACCGGATTCGTCCCGGAAAACAAAAAGTATTTCGGGATGCTCTCTAAAATCAGAGCTGCATTGATGAAGGTGAGCGCACCGGCAAACGCGGGGGCCAGCTTACATTTTTTGCGGAGCTTCCATATGACAAGCAGAAATACAGGGCCGAAGATGGCGATATTCATCGCCGAGAGGATCCCCATAATCACATCGTTTGATACCGTAACCGTTCCAGTGTCCATTGTCTGCCTCCTGAAGTTAAATCCTGATTATAATATCTTTACCGCTGTCCCGTATGCGATGACCTCGGCTGCGCTCTGCATGGTCGAGGACGATGCGAACCGGATGTTGATGACAGCGTCCGCGCCGAGCGAGACGGCCTCGTCGACCATCCGCTTGATCGCGATCTGACGGGCTTCATTTAACATCTCCGTGTACGCGGTGATCTCGCCGCCGACAAGCGTCTTGATCCCGGCCATAAAATCCTTGCCGAAATTCTTCGACTGCACGATGGTGCCCTTTACAATGCCCAGCGCTTCAATCTCTTTCCCGGGAATATAATCAATATTTAACAGCTTCATGTTCTTCTCCTCCTTCAATCTCACGGAATCTCTGACACAGTGCAACGACAATGCAGACAATCACAATCACCGGTATCGCAAGAAAAAATAAGAAGATACCGGTCGGAATCGGATCAACGGTATTTCCCCACAGAAACAGGGCGATCATAAATCCCATCAGAAGGATCATGATCATCGCTCCGATGACGGCTCCGTATTTGCGTTTTCTCTGATCTTCCTTTTCGATATCCATAAAACGTGTGCCTCCTTCCTCAAGCTGCCGCATTTTTTCCAGATAGTCCGCGGCCGGCAGGGAGTCAAACGGTGTGTCTGCGCTTCCGATCTCCTCGCACATTTCCTGAATCAGGGAGAGATTCTGCTTCTCATGATTCAGATGGATGATATGGCGCTGCATACAGTCGGTGAGAGAGAGCCGGTTTTCCCGTAGCTGGCGGATCTCCTCGATCGGAACCGAGAGCCTGCGCAGCAGCCGGATCTTAAGCAGAAGGGAGACGTCGCTGTCCGTGTAATCACGGTATCCGTTTACCGGATTGCGTGAGGGATGCAGCAGGCCCTGCTCCTCATAAAAGCGGATGTTCTTTCTAGTGATGCCGACTGCCTGCTCGACCTGATTGATTTTCATGCGTCCGGATCCTCCTGCCGACTGGCCCGTCTCCTCTGACGGCGTTCGCGGCCTGTCTGTAAACTGACTGTACACCTTCCACAAGGGGGAAAGTCAACCGGTTATTGAAAAAAAAAGCTGCGTTCAGCGGTAATCGCCCATATAAAAGAGCGCGACGACCCCGGGACCGGTGTGCGCGCCGATCGTCGGTCCGACGTAGTTGATCAGAAAGCTTTCAATGCCGAAACGCGCACGGATCTGATCCGCGACAAACTGCGCGTCCTCCTCACAGTCGCCGTGGCTGATGAAGACGATATCGTTCTGATCACGCCAGGAGCCCATCTGAGCGCCCATGGCGTCCACGAGAGCGAGCAGGGATTTTTTGCGTCCGCGCACCTTCGAGAGCGGGATCAGATGGCCTTCGTCGTCCACGTGAAGGATCGGTTTGATATTGATGAGTGTGCCGACAAAGGCGGCTGTCTTTGAGACGCGTCCCCCGCGGTAGAGGTGGAACAGATCATTGACGGTGAAATTGTGCACCAGATTCAGCTTGTGCTCCTCGAGCCAGGCGACGACCTCGTCGAGTGTTTTCCCTTCCTCCCGCATACAGACGGCCTTGTGCACCAGAAGTCCCTCGCCCAGAGACGCGCACAGGGAATCGACGACGATAATCCGGTGCGCCGGATATTGTTCCGCGAGCTCCGCGGCAGCGATCCGGCAGCTGCCGCAGCTTCCGCTTAAGCCGGAGGAGAAGGCGATATGAAGAATGTCGGCGTCCTGCTGCCGGATGATAGTCTCAAAGGCAGCCGCCGCCTCTTCCGGATTGACCTGTGAGGTCGTGGGAAGAGAGCCCTCGCGCATATAGTTATAAAAATCCTTCACGGGGAGCGGATTCTCCCAGGTGTAGGTCTGATCCGCAAGCGTGTAGGTTAAGGACAAAATGCCAAGCTGGTGTTTCTCTACATAATCCGCCGGCAGATCTGCGGTCGTATCGGTTGTGATAACAAAATTTTTCATGGCTGAAACCTCATTTCTATGATGTGAGACTATTATATATGAAATAGAAGGAAAAGAAAAGTGAAAGCTTTTCTTTTGTCAAAATGTAACAAAAATAAAAATGCATATTTACAAACGTAAAGAGCAGCGGTATGATAGTTGCATCTTTTATCAGATACACATCTTGCAAGTGTGCTTTATGGAGGCAGAAGGATCATCCATAGTTTCCGGTGATTTCATGCGGCAGCAGTCGTATGCGGCGTTTTGTCATGCGGCGTGTGCTGTGCGGCATGGTAGAAAGTGACAGATGAATATAGCATTTTGGAGTGAGGAGCATCAGAGCGGGACGACGACGCATCTGCGCGCCATTACAGAGGTCATGTCCGTGCTCTGCCCAAAGCAGAAGCTCATGTCCGGGGGGACGTTGAGCGGCGGAGACGGCGAGATCCATTTTTTTGACTGCGGAAGCGGGTTTTCCGCGCGCAAGAGACATGTGCTCTGGCATGCGGATCTTGTGGTGGTGAGCCTGCGGCGGGAGAGACGGTGTGTGGAGCAGTTTTTCATGCAGGATTTTCACATCTCGGACCGGCTGATCTATCTGCTGGGCGGATATCCGCAGAAGGAAGCGGTGGACCGGCGCTATCTGGAGCGCGTATACCGGGTGGATCCGGAGTATATCGGCGAGATTCCGTTCTGCAACGGTTTTTATGACGCGCTGCAAAAAGGCGCGGGAGAAGCATATCTGCGCAGGGAGCTTGCATCCGCGGCAGGATGGAGCGGACAGAGCGGGGCTCTGCTGCAGGAGCTGCGGCGTATCGCGCTGCTGATCGAGCGGCTCGCGGACGAAGCGGAGCGGGACCGGCAGAGACTGCGGCAGCAGGAGGAGCGGTTAAAGGCCAGAAAGGCGGCAAAAACAGCGCGAAGGGTATATAGCGGCAGAGGGACCGCATCGGGTGCTGCGGGAACAGGAAAAACAGGATAACAGAAGATTTCTGACAAGGAGGAATTTATATGGAACAGGTAATGAAACATTATGGCAATGCGATTCTGGCAGTGATTGTCCTGCTGGCGTTAGGGGCGATTATCGTGGCGGCGCTCTCGTCGGACGGATACGTGGCGACGGAATTTCAGAAGGCGCTGACCAGCTTTTTTGCAAATATGAACGGGATGACGACGTAAAGGAGGCCGGAATGGGAGAAATGATTACATTTGAGCCGACGGAAAAGCAGTTCGGCGTGCTTTGGAATTATGTGTCGCAGCCCGGGGTGACGGATGTGGACTACAACGGAAGAGAGCTTTGGATTACGGATTTAAAGAAGGGGCGCTACCGCGCCCCCGAAGAGCTGACGGAATCGTTTATCAGCACGTTTACCCACAATATTTCCAATTGCGTCAACAAACAGTTTAACAATGCCAATAAAGTGCTGGAGGCGGACACAAAAGAGCTTCGGATCAGCATTATCCACGATTCCGTAGCGGCATCCGGGATCAGCATCTGCATCCGCAAATCGCCGTGTCTCGTGCGCAGCAATATACGCCGGATGATAAAAGAGGGCTACTGCCCTGAGCGGATTCTGCACCTTCTGATGAACTGTGTCCTGACCGGCATGAATTTTGTGTTTGGCGGGGAGCCGGGGGCCGGGAAGACGGAATGCGCGAAGTTTTTTATGCAGTTTATTCCGAAGAATGAGCGCGTGATCACGATTGAGGATTCTCTGGAGATGCACTACGGGGAGATCAATCCGGGCGCTGATTCGGTTGAGCTTCGGATTGGCCACGGATTTACCTACACGGACGCGATCAAGGCGAGCCTGCGGCAGAATCCGAAGTGGCTGATGCTCTCGGAGGCCAGGTCGGTGGAGGTGACCTCCCTGATCGAGCAGTGGAGCACCGGTGTGAGCGGCTTTACCACGATTCACTTAGACGATGTCAGGAAGCTGCCGGACCGGATTCAGAATATGATGGAGGACGAGCGGGACGCGTCGCGCCTTGAGAACCGGATTTACCGGTATGTGAATGTCGGGATTTTAATCCGCTGTGTCAGGCAGCCTGACGGCATGTTCCGGCGCTATATCGATCAGCTCTGCTTTTACAGCAGGGAGGGCCAGGAGAACCGGATTTACATGCTGATGGAGGACGGGGAGATCGTTTCGGAGGAGCTTCCGCCGGAGATTGCCAGGCGGTTCGGGCAGGCGGGGATCGCGGATCCGTTTTCCTGCGCAGACTGGCAGCGATTTTTAAGAGAGGGGAAATGACCAATGCGGGGAAAAGGTAAATTGTGGGAGGAATTAAAGCTGCTGCACCCGAAAAATCTGCAGAAAGAGGTGCATGTATACGGCTATCATTTTGCGTGGAAATCCCATATCGCGCTGATTGCCGGCGCTCTGCTTGGGATCAGCGCCGTGGGAGTCATGTTCCGGCTGAGGACGGTTTATTTTCTGGTGATCACCGCCGCGGTGGTGCTGGTGCTGCCGGTGCTGGTGCTTGACATGTACAAGAAGATGTACGAGCAGAAACGCTTTTCGGATGTGGCTTCCTATATGGAGCAGATGCTCTATTCGTTTCAGAAGAGCGGCAAGGTGGTGAGCGCGCTCAAAGAGACGCGGGAATTGTTTGACGAGGGACAGATGCGCCGCTGCATCGATGCGGCCATCGTGCATCTGGAGCTTGGAAAACCCGTCTCGGAGCGCGGGGTGCTGCGGGAAAGCTTAGACCGGGTCGGGGAGCGGTACCCGTGTAAAAAGCTTGCGGTCGTGCACAATCTGCTCGCAAATACCGAGGAGTTCGGGGGCGAGGTGGAGAATTCCATCGTGCTGGTGCTCGAGGATATCGAACAGTGGAGGAAGCGGGGCTATCATCTCCAGGCGGAGAAGAAGAAAAGTCATACCGACAATATGATTTCGATTGTAGTTGCTACGCTGTTATGCGTGTCCGCACTTTATGTGCTGGATGCGATGAAGCAGATGTTTGCGGCGGAGCGGGTGGGGACTATTTTTGAAATTCCGGTGATACAGGTGTCTTCCATGCTGTTTATCCTTGTGCTGCTCCATATTTTTGTGAAGAGCGAGCGCAGCCTGACGGATAACTGGCTGGAGGATGCGGTGCTGCACGAGCAGTCCTATATCCTGCGCAGTTATGATATGGTGATGAACTATAACGGGGGAAAGCTAAAGATACATGTGCTGATTCCGGCGCTGCTTCTGTCTGCGTTCGCGGTGTTTCTGTTTGCAACGGGGAGGTGGGTCAGCGGGATTCCCTGTCTGCTGATTGTGATTCTTCTGCTCGCCTGGAACAAAATGAGCTATCTGCTGGCAAAAAAGGATGTGACGGAGGAGATGTATCTGGCGCTGCCGCAATGGCTGCTCGGCATGGCGCTGCTTTTGCAGAACAATAATGTACAGGTGGCGCTTGCAAAGTCGGTGGAGGGGGCTTCGCCCGTTTTACAGCGGGAGCTTTCCGCGCTTACCGGGCGGCTTGCGCTTCTGCCGGGGCGGCTTTCGTCCTACACGGCGTTCTGCGACGGTTTTGACCTCCCGGAGGTGACGAGCTGTATGAAGATGCTGCACGCTTTTTCGGAGAACGGCACGGGGAACGTGAGCGTACAGATGAATCATCTGCTGGAGCGCGTGGTGCAGATGGAGGATCGTGCGGATCAGATCCGCAACGATTCCACAGCCTTTCGGATGAAGATGATCTTTTCCTACCCGGTGATCGCGGCGACCGTGAAGCTGCTTCTGGATCTGACGGTGGGAATGGTTGTCATGATGCAGGTGCTGGGGAGTATAGGGGGTGTGTAGATGAAATATATCATTGAAGCGTTTTCGATTCTGACCGTGCTGATGTTAAATCTCACCGTCTGCGTTGCCGTACTGTCGGTCAGCGCAAGGGTGGCGGCCGCCATGGAGTTTAAGGCGGATATGATCGCGGAGATTGAGAACAGTAACTTTAATCCGAATGTGATTGACGCCTGCCGCGGGCAGGCGGCGCTGGAAGGGTATTCCCTGGAGGTGACGCCGTGCATGTATGATCCGGATTACGACCGGTGCGTAGCACAGGTGTGTCTGACGTATGACTATGAGATTCCGCTGCTTGGTATCACGGGACAGCGGGTGACAAGAGGAATTGCGCGGTAGAAAAATGTGCCGGAAGGAGGGGAAATGAGTATGGAACTGGTGATCGGAGAGCTGGGCGGCGCGCTGCTCGGACTTCTGGCGGGAAGCCTTTGTATCGCGATGGTGCTGGCGCTGCTTTCTTACGTGTCGGCGCTGTTATGAGAGGAAGCTGCACGGCTGCGCCAGACATGGGCGCGTGCAGGAATCGGTGAAAGAGGAGAGTGAATATGGAACATATCATGGAGCAGTATGGAAGCGTGCTTCTGCAGCTGGCAGGAGGTGCGGGGATGCTGATATTCGTCGGAAATATGCTAAAGCCCGGAGGTGTGCTGTATCTTGTGCTGCAGTCATATCTGAACGGGATCTGCGGATAGGAGGGACGCATGGAACAGGTGATCAGGGCATACGGGAGATTTCTGCTGGAGGCGATGGTGTTTGCGCTGCTGCTTTTTCTCCTGTTTGCAGGAATGACGGACCGTGACGGGAACCGCGGGGTATTTCAGATGATCGGTGCATATTATGCCGGTGCGGACGGGACGGAGGCGGAGACAGACAGGACGGAGTTTGCGCGGTTTGTGTCCGAGAGCAGGGTGAGCGCCCCTGTGATTGCCTACCGGTATCCGGAAAGTCTGTATCCCGGCAGTTATGAGCTGAGTGCACTTGTAGGAGCAGTGGATGCGCACGGACAGGAGCTTTCTGTGCGCGTGTGCTGTGTGACGGATCCGGACGGGAATGAGAGCGCGGAGAATACAAAAGGGTTGCAGCGGATTTTGTTTGAGAACAGCGGGATTTACATCCTGCGCGTGACAGCTGATGATGCGTGTAATCGGAAAAGTACGCGTGAGATACGGATTCCGGTAAACAGGCGGGAGGGATCAGAGTGAAAAATGCAGTGATGCTGTTAATCAGCGCGGTGATGGGAGTGCTGACACTGGCGATTGTGATGACCGTTTTTGGAAGGGTGAACAGGAGTACGGGATTGCAGAGCAACCTGTCTGCCGCGATGGAGATGACCCTGGAGCGGAGCATGGAAGAGCAGGAAGTAAGACAGCGGGAGGAGACGGCGTCATTGCCGGGAAATCCTGCCGCGGGAAGCGCGGAAGAAGCGTCGGTACTGGCACAGGCGGAATGCGTGGCGTATATGGCGTCCGTCATGGATGCGGATACCGGAATGACGGTGAAGGTATATGCCGCGGATGTAAAAAAGGGGGTGTTGTCCATGAAGGCAGTTGCGGATTATATGCATCCGAACGGAACGGATGGCCGGACGGAGTGGCAGAGAACCGTGATTTACGATAAGAAGCAGAATGAGACGCCGGTAAATTATGAGGTGGCTTTCTATCGGAATAAGGCGGATATGCTGGGGGAAGGGGTCTGTTATAAGAGTATGGTCGTAAGAGAAGGGGATGTGATACATCCTCCCGCAGAGCCTGCCGGTGCAGGGGCAGACTTTGCGGGGTGGAAGGATATCAATGACTATATGGCGGATTTCTCCTGTCCGGTGGAACAAAGGCTTACGTATTATGCGGACTGGGAGTGACCGGTGTCTCAGGTTTTTTGATATATACCTTTTCAATCCGGTTTTTATCCATCTGCTCCACGCGGAGCAGGACGTCGTCGTCGGTGATGATAATCTCGTTTTTCTCCGGAAGATGATCGAGCAGCCCGATCAGATAGCCGCCGATCGTGTCGTAGTCATCGGAGGTAAAGTCAAGATCCAGCCTGTTGCACAGATCCTCGAGATTGGCGGAGCCGAGCGCGATAAATTCGCGTTCGTTCAGCTGGATTAAGGGCTCCTCCTCGTCCTCGTCATATTCATCGCGGATTTCGCCGACGATCTCCTCGAGCAGATCCTCGAGCGTGATCAGTCCGGCAGTCGCGCCGTATTCGTCGAGGACAATTGCAAGGGAGATGGAGGATTTTCGCATCTCAATAAAAAGCTCTGCGGTGTTCTTGTGCTCATAGGTGAAATACGGCTCGCGCATGATGTCCCGCACGGAAAAGTGTTCCTTATCCTCATAGAGCAGCAGATCCTTCATGTTCAGAATACCGATGACATTGTCGGTGGTATCCTCATAGACCGGAAGTCTTGTGAATTTGTCTTCCTGAAAGATCTGGATCAGCTCGGGATAGGAGCAGTCGACCGGGGCAAATGTCATATCGATACGGGGTACCATAACCTCCTTTGCCTGTGCGTCGCCGAAATCGAACAGATTGTTGATCATCTGATGCTCTTCGGATTCGATGACGCCGGATTCTTTGCTGACATCCACGATGGTGCGAAGCTCTTCCTCCGTCATCTGCCGGTCTCCGGCTTTCGGATCCACACGGAGCAGAAAGAGAAAGCCCATGGAGAGATTATTGATGACGTAGATGGCGGGCGTCAGGAACTTCATCAGAAATTCGATGACGCCGCCATAGGCCAGCGCAAGCTTTTCCGAGTGGATGGTGGCCAGGGTCTTTGGCGAGATCTCGCCGAAGATTAAAACCAGCAGAGTGAGGACGCCCGTGGCGATCCCGGCGCCTGCACTGCCCCAGAGCCTCGTGGCCAGCGATGTGGCCAGGGAGGCGGAGTAGAGATTTACGATGTTATTTCCGATCAGTATGGCGGAAAGCATCTTGCCGGAATCGTCCGTAATGCGCAGAACCCGTTCCGCGCGTTTGTCACCGTCCTCCGCGAGCGTGCGCAGACGGATTTTGTTTGACGTGGTCAGGGCAGTCTCCGCGGATGAAAAGAACGCGGATAAAAATAACAGTATTAATATGATGATTAGTTCAAATATGTCACCAGAGTCCAAAAATGTTCACCTCAGCTAAAAAGAATGGTTTTACGGTTGCGCAGCAAAAGCGGGAATTACTCGTCAATGCTGTAGTTCGGGGCTTCCTTTGTAATGTGGATGTCATGCGGGTGGCTCTCACGAAGCGCCGCGGCGGAAATCTTGACAAATCTGCTTCTGGTCTTCAGATCCTCGATCGTAGGACATCCGCAGTAGCCCATACCGGAGCGGATCCCGCCGACGAGCTGGAATACGGTATCTTCGACCGTGCCCTTGTAGGCCACGCGTCCCTCGACACCTTCGGGAACCAGCTTCTTGGCGCCTTCCTGGAAATACCGGTCCTTACTGCCGTTTTCCATGGCGGCAAGGGAGCCCATACCGCGGTAGACCTTGTATTTACGGCCCTGATAGAGCTCGAAGGTACCGGGAGCTTCATCGCATCCGGCAAAGATGCTTCCCATCATGCAGACGTTTGCACCGGCAGCCAGCGCTTTTGTCATATCGCCGGAATATTTGATCCCGCCGTCCGCGATGATCGGGATCCGGGCTTCCTTTGCAGCCTCGTAGCAGTCCATAACAGCTGTCACCTGCGGGACGCCGATACCAGCAACTACTCGCGTCGTACAGATAGAACCCGGTCCGATTCCCACCTTGACGGCGTCTGCTCCGGCTTTGATCAGATCGCGCGTCGCCTCTCCGGTTGCGACATTTCCCGCGATGACCTGCAGATCCGGGTATGCGTCCTTGATGGTTCTCACCGCGTCTAAAATGTTTTTGGAGTGACCGTGAGCGGAATCCACGACAATGACGTCGACATGGGCCTTAAGGAGCGCTTCCACACGGTCCATCATATTTGCGGTGATGCCGACGCCGGCGCCGCAGAGCAGACGTCCCTGCGAGTCCTTCGCGGAAAGCGGATATTTGATCTGTTTTTCAATATCCTTGATGGTGATCAGCCCTTTCAGATGGAAATCCTTATCCACGATCGGAAGCTTTTCTTTTCTGGCCTTCGCGAGGATCTTCTTCGCTTCGTCGAGGGTGATCCCTTCCTGAGCGGTGATCAGTCCTTCCGAGGTCATGCTTTCACTGATTTTTTTCGAGAAATTGGTTTCGAACTTCAGGTCGCGGTTGGTGATGATACCAACAAGCTTTTCGCCTTCGCAGATCGGTACGCCGGAGATGCGGAATTTGCGCATCAGATCCTCGGCGTCCTGTAAGGTATGGTTCGGGGAGAGGAAAAACGGATCCGTGATAACGCCGTATTCGGAGCGTTTGACTTTGTCGACCTCGTCGGCCTGGGCCTGGATGGACATATTTTTATGGATGATACCGATACCGCCCTGTCTGGCCATGGCGATCGCCATCCGGTACTCGGTCACGGTGTCCATCGCGGCACTCATCATGGGGATGTTCAGAACGATCTTCTGGGTCAGATGCGTCGAAAGATCGATCATGTTCGGAGTTACTTCAGAGTATTGCGGAACCAGAAGCACATCATCAAAGGTAATTCCTTCACCGATAATTGTTCCCATCTTGTTATCCTCGCTTTCTTCCTGTTGGCGTCCATTCTGTGACGGAACCTGCGGTGCAGGGGGAGTGGACGCGGTTCAAACGTCAGTTAAAAAAATATATTAGTTTATGTATAATAGCAAAAAAAATCGGCGGTGTCAACGAATATAAAAAATCATTTTAGGAGGCGCAGTAAAAGCGGATGAAGAAAAAAAGATATTTCAGAAAAGCGGTGTTTCTGATCCTTTTATATGCCGGCGCGTTGTTTGTGACAGTCTTAAAAATACAGACGGCGTTTGCGGCGCAGGAGACGTATCTCACGCTTCTTGATACAAAGGTCGGCCGTTACAGGCTGAATTATACCGGCAGCACGAATCACTATACGACCTGGACGCCAGACGGAATCGCGATGGGGAACGTGATCTATAATGACACGAACGGGCCGTACGCGAACAGTTCCACCGCGCGGCTCTCCCCTTCGGCGGGCGCCGAACGGATCCGGTACGCGTTTCTGGTGTGGGAGACGAGAGCGCCGCAGGGGGCGACGGAGACCGTTGTTTTTCTCACGCCGGACGGGGGACGGCATACGCTGCGGGCGGCTCACGCGGTAAATGATTTCCGTGTCGTCGGAAACAATCCCGGGATCACATCCATGTTCTGTATGGCGGCGGATGTGACGTCGATTGTGAATAAGTCCGGCTACGGGGTTTATTCCGTGTGCAATATACCGCGATGGGAGTACGGACAGGGAGGAGACCGCACCGGCGGCGAGTCTCCCGGCTCCTGGCAGTTAATCGTCGTGGAGGAGGGCGATTCGCTGCCCGTGCGCGCGGTGACACTTAAAATGGGGGCAAAATTTTACCTGGCAAAGGACTTTGGAATGGAGCTTGCGCTCGGCAGCGGCCTGAAATCAAAGTCGGTCGGAACCGCCGGCGGACAGGTGTTTTTCGGCGCCTCCAATGCATCCACGAACGCGGCGATGCATGAGATGATGACGGCGTATGACGGGAGCGGGACGCTGACCGGGCAGGTGCATTCCAACACGACACGTGGACCCGGACTGTATCAGAACGGGACACTGGTCAACAGCAGGGACAGCGGAAACGGATGTATCCGGATGAGTCTGTCCGACATTGCGGGGATCGGAAATCTGGCAGAACGGATTTCGCTTACGGTGCAGAATAATGCGTGGACGACCTCGTTTCTGCTCGGGATGTCGGTTGACATTGCATACCCGGATTACATCGGCGAACAGAAGACCACGGTAAACGGGCCGGGGAGTGTGACCGTGACCGGATCTTTTACCAATACGGCGCAGACCCCTGCTACCGGAATTTACGGCGGAAAGCTGGTGGTGACGCTCGCGGACGGCCTTGCAGCGACAGACGCGACGGCTGTCATTGATAAAACTACAACTACAAAAGGAAAGATCAGCGGGAATACGGTCATTTTTGAGGGAAGCGGGATTTCTTCTGTTATGAATGGGAGCAGCATAGGCTATACCGTTGAGTGTACGGCCGGCAGAGAGGGAATCACAGAGTTTTATAACAGTGCGGCGTTTCACGGCTATCTTGCCGCGGACGGCGTGCAGACGGGCTACTGGATTGACCGGATGTGGACAAGCGATTCCCGCGGCGTCCCCAGGTACACGGTTACCGCCGGCTGCGGGAAAGGTATCGCGTCGGTTTCCGGAGCAGGCGAGTATGATTATGGAAGCACGGTGACGCTGCAGGCATCTGTAAAACCGGGGTATCACTGGGTGGGATGGAGCGGCAGCTATTCCTCTGCGGCGCTTACCTTTCAGTTCCCGATGCCGGCGGGAAGTCTCTCCCTCACAGCGGAGGGGGAGGCAAATACCTATACGATCGTGTTTGATCCGAATGACGGAAAGGAAGAGACGCCGGTTGCAGACCTTGTGACGCAATATGATAAGGAAGAAATTCTGCCGGACGGGGCTCTTCACTATCGCAGATACACGATTGACGGCGCGGATGTGACGGAGGATGTCCTGGCAGGAAGGATTCCGGCAGCGGATGCGCCGGCCGCGGGGCCGCCCCCCGGAGAAACGCCCGGGGAAGAGGGAGCCGAGCCGGGATCCGGAGAAACGCCCGGGGAAGAGGAAGCGGAGCCGGGATCCGGAGAAACGCCCGGGGAAGAGGAGACAGAGCCGGGATCCGGAGAAACGCCCGGGGAAGAGGAGACAGAGCCGGAAGAGCCGCAGAAGGCGTATCCGTCTGTTTTCGTGGGATGGGCGACAGAGGAGGGAAAATCCGGCTATATCCCGCAGTGGAAGGCCGGGGATCCGGTGGTCGGACTGACGGAGGAGGATCACGGAATGGTCACGCTCTATGCGGTGTGGGATGACTGTCCGTGGATTACGGCTGCGGATCTCTACTATACGTTAGAGCAGGCGAAAGGCGGATTCATCACGGAGGCGGAGCTTTTAAGCCATACCGCGGCGTCCGACCGGGAGGACGGCAGTCCGATCGCACCGGGTATTCACGAGAACGGGACCGCGTTTTATATCCCGGATTATACGGCGGAGGATTTTACGCAGTTTGAGCATGAGGGGAGCTGTACGGAGAATCTGACCGTGACGGACAGCGCGGGAAACACGTATCAGAAGCAGCTTGTGGTCCACATTGTCGACACGGCGGCAGTGGCAGTGCGCCCGGAGGGGACGACGAGATTTATCGACGAGGGATACTATCAGAGCGCGGCGGAAGCCGGAGGGCTGGAAGAGAATTCGCTCTGGAGGACGGAAGCCGGATACCGTCAGACACTGACGGATACCTTTGACCGTATCAGAAATGACAATCCGGTCGCCACATATCAGTTTGCGCCGGATACCCTGCAGGAGATGAGGGCGTATGTCTGGGCGCAGGATACGGGAAAATGGAGGGATCCGGCGGCGCTGCGGGCATTCTATGACAGATTTATGGCGCCCGCCCTGAAATGATGATTCACAAACACAGCCCGGTGTGATATGATGACAACGGCAGAAAATACTTCAGCAAAGGAGGATGTGATGAGATTTCGACCGTGTATCGACATTCACAACGGCAGGGTAAAGCAGATCGTGGGCGGGAGTCTGAGCGATGCCAGAAATCCTGTGACGGAAAATTTTGTGTCCGGGCAGGATGCGGCTTTTTATGCGCGCCTTTACCGGAATGCCGGACTTTCCGGGGGTCATGTGATCCTGTTAAACGCCGCGGACAGCGAATATTATGAGGCGACGAGGGAGCAGGCGCTGTCCGCGTTAAGGGAATACCCGGGCGGTCTGCAGCTGGGCGGAGGCGTGACGGCGGAAAATGCCGCGGCGTTTCTGGATGCGGGGGCGAGTCATGTGATTGTCACCTCCTATGTGTTCCGGGACGGAAACACGGACTACCGGAAGCTGCGCAGAATTTCGACCGAAGTCGGGAGAGAGCGTCTTGTGCTGGATTTAAGCTGCAGAAAGCGCGACGGGTGCTATTATATTGTGACGGACCGCTGGCAGAAGTTTACGACAGAGCAGGTGACGCCCGCGCTTCTGGACGAACTGAAGGGCTACTGCGCGGAATTCCTGATTCATGCGGTGGATGTGGAGGGAAAGGTATCCGGGATTGAGCGGGAGCTGGCGGCCATGCTCGGCGGCTGGGGCGGACTTCCGGTCACCTACGCGGGAGGCGTGTCGGATTTTTCCGACCTGGAGGATCTGTATGCGCTGGGACGCGGCAGGCTGGATGTGACGATCGGAAGCGCGCTTGATCTGTTTGGAGGCCCGATGGCATATGAAGAAGTGATCCGGTTTATGAAAAATGCGGAGACGGAAAGGAAGGGTGAGTGATATGGGAAGATATACAAAGGAAGACATTATCCGTATCGTGGAGGAGGAGGATGTGGAATTTATCCGCCTTCAGTTTACCGATATGTTCGGAACGTTAAAAAATGTCGCAATCACGTCAAGCCAGCTGGAGCGGGCGCTGAATAATGAGTGCATGTTTGACGGATCGTCGATTGAGGGGTATGTGCGGATTGAGGAATCCGACATGTATCTGTACCCGGATCTGGACACATTTGTGATTTTTCCGTGGAGACCGCAGCAGGGGAAGGTGGCGAGGATCATCTGCGACATCTATTCCCTTGAGAAGAAGCCGTTTGAGGGAGATTCCAGATATATTTTAAAGAAAGCGATTGCCGATGCGGCGGCGATGGGATACCGGTTTGACGTGGGAGCGGAATGTGAGTTTTTCCTGTTCAATCAGGATGAGAACGGACGTCCGACAACGGAGAGTACGGAGCGGGCCGGGTATTTTGATCTCGGACCGATTGATCTGGGCGAGAACGCGAGGCGTGATATGGTGCTCACGCTCGAGGACATGGGCTATGAGATCGAATCCTCCCACCATGAGGTGGCGCCGGCGCAGCACGAGATTGATTTCTGCTATGACGAGGCGCTAAAGACGGCGGACAACATCATGACCTTTAAGCTGACAGTGAAGACGATTGCAAAACGGCACGGTCTGTTTGCAAGCTTTATGCCAAAGCCAAAGTTCGGCATCAACGGATCCGGGATGCATGTGAATATGTCGCTGTCGAGAGACGGAAAAAACATTTTTTCGGATCCGAAGGACGAGCTGGGATTAAGTCAGGAAGCGTACTGGTTTATCGGGGGAATCCTTTCCCATATGAAAGGGATGGCGGCGATCACGAATCCGCTTGTCAACTCCTATAAAAGGCTGGTGCCGGGCTATGAGGCTCCCGGTTTTATCGCGTGGTCGGTGACAAACCGAAGTCCCTTAATCCGCATTCCGTCCACGAGAGGGGAACACACGCGGGTGGAGCTGCGAAGTCCGGATTCCGCCGCGAACCCGTACCTGATGCTTGCGGTATGCCTTAAGGCGGGACTCGACGGGATACGCAGGCAGATTGCGCCGCCGCGCATGGTGACGGAAAACGTGTTTGAGATGGACAGTGCAAAACGCAGGGAACTGGGCATCGAATCCCTTCCCGCGGACCTGATGGAAGCGGTTCGCGAGCTGGAGAAGGATTCTTATATAATGAAGGTTCTGGGCGGGCATATCGGAGCGAAGTATCCCGCAGCCAAACGGGAGGAATGGGAAGATTATCAGGCCCAGGTGACCAGCTGGGAGATTGACCGCTATCTGTACAGAACGTGAGAGACAAATGACGAATATTATTGTGGTGTTCCCCAGACCGGAGAATGCCAGGCAGATCAAAAGAATACTGATGCAGAACGGTTTTCATGTACCGGCGGTCTGTGTGACCGGCGCGCAGGCGCTGCAGAGCGCCGGTGAACTGCAGAGCGGGATCGTGGTGAGCGGTTACCGCATGGCGGATATGGTTTACGAGGAGCTTTATGAGGATCTGCAGCCCGGCTTTGAGATGCTCCTCGTGGCTTCGCCGGCCAACTGTAAGGGGCGTGAGCGGGAGGGGATCGTATGTCTGGCCACACCGTTTCAGGCAAATGAGCTTGTGCAGACGGTACGGATGATGGATGATTCGCTCATGCGCAGGAAACGGGAGGCGCGGAAGGGGAAGCGGGAACGCACAGAGGAGGAGCTGGAGCTGATTGCGGAGGCAAAGGCTCTTTTAATGGTGCGCAACCGTATGTCGGAGGAGGAGGCGCACCGCTATCTGCAGAAGCGCAGCATGGAGAACGGGACCGGCCTTTCGGAAACCGCGCAGATGATCTTAAGTCTTCTGACATAAAATTTTGATTCCTGGTAAACAAAATGCTTGCGGTCCTGGAAACGGCTGTGCTATAATGGCGCAGAATGATGCGGCGGAAACCGGGAATACCCGAACAGAACGGCCGCACGACAGGAAAGCGAGGAAGCAGGATGTTTAAAGTAAACGAGAACTATCAGAAGCTCCCGGGGAGTTACCTTTTCAGCACGGTGGGGAAGAAGACAAACGCTTTTATGGCGGCTCATCCGGAAAAGCCGATCATAAAGCTCAGCATCGGCGACGTGACGCAGCCGATCGCGCCGGCGATCATCGAAGCGATGCACCGCGCGGTGGATGAGATGGGGAAGGCGGAGACATTTCACGGTTATGCGCCGGATCTCGGATATGAATTTCTGCGCAGTGCGATTGCGAAGCAGGACTATCAGGCGAGAGGCTGCCAGATTGCGGAGGATGAGATTTTTGTCTCGGACGGGGCAAAGAGCGATTCCGCGAATATCCAGGAGATTTTTGCCGTGGATAACCGGATTGCGGTCTGCGACCCGGTGTATCCGGTCTATGTGGACTCAAACGTCATGGCGGGACGCACCGGCGTCTACGATCCCGCGTCGGAGCGGTGGAGCAATGTCATTTATATGCCGTGCGTGATGGAGAACGGATTCGTGCCGGAGCTCCCGAAGGAGACGCCGGATCTGATTTATCTGTGCCTGCCGAATAATCCGACCGGCACGACGATAAAAAAAGCACAGCTGCAGGATTGGGTGGATTATGCGAACCGGACGGGGGCGGTGATTATTTACGACGCCGCCTATGAAGCGTATATTTCCCAGGATGATGTGGCACACTCGATCTATGAATGCGAGGGCGCGAAGACCTGCGCGATCGAGCTTAAGAGCTTTTCGAAAAACGCCGGCTTTACGGGAGTAAGACTCGGCTATGCCGTGATTCCGAAGGAATTAAAGAGCGGGGACGTATCCTTACATGCGATGTGGGCAAGACGGCACGGCACGAAATTTAACGGCGCGCCCTATATCGTGCAGCGCGCAGGGGAAGCGGTCTACTCGGAGGCCGGACGCGCGCAGTTAAAGCAGCAGGTCGCTTATTATATGGAAAATGCCGCTCTGATCCGGGAGGGCTTAGAGGAAGCGGGCTATACGGTATTCGGCGGCGTGGATGCGCCCTATATCTGGATGAAGACGCCAGAGAACATGACGTCATGGGAATTTTTTGATTATCTGCTTGAGAATGCAAATGTAGTCGGGACGCCGGGTTCGGGATTCGGTCCAAGCGGGGAAGGGTATTTCCGCCTGACTGCGTTTGGAAGCCATGAGAATACGAGGGCGGCGTTAGATCGGATCAGAAGGATGTAGAATGCCGGTATGGAATGGAGGAAATCGTGGCGGAACTTTTATTGGATACGGCAGGAGACAGTGTAAAGCTGCTGCCGTTTTTGCTCGTGACCTATATTCTGATGGAGCTTCTGGAGCACCATGCCGGGGGACGGACCAAAAAGCGGATCTATCATGCCGGAAAGGCAGGCCCCCTCTGGGGCGGCCTGCTCGGTATTGTGCCGCAGTGCGGATTTTCGGCGTCGGCGTCCGGTCTGTATGCAGGCCGGGTCATTACGGTCGGGACGCTTCTTGCGATTTATCTGTCGACTTCGGACGAGATGCTGCCGGTCTTAATCAGCGGGGGCGTCCCGGCGGCCACGATCGCAAAAATACTGGCGGCTAAGGCGCTGATCGCCGTAAGTTCCGGTTTTTTCGCGGAGTTTGTCTACGTGAAGCTGTTAAAGCGGCAGGAGGAGGAGATGGATATCCACGCGGTCTGCGAGGAGGAGCACTGCCACTGCGAGGACGGTGTCTTTTTGTCTGCGGTAAAGCATACGCTTCGGATTTTTCTGTATATTTTCCTGCTGTCTCTGATATTAAACGTCGCAATCGGCGCAGCCGGACGGGAGGCGCTGTCCGGTCTTTTTTCCGGGGTGCCGGTGGTGGGAGAGATCATCGCGGCCCTTGTCGGCCTGATTCCGAACTGCGCGTCATCGGTGATGATCACCGGGCTGTATCTGGACGGGGTGATCGGGCCGGGAGCCATGATGTCCGGACTTCTGGTGAACGCCGGCGTCGGGGTGCTGGTACTGTTTAAGCAGAATCCGGATAAACGGCAGACTGCCGGGATCATCGCGGCGCTCTACGGCCTTGGCGTATTCTGGGGAGTCGTCATCGAGCTGACCGGGATCACGTTTTAACGCATGTCTGAAAAAGAAGCATAGGCTTATCTGCCTTTTCATATAATGAAGAGAAAAACCGTGAAATGGCAGGACATGGAAGGAAATTATAGTAGCAGGAGAAAAGAGAAGTGCAGCAGAATAAAAGCGGCGATTATACTGGAGCTGGCGCTGCTGTTTGCGGTCGGGTTTATTTATGCTGACGGGAGCGCCGGAACCTATGCGGGCGGCGGCGCCGGGAACTATGCCGACAGCCTTGCCGGGAATTATGTCGGCGGGAAGTGGCGGCCGGGGAGAGCGATTCCTGCGGTATCCGACGACGGATATATCAAATGGGTGGATTTTAACGTGTCTTATGAGGCGCTCTGCCGGGCTTATGAATACGATATCGATACCTATGACACGGACCTGCATCTTAACTGGATCGACCTGCTTGCCTATGCCGCGGCAAAAAACGGCGGTGACTTCGGGGTAAATGCGACGGAGGATATCAGCGTTTTTGCGGAGCGGCTTCTTGCCGGGGAGACTACGGTGGAGAAGACCGCGAAGGAGTTAAAATATTTTTCTTATTACAGAGAAGCGTATGAGGCGGTGCTCGGCGGTTTTGTGGGGGAATACGAGATCCAGGAGACGGAGGGCGGCCCTTATGTGAAAAAATACGGTCTGAAGGCATATCTCCCGATCGCAAAAGGATTCGAATACAGTGATTATGATGATTTCGGCGTCTCGCGGAGCTATGGCTACAGACGGCAGCACCTGGGGCACGATATGATGGGACAGGTGGGCACGCCGGTGATTGCGACGGAGTCCGGGTATGTGGAGGCGCTTGGATGGAACCAGTACGGCGGCTGGCGGATCGGGATCCGCAGCTTTGACGGGAAGCGGTACTATTATTACGCGCATTTAAGGCAGAATTATCCTTACAGGGATAGTTTAAAAGAAGGAGATATCGTGACGGCAGGCGATGTGATCGGGTATATGGGCCATACCGGATACAGCCAGAAGGAAAATGTCAATAACATAGAAGAAGTACATCTGCATTTCGGGCTTCAGCTTACTTTTGACGAATCGCAGAAAGAAGGAAACAACGAAATCTGGGTAGACTGCTATAATCTGACCCGCTTCCTGTACAAGAACCGCAGCGAGGTACATAAGGCCGCGGGAACGAAGGAATGGGTGCGGACCTATGATATGAGAGAAGAGAGAGCCGTGCAGGAGAGGGAAAGAATGGAACAGGAAAAGGTCATGGAAAATACAGAGAAGTGACGAAAAGATATTGACAATTGAGTCGATTTGGGAGAAAATTAGAGACAGGGAATTTGTTATTCTGAATCATACTGCGTAGCGCAAAAGGAGAAAATGACATGGCATTTGGAAAGAAGAGACAGGAACTGGTAATGGCAGTTTCACAGCTGCAGGCGGCAGACTTCTCGAAAGAACCGGAGCTGGGTGAGGTATACCGGAGACTCTGTAACAGCAGAGCAGGATTTGTGGAGGTTCTCGAGAGAGATCTGGCTGCGGTCATGGAGATCAGTTCTTTGGATTTGGCGCTGAATCATCATGTAGAGAGAATGCTTGGAATTTCCAGTGATGTAGCGAGTGCCACAGAGGTGATTTTTGAGGCGGCAGGCGAGTCGGCGGCGGTTGCGGGACAGGTCAATGAGCAGCATGAAGATCTGACGAATACCATTATCCGCGCATCCGAGGAGACCGAGGAAGTATATAAGAAGATTGAGGCGGGTCAGGAAGAACTGACGAATATCAAGGAGCTCTCCAGCCAGACGATCGAGGTGTCGAAGGAGATGCAGAAGGATATGGATGAGCTGTTCGAAGTGATCAATCACATGAACGACGTGATTGCGGGGATCAATTCGATTTCCGGACAGACCAATCTGCTTGCGCTGAATGCTTCGATTGAGGCGGCACGTGCCGGCGAGGCGGGAAGAGGATTTGCCGTGGTCGCGGACGAGATTCGTGAGCTGGCGGAAGAGACACAGAAGCTGACCGGCAATATGGGCGGATTTGTAGAGGGTATCCGCAACGCATCCCAGAAGAGTACAAAGAGCGCGACCAGCACGATCGAGGCGCTCGGGGAGATGACCGAGAAGATCAGTACCGTATGGGAGATCAATGATGAGAACCAGCAGCATGTCTCGAGAGTAAACGAGTCGATCAGCTCTCTGGCGGCTGTCAGCGAGGAGCTCAGCAGCTCCATGGCAGAGCTTGAGACGCAGGCGGCGAATATAGAGGACCGCTGCCATGAACTGAAGGACAATGCAAATTACATGCGTGAGGTCAGCAATCAGTTAAAAGAGGTGACGCAGCCGATCCAGACGATCGAGAAAACGCTTGACGATGTGGCGAAGAAGATGGGAGCCATGACGGAGGATCCGTTCTACCGCATGGATGGTGTGACCTTTGCGAAGTACGTGAGCAATGCGATCACGGCGCACCAGAACTGGCTGGCGAACTTAAAGAGAATGGTGGACGAGCGGACGGTACTTCCGCTGCAGTTAGATGCATCGAAGTGCGGATTCGGACATTTCTACAACGCCATGACACCGCGCAATCAGGAGGCCAGACCGATCTGGGATGCGATGAACGCAAAGCACCGCAAGTTCCATGGCTTCGGTTCGGATGTGATCAAAGCGCTTATGGCCGAGGACTATACCCGTGCGGATCAGATTTATCGCGAGGCGGAGCAGTATTCCCGCGAGCTGATCTCCGATCTCGAGAAGATGAAAAGAATCCTGGAGCGTCAGGCGTAAGATTCGCTGTACATAATATCGCTGATCAGAGAGGCTGTTGCAAAATCAGACATTTTGCAACAGCCTCTTTTCACGATAAGCTGGCTCGCGAAGCGCGATGTCTGCTGTGAACATCAGCATGTCCGGCGACGTCTGGCCGCCGTTATTTTTCCTGTCCTTCTGATACTGTACAGGAGTCAGCCCCGTATGCCGGCGGAAGACACTGGTGAAGTAGCTCTGTGAGGAGAAGCAGAGCAGGTCGCTGACCTGGGAAGCGGTGTACTGTCCGGAAGACAGGAGATATCTGGCTTCTGTAATCTTGCATTTCTGCACGTGATCGACAATAGTAGTGTTTGTTTCCCTTTTAAAGCTCCGGCAAAGATGCGTCTCTGAAAGGTGCAGGTCATCCGCGATTTTGCCGGTGGAGAGCTTTTCGTGGATATGGGCGTAGATATAGCGGTGCACCCGTGAGGCGACCGGCGTCTGAAAGGAAGCGAGGTTCATTCTCTGTACCTGACCGGCGTAGTCGGTGATCAGCCGGTAGAAGAGATGGTCGAGCTCGCTGCCGCTTTCGGCCGCGGCGATCTGATCCAGGTAGAAATCGGCGAGTTCATTGGCGAGTTCGAGGGGCAGTCCGCCGGATGCCGCCCTTCTGGAGCAGAGCATATTTGCGCCGGCCAGATACTGGCGTTTGACCGAAAGATCAAGCGTCGGCGTGTGCTCTGGGCCGGCCTGATAGACGGTTTCGCTCAAAAGCTGCCGAAGCTCGTCCGGTTTGCCGTATTCGACGCAGGCAAGCAGCGGTTCCTCCGCAATTTCATACTCCGTATCCGGAAGGTCGTGGATCTCCACTGCCGGGGACGGGAAGATGTCGGCCCAGGAAAACGCGAGGGAAACCGGTTTTGGCCCGGCGGAATCATAAAAGTGCAGAGCGAGGAGCGACAGCATAGCCTTAAGCTGCGACAGATCCGTCTGCCGGAAGGTGTTCAGCCCGCGCATCAGCACCGGGATATCCGCTTCACCGCGGCCGAGCCGGGAGATGATCCGGGCGGCCTGGGTCCTGCTGCACACGCGGGAAAGGACAGGGCCGAGCATCAGCACATCCCCGGAATCAGGCAGGAGAATCCCGCCGAAGTACAGCTGCTCCGGCGTGACGGCATACCACAGGAAGGGCAGCTTATCCGGCAGGCTGGCGATTAAGTACAGAGGGAGATTGTAGTCCTGCACCGTGTGGTTTCCGCTGCATTTCAGGGTTTTACCGGAAAAAACACAGACGGGTATCCGGTGCGCGTTGTAGTAGGTGTCTGCAAACAATTCATCATTCATAGAAAATTCTCTTTTCATAAAAAGTGATAATATTTTAACATACAGGATAAAATTCTGACAAGATAAATCTGTCGAAATACCTATAATCATAACAACAAAGGAAGCATGTGAAAACTGCCGGACAAAGAGGCGGAAAACAGGAGGTTGTTATGGCAAAAAAACAAAGGGATCCAAAGAAGGTGGGACTCGGCAGGGTGATCGCGTGGAACAGCCGTGCGATTTCCCAGGGAATCGGACTGATGGTGCTGGGGTATCTGTCGATTTACTGCACGGATACGCTGCATATGCCGGCGGCGTTAGTCGGTACGCTGCTGGTGGTCAGTAAGCTGTTAGACGGCGTGACCGACGTGGTGGCAGGCTTTATTGTGGACCGGACGGACACGAAGTGGGGCCGCGGCAGACCCTATGAGTGGTGTATCATCGGGATGTGGCTGTCCATCTGGCTGATGTTTACCTGCCCGCCGTCCTTTTCACTGGTGGCGAAATCGGCCTGGGTACTCTGCATGTATGCGCTGGTGAACAGTGTGTTTTATACTTTTTTACAGGCGAACAATACGGTGTACATGTGCCGCGCGTTCCGCTATCAGGAGCAGTATGTATCCTTAAGCTCCACGGGGGCGATTCTCTCCATGATCTGTGTGGCGGCGTTTAATATTGCAATACCTTCATTTGTAGAGGAATACGGAGTGTCTTCCTCGGGATGGAGTCTTCTGATGGCGTGCATTGCAATTCCGATGGCGCTGATCGGCATTATGAGATTTCTTTTTATCAGAGAGACGGTGGACATTGATGTGAAAGCGTCGGACGGCGCTGCGGAGAAGGTGAAGCTCTCCGATGTAAAAACCGTCCTCACAAAAAATCCCTATATCTGGATCGTGGCGCTGATCCTGTTTGTCTGCAATTTCGTGACAAATATGGGGGTCAATACTTACTATTTCAGATATATCGTTCATGATCTGGGACTCCTCGGGCTTGTCAGTGCGGTTCAGATCTTAGGGATTCCGGTGATGATTTTTGTCCCGGCGATTTTAAAGCGGATCAGTATTTCGAAGCTGATTCTGATCGGCTGCATCTTAAGCGTGATCGGCTACGGGATTAATTTTATCGCGATGGACAATGTGGCGCTGCTTGCGGCTGCCGCGGTGCTCTTCGGGCTGGGCAGCGTACCGATCAGCATGCTGATCAATCTGATGATCATCGAGTGCGCGGATTTTAACGAGTGGAAGGGAAAACAGCGCATGGAGGGCACCTTAAGCTCCGTCACGAGCTTTGCGACCAAGATCGGTTCGGCGCTCGGAGCGGGAGTGCTGGGAATCCTTCTGTCCGCCTCCGGTTATATCGGCGATGCGGATCTGATCCCGGACAGCGCGATCGGCATGATACGTCATCTCTACTCCACGATCCCGGCGGTGCTGTGGCTTCTGGTTGCGCTGTCGCTGCTGTTATACAAGCTGGATAAGCTGATGCCGGGAATCCGCGAGGAGATCGCGAAGCGGCGTGAGGTGCAGTAAGGCTGACGAGAAAGGAAAGGAGATATTTATGGAAGAGAAAGTATTATATGATCCGGTCGGCGACCCGTATTTTGCAGAGCCGTATATTGATGTGGAGGAATGGCGGGAGAACCCGCTTCCCCACTACTATGTGCACGGCGGATTCCGGGGGACGGAAAAAGAGGGGCAGGAGATGCGGTTCTGCCTGTATTTCCCGAAAAAAGAGGCGTATGAGGGCCGATTTTACCAGTATCTGTCCCCGGCTCCGGAGGATGAGCACGAGAGCGAGCACCTGACGGGGGAGGACGATAAGATCAGCTTCTGCCTGACGCACGGCGCGTATTACGTGGTGTCAAACCAGGGCGGATTTATCTTAAACGACGGGACGCGGCTGTACCGGTCGAGCGCGGCGACGGCTACATATGCGCGTGAGGTGGCAAAGCGGGTGTATGGCTATGACCACCGGCCCTACGGCTACGTGTTCGGCGGCAGCGGCGGCTCCTTTAAGACCTTAGGCTGCATGGAGATGACGGAGGGTGTCTGGGACGGGGCCGTGCCCTATGTGCTGGCAAATCCCATGGCTGCGCCGAACGTCTTTGCGCCGCGGATGAAGGCGGTCCGTCTGCTGGGAGAAGAAGGGTTAAAAAAAGTCGTGGACGCGATGGAGCCGGGCGGATCGGGCGACATTTACGAGGGGCTGGATGAAGAGCAGCGGCGGGCGCTTCTGGAGGCGACGAAGATGGGCTTCCCGAAGCGGGCCTGGTTCTGCCATCCCTTTATGGGAGACGGGGCTCTGATGGTGCTGGCGCCGAATATTTATCAGATTTTCCCCACCTATTTTTCTGATTTTTGGACAAAGGAAGGGTACGAGGGCGCGGATCCGGACAGCAGCGAGGCGAAGGCGCGGGTGCAGTTTGTCACCACGGTGTCGGAGCTGATTCCCCGGAAAAAGCCGGAGACGACGGAAGAATTTACGAGCGTAGACAACAGCTGGCAGAACACGATGACGGGAAATCAGGACACGCCGGATATTCGGATGGGTGTGCTTCCGCCAAAGGATGCCTATCTGTTCCACTGCCGTCTTCGCGTGATGAGCGGGGAAGCTGCGGGAAAGGAGGCGCCGATCGAATCCATTGAGGACGGTGTGATCCGGGTGAGCTCCGCCTTTGACGGGCACAATCACGGGGACGCCCTCGCCGGTCTCGCCCTGGGGGATCAGATCATGATTGACAACAGCGATTACCTGGCGATGCAGAATTTCCACCGCCATCAGGTGCCGGATCAGACGTACCGGGTTTACGACCAGTTCCGGGATGAGGCGGGAAATCCGATTCCGGCGCAGCTGCCGTTTTTACTGGCGCCTGTCATTGCGATGGGCGGCGGGGGATGTGTCCCGACGGGCGATTTTCACGGGAAAATGATTGCGGTGTGCAGTCTGCTGGACGAGAGCGCCTGCCCGTGGCACGGGGACTGGTACCGGGAACGGGTGCGGGAGAATCCGCGGATCGATGAGGAGGAAAGCTTCCGGCTCTACTATAACGACAACTGTATTCACGATGACCGGGCGGGTTACCTGGACGATCCGCAGCATCAGATCGATTATCTCGGGGTGCTGCATCAGGCGCTTCTGGATGTGGCGGCCTGGTGTGAGAAGGGGATTGCGCCGGCGCCCTCGACGAATTATACCTTTGAGGACGGACAGATTCTGGTGCCGAAGCACGCCGGGGATCGCGGCGGATTACAGCCGGTGGTGCATGCATCGGTGAACGGGGAGAAGGCCGTGACGGTGAAGGCCGGCGAGCCGGTCACCTTTACCGCGGCGGTGGAGGTGCCGGCGGGGGGCGGATGCGTCACCCGGGCTGCCTGGGATTATGAGCGGACGAACGACTGGTCATCTGCGGAAGCGCTGGAACAAACAGCGGACGGCGGGGCATCCGTGATATCGACGCATGTCTTCGATGCGCCCGGCGTCTACTATCCGGTGATAAAGGTGCAGAGCAGCCGTACCGGGACGGCGGAGGATATCTTTGTGCAGTGCAAAAATCTTGACCGGGTGAAGGTCGTGGTGATGGATTAAAAAGACCCGGAATTATCAAATATCCGTTCTGGCAGATGACGGCGGAAAACTCCAGAGCGACGTATGGCTGTATCAATTATGGGGAGGCGGTCTGCCCAAAGGAGATTGAGAAGCAATCCGTATGCATAGATGGGGATATTGGTGAAATCTTATTACAACTAATCTAACAGGAAGATAGTAAATATTTTATTCGTATTTCATTCAAAATAGCTTTTCTTTTATACCCCACCTGATGTATAAGCAGGTGGGGTATAAAGTGGGGAATAAATTTTGAATGAGGAGATATTTTCTATGAATTATTTTGTGCAGATAATAAAAGAACTGATATCCTATACATCCGAAGAAGAGTGGTTTGAATTTAAAGAAAACTGGTACGACCCTAATGGTCTGGGAGAATATATTTCCTCTCTCTAATACAGCGGCAATGTTGGGAAAAGAGCAGGCGTATCTGATATGGGGTGTAAATAATGACACACATGAAATTGTCGGAACAAAGTTTGACTATCATCAGGATGTAAAAAACGAACCTTTAGAGCATTATCTGGCTCGCCAGATTACGCCGGATATTGCTTTTAGTTTCCATGAGACTATGGTAAGCCGCAAACGAATCGTAGTGCTTGTAATTCCGGCAGCAGTTCAGATACCGACAGCTTATGGTGGAAATCGCTATTTTCGTATAGGTTCGAGCAAAGTGAATTTGAACAAGTATCCGGAAAGGGAAGCTCGGTTGTTTAATATTCTTAGAAATGGATTCCCGACAATGGAGAATATGGAAGCATACGATCAGGAATTGACCTTCAGAAAACTTTTTCTATATTATGAGGACAAAGGCATTGCACTAAAGAAGAATACGTTTAAAAAGAACCTGGGATTTTTAACGAAAGAGGGGAAATATAATCTGCTTGCTCAGCTTTTGTCGGACGACAGTCAGATACCAATCCGAATATCTATTTTTAAAGGAGTGGATAAAACTTCTGCATTATATGCAGTTCGGGAATTTGGTAATAACTGTCTTCTGCTGTCATTAGATAAAATATTGGAATTTGGCGATGTGCTAAATATTATGCAGGCAGATGAGAGCAATCGGGTAGTGGAACGCAAAGAAGTGCCCTTATTTGATCCGGATGCATTTCGCGAGTCTGTAATTAATGCGGTTGTTCACAACCTGTGGATTGACGGTAATGCTCCTATGATTACAATTTATAGTGATCGTATGGAAATACTTTCCAGGGGTACATTGGCACCGAAGCAGACATTACAGGGATTTTACTTAGGAGAATCTGTTCCGGTAAATCGGAAATTGTCAGATATTTTTTTACAGTTGCATATCAGTGAGCGCTCCGGGCGGGGTGTTCCGAAAATAACAGCTATGTATGGTAAGGAGGCTTTTGAGTTCAGAGAAAACTCCATAGTAGTAACAATTCCTTTTCATTTTTTATCCTCTGATATGGGGAATAAAGTGGGGAATAAAACGACAGATTCTGTAGTTAAATTGAACCCAACTCGTCAGAGAATCATAGAAGAAATGAGAAACAATCCTAATATTACTCAGGAACGGTTGTCTATACTGATTGGAATTGGAAAAACGGCAATAGAAAACAATATTTCATTTCTACGTAAAAACGGGGTAATTGAACGTATGGGTTCCAAAAAGAATGGCTGGTGGAAAGTAATATAAAAAATCTGGTGCGCAAAGAACATAACACCCCTGGAATTATAAAATATCCATTCTGGCAGATGACGGCAGAGAAGCCGAAGGCGGTGTATGCCTGTGTCAATTACGGGGAGGATGGATAATGTAAGCAATCTGACTTCCCCCAATAGGGTAAGCAATATTTTGACCGAAAACAAAATGATTACCAACCATATGACAATTGGCAAATATATTAAATATCTGTGTAATGCCTTTGTCTTTTATGACATTAAGAGATATGATATCAGGGGAAAGAAGTATTTGGAATCTCTGGATAAATTTTATCTGTGCGACACAGGCATCCGCTATGCGGTTCTTGACCGCAGGAATATGGACTATGGACGGATATATGAAAATATTGTCTGCATAGAACTTCTCCGAAGGGGCTTTGATGTCTATGTGGGAAAACTGTATCAAAAAGAAATTGACTTTGTGGCGTAGTGTGGAAGTGAAAAAAATATGTTCAGGTCAGTAATAATATTACCGAAGAGGAAACGTTTAAACGGGAGACTACCCCTCTTTTGAGCATACGGGATGCGTATCCTAAAAAAATAATTGCCAGAACAAAACATCCCCGCTTGTGAAACCACACCGGATCACGTATAATAAAGCTTATCGAAGGCTGCATGGCGGCATTTCGGTAAGCTTTTTTTGCGAATGGCGCGGGCTGAACGATAACTTTTCAATAAGGACCGGAGGTGACTGTGATGAAAAAGGCGCTGCCGATCGGCGTGGAAAATTTTGAGGATTTGATTACAAATGACTACTATTATGTGGACAAGACGCTTTTTATCAAAGAGCTTTTGGATCTGAAGGGAAAGGTCAACCTGTTCACCCGTCCCAGGCGGTTTGGAAAAACCTTAAACCTAAGCATGCTCCGGTACTTTTTTGAGGATACCGGGGACGCGGCGGTGAACGCACACAACCGTGCGCTCTTTGAGGGAATGAAGATCATGGCGCAGGGAGAGGAGTATACCGGGCAGATGGGGCGCTATCCGGTGATCAACCTGACCTTAAAATCCGCAAAGCAGGGGACGGCGGACTCGGCGTTTTACAAGCTCCGGGGAGAGATCGCGGACGAATTCGTCCGGCATAAAGGACTGCTGGAGAGCGGCCGCTTAAGCGAAACGGACCGGGAGCTGTACCGGCGGATCATGGAGGGTAAGGCGGACGGTGACGCGTATACCGGTGCGCTGAAATTTTTAAGCCGGTGCTTTTATGAGGTGACGGGGCAGAAGACCGTCATCCTGATCGACGAGTACGATGTTCCGCTGGAAAACGCGTATTTCCGCGGATTTTACGGGGAGATGGTCGATTTTATCCACGCGCTGTTCGAGGCCGGGTTAAAGACGAACGACTGCCTGCAGTTTGCGGTCATTACCGGGTGTCTGCGGATCTCAAGGGAAAGTATTTTTAACGGACTGAATCATCTGAACATTGTGTCTGTACTGGATAAAAAATACAGTGAACATTTCGGATTCACTGAGCCGGAAGTGCTGAATGCGATGAAAGATTACGGGGTGGAGCACCGCTTTGAAACAATGAAGGAGTGGTATGACGGATACACATTCGGTGTTACGGAAGTCTATAATCCCTGGAGTGTGATCAAGTTTCTCTACGACCTGTATACGGATGCGGAGGCATTTCCCCGCCCCTACTGGATCAACACCAGCTCCAACGACATCATAAAGGATCTGATCGCCCGGGCGGCCCGGGAGACGAAGGAGCAGATCGAGGGTCTGCTTCAGAAAAAGACGCTGGATATTCAGCTGCACGAGGAGATCACCTACGAGGATATGCACGGCAGCGGGGAGAACCTGTGGAACTTTCTCTATTTTACCGGGTATCTGACGAAGGAGAGCGACTATTATAAGGAGTCCTCGGTCTGGATACGGGCGCGGATTCCGAACACCGAAGTAAAGACGATCTACCAGAACACAATTTTAAACTGGTTTAAAAACCGGATAAAGAAGCAGGACTTCCGTGATCTGTACCGCGCGATGGAGGAGGGGGACGCGGAGAAGATGACGGAGATCTTAAGCGGCCAGCTCTTCGGGACGATCAGCTTTTACGACAGCGCCGAGAATTTTTATCACGGGTTCCTGACCGGGATCTTAAGCCAGAGCGAGGACTATATCGTAAAGTCCAACCGCGAGAGCGGAAACGGGCGCTCGGACATCATGGTAAAAAGCCCGTCTCTGCGGGGGAGATCCTTCATCCTGGAGGTAAAGGTGTCTGCGACAATTGACGATCTTGAGGAGGACGCAGAGCGGGCTCTGCGGCAGATCGAGGAGAAGCGCTACCGGGAGGAGCTGCGGACGGAGGGTTACCGGAGGACGGACTGCTACGGGATCGCGTTTTACCGGAAGGACTGCGAGGTGCGGGGGGAGACCGCGGGGAAGACGCATCCGGCAAATAAATGAGAATAGGAAAGGACATCTGAGCCATATGGGTTCAGGTGTCTTTTTTTAGATTTTGCAGTACAAAGTGACTAAAAATCCGTATTTTGTTCTTAAATAAACTGACTTTTTATCATAAATCTGCTGATAAAATAGATTTATCAAACGGAACAGAGGATGCGGCTGGCAGAACACTGTTTCGGAAAAAGAAAAGCAGGAGGAACGGAGTATGAACAAAAAGAAAGCAGCGCTGGCAGCACTGGCGCTTACACTGGTCGGAGGAATCGGGACAACCGGAACGCTGGCATATCTGACGGCAAGGCAGAGCGAGAAGGACGGAAACGGAGTGGTCAACACATTCAGCATGGCGGGGCTGATTGAGCCGGATTCGACACTGAAGGCTCCGATCGACGGGGTGCAGGACGGGTTTTATCTGGTGGAGCATACCTGCGGCTATGATCCCGGTACGTCGACCTACTATCTGAACGAGGAGAATTATGCCCTTGACAATATCTATGATCAGGTTGTGCCGGGGATGGAGCTGCCGAAGGATCCGCAGCTGTTTCTGGATCTTGCGGCAAAAGCGGATGCCTGGGTATTTGTGAAAATCATTGACACCACACAGGGAAATCTTACATATGGGCTGGAAACGTGGGTGAAACCGGTAGAGGGGCTGGAGGGGATCTATACCATCGGACCAGACAGTCATATCGGAGACAAAAAGGGCAAACCGACGGTGGAATTTACGGGCCGCTCTGTTTTAAAAAACGATATGGTTACGGTCAGCCAGAATCCTGTGGATGTGGATGAAACAACCCCGGGAATGCAGCTCGGCGAGCTGAAGTTTGAGGCGTATGTATGCCAGGCAGGCGGATTTGAAAATGCGAAAGAGGCATTTGAGGCGTGCTTCCCGGATGCGGTACCCGCACCGGCGCCGACGGAGCCATAAGAGGAGAAGATACTCTGTCTCTTACGGGAGACAGGGTACCGATCAGCACCCGCGGCAGCGGATTCTGATCGGTACCCTGTTACGGGCAGGAAAAAGGAAGCCTGCGGGGCAGAAACGCCGGGAAAGTGGAAGGACACCGGTCTGGCACGAAATGGAGGGATGCTGCAGCATGAGGAAGGAAACAGGAAGAGGGCAAAGGAAAAAGCGGACGGGGAGTTTGCGGAACATATGGAATGGCATTACCTGGCTGTTCGTCGGCTGCATCGCATTTTTGGCGGTGGCGCTGGCGGGGGTCAGGCTTTTCGGGTTTACGCCGTATGCGGTTCTGTCCGCGTCCATGACGCCGGAGTACGGGGTCGGCGATCTGGTCTATGTAAAGGAGACAGATCCGGAGAAGATCGGAACAGGAGACGTGATTACATTTACCGCGGATAAAAATCTGACGGTGGTCACCCACCGTGTGGCGGAGGTGGATCGGGAAAATCGCTGCTTTTACACAAAGGGAGATGCCAATGACAGCAGGGATGCGGCTCCGGTGCTTTATGAAAATGTGGTGGGCGTTGTGCGATTTTCCCTTCCAAAGCTGGGATATCTTTCGGCATATCTGACAGGCGCGTCGGGGCGCTATGCCGGAATTGCCGTCTTTTTTGCGCTGGTGCTCCTCTTTCTTCTGCCGGAGCTCATAAAGCCTGATTCGGAAAAAAAGGCGGCGGAGCGTAAGAAGCGGTGCGACGAAAGGGCGGATACAGCCAGAACGGGAGAACAGGTGTGAGGAGGAACGGAATGGACAGAAGGAAAAAAATACTGGCACTGACAGCCCTGGCAGCAGTCTGCATGACATCTGTCGCAGGAAGTCTCTCTTATCTTGCGGAATCGGCCGGGAGAGTGGAAAATACATTTATCGCATCCGGCGGCGGAAGACTGCTGGCGGCAGGAGGGAGTTTTACGCTGACCGAGCATGAGGCGACGCCGGTTATGGTGCGGGATGCGTCCGGAAATGAGATTCCTTCCGGCGCATATGAGATACTGCCGGATGCGAAAACCGTGACGGGACAGACATACGCTGCAGTGCCCGGCATCCGGATTCCGAAGGATCCGGTTATTGAGATTTCGGGAAAAACAGAGCTTCCGGCATACCTGTATGTGGAGGTCGTGGATCAGACGGCGGAGAATGAAAATATGGACTGGCGGATGGATGAGGAGAACTGGACCCTGCTCCTGACAGAGGAAAAAGAGATGGCGAGAGGACCCCACGGAGGGCAGGTATATTTTTACAGAAAAGGTGTGGTGAATGATCAGACAGAGCAGGGCCGTATCAATATCCTTCAGGATCAGGAGATCGTGATCGGATCCGCCTCTGATACCGGAACCGGTGCGAAGGGGCAGATAAATTTTTACGGATATCTGACCCAGGCGGTGACGGGTACGGAGGACGGAAATACGACGGATCCTGCCGCGATCTTTCAGATCTGCTTTCCAGACACATGACAGACCGGATCATGGCATGGATGAGGGGGATAACAGAAGACGTCCTGCTTTGACAATGGGGGATATATAGAGAGGAGTATTGCGGAATATGAAGCGGAAATTAGCGGCTGTATTCGGAAGCATTGCCGTCCTGGCGCTGTCTTCCACGGGAACACTGGCATATTTTACCGCTGAGGCTGAGGCTGACAGTGTGATCACCGCGGGAAATCTTGACTTAAAGCTCCATGACCGGACGGTATACGGGGAGCTGCTTCCGGCAGGGAGTATGCAGGTCATACCCGGGCAGACAATCGAAAAGAGCGTCACGGTGGAGAATACGGGCGGACATCCAATGTATCTGCGCGTAAAGATCGTGACAGGCGTAACGGATGCTCAGGGCAGGGAAGACGCGCTGAGCCCCACCGCAAAGGAATGCTTAAAGATCGATGTCAATGAGGAATCCTGGACCTACCGGGAGGATGACGGATATTACTACTATCTGGATGTGCTGGAGGCCGGGGAGACGACACCGGAACTTTTTACAGAGGTAGTCGTCGATGGCCCGAAGGTTGACAATGCATACCTGGGAAAGAATTTTACGTTGAATGTAAGTGCGTACGGGGTGCAGAGCGAGCACAACGGTGCCACCGTGTGGGATGCCTTTGGATGGCCGGAAGATTCGGAGGAAGGGAGTGAACGCCAGTGAAAAAACGGATATTGACAGTCGTACTGGTTTTTGCAGTGATGCTTGCTCTCCCGTGGCCGGTGCTTCGGGCAATCGAGGAAAACGCGGTGATCATGGAGGACCCGATGCCGGGGGAGGATCTGAATGAGACGGTGTCCGGGACAGAAACGGATACGCGTGAGAATGATACGACGGAAGCAAACGCTTTAGAGACGGGTGCGCCCGCGACGGGTTCGCAGATCACGAAAGAAATCGTGCTCCCACCGGCGGATGACGGGAATACATTTGACGCGGCGGAAACGTCGGACGCGGAAGAGTCGGAGATCCCGGACGCGGAAGAGTCGGAAATTCCTGTCCCGGATGCGGCGGAAATTCCTGCCCTGGATGCGGCAGATCTGACTACGGACGAAAACAATCAGGACACCGTGGCAGAGCCCGGGACAGAGGACGAGCTGACCGGAGACGAACTGCCGGAGATGGATGCAATGCCGGACGGGATGCTGACAAAGGATGCGGCGGTGTTGGCAGAAAGTAATCCTGGAATTTATACAAAAACAGATGACAATATATATCACAGGGTAGAGGGTGATAAGATTCTTCAGACAAACAAAGCTGGTGATATTGTCATTTATGTTCCGCAGGGAGCAGTATATACAGTAGAACGGGAAAATAGTGGAGCCCTGTATTGCTGGTGGCAGTGGGATACGCCGCCTGAAGATGAAAGGATAGAGGTACTGATAGCGAACAAAGGCCTGCTTCCTTATAATAAAAAATGGATCGGCGGTAATGAGGTAGATACATATCAGCATAATCATGCAAAGGTCAGCGTCAGGGCAGATGCAGCAGCAGGCGAAAATGCCGTTTTACAAAGCGCGAAAGGTCCGGGGCATGGACTCGAGAAGCATTGCGTAACAATGTATGTGATAGCGCCCATCACAGTAACCTACCGGATGAACGACGGCACAGAAAATCCGGTCGTCTTTGATCAGGAAGGACAGCATGGTTTTGGTATTACAGAGGGCTATACCACCGGCACGGAAGGAACCTCGCAGCGTATGACTGTGAGTACCGTCCGGCCATCACGGGAAGGATATGCGTTTCTGGGATGGAACACCGATCCGGATGCCGGTGTGGCGGATCCGAAGTATGAGGCGGGACAGACCTTTCAGACCACCGGAAACCTGACCCTCTACGCCCAGTGGAAACCCCTGGAAGGCTCTTATACAGTACAGTATTACAAAGACAATGCGGCCGGGGAGCCGGAACTGACGGACACGGATCCAGAGAGTCAGCCAGGGAAAACCGGAGATGTCATTTCCTATCAGACGGATAAATATCCGAATTATACCGTAAGGCAGGCGGTTCAGGTGATAGAGGAAGGCCGCGAGGTTCCGATTGATCCGGCCGTTCCGGGAAGTGACAGGCTGATGATCACATCGGAGGGCGGAGAGGTCGTCATTAAAGTGTACTACAAACGTGATGAAAAGGATTATACCGTTCACTACCATCTTGAGGATCCGGACTGCCCGGAAAATGACAGGACCTACACGGAAGCGGCAGGGGAACCGGTCACCGGCTCCGGGAAATTCGGCACGCAGATCGACCTTTCCCGATATACGCAGAAAGAATTTGCCGGTTTCCTGTATGAAAAGACAGAGTGTAACAGCGAAGATGAGGCAGGAAATCCTGTGATCAGCGAAGACGGGACGGCAAGGATTGATATTTACTACAAACGACTTTCTTATCCGGCTCACTGGATTGTGAGAATTTCCGACAGACCGGAGGATCATTCCCTGGACCGGACGGAAGAGTACCGGTATGAAGCGAAGATCACACCACCGGAGATCACCGCCCCCTTCGGCTATGTGTGGAGCGGCTGGCCAGGGGATGTCCCGGAGACCATGCCGGCGCTGGCAGCGGGTGAGACGCTGACATTTACCGCCACGCTGGAAAAAACCGTCGGCGATCTGGTCATTGCGAAAGAACAGGATGCAGGCGGCGCGACGGCGGTATATACGATCCATTCGGAAGACGGCAATTATACAAAGGAAGTCATGCTCACCGGCGGCGGATCCGTGACGGTAAAGGGCCTGCCGGCCGGGAACTACACGGTGCGCGAACAGTCCTGGAGCTGGAATGGCACACAGGAAAACAGGGTCGAAGTAAAAAAGAATGAGTCGGCGACAACCGCATTCCGCGCCGGGGGAACAAATACATCCTGGCTTTTCGGAGAAGCCGTAAGCAGGCTGTTATCCGGCGTCACAGCCGGCAGCGACTGAGAGAGGAGGCATGACAATGAATGACAATCAGAGTCAGGAACGGAAACGGATAAAACATCCGGCAAAGGCCCTCATACTGTCTGTTTCCCTTCTGCTGATCCTGGGAGTAAGCGCCGGAGCGACGATGGCGTATCTGACAAAAGAGACGGAGACGACGAACACATTTGAACCGGTAAATGCCGTCGGCCCTGCGGTGATCATGAGCGCGGGAGATGGCGGAACGGATATCACGATACAGGTTTCCAACACGGATTATGCCGTATACCTGCGGGCGCGGGTGGCCGGCTCCTGGAAGGACGCGGCGGGAAATGTGCTGGCCGCTCCGGCGGAGGACGCATGGGAGTTTACGCCCGGCGCCGGCTGGCAGGAGGGTGCGGACGGCTTCTGGTATTATCAGTACCCGGCCGGTGCGGCCGCCCCTGCGGAGGGGAGCGAAGCCGTGCCTGTCACCGTGCCCTTCGGCAGCTATACCGTCACACCGGGCGCAGCGCCGGAAAGCGGGGAGACAGACTGCAGTCTCTGCGTCGACGTCCTCGCCCAGGCCGTCCAGATCACCCCGGAGGCCGCGGTAAAGGAGGCCTGGGGAATGCGGTACGATACGGACAAAAAGGGCTGGAGTGTGGCTCTGCCCGCAGCCGGTGAGGAGGTGCAGCCATGAGAAAGACGGGAAAACGGATTGTTGTGCTGATGGCGGCGCTGTGCGCATTCCTTGCCGTGACAGCCACCGCTTACGGGGCGGAGGGCGGCTCTGTCAGCTATGAGGGACAGTCGGGGCTGTTTGTCTTTGCACCCGGCAGTGAGGAATCGCCCACGGACCTGTTTTCCGGCCTGAAAGACATCATGCCGGGGGATGTGCGGACGGATCAGATCGTTGTAAAAAACAATGCAGAAACAGAGGCGGATGTAGTAATATATCTGCGCCTGGCGGGTGTGCAGGAGGACACGGAAGGTTTCCTGGATCAGCTGACGCTTACGATCCGTCAGAACGACAGCTCCGAACTGTATACCGGACCGGCGTCCGGCACGGCAGGATTAAGCGACTGGGTCAGCCTGGGCACCTTTGCCCACGGCGCCAGTGTGACCCTTGATCTGACGCTGGAGGTGCCGGTTACCATGGGAAATGAATTTCAAAATGCCGTGGGACATCTGACCTGGCAGTTTAAGGTGGAAGAACTGGATCCTCCCGCCGGCGGCACCGGCGGAGGAGTCTTTGGCGGGCAGCAGGTCATTTACGGGGAGCCGGTGACAGCCACCGGATCTCCGGCAGAGGGAGGCGGCCTTCTGACTGCGATCATAAACGCTCTCCCCGGTGCAGCCGGGGATGCCGGGGGCGTAGCCGGGGATGCCGCGGACGCGGGGGATACCGGTGAGGATCTCGTGGATGTGGATGAAAACGGCGTTCCCCTTGCGAATGAGGAGGACGGCGGGGCTCCGGAGCTTGTGACAGATCCAAAGGACGGGGAAGTACCGCTTGCCGGAATGAAAGCCGGCAGGCATGTGCACTGTATCCTGCACTACATCCTGCTGCTTCTTGCGATGCTTCTGGAGGCAGGTTATATTTACAGCCGCAGGCGTGCGCAGCAGCTGGAATTTGAGCGAAGAAGCAGAACCGGCGGAAGATAGGTCACGGGAAAAGTAAACGTATGGAGGTTGTGTGATGAAAGAGATGTTACTTGTCAGTTTTGGCTTCTGCGTGTGGGATATCCCCGCGCTAATCCTGCTTGTCGCCATGGCTGTGGCGCTGGCCGCACATATCCTGCGGCAGAGACAGCGGGAAAAGGAATTTGAAAAAAGAGAGAAAACAGGAGAAACAGCATGATTCAGAATCCGATTTTAAGAGGTTTCCACCCCGACCCGTCCATCGTGCGGGCCGGGGATGATTATTATATCGCGACATCGACCTTCGAGTGGTGGCCGGGCATCCGGATCAGCCATTCCAGGGATCTTGTGCACTGGGAGACGCTGACCTATGTGACGGCGCCCACCGCGCAGGACGCGTTCTGTCCCGGGACGCCGGCCACAAAAACCGGGCTGCAGTCGGACACGCAGGACGCAGTCGGTACACCGGGCGCAGCCGGTACACCGAACGCAGCCGGTACACCGGACGTAGTCGGTGCGCTGGATTTAAAGGGCGTCGGCCCGTCCCAGGGGATCTGGGCGCCGTGCCTGACCCGGGCGGAGGGGAAGTTCTGGCTGCTTTGTACGGTGGTGAATTCCTTCTATTGTAATATGTATGACACGAGAAATTATCTGCTGACGGCGGAGGATATCATGGGCCCCTGGTCCGCTCCGGTACCGTTAAACAACTTCGGCTTTGATCCCTCCCTGTTCCACGATGACGACGGGCGGAAGTATATGGTCAGCATGGTCACAGATCACCGCGTTCCGAAAAAATATGCAGGGCGGATCATCCTGCAGGAGTATGATGCCGTGGCCGGGCGGATGATGGGGCCGGTGCGGGAAATCTATCAGGGGACGCGGATTTTCCTTGAGGGGCCGCATATTTTCAAACGGGACGGCTGGTACTATCTCTTCTCAGCCGACACGGGAACCGGGGAAGGGCATGGCCAGACGATCCAGCGCGCGCGGTCCGTCTGGGGTCCCTATGAGATGTACCGGTGTGAAAAAGCGGGAAGAACGACAAATGACGAATCTTATTCCATTCTGACCTCCAGGCATCACCCGGATCACCCGCTGCAGAAAGCGGGACATGCGGATCTGGTGCAGACGCAGACCGGAGAATGGTACATGGTGCATCTGTGCGGACGCCCCTTGGAGAGCAGAAATCCGGCGGATGCGCCGCGCTTTGCCGGGGAGCGCCGTTATCCGCTGGGCAGGGAGACGGCGATCCAGCGTGTGCGCTGGACGGATGAGGGCTGGCCAAAGCTAAGCAACGGGACTGTGCTGGCGGATGTGGAGGTGACGGCTCCGGCGCTTCCGGAATGTCCGTTCCCAGAGAAGCCGGCGCGGGATGATTTTGACGCGCCGCGGCTTGACAATGAGTACCAGTCGCTTCGGATTCCGATGACGGAGGAGTACCTTTCCCTCACGGCGCGGCCCGGATGGCTTCGGATGTATGGAAGGGAGGGGCTTGCTTCGCTGTTTCGGCAGAGCCTGATCGCGAGAAGGAGAAGCGCCTTTTGCTTTACGGCCTTAACCTGCATGGAATTTGAGCCGGACTATTTTAAGCAGATGGCAGGGCTGATCGTCATGTATGACACGGAAAACTATCTGTATCTGCACGTGAGCCGGGACGAGGACGCGGGAAAATGCATCAGCATCCTGCGGGCGGAGAACAAAGCGTACACGTATCCGGCGGGATACATCCCGGCGCCGGAGCATGAGAGGATTTATTTTAAGGTGCAGGTGCGGCGGGAGATGCTGCAGTTTTACTGGCACGCGGGGGAGCAGACGGAGTATGAGCCCGTGGGGGAATGCTTTGACTGCAGCTTTTTATCGGACGAGGCATGCACCCAGGGCTGGTTTACGGGCGGCATGGTGGGACTCTGCTGTCAGGATCTGACCGGATTCGGGAAATACTGTGATTTTGACTATTTTGAATATGCCGATGAGGATTAAATCTTAAAAATCCGTATGTTTTGCTTAAAAAAACCAATTTTACAGAAGAAACCGGCTGATATAATAGAACCATAAGATGACGGTACAACAGGACGTCAGAAGGAGGAAAAACATGAAGAGAAGAACAATGGCAGCATTCTTAGCGGCCGTGCTTACGGCAGGCGCGCTGGCGGGATGCGGAAATGATGCGGGAAAGACGGATACGCCGGCGTATAACGCGGCGGGAAGCGGAGCGGATCACGCGGCGGCGGCCCCCACAGAAGCCGGGGACGACGCGGGCGCAGGTGCGGATACGGATGCAGATGCGGCAGGCGGTTCCATCGTATCGGCACCCACGGAGCTGACCTACATCTTTGCGGACGGCGACGAGGGCGCGAAGGCGGCGATGAACGAGATCGTGAATAAGTTCAACGAGACCTATCCGGATATCACGGTGACGATCGAGCCGGGCAACGGCGGCGCGTACAGCGAGTTCATCAAGACGAAGGACAGTGTGGGCGAGTTCCCGGATGTCATGGAGATGAGGGATACCGCGGTGTATGTCCGGGCCGGAAAGCTGGAGCCCCTGCCGGATGACATCGTGGCGCTGTTTAAGACGACGACAGCCTTTGACGGCAAAGTCTATACGGCTCCGTTCGCAGGAGAGAATACGAACGGTATCATCTACAACAAGACATATTTTGACGAGAACGGCCTGACAGAGCCGACGACATATGACGAATTTATCGAGCTCTGCCAGACGATTCAGGACAAGGGCGACATGGCTCCGCTGGTAGTCGGCGGACAGGATATCTGGCATATGGGCTTCTGGTTCCACAAGGCGTACAATGACCAGGTGTTAAGCCAGGATCCGGATTTCATCGAGCACTGCTATGACGGCAGCAAGGATTTCTCGGACGAGACCTTTAAGAAGACCTTCGAGGAGATGCAGCAGATCATGCAGTATGCGCAGGACGGCTGGTCCTCCACGCCGGACGCTCAGATCACGACCTTTATGGTAAACGATATGGCGGCGATGATGTACTCCGGTACCCATATGTTCTCACAGATCGCGGCAGCGGATCCGGATTTTGAGATGGGATGGTTCCCGGTTCCAAGCCCGGACGGAAAGACGCGTCTGGTCGGCGGCGGCGGTGTCGGCGGTCTTGCGATCTCCGCGGAGGCGGCAAAGGATCCGGACAAGAAGGCGGCGGCTGAGGAGTTTATCCGTTTCTTCTATGCGCCGGAGAATTATAAGATTTACTGCGAGAAGTTAAGCGCGATTCCGGTGACGGTGGATGAGCCGGAGCTTGAGGCGATGGACGTCTTTAAGGAAGTGGTGGAGGCCACGAACAATGCGGACGACCTTGCCCCGATGTGGAACGGGCGCGTCGGAAACAATGAGCTGCCGCCCGATTTCCGGAACTTTACCTACAAGACCTTAATCGAAGTCCTGCAGGGAACCCGAGATATTGATTCCGCCTGCGAGGAGCTGAACAAGACCTGGAAGGTCGGCATGGAGAGCTTTAATCCGCTGACCGGGGTCGGAATTGAATAATATCGTTTTAGAGTGTGAGGAACCTGCGGAAACGCAGGTTCCTCTGCAAAAGAGAGAAGAAAGGGGGTTCCCATGACAAAGAAAAAGGGTAAAATAGATAAGACGGCGATGCTGTTTATCGGACCGGCATTTATATTATTTACTGTGTTTGTAGTAGTTCCGACGATTTCCAGCTTTTACTACAGTCTCACATCCTGGGACGGCGTCAGCCCGAAGGTGACCTTTATCGGTCTTGCAAATTATAAAGAGATCTTTACCAGCGCGCGTTTCGGCAATGCGTTAAAGAATACATTTATTCTGACCGTATTTATCTCGATTTTTGAAAATGCTTTCGCGCTGGGCCTTGCGCTGATGGTGGATCACGTGCGCTGGGGCAAAAACGTTTTCCGGAGCGCGTTTTACATCCCGGTGCTGATCAGCGGTATCGTATCCGGTTTTATCTGGAAGATCATGTACAATTATAACTTCGGTACCTTTAATTCCCTGCTGCAGGGAGCGGGGCTCGGGGAGTATAAGCAGGACTGGCTGGGAAACACGGCGCTGACGCTTTTGATGATCGGTATCGTGATGGTCTGGAAGGGAGCGGGATATTACATGATCATTTATCTCGCGTCCTTACAGAGCGTGTCGCCGGAGCTGATCGAGGCGGCGGAAATCGACGGCGCCAGCGCGTGGCAGCGGTTTAAATCCATCACGATCCCGCTGATCTCCGGGGCGTTTACGATCAATCTGACGCTCTCGCTGATCAAGGGGTTAAAGGTCTTCGACGAGATCAATGTCATGACGGACGGCGGGCCGGGATTTACTTCCGAGACACTGGTCTACCTGCTGTATAAGGTCGGCTTTAACGAGGGCCGGCAGGGATTCGGAACCGCGGTGGGCGTGATGCTTTTATTTATCATCATTATCTTAAACGCGGTCCAGCAGAAATTTTTAAAGAGCAGGGAGGTGCAGATGTAGATGGAACGTGGAAAAAAGAAGGTAAAACCAAAGGATATTATCCTGTTTGCGGTCACGGTCGCGCTGGCGTTTCTCTTTATCTATCCGGTGTTTTTTGCGCTGTTTTCGGCGTTTAAGAGCAACGGCGATATCTTAAAGGCGCCCGCGGCGCTGCCGGGATCGCTGTACCTGCAGAATTTTAAAGATCTGTTCGAGCAGTCGGATTTCCTCGGCGCGATCCGCAATTCCGTGATCTTAACGGTGGTTTCAGAGATCCTGATCATCTTTATCGTGCCGATGGCTGCCTACGGGATCGAGCGGCGCAAGGGAAGGATGACCTCGCTGATCTACACCTATTTTCTCGCGGGGATGATGATTCCGTTCCACCTGTACATGTTTCCGCTGTTTAAGGAGATGAAGCTGTTTCATCTGTTCGGAAATATGGCGGGTCCGATTGTGATCGCAGTTTCCGGCGCGGTGCCCTTCGGATGCCTGCTCTACTGCAGCTTTTTAAAGGGGATTCCCCTTGAGATCGAGGAGGCGGCGATGATCGACGGGTGCACGCCCTTCCAGACCTTCTGGAAGGTGACGTTTCCGCTGCTGGGGCCCTGTACGGGTTCCATGGTGATCTTAAACGGGCTGTCGATCTGGAACGACTATCTGATGCCTTATCTCGTGCTTCCCAGCGGAAAGCCGAAGACGATTACGGTAGAGATAGCGTCGTTTGTAGGACAATATACGGCGAGATGGGATATCGTGTTTGCGGGAACCGTCATCTCGATTGTGCCGGCGCTTGTGATTTTCTGCGCGTTTCAGAAGTATTTTGTGAAGGGAATCACAGCCGGGGCGGCAAAGGGATAAAAGAAAATCAGTCAGTCAGGAGTGGATGGGATGAAACGTTTTTTACGGAATCTGACATTATTTCAGAAATTTGCTGCGGCAATCATTCTGGTGGGGCTGATCCCCATGCTGCTTCTGACTGTCTTTGTCTCGGGCAGAATGGTCCGGGAATATAATGAGATGCTGCAGGTGCAGTATGAGCAGGCGGCCTATTATGTCAGCAGCAGTCTTCACGCAATGCTGGATTCCTATAATACCATCTCAAAGATTCCGTATGACTATAATTACGGCAGCGAGGTGCTGCTCGGAAAATACAGCACCTATGACAATCTGCGTCAGATTATGCACGGGGATAATTATGATCCGGCGGAGCGGGACGCGCGCAGGGAGGAAGAGATGCAGCAGTTCCTCCGGTACATCGAGGGGACGGACAGCTATTTAAACGCCGCTCATTTTGTGGGGCTTGATGCGCAGGGGAACCAGCGGGATTTTCATTACCGCGCCTATTCCGGATATTTTCTTTCCGGGGAGAGCTTTGAGCAGGAGACCGGATATCAGCAGCTGGATCTCACAAGCAATCAGATGATCCTGATCCCCACCCATGAGGTGCATTATTACAGCGGCGTAAACGAGCCGGTCTTTACGGTTGCGAGGAATTATTTTGACCTGCGCGGCGAGAAGATCGCGGACCGGGTATATGTGGGGACGCTGCTGTTTGACATTGATCTGCACTGGTTTGAGCAGATCTTTCGGACGGTGAGATTTCACGCGGGGGAAGAGCTCTATGTGATCAATGACGCAGGGGACTGCTTTTACAGCAATACCGGGACGGCGCCCGGAACGAATCTGGGCGTCCTCCTTAAGGATGAGGCGGATCCGGACGGGAGAATAAAAATCACGACCGGCATCGAGGACTACGGGCTGTATGTCGTTGTCCGGATGGACCCGAAGCTGGCCTTTATGGAGCTTCGGACCCTGCAGAACCTGATGTATCTGATCCTGGCGCTTGCGGCGGCGGCGCTGGTGGTGTGCTCCATGCTCTTTTCAAAGGCGCTGATCCGACCGGTCCATGAGATGATGAAGCAGATGGAGCAGGTGGAGAACGGTAATTTTGACCTGGAGCCCGCGGTCCATTCGGCCAATGAGATCGACATTCTCTCGGACCGCTTTAATCAGATGAGTCAGGCGCTGAAAAAATATATCAACGAATCCTACGGGGCCAGGCTGCGGCAGAAGGAAGCGGAGCTGACGGCGTTAAAATCCCAGATCTATCCGCATTTTCTCTATAATACGTTAGAAATTATCAGGATGACCGCGCTGGAAAACGACGATCCGGGGGTATCCCGGATGATCGAGGCGCTGTCCGTGCAGATCCATTACCTGATCGGTACGGCGTCGGATATGGTGCCGCTGGAGAAGGAAATCGATATTGTGCGCAAATACATTTATCTGTTAAACTGCAGGATTTCCTGTAAGGTGCTGTTTTCCGCGTCAATTGAAGAGACTGGGAATATCATGGTGCCGAAGCTGATTTTACAGCCGATGGTGGAGAATGCGTATATTCACGGCATCAAACCCCAGAACGGCAACGGCAGCATCCGGGTGGAGACACTTAAGGATGGGGAGGACGTGGAGATCTGTGTGTTTGATAACGGCGTCGGCATGGACCGCCAGGCACTGGAAAAGATTGAGGCGCTGCTGTCGGGGGACGCGCCGGGGATCCGGGACGAATACAACTGGCAGAGCATCGGGATCAAAAATATTCATGAACGTCTCCGGTATCTGTACGGGGAGGGCTATGGAATCCGGGTGACGAGCACCCCGCAGGTGGGGACGATGGTGAGCGTGCGGATGCCGCTGATACGGGAGGAGACCGCGTGGAAGAGCGAATGATAAAAATGATCGTGGCGGACGATGAGCCGGTGATCATTGCAGGAATCAGAAAACTGGTGGACTGGGAAGCGCAGGGGATCGAGATCGTCGGGCAGTACACAGACGGGCGGTCGGCGCTGGAAGGGATTATGAAATATCAGCCCCAGCTTGTGCTGTTAGACATCTCCATGCCGGAAATGAGCGGCGTGGAGGTCTTAAAGGAGTGCTATCTTCTCGGAATAAAATCAAAAATTATCCTGATCAGCGGGTTTCAGGACTTTGAATATGCGAAGGCGGGGATCTCCTACGGCGCCGTGGCGTATCTGTTAAAACCGGTGATCCGCGAGGAACTGCTTCATGCGATCGGAAAATGCATCAACCAGCGGCAGGAGGAGCTGGAGCGCGACATCATGGCGCTGAAAGACGGAGCCGGGGAAGGATTCCCCGACGGGATGTCCGCACAGGATGCGGGATTTCTGGAGGAAGGGGAGTATCTGCCGGTCTATGTGGAGGTCTTTGCGCAGGAGGAGAGCCCGCAGATGAAGAAGCTGCTCCATTTCTCTGTGTTCAGTTTTATCGAGGATTATCTGGAACGGCATCAGATGGGGATTGTGTTTCACAAGCGGAATGATATCGTGATCGTGCTAAAAGGAATGAGCCAGGAGGAGGGACGCAGTGCGGTGATCACCCTGCGGGAGAGATTATACGAAAAGCTGGGCGTCTCCATCGGGCTGGTGATCGGGATAACCGTCGGGCATATGAGCGGGATTCCGCTGGATTACGAGCGTTGCTTAAGCCTTCAGGAATACTTTTATTTTGCGGATCAGATGGAGCTTCCGGTTTTACAGGAGGGGAAGCCTGCCTTTGCGCCGGTGAGCGGAAACGAAGCGTTTCTGCGCAGACAGGGGCAGCTGATCGACGCGGTGATCGCCCAGGACGCGGAAGGCGTTGAAAAACATTTTGAACAGCTGGTAAAGCTTTTGTGCAGGATGGCGGACGGGAAAAAGGAGGACGCATGCTTTTATCTCTGTTCGACCGCCCGGGCGCTGGAGGAAAAATTTAAAAACCTCTCGATGCCGTCCCCGGGATATGATGAGAAGGAGCTGCTGCAGAAAAGCCGGTCCTGCCGGAATTACAGGGAACTGCAGGAGGTATTTCACGGGATCCTGCGGGAGTATCTGCAGATGCTTTCCGATACGATATCCAGTCATATCAATCAGGATTTTTTGAAGGCGAAGGTATATATCGATCAGCATTATGCGGAGAATCTGACGCTTGAGGTGCTGGCAAAGGAAATTCACATGAATCCCTATTATTTCAGTTCCTTTTTTAAAAAGAACGCGGGGGAAAATTTTAAAGATTATGTAAACCGTGTCAGAATCCGCCATGCGGTCTCGCTGCTGGTATCCTCTGATATGAAGGTTTATGAGATAGCGACAAAAGTAGGGTTCGGAGACGCGCGGGTGTTTTCCGAAAATTTTCAGCGGGTGTATCATGAGACGCCGAATTCCTACCGGAAACGCGCCGGAGGAGCCGGTGACAAAAAGAAATGAGGAGACGATGAACGAATATCAGGAATGGGCGAAAGAGACGCTTACGAAGGTAAGAGAGAAGATGGCGTGGGTCATCGAAAAAAATAAAGAGAAGATTCCGTACACCACGGACGAAAACGGATCGTATGACGACCGGTCGGATCCGAACCGGGAATGGGGGCCGGACGACGGGTTAAACTGGTGGACCAACGGCTTCTGGGGCGGCATCTGCTGGCTGCTCTGGCAGGATACGAAGGAGCCGCTCTATGAGGAGACGGCGCGAAAATCCTGGAAGAAGATGGAGCGGTGCTTCACGGATTACCTTGGGCTGCACCATGACGTCGGGTTTATGTTTCTTCCGACCGCGGTGGCGGATTACCGCCTGACCGGGAATGCGGATGCGAAACGTGTCGGTATGCATGCGGCAAATCTCCTTGCGGGGAGGTTCAATCCGGCCGGCGGATATATCCGCGCCTGGAATGACATTCCGGGCAGCGATACGAGAGGCTGGGCGATCATCGACTGCATGATGAATATCTCCCTGCTCTACTGGGCCTCGGAGGAGAGCGGCGACCCGCGGTTTCGTCAGATCGCGGTGACGCACGCGGATACGGTCCGGAAGCATTTTATCCGGCCGGACGGTTCCGCCTGTCATATCGTGGAGTTTGACCCGGAAACCGGGGCGTGCGTAAAAAGCCATGGCGGCCAGGGGTATGGAGAAGGCTCTTCCTGGACGAGAGGCCAGGGCTGGGCGGTTTACGGCTTTGCAGACAGCTATGCCCATACGGGAAAGAAGGAGTATCTTTACACCGCGAAGCAGGCGGCGCATTACTGCATCGCGAATATCCCGGAGAGCGGGATCCTGCCGGTGGACTTCAGACAGCCAGAGGAGCCGGCATGGGAGGATTCCTGCGGAGCCTGCGTCATAGCGGGCGGTCTGCTGGAGGTGGCGCGCCATGTCCCCGAAGCGGAACAGGGGATCTATGTCCGCGCCGCGGTAAAGCTGCTTCGGGCGATCGATACGTCCCGGGCTGACTGGACCAAAGGCTGCGACGCGATCGTGCAGAACTGCTCGCCGGCGTACCATGACTGTCCGCATCATATCACCATGAGCTATGCGGATTATTATTTTATCGAGGCGCTCTGTAAGCTGGCGGGAACGGGGATCTTTTTGTGGTGACAAAGAACATGGAAAAAGATAAGGCAGTAATCGGAATCGATCTCGGGGGAACCGGGATCAAAATCGGGATTGTCAACCGGGACTATGAGATTCTGGCAAAGCGTGCCTTCCCGACCGGTGCGGAGCGGCCGGCGGAAGCGGTGATCCGTGATATGGCAAAAGAGACGGTGCGGCTTTTGGAGGAATCCGGCTGCTGTGCAGAAAACTGCGTCGGGATCGGCGTCGGCTGTCCCGGGACGATCGATCGCGAGACGGGTGTAGTCATATATTCCAACAATATACACTGGGAGATGGTCCCTCTGGCAGAACGGCTGCAGGAGGAGCTGAAGCTTCCGGTATCGATCGGCAATGACGCGGACTGCGCCGCCCTGGGAGAGGTTCTGTGCGGGGCTGCCAGGGGCTGTAAAAACGCGGTGTTTCTGACCCTTGGGACCGGTGTGGGCGGAGGCGTCGTCCTGGACGGCGCGCTGTATACGGGAGGGCATCCCGGAGGCGTGGAACCGGGGCATATTCGCGCGGGATCGGAGGGAAGGCGCTGTACCTGCGGGAGGAGAGACTGCCTGGAAGCTTATGCGTCGGCGACGGCGCTGATCTCCGATGCCAGAAAGACGGTAAAACGCCACCCTGAGTCGCTGCTTGTGACGCTCTGCGGCGGTGATCCACAGCGGATCGACGCGAAGATGGTCTTTGACGCGGCGGATGCAGGGGACGGATCTGCCATGGCGCTTGTGGAGGACTATATCCGGTATCTGGCGTCCGGCATCATTGACCTTGTGAATATCTTCCGACCGGATATCGTCGTCCTCGGAGGCGGGGTGAGCGCGCAGAAGGAAAAGCTGACGGAGCCGTTAAACCGGTATCTCGCGGCGGAATGCTTCGGGGCGCCGCGGACATATCTCCCCCGGGTGGTGACGGCGGAAAACGGAAATGACGCCGGAATTCTCGGGGCGGCAGGGCTGATGAGGAGAAAATGAGGGAACAGATGGAAATAAAACATAAGCCGGGAGAGAGGGAGCTGATCTTCCCTGCCCCGGTCTGCACGGAAAATATATGGGGCGGAAGCCGTCTGCGGGACGAATTCGGCTGTGAGGGCGCAGGCGCGCACACCGGGGAGTGCTGGGGAATCTCGGCGCATCCGGCCGGGGACGGGACGGTGAAGAACGGAAGATATGCCGGGGAGAGGCTTTCTGCGGTGTGGGAAAACGCCCCGGAGCTCTTCGGCGGTTTTGCAGCGGACCGTTTTCCGCTTCTGATCAAAATCATTGACGCGAAGGAGGACTTAAGCATCCAGGTACATCCGGACGACGCTTACGCCATGAGCCATGAAAACGGTTCGCTGGGAAAAACGGAGTGCTGGTATATCCTGGACGGTACAGAGAATGCGACGATTGTAATCGGGCATACGGCAAAAACAAGAGAGGAGCTTTCGGAACGGATCGCAAAGGGCGAGTGGCAGAAGCTGCTCTGCGAGATACCGGTCCGCCCCGGGGATTTCATCCAGATTGATCCCGGAACCGTCCACGCGATCCGCGGCGGGTGCCTGCTTCTGGAGACGCAGCAGAGCAGCGATGTGACTTACCGGCTCTATGATTATGACCGTCTCTGGAACGGAAGGCCAAGAGAGCTCCACCTGGAGAAATGCATGGATGTGATCACCGTCCCGGACGCACCGCCGAAACGCCGCGTGATCCATACGCCCGCGCCGCTTAAAAATGTGCCGGAGCTTTTATACCGGTGCGCGTACTACCGTATCTTCCGTCTGGCGGTAAAGGGGGAATGCACCGTGTCGCCGGAGGATCTGGGAGCGGGATATCATCCGTTTTTCGCCGTCTCCGTGGTGGACGGAGCGGGAGCGGCGGACGGGCATCCGGTCAGGAAGGGCGACCATTTCATCGTGCCGCACGGATACGGGGACCTCACTTTTTCCGGAGAACTTACAATGATTGCCTCGGAGCCGGGGGAGGAAGCGGCACCGGGGCGTCGGAGAGATCCGAAAGAGGGAATGAGAGGGGGATGTCAGGCGTGATAACAGACCAGAGGACGGGGGAACCGTATCTGAATATATGGTTCGGAAATTTTTACTGCCCCGCATACGACGACAGGGAGTTTGTAAAGGAAAATATCGCATTATTAAAGCGCCTGGGCTTTCAGAGTATCCTTCTGGACACAAAGGCGTGGGAGGATGTGAAGGAGCGCTGCGAGGGCGGGGAGGCCAGTCCGTATGTCGCGATGCAGGAGTTTATGCAGCAGACGGCGGAGGAATGCGGGATGTCTCACGAATTTCTGGCGCTTTATCTGAACGGGGATAATCTCTACCCCAATATCCGCTTCAGCCCGCCGATCTACGGTGAGTCCGTGACAGGCCCGGACGGGAAGGACGGGAAATGGTACCGCTACTGGTCCGGGCGTGCGAGAGATTCGATGGAGCGCCATGTGGAGCGGATCATGAGGCGCTACGGCAGAAACTATGCCCTGATTCTGTGCGGGGAGCAGGTGAGAAAGCCGCTGTGCAGCATGTGGGATCCGATTGTGGCGCCAAGCTTTGATGCGGAGGGAAGGAGCCGGTATGTAAGCTGGCTTTCTGACGCATATCAGGGCAGCATTGACCGCCTGAACAGGGCATACGGCATATCGGCGGCGGATTTTGAGTCGTTAAAAAAAGAGGATTACTGGTTCTCCTGCAGGTATCCGGACCGGCTGACGTTTTCCGAGGCGGAGGCGAAGGCGGGCGCGCCGGCGGCCCGTATGCTGCTTGACAACCGCAGATGGCAGCGCGATGAACTGGCGCTTTATTTTAAAGATATGCAGGGAAGGCTGCGACGTATCGACGAAACCCTCTATCTTTGCCCGGACATGGCGCAGTGGGGATATTTCCTGAATGTGGACGGCGCAATGCTTTCCGGCGTCGGTTTTGCGGATCTCTGGGATACGGCGGCCCGCGGAATCGACATTTACCGTCTGGCGGAATATGTGGACTGCGCGAATTTTCTCTCGGTTCCGGTGACGCCGGACGGGGATCCGGACGTCTATGTGACAGCCTGCCATCACAGCATGCTGCGCTGCATCAACAGAGGACGTGAATTTATCGGCGGAATCTACTGGGGACGTTTCCTGTACAACGATATCTATTCCGTGATTACGCCGTGCGAGACGGTGGCTTCCATCGTGGCGGGCGGAGCGTCCGGGTATACTTCCTACGGAATGTGCGGTCTGGATGACGGCGGGGTGCTCCACCGGATGGATCAGCGTTTCCTTGATTCGCTTGCATGTGCGAATGAATGGGCAAAGCAGGTGATCCCGCGGCTTGGCGAAAAGCAGCCGGCAGAGATTGCGATACTTTTTCCCTCCGCGATGGCGCTCTGCGAGACAATGCGCACAGAGGGAAATAAGGAGAGAAGGCTTGACCTGCTGGGCTGGTATAAGGCCTGCCGTGATCTCGGGGCGGAGGCCGATGTGACGGATGCCGCAGGATTTCTGGCGGACAGGGAGGCCGGGCATTACCGCGTTCTGATCCTGCCGGACGACGACTGCTATGCGATGGATCCGCAGCCTGAATTTGAGCGGGAGCTTTCTGACTGGTGCAGGAATGGGGGGATCGTGCTCTGCGGCCCTTATAACGCGATGATGCAGAATACATTTGGCGTTTCGGCATGTGAGCACCGCCCGGATGCCATTTTTTACAGGGAGGCAGGAATGATAAAAAGCAGGGAATTCTGCACCTGGCCCGGAGGGGAAACGGTAGCGTATTACCTGTCGGATCAGCGTCCCTGCGTGACGGAATACCGGTGTGAGAAAGGACGGCAGTATGCGTTCGGTTTCAGCTATGGCTATGCCGGCATCACAAAATCCGTGCCGCACGTCCCGGCGGAGCAGAAAAACCGTGAGCTGTATCCGCTGGAGCTGATGCGGGAAAATATTCTTCTGGATATTCTGTGGGCAGCAGGGATACGGACGGATCTGCAAAAGGGAATCGAGCGCGCGGAGTTTTCGAACGGTGAAATTCTGATCAATCATACCTCCTATCCGGTCCGGATACACAGGGAAGGAGAATTGCTGTATCAGCATCCGGTCGATGAATCCCTTCTGCTGCCGCACTCCGCGGTGGCGGTCCTGTATGATTCGGATGAAACGACATAAAAACGGCGGAAAACCGGTTGTGAAAGCAGGCCGGATCACGTATAATAGAGCTTATCGAAGGCTGCATGGCGGCGTTTCGGTAAGCTTTATTTTTGTGAAAGAATGATTGTTATGGGAGAATGTTATGGAATGCAGGGATATTCCGGTGGAGACACTGGAACAGGATGAGTTTGGAATTGAGACATATGTAAAGGCACTGTGCAGGTTTATCCGCACCTGCGATACGCCGGTCACGATCGCGCTTCAGGGGGAATGGGGCAGCGGAAAATCCTCATTTATGAAGATCATTGAGAACTGTCTGTGCAGCGAGGCGGTTCCGGCAGGGGAGCGCTACGAGTCGATCTGGCTGAATACCTGGGAGCTTTTTCTGGAGAATGACTATGAGGCGGCGGTGCAGAAGCTGATTTTCGGACTGCTCTCGCAGATGGAGGAGCACTTTGACAAGCTCGCGGCAAAACAGAACGCGGCAAACCGGAAGGCGATGGTGCGCCACTGCTTAAAGACCTTTTCCGGGATTGCGTTAAACGTGGCGAATGTGGCGAGCGACCACTACGAGGAGCTGCTGGACAAGGTATTTGACGGCGGGGGTTCTTCGGGGAGTATCCGCCGTGCGAAAATGGAGTTTGAAGCATTTCTGACCCGCGAGGTTGAGGAAAAGGCAAACGGCGTGACGGACCGGGCGTTTCTGATTTTCGTCGATGATCTCGACCGGCTGGAGCCCCCGCTTGCGGTCACGCTGTTAGAGGCGTTAAAGAATCTGTTCGATATCCGGAAATGCATTTTCATCCTTGCGATCGATTATGACGTGGTGGCCGCCGGAATCGCGCAGAAGTACGGGGCCAGGAGCGTCAGCGGCCGCAATATTGAGCAGGATTTTTTTGATAAGCTCATCCAGGTGCCCTATGTGATTCCCATGGCGAAGTATCAGATCACGCCGATGGTGCTCGGACGCCTTCGGATGATGCGCTTTTTTGACCGGGACTATAATTATACCAAATATGCGGACATGCTCGAGTCGATCGTGCGGCTCGCGACGAATAAGAATCCGCGCGCGATCAAACGACTGATGAATATGATGAATCTGATGCTGCAGATGGATCAGCTGGAGGATCCGGAGAGGGTCCGGGCGGACAGCCCGGATTTCCGGACGATGGAGCTGCTACTTATGGCGCTGCAGCTGTCGTTTCCGAAGGTGTATGACATGATCTGCCAGAACAGCAATCTGGATCTGTGGCAGAAGAGCTTTCACATCGGAAGCGGCGAGATCCCGGAGCAGATCCGCAGACAGTACCGGCTCGATGAGCCCTGGAAGGAGATTATTTACCTGGTCGTCTCCCAGGATGAGGTGATCCGTCAGAATTATTACCGGATCGCAGAGCTTTTAGAGCTTTATGAGAAGGTTCAGAACCGCTGCCAGAAGTTCGGCGAGTGCGTCGAGGATGCGCTTGGAATCGTCAATGTCATCAGCCACCGCGCGGCCCCGGAGATCGAGGTGCGCTATGAGGGGAGCGCCTATGACCGTTCCTCCCAGACGCAGATGAAGCAGGGCGGGCATCTGATCGATACGATTGATTTCAGCGGCTATGACCGCGTGCTTGACGTGGGCTGCGGCACGGGTAAGACGACGCTTCAGATGTGGCAGAAGAATCTGGATATGCATATCACGGCGTTTGACATTTCGGAGAGCCAGGTGGAGACGGCGCGGAAAAATTATGAGGAATTTCTCCAGAACGAGGCTCCGGAGGATTGTACCGGAAAGATTACATTTGACGTAAATGATGTGCTGTGGATGGAGGAGAAGAATACCTATGATCTGGTCTTCTCCAATGCGGTGCTGCACTGGGTGACGGAGCCGAAGCGCGCCTACCGCCTGCTGTTTGAGGCGCTTGTGCCCGGCGGGGATCTCGCGGTCCATCAGGGCGGGTTCGGAACGTATGCCGGACTGCACCGGGTTGTGCGGCAGGCGATTCGCGGCGTCGGGCTTGAGGAGCGCTATAAAAACTGGATTTTCCCGGTCTTTTACCCGGAACGCGAGGAGATGGAGGAGCTTTTGCTGGAGATCGGATTTGAGGACGTCGAGGTGGAGAGCGTGCACTCCGACGAGTCGGAAAATGCAAACCTCGTGGATAATTTTGCCAACGCCAGCCTGATCTACTATCAGAGGGTCGGTTTAAGCGACGAGGAATATCAGCTGCTCAAACAGGAGTATTTCCGGATCTGCGGGACGGAGCAGGTGGAGCTTTCGTCGCACCGGCTCTACATTCACGCGAGACGGCCGAAAAACGGGACGGCGGGATGAGACGGGGAATCTGAAGGATGGGAAAGGAAGGAATAAAATATGACGGAATACAGGGGAAAGCGTCTGACGCAGGAGGAAAAGGATCAGATCTGGGAGATTTTGTGCGAGTGTGACGGGGAATTTTATCCGAAGCTCTCGGCGAGGGAGAGTTCCTCCCAGAAGCAGCTCATTGTCGATGAGGGAGGCGCGGCGGATGTAAAGCCGGTGACTTATTTTAAAGAGATGATCGGACAGGAATTTCTCGTGGCAAAGGACGGGGAGCGGATTACCGGATTTATGACGTTTAAAACGGATTACATCTGTGACGCGCTCCGGGAGTTCGGGATATCCCTCTATGTCACGACGGTGTGCGTGCGGCATGCGTGCAGGGGGCAGGGAATCATGAAGGAGCTTTATACCTGCATGGAGACGGAGGTGTGGCCGCATTACGGCTGCAACCGGATCTCCACGCGGACCTGGTCGTTAAACGAGGCGCAGCTGCATGAGCTGGACGCGCGGGGCTGGCAAAGGCTTGCGGTCTTAAAAAATGACCGCGGAAACGGTGTGGACACGGTTTATTTCGGCCGGGTGTGCGAATGAAGACAGGAGGAAAAGAAAATGGCGGACATTGCAAATGTTTACAAAGCGGACAACAGCAGATATGAGCAGATGACCTACAACCGTGTAGGGAGAAGCGGGCTGAAATTCCCGGCGGTATCCTTAGGGCTCTGGCATAATTTCGGCTCAAAGGACAATTACGACAATATGAAGGCCATGTGCCGGACCGCGTTTGACTGCGGGATCACGCAGTTTGACCTGGCAAATAATTACGGGCCGGTGTACGGGAGCGCGGAATCGAATTTCGGGCGCATTTTTACGGAGGATTTCAGGCCCTACCGGGACGAGCTTGTGATCACGACAAAAGCGGGATACGACATGTGGGACGGCCCTTACGGGGATCACGGCAGCCGGAAATATTTAATGGCGAGCATCGACCAGAGCCTGCGCCGCATGAAACTGGACTATGTGGATCTTTTTTACCATCACAGGATGGATAAAGAGACGCCCCTGGAAGAGACGATGACAGCGCTGGCGGATATTGTGAGGAGCGGGAAGGCGCTGTACGCGGGCGTGTCAAACTATGATAAAGAATACACAGAAAAAGCGGTAGCCCTGCTAAAGGAGCTGCACTGCCCGTTTATCGTCAATCAGAGACGGTATTCCATCTTTGACCGCACGATCGAGGAGGACGGGGTGAAGGCGTACTGTAAGGAGGCGGGGGTCGGCATCATCGCGTTCAGCCCACTGGCCCAGGGGATGCTGACGGATAAATATCTGCACGGGATCCCGGCGGACAGCAGGATCGCCCGGGACGGCAGATTTTTACATGAGAGCGACCTGACAGCCGGGCGGCTGGATCAGATCCGCCGCTTAAACGAGCTTGCGGGGGAGCGCGGACAGACGCTCTCGCAGATGGCCCTCTCCTGGGTGTTAAAGGACGACGAGGTCTGTTCCGTGTTAATCGGCGCCTCGAAGCCGGAGCAGATCACGGAGAATGCCGCGATCGCAGCAGGCGCAGGGTTTACGGCGGAGGAGCTCGCACGGATTGAGGAGATCTGCGGCAGACCGTAACTTTTTTGATGACATATAGAAAGCAGGTGATTACATGGGCGTTTATCTGAATCCCGGGAATAAAGCATTCCAGAGAACCATAAATTCTCAGATCTATATCGATAAAACAGGTCTGATCCGATACTGTAACAGCGTGATGGATACCGCCCAGGAATTTATCTGCATGAGCCGTCCCCGCCGTTTTGGAAAATCTGTGACGGCGCATATGCTTGCGGCATATTATGACCGGGAGTGTGACTCCAAAGCATTGTTCCAGCAGTTTGAGATTGCTTCCTGGGAAAGTTATCTGGAGCATTTAAATCGCTATGATGTGATTTTTCTGAATATGCAGGAATTTTTAAGCCAGAGCGGCAGTATAGAAGAGATGCTGGATTTGTTACAGCGATCCGTTTTGTGGGAATTGCTTGATAAATATTCTGAATTTCGCTATTTTGATGAAAAAAATCTCATGAGGACCATGCAGGATGTTTATCAGCAGACGCAGGTGCCGTTTGTTTTGATTGTCGATGAATGGGACTGTATATTCAGAGAAGACAGGATGGACGCGGAAGCGCAAAAAAAATACCTGGATTTTCTGCGGGGGCTGCTGAAGGATAAAATTTATATTGCGCTGGCATATATGACCGGCATTCTGCCAATCAAAAAGTACGGCACACACAGTGCGCTGAATATGTTCAGTGAATTTTCTATGACATTTGCCGGTCCGCTGGCAGAATATGTGGGATTTACGGAAGACGAAGTGCGGCTGTTATGTGAGAACTGGCATATGGATTTTGAGGAGACAAAAAAGTGGTATGACGGATACTGGCTGGAAGGCGCCGGATCCATTTATAATCCGCAGTCCGTTGTGTCTGCGATGCAGTTTGGAAAATTTCAGTTTTACTGGAATCAGACGGAAACATTTGAGGCTCTTAAGACCTATATCGATATGAATTTTGATGGCCTGCGGGATGATATCATAGGTATGATGAATGACGACAAATGTATTGCTGTTGATGTTCGCGGGTTCTCGAACGACATGGTGACGTTTCATTCAAAGGACGATGTCCTGACGCTGCTGGTGCACCTGGGGTATCTGGGGTACGACAGTGAGGCGGGAGAGGTATTTATCCCGAACCATGAGATTTTAAGCGGAAAAGTTCAGCCATGCTTCGCAAAATAGGCGAATCATGCTCGCATGAATGAGCATATTTTGTGAAGCATGAGCGGAGCGCCCATATATGAGCAAGGTTAGTCGCAAAGCGACGGGAAAGCGCCGTAGGCGTCCTTGCGAATGGCGCGGGCTGAACGATAACTTTTCACCGTAATATATGACGGCAATCCGATCTTCCCGCGAGGCGCTGGAGGCTGTCTGGAATCAGGATGCCGTGAAAGTGGCGGAAGCGGTTGAACGTGCGCATTATGAGACTTCGCATTTGCAATATAATGATGAAAACGCATTAAGCTATACGGTATCGCTGGCATTTTATGCGGCGAGAAATTTTTACACGGTCTTTCGCGAGCTGCCGGGTGGAAAAGGATTTGCCGATCTGGTGTTTCTTCCGAAAAAGCAATATGCTCACCGCCCTGCGCTGCTGATTGAATTGAAATGGAATCAGGACGTGGATGGAGCCATTCGTCAGATAAAAGAAAAAAAATACTGCAGTGCGCTGGAAGATTACAAAGGAAATATGCTGCTTGTGGGTATTGCATATGATAAGAAAACGCGTGAGCACCACTGTGTGATTGAAACATGGAAAAAAGAGTGAGGATGGAACCGGCAGATGAAATCAGTATTTATATCCAGTACATTTAAGGACATGCAGGCCGAGCGCGACCTGCTCCACGAGAGAATTTTTCCGCGCTTAAGGCGGGTGATGGCGGAGTACGGCGAGGATATCCAGGAGCTGGATCTGCGCTGGGGCGTGGACACGGCGAACATGACGGAGGAGGAGAGCGGCCATGCGGTCCTAAAGGTCTGTATCGATGCGATCGACCGGTGCAAACCATTCTTTGTCGTGCTCTTAGGGGAGCGCTACGGCTGGATCCCGGGGGCAGAGATCGTGACGTCGGTGGGGGATGACCGCATCAGCGGCTATTACGAGCCGGAAATGAGCATCACGAACTTAGAGATCAGCTACGGCGCCCTGGCACGTGAGGATCTTTTGGAACGCTGCGTCTTCTGCTTCCGCGACCCGTCATTCCATGAGAGGATCGACCCCAAATACCGCGGGATCTATGACGCCGAGAGTGCGCACCACAGGGAAAAGCTGGCGGCACTAAAGAACACGATCCTGGACAGGGGAAAAGGGGAGATTCTGCGCTATACGGCGGACTGGGATCCGGATGCGCACCGGGTGTGCGGGCTTGACACATTCGGGGAAGAAGTGTACCGGATCTTAGAGGCCATGATCCGGAAGGAATTCGCGGGGCAGAAGGCGGCAGGTGAGGAGGAACAGCTGCTCCGTCAGATGGCGCAGACAAAAGAACGATATCTGTCGTCTTATATTCCCCGCCCGGCGGAGGAGCTTGCGATTTTGGAGAGATGTGTCTCCTTCGGTATGGCGGAGCCGGAGAAGGGCGGGCGTCGGGAGGAGCGCAGTGCCGGGATATTTGAAGACCGAAAGCGCGTCTTTGTGCAGGGGGAGGCCGGCACCGGGAAGAGCGCGCTGATGGCGGCCTGCGCCGGGATGCTGGAAGGGGGCCGGGACGCTGCGGAGAACCGTGGCGGCGAAGGAGGCCGGGACGCTGCGGAGAACCGTGGCGGCGGAGAGGGCTGCGCGTGGCATACGATCCTCTACTTTGCCGGCAGTCCGAACTGTCAGGATCCGGCGGTGCTGAAACGGGTGCTGATCTGGCGGCTGGAGGAGATTCTCGGCGAGCCGCACGAAAATCATGGGGAAAGCCCGGAGGAAAGGCTTAATACCCTGGATGAAAGGATCACGGCGGAGCAGCGGATTTTCTGCTTTCTCGACGGGGCGGATCAGCTGTTTCCCGAGGGGGAGGACGTATATCTGGATGTGCTTAAGCTCTGCCCTCATCTGTTTTTTGTGATCTCCGCACTGCCCTCTTTTCCCTTCACGGAGGCGGTGACAGGAACAGGGGTGCTGTTTGATACGGCAGAGATCCGCGGGCTTGGGAAAGGTCAGATCCGGCAGATGATCGCGGCCACCGCGGGACGCCGCGGGAAAAAATTAGACGATGTGGTCAGCCGTGCCGTGGCGGAGAAAAAAGGGAGCGGCAATCCGCTGTATCTCTCGATGGTCTTACAGCGGTTTTTCATGATGGACGGGGCGGAATTCGCCGCGGCGGAGGCTCTTGCTCCCGGCATGGAGGGGCTGCACCGGTACATGATGGGACTGTTAAAGGAGATGCCGGAGGATGCGGAGGGGATGGCACGGTATCTGCTTGCGGAGACAGCCGGTCATTTTGGCTCTGATGAATTTACAAATATCGTATCTTTGATTGCGGCTTCGCGCGAGGGCTTAAGCGAGCAGGAGCTGGAAGGCATTTTAAAGGAGACGGAAATTCCGTTTTCTCCGGTGCGGTTCCAGCAGATCGTCTCCTATCTGTACGATACCTTTGCCCAGCGGCAGGACGGAAAATGGAGCTTTTCGCACCGGCTGTTCCAGGAGGCTGTGCTTCTGGGCCGCACGGCATTTGTGCATCGGGAGGAAGAAGAGCCGCCGCGGGATACACCGGCGGATGCAGCCGCTGCACTGCGGGCCGCGGAGGATCTTCTGATTACATATGCCCAAAAAGACCGGGAGTTTCTTAAACGGGAGGGGTACTATTATCTGCTGGCCGGGAGATGCCCGGAGGGGGCGCAGATCCTGGAGGAGGCCGGGAGATGTCCGGAGGGGGCGCAGATCCCGGAGGAGGCCGGGAGGCCAGGCGGGCAGGAAGGTTTCTATGGGAAGGAAGATTTCCGCGGGCAGGAGGGCTCCGACGGTGCGGCATGCTGCACCGCGGATGAGCTGTACCGGGTTATTCCGCTTCTGCTGCACAGCGGTCAGACGTACAGGCCGTATTTTGTCCGGATGGTGAAGACGTGTGAAGCGCCGGACGCCCTGGCGGCCTTCTGGAGCCGGAAGTTTTTTGTCGCATCTTACCGCCCGGAGTACGAGACGCAGCACGAGATCTGGGATGCGCTGCTGGAGCATCCGGCCTGCAGCGCGGCGGCAAAGCTGGCCTGCTGTAAACAGTATGCGCTGTCCTGCCGGACGGAGCGGGATTTTGCAGGAGAGAAGCGGTATCTGGACCGGGCGGCACGGCTGATTGAGGAGCTGCCAAAAGAGGTACTGGCATACGAACAGGCTCAGCATCTGGCGGACCGCGGGGATCATGCGAAGATGACGGGGGATCTGATACAGGCGGTAACGCTGTACCGGCGCGCACTGACGCTTGTCGAAAGAATAGAACCGCACCGGAGCGCGTCGGAACCTGCCAGCGCGTCGGAATCGCACCGGAGTGTATCGGAACCTGCCAGCGCGTCGGAATCGCACCGGAGTGTATCGGAACCTGCCAGCG